>NZ_JAGGPQ010000023.1 GCF_018613675.1 Arthrobacter sp. ISL-85 | reverse complement strand
GACAATCCAACCTACATATCAGGGGGGATGTGGGGTTCCTTTGAGTAGCTGGGGGACGCGGGTTAGGCCTGTTCGGGAGTTGCAGCGGTCTCCGGCTTTTTGGCCGTGGCCAGGAGCAGGACGCCCGCGATGGCTGTTGCGCCCGCAAGGATGAAAGCGAGCATAGCCACCGGCGGTGCGGTGTCGGCTTCACCGAGGACGGCGATCCCAATGCTCACGGGGACCAGCGGGTCGATGACGGTCAGGCCCGCAACCACAATTTCCGGGGTCCCCCGGGTATGGGCGTTCTGGACCAGGAAGGAACCGCACAGGGCGGCAACGACCAGCCCAGCCAGGCAAGTCAGGTACAACCATTCGAAATCCCCCTGGAAGAGCCGGCCGATGACAGTCTTGGCCAGTGCCGCGACGAACCCGAGGAGGATCCCGGCGCCGGCGGTCAACACGACGGCACCCCAGCGGTGACGCCAGAGGCCGAACCCCGTACCGAGTGCGGCAAGGACGATCCCGAGCATGACGAGGATGGTGATGAGGTGCCGGTCGCTGATCTCAACGTCCTGGGCAGAGATGGCAGCGACAGCCACGGAAGCGCCTACACCGCCAACACACAGTGCTACGGACGTGAGGACGCGGCGCCCCGGGGACTTGCCGGTCACCTTAGCGGTCGCGAGGGTCGTGACAATCAGGGCAACAGCACCGATGGGTTGTACAACGATCAGGGGTGAGAACCTCAGGCTGGTCAGCTGCAGGAGGATCGCCGCTCCGAGCATGGCGGTCCCGGCCAACCATGCCGGTTTCCGCAGCAGGGCCTGCAACCGGCCACCGCCCATACCCCGGCCGCCCGGCCCGGCGCCGCGCCCTGGCCTTCAACAGCCCTGTGCTGGAACAAGGTGCCAAGGGCCAACAGAACCGCACCCGCAACAGCCATCGGGATCCCGAGCCAGTGATACGAGGACAGTGCTGACTGCCTCCGCCGGGCTGTATCTGAGCTTCAAAAAGAAGGAATGGATCTGAAAGGCGCAGGAAACCTGCCCGGGCGGAACGCCCCCTTGGCTTCCACCGATCGCAGTCTTGCCCGATAAAGTGGAGTCATATCGGTGCTCGGCCTGATCGCGCACCGGCGGACTTGCGCCGGCACCGTTCCCGGGAAGACAGTTCGCTTCGCATGTAGGAACCCTTGCTCAGGGCCCGGCTATCCCTCTTGTCTTTGTATTCAGATTTTCCTCATGCCGGTGATCGCTGCGAGCAGGGCTGTTCCGTCGGGGGTGCCGAGGCCGGTGCAGGGGTCCCAGCCGGGGCCGGCTTGGTATGTGCCGTTGTTTCCGGTGGTGATGTCGTGGAACCCTGCCTTCCGGGTGTAGAGCAGGGGCTGGATCTGGCCGAACCGCCGCCCGGTGGCTTGGGCGAATAAGGCGATCAGGGCTGCCCAGAGGGGTGCGACGGCGCTGGTCCCGCCGATGACCATGTCCTTGCCATCTACCCGGACCTTGTACCCGGTCTGCGGGTCAGTGACGCCGCTGACATCCGGGACACCGCGGCCACGGCCCCCGGGTACGGGTTTTGGTGCCGGTTTGGGGTGCCGGGCGTGGGCGGGCAGCCCGCTCTGCCAGGGCGGGGCGGGGAACGTGTCGCTGTAGCCGCCCCCCGTGGCTGAGTTCGGTCCGTCGTTCCAAACGGTTTCTGACCTGATCGCTCCGGTGCCAGGGTCGGCGTCCAGGCGCGTGCCCCCGCATGCGAGGACGTGCGGGCTGGAAGCCGGAAAGTCAGCATGGTCTCTGCCGTCCGTGGCCGCGTCGGCGCTGCCGTTATCCCCCGCAGCTGCGGTGACCGTCACGCCCAGTGCGGAGGCGTCGGCCAGTGCCTGATCAAACGCCGTCCGCGCCTGGGCGGTCCAGGCGTCCTCGTTCTGGCCCCAGCTGATGCTGATCGATGCCGGTGCTGGGGCGGCGTGGGAGGCGTTGATGATCGCGTCGAGGAAACCGGCGTCGGTATTCGGGGCGAAGTAGACCAAAACGTCCGCCTTTGGTGCCAGGGCGCCGACCACTTCGATGTCGAGGAGCACTTCGCCGTCCGCCCCGGTCGGGTCCTGCCCGGGTTGGTTGACGGCACCGTCAACCCCTACGGCGGTGACCTTCGGCCCAGTGATCCCTAGGCCAGAGAAATAGGTGTCCAGGTCTGCCTGGCCGAAGCCACCACCAAGTTCGATAATGGCCACGACCTGACCGCTGCCGTCTGCTGTCGCCGGAAAGTTGTAGATCCTGGCCAGTTCCGGTGGGGTGTAACTGGTATCGGTTGCGGCTCGCGGGATCGCCTGGAACTGCGCCCGGGCCTGCGGCCGGTCATCCAGGCCCAGGACGGCGGTGACGATTCCGTCCAGTTCTGCCGGTATCTGCAGGCCCCCGGTCCGGTGCCGGTGGGTGATGTCGTGACCGTGGGGCCCGCTGCTGGTCACTTCCTCCAGGCTGGTACCGAAGATCCGGCTCAGGTCTTCGACGGTTCCGGCCAGCCGGACCCGACGCGACGCCGGGTCCGTTTCGAGGACTTCCGCTCCCAGCCGAGTGAACGTCCCGACGGCGAGGTCAAGGTCTGCGTTGGACGCTCCGTGGCGGGCCGCGAGCTCATCCCGCGACATTGGTTCGGGGACCGTCTCCGGGAGCGGTTCCTGGCGGCGCAGGATCACCGTCACCTCAATCCGGCGGGATGGATCCACGGGCCCGAGCGAGGCCTGGATGCGTGCCACCCCCGGGCGTTCCGAGCCGGCGAGAGGGACACTGCCCCTGGCGGGGTTCGGTGTGGTGTTCTGTTCAGACATGAAATGGCTCCGTTCGTGGGACTGTCATTGTTCAGGGCTTCGCTGGTGTCAGGGGAACGTCATTAGGTGGCGGGAGTGTGCCCCCGCCACGAAGCGCAACCGGCGCCACCGGTATTGAGGTAGCGGTGGGCGGTGCTGGCAACGGGTTTGGTTTGGGTGCCGGCTGCGGCGGAGCGGGGAGGGTCACTTTCGACCCGTACGCCGGTGGTGCTGGGTTGTGCAGGGCTGGATCAATCAGGTCGGCCAGCCCGGGGTCGTTGTCGACGCGGTCCACACCCAGCTTGGGCAGCCCGAGGAGCTGCATCACGGTCTTCGGGATGCCGGCGTGGTTGGACCATCGGCTGTCGATGCCGGGCCTGACCGGGCCGCCGAACATGATCAGCGGGACCCGCGGGCCGTACGCGAGTTGCACCCCGTCCGGGGTGTGCTCGACGTTGGGGGTGGCCACGTGGTCATCCCAGCCGCCCCAGTCGTCCCAGGTGAGCAGGAACACCGTATCGTCCCAGCCGCCGGATCTGACGACGGCGTCCACGGATTCCCAGATCTTGTTCATTCCGATCGTGACGTCAGCGGTGGGGTGTTCGTCTTCGGGCGAGTTGTGCCACAGGTAAGTCAGTGGCGGCAGTTTCCCGGCGGCGGCGTTCGCGACGAAATGCGCATTGGGAATCAGGTTCTTGGAGCCGTTGAGCTGTTGGTAGAACCCGGCCGGGTAGTTGCTGTTGCCGGTGTAGCAGGCCCAGCCGATTCCCGCGTCGGCGGCCAGGCCCGGGACGGAGGGCAGGTCCCATACCGGCGGCGGCTGGGTCCGGGACGGGTTGCGCAGAGTCGGTGACTGGCCGCCGACGATCAGCAGATGGTTCGGGGTGGAGTTGGTGCCGAAGCCACTGCAGTGGTTTTCCAGGAAGGCCCCGGTCAGCGCCAGGTAGGCGTAGAACGGCAGGACGATTCCTGTGTCGAACTGCGTGCGGGCGGCTTGGTGCGCTCCGGTGAGCCAGCGGTAGTAGGCGTGCCGGTCGTGCGGCTCGTCCGCCGCCGGCGGGTTGGGCTGGATCGGCCAGTCCGGTGCAACATTGGCCCCGTACGGGGCCAGGCCCCGGAAGTAGTTGTCCGTGGTGTGGTTTTCCTGGACCATCACCACAACCCGCTTGACTCTGCTGTCCGCCATGACATTCCCGCTCCCCGGCCGTCAACCCGGACGCTCAATCGGTCACCACCGACACTATGCCCAAAACTGTTCCCCGCCCCCTGACGGTGCCCGCCTTTTAAGGATGTTCACGTCGAGGGCACATAGGAGCAGCAGGACCTGACCCCGCACTCAACTCTCATCAAACGCAAAGAAAAAGTAAGCACCCTCCGGTCCCGGCAGCCGCGGAAATGTCCTGCCGTTGGGCTGCACGGTGGAGCCTCCCCTGACGATTTTTTGATAGCTGCTGCCCAATCTGTGATGGGTCAACCCGGGGCTCCCTGGGTCCCCTTGTGCGGGTTGGCTGGCAATGCCAAACTGGGCGATAATGCGGGACTGGAGCTACTCATGAGTTTGCACTTCCAATTATTTTTGTCCGGGGGTTCGCCGGTGGCCAGAATGCTATCGATGACGCCGCCGACGATCCGTTTTACGGCTTCAATGAAGGATCGACCCACATCCGGGTCGGCGCCGCAGGCCAGCCCCGGTTCTACCAGTTTGAGGGACCCCTCCTTCGGTTTACGAAGGAGCACAACTACAACCTGGCCGTGGCCGGCAGCCAGCAGCAAGTCCTGCTCGACGCCGGTCCGGGTGAACTCGCCCCGGATTCAATCTGGATATACCGTTTCTATGATCCCGATTCCGGGTCCTTCGGTGCCGACCCGAAACCGTACGATATCGGGCACGCCGCCAAAGGCTTAGCCAATTTCATTGCTTTGGTGCGCTCCAAAACCCTGGGGAACCCCTGGTTTATTTGGTGACACATTCCATGGGTGGCCTGATCAGCAGGACTGCCTTGCAGCGCGAACTCGAAGATCCCGTCGGAACCGTATCGAAGCTGGCACGATCGGCACTCCCCATGGGGGTATCGACCCCAAACTGGGAGGTCCGCTCGGCAGCTGGATCATGAACGAGTTCGGACCCATGGGTTCCGCGATCTTCACCCCCGACCACATGAAGGAATACATGCTGCCGGCCGGTCATGACCCCGCCCGTGAGACAAATCCCCGGGCAGGTCAATGGGACCCGCGGCGCATGATCGGTCCGTTCAAACCCACACGCGTACTCAGCATTGTCGGCACCAACCCAGGTGATTACGCCGTCGCACGGGGTTTTTCCTCAGCCCTCATGGGTGTCCAAAGCGACGGTCTTGTCGCCATCCGGAACGCTTACGTCTACGGGTCCGCGCGCGCCTACGTTTACCGCTCCCATTCCGGCCGGTTCGGGCTGGTCAATTCAGAGGAGGCTTACCAGAACCTCAGCCGCTTCCTACTGGGCGGACTGCGGGTGGAGGTCGGTCTGCATGGACTGGACTTCGGAAATCAGTCGGACCGTATCTGGCAAGCGGAAATCCGGCTGGCCTTGCGCTGGATCCCGGTGTTAGTCCATGAACAGACAGCAAATCATTACTGTCCCGTGGATCTCAATGCCGAAGCGAAAGAGCTCGCCACACCGCTGTCTCCGGTGCCGCTGGTGACGATATTCCTGCAACCCCGCGAACAACCCGTCTGCCGGTACGCACTGGACCTGAAAGTCATTTCACTCAAGGAATCCGGCGGCATCCTGTGCTTCGATGACCACCTCGAACAGATCGGCGACTGGGAAGACACCCTCATCGTCGATGTCGCGCTCGACACCGAGGGGACCTGGCGAACCGTCACCTGGCAATGGAACAGCACGCCGTCCCGACGCATCGCCGATCAGGAAGAACTGACAAACCGGCTCGACTGGGAAACCGAAAACACCAGCGACAGTCAATGGCACGTGAGTATCCCGGTCACCGACATCGGCCGCGCCCTGCTCGGCAATGACACCCGCCTGGAACTCGACATCAGCCAATGGGACTAGAACCAGGTTCACAACCCTGCAACTTGAATCGGACTGCTAAAGTGCCTTGACCTTCCAGCCCCCTTTGCGCCGCCCTGCCGCGGGGCACTTCATTTTTCGGTATCGGAGGACCAAAACCCAGACGCCAGCCGGGCGGGTCAGTGAAGACCCGGTAGCAGGCTTCGACGACGCGTGATTCTGGAATACGTCCTGCTCCACACGACCGGCCCCGGCCCTGCGACATCCCCTGTAGGCTTCCCCGTTTCCACCTGAACTTTTGACGCAGTTAATGCTCCCGAGGTCGCGTGCTGCTCAGGGCTCCGAAGGCATGACGGCGGCCCTCAGATTTGCGACACGTCCGGCTATTCTGCCGACGCACCCGAAACGCCCGAACGCGACGCCAATCGTGCCAGGAGAATGCCCGGGGCAGTGGACGCCAGCGACGTTTCTGCGAGTTAAAACGATGACGGGCGAACTGCCGCAGACCGCATTGACCGGCCGGCCCGGCAGGTCCTGCACGAACCAGGCAGTAAGTGAGTCGGGACTTGAAACCGCAACCGGCGGCAGGATTAAAATGGATTTATGGCAGTACTAACCGGCTGCCAACCAGAGGGGGAACCACGATGGGACTAGGCGACAAGATTAAGAACGCTGCCGAGAAAGTCGGCGGCAAGGGCAAGGAAACTGCCGGTAGCGCCACGGGCGATGAGAGCCTTCGAGCCGAAGGCAAGACTGATCAGACCAAAGGCAGCCTGAAGCAGGCCGGCGAAAAGGTCAAGGACGCTTTCAAAAAGCACTGACCACGGCAAAGGCGAAGGGCGCATCACTGACCACAGTGGTGCGCCCTCAGTCGCGCCTTCCGGGTATTTACCGAAAGTGTGCGACCCGTCGGGTGACTTCGCGGTGATCCGCGCCGGACAGAACACCAGGATTCGCCGTGACGGTTTGGTGACTAGGCGGGCGGCTCCCATACCCGGGCTGCGTTTGGCACCGAATATCATTGCGCTTCTGGTGGAACGTAACGCTGACACACTCTCGGAGTGAGGCCGCCTGCGTGCGGGCCGGCAATGAACTGGGCTTTTGGTGCTTATTCCAGATTTCTGATTTCAATAGACCCCCACGCACGGGCCCGACACCCCGCCTATGCAGATGATTCTTTGAAATAAGGTTTGACGAGCCACCTTTGCTGAATCAGCGCGATACCTTGACCTCTACAGCGGGGGCGCTCATGCTGGGTACCTGATTGCCCAGCGCCGAAATGGGGTCGACCATGAACGTCACCCGCGCCACGCCGCCGCTCTTCCGGTTTCGCTATCCACTGGCCGCCGTTGCGGCCTTGGTGTTGATGCTCTTCGGCCTTCCTGCGGAAGCCGCAACGACGGGCCCTGGCAATGACGTCTCGTGGCCGCAGTGCGGCAAAGCGCTGCCCAAGGGTCAGAACTTTGGAATTGTTGGCGTCAACAACGGCACCGCCAACACGACCAATCCCTGCCTCGCCACCGAGCTGTCCTGGGCCGGCTCCTCGACAGGCGCTACCGGCCAGCCCAAGGTCGCGCTTTACGTGAACACTGCTAATCCGGGGGCGGCCGGCTCCTGGTGGCCTACAAGCAACACGTACGGCGGAACCAGCGTGGCCAACCCCTACGGCCAGTGCACGAGTGGGTCTTTTGGGGCGGCCTGCTCGTACATGTACGGGTACGCCAAGGCCTACGACGACGCCAACATCCGAGGCGTCAGCAATCCCGCCTCCTACGTTTGGTGGCTTGACGTCGAAACCGGCAACAGCTGGTCCGCCGACAAGGCTGCCAACCGCGCGGACCTGGAAGGCATGATGGCCTATTTCGCGAGCATCGGCGCGACGACCGGAATCTACTCCACGAGCAGCCAGTGGACCCAAATAGCGGGCACGGTTCCATCATCGAGCCCCCTCTACACCGCCAGAAGCTGGCTCGCCGGGGCCAGCTCACTGACGTCCGCAAAGCGTATGTGCACCACGGCGCCGCTAACAGGAGGAGGCAAAGTCACCCTCACCCAATACGTCTCCAGCGGTACCGACTACGACTACTCCTGCCTCTGAGTCCAGACCCCTCCCATCTGGCGCTTGACCGGTCGCCGGTGCCAAGCTCATGCACGAACCAGCACAACGATCCGGAAGCGCATCACCCCAGCAAGCACCATTCCGAGCCAAACCCGCTCTCCCTGGTCACCGATTGCACGGCGTAGCCCGTTCGGACCGCCACGCAGCTTTGCGTCCGGACGACGCAAGTCCGCACAAGTTCGGCGCCGAGCGGTGGGTTGCTTTTGGCTGTAGCGAGCCGGTCCAGTGAGATCGTGACGTGCGCCCGAGGGTCTGTAACGATGTTTGCTTGGCGGTCTGGAGCGGTTCTTCGGCCTGTCCTCGGAATTGAATGGAACGTGTCCGGGTGGTTGCCTTTTACTTTCGGGTCACTGGGCGATTTCCCGGGCTACCACACGGAGCGGTTTGCCCTCTGCCCGGGACGCGGACAGCATGATGTTGAAAGCTTCGCGCGAGGTGATATTCATTCGTTCAATCAGGACGCCTTCTGCCCTGGAAATCATGTCGCGGGTTGCCATGGCTTCCATCAGTTCCGCGACGAGGCGTTTCCTGGCTTCCCGGGCCCAGGCCATATTGAGCATGATGGCGGCTGGGGTGGCGAGCCGCTCGATGAGGAAAACCGAGTGGTCGTTGAAGGCCATCCGATTTCGGGAGTAGACCTTCAGCGCCCCGATGCGTCGCCCCTCGGTGGTTAGCGGGGCACTGAGAACGGAGCGGAGCGGAAAGTCCTCAACTGCTGTGGTCCATTGCGGCCAGCGCGTTTCCTGTTCGGTGTCCTGAATGATGATCGCGCTTTGTTCCGCCCATGCACTCAGGCATGGTCCCTGACCGAGCTGGTATTGCAGTTGGTCAGCGCGGAGCACCATCGGGCCGGTCGCACCGATGCTTTCCAGGCGGCCGCCGGGGTTGAGGATGGAGGCTCCAGCTCCTGCGGGTCCCGGAACGGAGTTTTCGAGTACGTATGCCAGGGATTGCACGGCCTTGGATGCGTTCTCCTCGGTGAGGAAGCCGACTGACATTTGTCCGGCCAGCGCACGCGCCCCGTTTGCTAGGGGATTGTCCATGGCCGTCTCACCTTTTGGTGCCCCGGGAGCGCAGGGACCCGGCTGCATAGGTTGATTTCACTTGTTTTGCCTTCCGGCTCCAGGAGCTAAAGCGAGTCGAGGTGTGTCGTGGGTGGTGCCGTTACCGGGCCAGCCTTGAAATAGAGATAGTTCAGCAGCCTCTTAGGAGGGATCTTCTACTTCCCAGTCTTTGACGTCCGCCACGGGTGCGAAAACGGAAGGGTCGAGATCCTCGAATTCCAGGTTGTTGCGGACAAGGTGCGGCCAGTTCCGGTTGGCCAACGCTCCTTTCCCGAGCGCAATCACGTCCGCTGATCCTCCTGCCAGCATGGATACGGCCGTGTCAGGGTCATCGAGGGTGCCGTTGGCGATGACGGGCACGCCGGAGTACTGCTTGGCCAGCGCAGCCAGGCTTTCCTCCGCATCCGCGAACGCGGGCTCGGTGGCGCGGTATTCGGTGGTATGGACAAAATCGATGCCCGTTGCGCCCAGCGCGCCGAAAATGGCTCCGGCTTCCTCCACTCCTCCTCTCCACTTGTGGTCAGGGTCGCTGACCTTGGACTGGGAGATGCGGATCCCTACAGTCATGCCGGGTCCCACAGTCGCGCGGACGTCTCGGCAGATTTCAGCGGCGAAGCGCACCCTGTTTTCCGGTGAGCCGCCGTAGTGGTCGTCACGCTGGTTCAGGTAGTCCGTGAGGAACTGGTCGAGCAGGTATCCGTTGGCCCCATGGATCTCGACGCCGTCGAACCCGGCATGCTGTGCGTGCAGTGCGGCCGTGACGAAGCCGTCCCGGACCTCTTTCATCTGGGCCGCGGTGATCTCTGAGGGAACGGCGTATGGGCCTTCACCGCGGTAGAACCCTAGCTGTTCCCCCTTGGGTGCCACCGCCGAGGGTCCTACTGTGGAGGCCACGAATCGGTTGCCCTGGCTCTGTGCGCCGGCGTGCATCAGCTGGGCGAAGATCTTCGCACCTGCTGCGTGAACGCCGTCGACGACTTTAGTCCAGGACTGTGCCTGCTCTTCGGTCGCGAGGCCTGGCTGGTAGTGGTAGCCCTGGCTGTGGGCGGTGTCCGGGTAGATGCCCTCGGTGATCAGCAGCCCGAAACCTCCCCTGGCGAACGTCTGGTAGTAGGACGCCATTCTTTCTGTTGCAAGCCCGTCTTCGGTGGCGCTGATCCTTGTCATGGGGGCCAGTGCAACGCGGTTGTCCAGTTCCGTAGAGCCGATAAGGATGGGGGACCAGAGCGAGGTGTAATCAGTCATAAAGATCTCCTTGGGAGAATTTGGCTCCAGCGGGGTCCGGTAGCAGGCCAGGTCCTTGAGCCGTGCGCGCTGACAGGCCTGCGTTGGCTGGATCAGCCGCATATGCTCGCCGGCGCCGCTGCAGACGGTCGAGGACCAATTCGTTTGTGAAGCAATCGAGCACAGCGGACCATAGTTGTTCGAGGGTCTGGCATTGTCTTGCGGCTCCGGAGGGGCCGGTCAGCATCCAGCCGTCCTTGAGTGCAGTCACCTTCGGGGTTCCCGGGAGGCCAGCACAGAGCGCGTTGATCGTGGCGGCCACGATCAGGTGTTGGCGTATGGTCCGGACCGGTCCCAGGGCAGAGTCGGCAACGGTGGTCCTTCCGCAGGCACCGCACATGGCGCCTCCTTTCTTTACGGCATGACGTCGCCGGAGTTGGGTCCCAGGGTCTGTCCCACGAACAGGTTTCCGCCCGGGTCGCTGGCGAGCAGCACGGCGGCAGGGGCGACTTCCGCCGGCGTCCCGAAGCGCCGCAGCGGAAGCTCGGCGCGTTTGGCGGCTTTCCAGCTTTCCGAGATGCCCTCGACCAGGGGCGTCTCAATAGGGCCAGGGGCGATGCAGTTGACCAGGACATTGTCCGCGGCCGTTTCCAAGGCAAGGGCCTTGGAAAGCCCCACCACGCCGGCCTTGGCTGCACTGTAATGGGTCAGGCCCACGCCGCCTTTGATGGCCAGCTGGGAGGCGATATTGATGATGCGGCCCCACTTCCGCTGCCGCATCTCCCCCACCACCTCCCGGCAGCACAGGAACACACCGGTCAGGTCCACCGTGAGGGTCTCGTTCCACATGGCCAGAGACATCTCCTCCAGCGGGGACTCCGTCAGCAGCCCCGCACTGTTGACCAGGACGTCGATGCCGCCCAGCCTGTCCCGGGCCGCGGCGAAGGCCGCCCGCACGCTGGTTTCATTAGCAACGTCCACGCGGAGGGTGCCGTCCCCTCCGGCCCGGTCCAGCACGGCCACCCGGTCCCCGTTGGCCAGGAAGGCCTCGGCGATGGCCTTGCCGATCCCGCTGGAACCGCCGGTAACCACCACCCCGCGGCCTTTCCCGGATTCAGTGGTCCCGGAGGCCTGGTCAGCGGCATGGGTCGATGTCTTCATTGGTGTCCTTTCGTTCCCGGAGCTCTGTCAGGCGCGCATCTTCACGGTGAGGCCGCCGTCAACCACCAGCGCCTGCCCGGTGATGTACCGGGACTCATCGGAGGTGAGGAACCCGATGACGCTGGCCACTTCCTCCGGTTTGCCCACCCGGCCCCAGGGAATGTCGTTCCCGGCCCGCTGCAGCCCTTCGGGTCCCAGTGAATTCACTGGGTCCAGGGACTGCGGGGTTTCGATGAGGCCGGGGATCACGGCGTTGGCGCGGATCTGGCGTGGGCCGAGTTCCACGGCCACGCTGCGGACCAGGCCCAGGACCCCTGCCTTGGCGGCGGCATAGTGGGCGTGTTCCTCCCACCCGTATACCCCGCCGGCGATGGACGAGACCGCAACGAGCGCCCCGCCGTCGGTCATTCTCTCCGCCCCGGCCCGGAGCGTGCGCAGCACGCCGGTGAGGTCCACGTTGAGCATGTCGTGCCAGCGCTCGTCCGTCATTTCCCCCAGCGGGGAATTGCGGAGGATGCCGGCGTTGGCGATGGCGTAGTCCAGCCTGCCGTACTCGTCCACGGCCCGCTGGGCCAGGGCGTCCACGGATACGGTGGTGCGGACGTCCACTTCATGGATCACCGCCGCGCCGTTGGCCTCCTTGACCAGGCGGAGGGTTTCCTCCGGGTCGTGGGGGTCCCCGGGGAAGGTGCCGATGACGGACACCACTCCCTGGCGGGCGTAGTGGACCGCGAGGGCCCGGCCGATGCCGCTCGCGGCACCGGTGATGATGGCGACTTTTTGATCATGCGTCATGGGGGTGGTCCTCCAGGAGTGCTTCAACGGGGGGCTTCGCGGCGATCATCAGGAGTCCGGAGAGCAGGGTGCCCAGGGCGCCGACCCACAGGGCTGCGGTACCGGTGCCTGCACCTGCGGCGATGGCGGTGAAGATGGCGCCGCCGAGGATGGTTCCGGGCTGGCTCATGGCGCCGATGAAGGCGGTTCCGGTGGCCCTGCAGCTGACCGGGTAGCACTCGGCCATGAAGTACTGGATGGCCGCGTACGGGCCCACCAGGAAGAACAGGCCGGCGCCGTAGGTCAGGATGATCATGAACGGGCTGGTGGCGATGGGGCTGAGCATGATTGAGAAGCAGATACCGGAGATGATCCAGCCGCCGATGATGGTCCGTTTCCGGCCGATCTTGTCCCCGATCCAGCCGTGGAAGACGTAACCGAAGTAGGCCAGAAGGTTGATGACGATCAGCATCCAGAAGGCGTCGGAGAGTTCCACGCCCTTGGCGTTCTTGAGCACGGAGCTGCCCAGGACGCTGAAGATGGTGATGCCGAAGAAGTTTACGATCCAGGCGAGCGAGAACACGATGGTGTTCCGGCGCAGGTGCGGCTCCCAGATGCGCTTGAGCGGTGCTGCCGAGGAGTGCTCGACGCCGTAGGCGTGGGCGAGCGAGTGGGCATCCTCTGTCTTTCCGCTCTTTTCCAGTTCGGTCAGCTTGTGGTGCAGTTCAAATTGCGGGGTTTCCTTGAGCTTCCGGGCTATGGTCCAGACGATGATGGCCGCTGGGAGGGTGGCCATCAGATACAGGGCGCGCCAGCCCAGGGAAGGCAGGAAGGCTAGGGCGAGTGCGCTGGCCAGCAGGAATCCCAGCGGCCATCCGCCCTGGATGAAGGAGTAGTGGAAGCCGGGGCGCTTGCGCTTATCGGCCACCTCGGTGACCTGGTAGACCTCGTTCATGTAGGTGGCGTTCACGGCCTGTTCCGAGAACCCGAGACCGCCGAAGGAACGGACGACGACCAGCATGGCGTTGCTGAAAAACGGGATACCTGTAGGAATTGCGGCGGTCAGGGCGGAGACGACGGCGGTGCCACCGATCGTGCTCATCATGCCTTTGCGGCGGCCCAGCCTGTCGATGATGGGGCCGATGCCGAAGCAGACGATGGCGGTGCCGACGGCGATCCAGGTGTTGATGGCGTACGCTTCCGTGGCGGACCAGCCGAATTCCTGCTGCATGGCCGGCAGCAGGGTGCCGAACAGGCCGTAATCGAAGACGGCCACGGTCCAGGCCAGCAGGGCAAGGACGGTAGCGGTGGTGGTGTGGCGCTTGGAAAAGACGGGGAAGCGGCGCTTCTCGTCCGGGCGGGGCTGCGTCAGGTCGACAGCCGGTTCTTGGATGGTCATGACTGGTTGTCCTTACGGGGGCTGCGGGAAAGGAAGGAGTCGGCAATCTGGTCGAAGGTGCACCAGTTGACGCCCTCATGGGAGTTGATGTGTTCGATCAGGCGCTCAAGCATGAGCAGCACCTGCGGGCGGCCGGAGACATCCGGGTGGATGGTCATGGTGAAGGCGGCCTGGTCCATTTCGCGGTAAACCCAATCGAACTGGTCCCGCCACATCTGTTCGATGTCGCGGGGGTTGACGAACCCGTGGGAATTCGGCGACGCCTTGATGAACATCATGGGCGGGAGGTCATCGAGGTACCAGTTCGCCGGGATCTCCACCAGGTCCGTTTCCTGCCCGCGCACCAGCGGCTCCATCCAGGTTTGGGCGTCCTTGGTGTAGTCGATCTTTTTCCAGGAATCGCCCACGCGGACGTAGTACGGCTCGAAGTCACGGTGCATGAGGGAGTGGTCGTACTTGATGCCCCGTTCGAGGAGGATTTCGTTCGTTACAGGCGAGAATTCCCACCACGGCGCCACGTAGCCTGTGGGACGGCGCCCGGATACCTTCTCGATCAGTTCGATCGCGCGGTCCAAGATGGCGGTCTCCTGTTCCCTGGTCATGGCGATCGGATTTTCGTGCGAGTAGCCGTGCACGCCGATCTCATGTCCGGCGTCGACGATCATCTGCGTCAGTTCGGGGAAGGTCTCGATCGAGTGGCCCGGCACGAACCAGGTTGCCGGGAGGTTGTATTTCTGGAACAACCGGATCAGCCGCGGGCCCCCCACTTCGCCGCTGAACAGGCCCCGGCTGATGTCGCACGGGGAGTCTTCTCCTCCGTAGGAGCCGAGCATGCCTGCCACTGCGTCTACGTCCACGCCGAAGGCGACTTGAATGTCCTTTGCCATGAAATTTTCCTTTCAATTCGTTTAAATCGGGATGTTCGGGGGTGTCAGGCGGAAGGTTCAGGGGGCCTCCCTCGCTGGGTGAAGATTTCGGTGATCCGGTCCCGGTCGGAGTTGGTCCGGAGCAGGAGGGTGAGCAGGATCAGCGACTGGGACGGCCGGAGGTGGCCGGAGCTGATGGCGCCGGCGGCGCGCAGGTCCTCGCCGCCCCCGCCGGCGCCGTAGATCGGGACAACGGGTCCCGCGTCGACGCGGGTGCTGGTGACCACCACGACGCCGGACGCCACTGCGGCGGCGACCTCGGAGCAGATGCTGGCATTTGCATTGCCGCTTCCGGTACCTTGCAGGACGATGCCTTCCGCTCCTGCTTCAAGGGCGGCGTGCATCAGGGTGGAGTCGGCGCCGGGGTAGGCGGCAACGAGGTCCACCCGTGGGGAGCCGCCGCCCGCCTGGGGCAGGGGCAGGGCATCGAGCCTGCCGCCGGTGCCGGCCATGGCAACTTCTCCCTGGGCTGATACTTGGCCAAGGACCCCAAAATCGGGGTTTGCAAAGGCATCGAGCCGAAGAGTCTGGCTTTTCCGGACGCCGGCGGCAGGGAAGATGGCGCCCGCGAAGTGCACCATGACACCTTTTCCCCTGCCGTCTTTCGAACCAGCGACGGCGATGGCGCGGGCGAGGTTGTCCGGCCCGTCGGGAGTTGCGGAGTCGGCAGCCCGTTGGGAGCCGGTGAAGACCACCGGCCGCTCGTCGCTGTGGAGTAAGTCGGCGAGGTAGGCGCTCTCTTCCATGGTGTCCGTCCCGTGCGTCACCACTACGCCCAAAACCTTGGGGTCCTTGAGGACTTCCTTGATGGTGGCGCAGATCCTGAGCATGTCCTCGAACGTCAGGAGGTAGGACCCCTTCTGGAACACGTCCAGCACCCGCACGGGGTGGGAGACGGGCGAGCCGAGGGCTTTAAACACCTGCTCGCCGGTGTCGGAGGCAACGGCGCCACCGGCATGGGAAGAACGCGACGAGATGGTGCCTCCGGTAGCCAGCAGCACGACGTGGAAGTCGGGAACAGTCATTTCAGCTCCGTTGGTTCGCTGTGGATCGCCACCCAATCGTTTGGGTAACGCTCCACGGAAAGGGGCGTTTACATGAGCAGAGGGAGCGGCGCCGAGGGGTGGGGGCGCCTGGAGGAGGTTCCAAATCATCTACCCAATCGTTTGGGGAGCGTTGAAGATTGACTATAGGATGTGAAGCGGGTCACGTCAAGAGCGGCCGTCGAACCTATGGAGCAGACCTGGGTGCCAGACCTGGGCTACAGTGACCCCGGTGGGCAGGAGAAGGACATGAAAGAAAAGGCCGACGGCGGACGAACGGTCACGCTGAAGGATTTGGCCCGGGAGCTGGGCGTCCATCCGTCTACCGTCTCCAGGGTCCTGCATTCGGGTTCCGACGTGGCCAAGGGGGCGGCCTCGGCTGCCACCGCTGAGCGCGTCCGTGAGCTGGCCCGCAAGCTCGGGTACTCCCCCGACCCTCAGGCGGCCAGCCTTCGAACCCGTCGGACGAAACTGCTCGGCGTCATCGTCCCCAGGCTTTCGGACCTGGTCCTGGCGATTATGTACGAGGGCATCGACGAGGCCTCAGCCGAGGTGGGATACTCCGCGTTCGTGATGAACTCGCGCGATGATCCCGAGGAACAGCGGCGGAAGATCGACCTGATGCTGGCGCGCAGGGTGGATGGGCTGATCATTGGCGACGCCCACTTTGACGGAGGACTCCTGCAGGAACTGACCGAGCGCAAGGTCCCGTTCGTGTTGATGAACCGCCGGGTCCCTGGCTACCCGTCCGCCACCTGCGACGATATCTTGGGTGGTGAACTCGTGGCCGGTCACCTGTGGGAGATGGGCCACCGGCAGGTGGCGGTCATCGCCGGTGAACCGTACGCTAGCACCGCCATTGACCGCACTGCCGGCTTCCTGGACCGCTGGCGTTCCCTGGGCGGCACCATCGCGGACGATGACGTGGTGTGGTCCAAATTCGATACGGCCGGTGGTCGGGAGGCCGGGGACAAGATCCTTGCCAGCGGCAGGCCGCACCCCACCGCCATCTTCGCCGTCAACGACTTCGCCGCGATTGGAGCGATGGGAGCCTTGCGATCCCACGGCCTCACGGTAGGCCGGGATGTAGCCGTGGTTGGCTACAACGACACCTCCCTGGCGGCCGAACTTCCCATCCCGTTGACCTCGGTACACTCCCCCATGGCGGACATTGGACGGACCGCAGTGCAGCTCATCCAGGCCGTGCTCAGGGGCGAGAACCCCGAACCTGCGCGGCTGAAACCCACCCTCTGCGTGCGGGAAAGCAGCGCAGCCAGGGCGCTGGCGGAAGTGGCTGTCACCTAGCTGCCGGCGGCCACGATCCGCAATGCCAGCAGGCAGGTGGCCCGGACTTCGCCGTCATCGAGGTCAACCCGCAGAAGCTCCTCGATCTTGCGCAACCTGTAGGTCAGGGTGTTGCGGTGGATGAACAGTTCCCTGCACGTCTCGCGGGTATTCCCACTGTGCCGCAGATAGGCCTCAAGCGTTTCGCGCAAGGCGGTGCCGCCGTCGGACATTAACGGGCCCAGAAGGCGCCGGGATATCGCCACCAGTCCCGTCCCCGGCAGGCCGTCCACTACCCCGGCAAGATCTGCGACGGGCGCCCGGTGGAGCCCCGCTTCGCCCACGCTGCGGCGGGCCAGCTGAAGTACCAGCGGCAGTTCGTCCAGGTTCCCGCACCCGGAGACGACGGCGGACAGCTCCGGCGCGTCCTGGAAGGACTTCCGGACAACTTCCATCAGCTCCAGGCCGGCTTCCCCGCCCTGCACCAGCAGCGTGGTGAGGCCAGCCTCCTCCATGAACCGCACGGTCCGGTATTCGGCCTGCAGGCCAACCCGTATCCGCCACGCGATGGTCCTCAGCTTGACGGGCGCAATCTCCCCCGCGCCGCCGATCAGCACCGAACCCCACTCCCCGTCCGGCTCGAATCCGGCCTCCGCGGCGTAACGCCGCAGGGCCGGCGTCGGCGTTCCCCTGGCCTCGTAGAGCGCTTCCATGAACCGTGCGGCTTCTCGGGAGTGCAGGGGCGATCGCGAACCGAGGGTGTAGCTCAGCTGCATGGCAATGACCGCTGCCACCGGCCCCAACAGCGGCTGCAGGACCAGGCTGCTCTTGATTCCCTCGATGGCCAGCTTGAACCGGAGGATGCCGCCGCTTGGCAGGCTCAGGGTGGTGCGGGCCGTTCCGCCCCGGGGCGTTCCGGCGGACATCAGTTCAAAGCCGTTGTGGTCAAGGACCGCCACCCGCGCCTGGATCGTGGTGGCCACCCGCTCCAATACCTGCGCCAGGGAATGGCCCCCCGCGGCCAGTCTGGTGCACTCATCCGCCAGATCCCACCCGGCACGCAGCTCGGCATAACGTTCGGCCGCGATCAGCTGGTCCACATGCCTCATGACCAGGACAAACGGCACCTCCGGAGGCAGCTCAAGCAACGGAAGGCCATGAGCCTCGCAGGCCTTCACCAGGCCCGCCGGCAGCTCGCTATGAGCTGCGCCGAGGCCGAAAACCAGCCCGGCCACGGGCACGGACATCAGGCGCTCAACGTAGGCATCCCAGATGCGGTAGTCCTTGACGTTCAGGCCCATCCCGTTGGTCAACAGCAGCGCGTTGACGCTCAGGAAGGGCGTAGGGTCCATGTGCTCCGTCGGCGCGCACCAGGCGATGGGGCGGGCGAGCCATCCCGGACTGCCCTGAACGGCAAGGCGGATGTTCAAGGCGGGATCCGCCACGAGATCGGCAACACGCATGGAAGGCCTCCTGGCTAGTGCAAGCATCATAATCGACCTGCCTAGATTCAGCGATCTGCCCAATTCCCGCGGAGTCATCGCCTCTGTACCGTTGCCTGCATGACAGAAAAAGTGACGCAGACCACGCCTGCCCAGGTGCTCCTGAATTCGGACATGGGTGAAGGCTTCGGACTGCACGAGTTCGGAAACGACGTTGCGCTGATGGAGATCATCGACGTCGCCAACGTTGCCTGCGGCTACCACGCCGGGGACCCGGACGTCATGAACCGGACGGTGGCCCTCGCCGCTGAACACGGTGTGGCCGTGGGAGCCCATCCCGGGCTGCCCGATCCCATGGGTTTCGGCCGCCGCCGCATGGTCCTTGCCCCCGAGGAGGTTGAGTCGATCATCCTGTACCAGACGGGCGCCTTGACCGCCTTCCTGGCGAAGAACGGGCTGTCCCTCAACCACATCAAGCCGCACGGCGCCCTCTACGGCATGCTCGCCGGAGACGAAGACCTCATGCAGGCGGCCGCCGGGACGGCCAAACAGTTCGGCGTTCCGTTCTACGGCCTCGCCGGCACCGCCCATGAAACCGTGTGCCGTGCCATGGGAGTGGACTTCGTCGCCGAACTCTACGTGGACCTCAACTACGGCCCCGCCGGCGAGCTGCTGATCCAGCGCCGGCCCGCGCCCACGGACCCGGCCGCCGCTGCAGAACGCGTCAGCCGCGCGGTTGCAGGCGAGGCCGTGCCCGCCGTCGACGGCACTCCCCTGAACATCACGTTCCAGAGCATCTGCGTCCACTCCGATGCCCCCAACGCCGTCGCCGTCGCCTCCGCCGTGCGCGATGCCCTCAACTCAGCCCGATCCACCCACTCCTGAAAGCGAGCAGCACATGGCCACGATCGTTTCACCCCTTCCGGGAGTCTTCTACCGCAAGCCCGGCCCCGGCAAACCCCCCTTCGCCAATGAAGGCGACGCCATCGAAGTCGGGCAGACCATCGGCATCGTGGAAATCATGAAGCAGTTCACCGAGATCCAGTCCGACGTCGCCGGGACCCTTGAATCCTTTGAAGTCAACGAAGGCGACATGGTCAACCCGGGCGACTCCATCGTCGTCATCCGCGAAGGATAAAGGCAGCCCATGAAACTGTTCATCGCAAACCGTGGCGAGATCGCCGTACGGATCGCCAGGACCGCACGCGACATGGGCATCGAGACAGTCCTGGGGGTCAGCGAAGCCGACGTGGAATCACTGGCAGCCCGGACAGCCGACCACTACGTGGTGGTGGGCCCGGCCCCGGCGGCCGCAAGCTACCTGAATCAGGACGCCCTCATCGCTGCCGCCCGGGAGCAGGGGTGCGACGCCGTGCACCCCGGCTACGGGTTCCTCTCAGAGAATGCCGACTTCGCGCTGAAGGTGGCCGACGCCGGCCTGACCTGGGTGGGCCCGAACGCGGACACCATTGCCATGATGGGCAACAAGTCCCTGGCCCGGGAGTCGGCAGCCAAGGCAGGGGTCCCCGTACTCCGGGGGTCCGACGGCCCCCTGGACCCGGACGCGGACGCCGTGGAAATCGCGCGTGGGATCGGATATCCGCTGGTGGTGAAGGCTTCGGCCGGGGGCGGCGGCAGGGGTATCCGTTTCGTGCACGAGGAAAGCGAGCTCCTGGCAACCATCGAAATGGCCCGGGGCGAGGCGGGCTCCGTCTTCGGCGACGACACCGTCTACCTGGAACGGTTCGTGGAGCATGCCCGGCATGTGGAGGTGCAGGTCCTCGGTGACGGGACCAACTTCATCCACCTGGGTGACCGCGACTGTTCCATGCAGCGCCGTTCCCAGAAGGTCCTGGAGGAAGCCCCGGCCCCCGACCTTCCCGACGCCGTCCGCACCACCATCCGGGAGTCTTCCGTGGCTCTTGCCCGCGAATGCGGCTACCACGGAGCGGGAACAGTTGAGTTCCTTTACGACCCCGTCAACCACGAGGCGGCATTCATTGAGATGAACACGCGTATCCAGGTAGAGCACCCCATCACCGAGCAAATCACCGGCGTGGACCTGGTCCGAGAGCAGCTGCTGATTGCCTCCAGCGGGTCCATGTCCATCACCCAGGACGATGTGCACTTCAGCGGCCATGCCATCGAATGCCGCATCAACGCAGAAGACCCCAGCCACCACTTCTTCCCCAGCCCGGGAACCATCCGCTCGCTTGAGTGGCCAGCGGGTGCGGGAATACGGGTGGACGCGGGTGTTGAGGCAGGTTCGGTGGTGAGCCCGTACTACGACTCCCTCCTGGCCAAGCTGATCGTCCACGCCCCGGACCGGGACGCCGCCATAGCAGCAACCCTTGCGGCGCTCGAGGGAACGCACATTGAAGGGGTCAAGACCACCGTCCCCGTGCATAAGGCGCTGCTGGCACGGCCCGAATTCGCCGAAGCCAGTCACCACTCCAAGTTCATAGAAACCACAGCCGACCTGTTGGGGGCCAAATGACCACCGAAGCCGCCGTCCTCCCAGCTGCCCGCTACACCTGGGGCGGGGACGAATTCCTGTTCGTGGAAGTCTCCGAAGCCATGAGCCTGCCAGCGAACTTCAAGGTCATGTCCATTGCCGGCAAGCTCTCCGATGCCCGGCTGCCGGGAATCGTGGACATCTGCCCCGCCAACGCTTCCCTGCTGGTGCGGTTCGATCCGGACGTCCTGCCTCCGGAACAGCTGGAAACGGCCGTGCGCGACATCGAGCGCGATCTGATGAACCACCAGGAGCGGGCGCTTGAAACCCGGATCGTTGAAGTACCGGTCTGGTACGAGGACCCCTTCACCGCCGAAGTGGCGCAGCGGTTCCGCGAAGGCTTCCACCAGGAGCCTGAAGGCAGCGACATCGACTACGCCGCCAAGGTCAACCACCTCAAGGACGCCGCGGAGTTCATCCAGCGGCACCACGAACAGCCATGGCTGGTGTCCATGGTTGGGTTCGTGGCCGGGCTGCCGTTCCTGTTCCAGCTGGTAGACCGCGACAAGCAGCTGGAAGTCCCCAAGTACCTGAGCCCCCGGACCGATACCCCCAAACTGACCGTGGGGCACGGAGGATGCTTCGGCTGCATCTATTCCGTTCGCGGTGCCGGCGGGTACCAGATGTTCGGTGTGGCCGCCGCCCCCATCTTCGATCCCGATCAGGCGCTGGCGGACTTCAAGGATTTCATGGTGTTCTTCCGCCCCGGGGACATCGTGAAGTTTAAGCCGGTCACCGAGGCCGAATACAACGTCATCCAGGCCGAGATCGCTGCCGGCACCTTCCGATACCGGCAGGCGCCGGTAACCTTCGAGCTGTCCAGGGCCCTGGCCGACCCCGAAGGCTACAACCGTGAACTCATGGAGGCCCTCAATGGCATTTGAAATTGGAAACCCAGGCCTGGCCACCACGGTCCAGGACCAAGGTCGCACGGGCCACTACAACGTGGGTATCCCGCAAAGCGGTTCAATGGACCAGTACTCCGCTGAACTCGCAAATGCCCTGGTGGGAAACACGGCACGGGAAGCGGCCCTTGAATGCACCTACCTCGGCCCAGTGCTGACCACTGACAGCGATGCCGTCATCGCCGTCACGGGCGCCCCGGTGGAGCTGAAGGTCAACGGGGAGCCGCGGCCCCAGTGGAGCCGCCTGGTGCTGAAAGCCGGGGACCAGCTCTCCTTCGGCGTCATTCAGGGCGGCACTCGCTACTACATCGCAGTCCAGGGCGGCATCGATGTCCCGGAGGTGCTCGGCAGCCGGTCCACATACAGCCTGGGCGCGATCGGCGGGTTCAAGGGCCGAAAGCTCGAAGCCGGTGACGTCGTCCCCGTGGGCGCTCCCCTCAACGGCGGGAAACTCCCTAGGGCCGACACTGTACCGGAGGAGTTCCGGCCCGTATACGCCAAAGAGCAGGAAGTCCGGATCGTGCTGGGGTTGTACGACCACCGCCTCACCGAAGAAGGTTTGGGCAATCTCCTCAAAGAAGAATGGAAGGTAACCCCGGTGGCCGACCGGATGGGTCTGCGCTACTCCGGCCCCGGGGTGAAATGGAAAGAACGGGAACAGCCTTTCGGTGCCGGCTCGGACCCTTCCAACATCGTGGACGCAGGGTACGCCGTAGGATCCATCCAGATCCCGGGCGGAACCCAGCCGATCATCCTTCACCGCGATGCCGTCTCCGGCGGCGGCTACGCCATGGTAGGCACCGTCATCAGCGCCGACATGGACCTGGTGGCCAGGGCTGCCCCCGGTACGGCAACCCGCTTTGTCGCTGTCAGCATGGCTGAGGCACTGGATGCCCGCAGCGATCTTGCTGAACGCCGCAACAAGGCCTGGGAGGCACTCGGTTCACCCAGACGGTAGGGGTGATTGCACCTTCTGGCTGAGTGCAACCAGGGCAAACCGTCGACCTGACAGCTGAGGCAAAAGTGCGGCTGAATCCGGTACCGCAACGTTGCGCCATGCCCGTAGCTACGGAATATCAAACATCGGCTCTTGATATCACCCTGGGGAGCAGCCTGAAAAGGGGCTTCAGACTCGGTCAATGGGTTGCATTAATATTTGACCGTGGCCTTGCCCTCGAGGGCGAGCCGGGTGAAGACCCTGTTCCCGGTAAGTTGATTCGCGGTGGACGGGAGTCCGATGAGGCCGACACGCGGACCTCAGTTAGCCTCATCGAGAACCGCTGTCCTTCCTTCACCTGCGCATTCCATCGCTTTCAGTGCCTTCCCCGTGCCGGTTCCGCATCGAGGACAAGGGTGGGGAGGCGGGCAAACCAGCCCCGTATCCGGTCGGGAGCCAAGGGATTGCTCCAAAGGAATCCTTGGCCGTGGGGTACACCGAGCCGGCGCAGCTCGCTGAGCTGGTCACTGGTTTCGACCCCTTCTGCTATGACATCGAGTTTGAGGCTGCGGGCCATGCCCAGGACGAGTTCGATGATGGTTGCCCCATGGGGGCCTCTTCCGAGTTCTTCTATGAAAGTGCGGTCGATTTTCAGGGTCCGGGCGGAGAGCCATTTGAGATAGCTCAGGGACGAGTACCCGGTACCAAAGTCATCGATGGAGAGCCCGACCCCCAGCGCGTGGAGGCGCTTCAAGGTTTCCCTGGGCAGGTCAGGTTGGTCCATGAGGACCGTTTCGGTGATTTCCAGATGAACAGCGCCGGGCTCGATACCCGTGTCACCGATGGCTGCCTCCACAATGTCCGGAAAGTCCGGGGCTATGAGCTGGCGCCCGGAAATATTCACGGCCACAAAGATGCCTTCAGCACCGCTGACCGCTGCCCGCCAGTCCTGGACCTGCTGGAGGGCTTCCTGGAGTACCCAGGTACCGATGGGGATGATCAGGCCTGTTTCCTCCGCGATGGGAATGAACGTGTCGGGCATAACCAGCCCTTGTTCGCTGTGGTGCCAGCGCAGCAGCGCCTCAAACCCGACGGTAGTTCCCGTGCAGAGTTCAACGATTGGCTGGTACTCCAAAAAGAACTCGCGTTGTTCCAGGGCGTGGCGAAGATCCGACTCCAGGTTCAACCTCCCCGCCGCGCGCCCCGTCATCCTGGCGTCATAGACCGCTGATGAGTCGCCACCGGCGGATTTGGCCCTGTACATTGCGGAGTCCGCTCCCCGGAGCATGGACTCGGCGGTATCGCCTGGTCCTGCCAGCGCAATACCCACACTGACGTTGAGGAAAACCTGCCGGCCGTCCACCTCGAACGGCTTACGCGTGGACTGCCTGATCCGTTCGGCCAAGGTCCTGGCCCCGCGGAGCATCAGGTTCCGGCAGACGATGACGAATTCATCACCACCAAAGCGGCCCACCGTATCACCGCTACGGACAAACGACTTCAACCGCTCGCCGAGGAGCATAAGGATCTTGTCACCGGCTCCATGACCGATGCCGTCGTTGATCAGTTTGAACCGGTCAACGTCAACGAACATCACCACTGCGCGGGAATCCTGGTCCAGAAGTCCCTGAAGCACGTCGGTGATCACATACCTGTTCGGCAACCCGGTCAAGGCATCGTGGCGGGCCTGCCATTCCAGAACCTGCTCGCCATTCTTACGGTCGGTGATGTCCAGGACCGTGTCAAGGAAGCGCCCGGGCTTTCCGTCCGCGCTGTTCATCGCCCGGATCCGGGAATGCAACCACCGCTGCTGACCATCTGCTCTAAGGATCCGGTGTTCAAGATCCGCGAATCCTGTCCCTTGATTCAGGTCTCTCCATACCCGCAGGACACGCTCCCGGTCCTCCGTGTGCGTCAACTCGAGGAGAAGCTTCAGAGAGACAGGCCGCCCGTCCTCCAGGCCGACGATCCGGCCGAATTCCTCTGAATGCCAGGTCTCCCCCGTTTCGAGCGTGTATTCAACGCTTCCGACATGGGCCATCTCCTGGGCCGCCAGGAGCTTTTCACGTTCGAGGGCGGCTGCCGCCTTCAACCGTTGGATCTCAGTAATATCCCGGGCGATGGCAGATGCCCCGACCTGGTCCCCGTCAGGGCCGTAAACGGGCGAGATGGTCAATTCAACGTCTATCGCGGTCCCGTCCTTGCGCCGCCACCGCGTCTCCAAACCGGTGACAAACCTACCGCTCCTGATACTGGTTGCGACCTGATCGTCAAAATCCGTCGCAACGCTGGTCGTGAACAACCGGTGGCTCGAACCGACAGCCTCGGCAGCACCCCAGCCCAGCATCCGGACCGCCCCGGCATTCCAACTCGTAATCGTTCCCGTCATATCGGCACTGATGATCGCATCACCGGATGACTCCACCAGCGCTGAAAACCTCCGCAGGATGGCTTCGCTGTGCTTCCGGTCAGTAATGTCCTTCGAAATGGCGACGACCGACACGGGCACAGTATGCCTCCCGCGGATCGGGCTGACCGTTACATGGACCGGGAACACCCGCCCTGCCCGGTGGCGCGCCCAAAGTTCCCCCGCCCAATCTTGGCCGCCAGCCAGCCTTCGCATGATCTCAAGGCCCGTGTTCTCGCCCTGACCCTCGGTGCCTCCCATGATGCCCAACTCCTGGATCCTTGCGCCCAGGACGTGGAATGCA
The DNA here is from genome assembly GCF_018613675.1 of Arthrobacter sp. ISL-85. GTDB lineage: Bacteria > Actinomycetota > Actinomycetes > Actinomycetales > Micrococcaceae > Arthrobacter. The sequence continues at coordinate 49,466 of NZ_JAGGPQ010000023.1, read as the reverse complement.
CTGAACCCATAAAGCCGCTCGGACGCCCGGTTCCAGTACGTCACCCGCACGTCACTGTCCAAACCGATCACCGACTGCCCGATCTCATCGAGCAACAACGACTGCATCACCAAATCATCGCCATCATGGCTTTCAGCCATCGGACCCCTCCCCCGTGCACCAGAAATCTGCGAGGCACCACCTGCAGAACGCCTTCGTCCCCCTCGGCTTCCCACTAAGCCCACGACTCCGACAATGCCCCACGGCACCATCAGCACTGCTCCGGCGAAAACTCGGCCGCTTCATGCTGGCATGCATACCCGCAGGTCGTGCTGCCGAAACCTCACCGATGACTGGAAACGGTCAAGTCCCGCAATTGCTGCGTGCATAGCTGTAGTGGACAACAGCCGCTCAGTCATTCATCCCGGGCCGGGCGGCGGTGTTGTTATTTGTCCCACCCTCGATTTGACGAAAAGGAAGAGACGCCTCGAGCCGAAAAGTATCCGGACAAGGAAGAAATTTCCCCGTGACCGCTAGGTTGACGGAATCATAATTATCGGCCCTTATTTTAGTCGGGGGAGCGGCCCCGAAGGGGTTGCACTCCGCCGTCACTGGGGGCTTTTCCCTTGCTACCTGTGGCCCCGAACTTGGCGGCCAGTGCCCGGTTCACTGACAGTGGTGTTCCGAAATTCGTCCTTGCCCGTTATTACGGGATCAGCAGGGAGGCGGTGTCCCAGTACTTGCGCCAAGCCAAGCCGGTGTGGCCTCTCCCCTGCCGGTACCAACGGTATGCCGAGGCGGTCGGTTATCGTTCGTCCCGTCCGAAGTCGCTCTCGCCGCAGCCTCGCGCCGTTCTGGAAAGGTGATTTGCGGCGTTAGGGTTGCATCGTGACTATGAGCGAGCAACCGCCCGTCGCTCCAGTGCCTTCGTCGCGCGGAAAGATAGCGGAGCGCCTGCTGCCTGGGGGCACCGAGCCCGATCCGCGCTTCACCTTGGCTAATGAGCGCACGTTTCTTGCTTGGATCCGCACTGCCCTCGCCCTGTTGGCTGGGGGCATCGGCATCGAGGCGTTTACCTCAGACCTTTTCCTGGTGCTTGTCCGGAAGGGGCTGTCCGTCCTCTTGCTCCTGTTGGGGATGCTGCTTAGCGCCGGCGCTGCCGTGCGGTGGCTCAGGGTGGAGCGCAGCATGCGTAACAAGACACCCTTGCCGCTGCCCCTGATTGTTCCGCTGCTTGCTGGGGCGGCCGCACTGGTCGCAGCCGTCGTTTTGGTTTTTATCCTCTGGCATTGAACAGATGCCAGAAATTGTTCGGGGGCAGGGACGCATGGCGACGACGCTGGCCTGCAGGCGGAGCGGACCACACCCTCCTATGGCAACCCGAAGCTTAGTACCGGGGTGCTCGAACCGGGAAAGCAATCTGAACACCCGGCGTACCTGGTGCAAAGCCGCATGGGGCAGGAATGCCAAGAACACTGCCATCCTGTTCAGTCCGCGGGCCATTTTGTGAGACCAGCGCATAGGGTTTCGGGCAAGCGCTGAACTAGCAGTGCTTTCCTGCTCTTTGCAGAAGACGACTCCTGTCTAGGCCGAACGTGTCCTCCTTAGAGCATTTAGATCCTCGGGGCATAAGCTGACTCTGAAAATAATGAAGGCCCCCGAAGTATCTTACGGAGCCGGCTGTCCAGTCCCGTACGAAGCCCGTACGTGAAAATGCTTTCAAGGAGTTTGTGTTGACCGACGGCGTTGAGCGACTGGCTTCCTCCTGCTGCGTTCCTTGCGGACGGGATCGGACAACGACCCGGGCGGAAGCCCCGATAACGATCACTACAGGTGACGCGACCAGGCCTCTGCACGATGACGTGCTCCTGCCCGCGGCGACTTTTGAAATGGGGGACGCGTTCGGGGAAGGCTATCCGGTCAACGGGGAAACGCCAGTGCACCCGGTCACGGTCAACGCCTTCCGCATCGATACTACCGCGGTCACAAACCGGATGTTCAACGCATTTGTCACGGCCACGGGGTACCGCACGGAGGCCGAACTATATGGCACCTCCGCTGTTTTTCACCTTTTGCTCGAAGCACCCGCGAAAGATGTGGTCGGGGAGGCCGATGGGGCCCCCTGGTGGCTCAACGTCCGCGGTGCTGACTGGCGCCACCCCCAAGGAATGGACTCGGACTGGTCAGCCATCCCGGACCACCCTGTGGTGCAGGTCTCGCACAATGACGTTCACGCCTACTGCGCGTGGGCAGGCCGAAGGCTTCCCACGGAAGCGGAATGGGAGTACGCAGCGCGGGGAGGGCTCGCCAGCAAGCGTTATGCCTGGGGCGATGAGCTCCTTGGACCCCAAGGCGAGCACCTCTGCAACATCTGGCAGGGGGAATTCCCGCAGTTCAACTCGGAGGACGACGGTTTCCTGGGGACGGCTCCGGTCAGAAGCTTCCCTCCAAACGGTTTCGGCCTGTATGAAGTCGCCGGGAATGTTTGGGAGTGGTGCTCCGACTGGTACCTGCCGCGCTATTACCGGAACTCCCCGGCCGAGAACCCGCAAGGCCCGACGATAGGGGCCGGCCGGGTGATGCGCGGAGGGTCCTACCTCTGCCACGAGTCATACTGCAACCGGTACCGGGTCGCGGCGCGCACCTCCAACACCCCCGAGTCCTCCAGTGGGAACACGGGCTTCCGGACCGTAGGTCTTTAGGATCCGCCGGCAGGGGCAAAAGGCATTCGAGGCAACGTCGGCGCGGTGGTACCGCTTGCGCGCCGCACGGTCCTGTTAGGCGTAAGGGCTGGCGCGGGACTAGTCTGCTTAGGTGAAACGCGTGACGCTCCAGGATGTCGCTGAACATGCAGGTGTCTCCCGTGCGGCTGCCTCGATGGTTGTCCGCGGGACGGGGCGGCTGAGTGACGGGACGCGGAAGCGTGTCCGTCAGTCGATGGAGACTTTGGGATACGTCTACCATCGGGGTGCCGCGACGCTGCGGACGAATCGCAGTGGTCTCCTCGGGCTGGTCCTGACGGATATATCGAACCCCTTTTTCTCTTCCATGGCCCTGGGCTTTGAAGAAGTCGCTGCCGCCGCCGGGTTCATGACGATGGTGACCAGTACCTACGATGAAGCCGACCGCCAGGATCGGGTCGTCCAGACGATGCGGGAATACCCGGTGGACGGACTGGCCTACGCTCCATCGCTCGGCAGCATCGCCCCGTCCATGTCGGTCCCTACTTTGGCAATCACCCGCCGGTCACAAGATGGCTCCCCGAGCCTGAGGCTGGAAGAAGTCAAGGGCGGATTCCTCGCCGCCGACCACATGGCTACCGTGCACGGTGCGCGGAAGTTCGTCTATCTAGGTGGGCCTGAAGGAGCTGTTCCAGGGGAAGAGCGGGTAGAAGGTGTAAAGCAAGCACTGTCCGGGTTCGCCGGTGCGCAACTTGTCGGAGTTCTGCGCGGGAAAACCAGTGCGCAAGGTGGGATAGAGCTCGCTGACCGTCTGCTGTCCACTAACCTTTCCTTTGATGCGGTCCTGTGCCACAGCGACGTGATCGCCTATGCACTCCTGCACGCACTCCGGACTGAACAGCCAGGGCGGGATCCGGTCGGAGTTATTGGCTTCGACGGTCTCCCCGAGTCGGCACTGTTCAACCCTGCCGTCACCTCGGTCGCGGTGGGTCCTGAGGAGATGGGCCGGCGCGCAGCGCAATGGCTTCTGGATGCCCTCGACGGAAACGTTCAGTCACCTCTAGCTCCCATGGAGCCCCATCTCGAGGTTAGAGGCTCTTGCGGCTGCGCCGAAACGGAAACCCTTGACGTGATAGGTAGGTCACAGTTAACCTCTAAGCAGAGGTAGATCGATCCACCTATCTCTGCTAGATGCCCGGCAGATACGAACGTCTCTAGCCACCAATCGCGCCCCCGCGCCCCTCTCCTTCGGGAAGGGAAAAGAGCGTGATCGTGCGTTGGTAGATCGATATAGCACGAGCAGATTGGAAGGATGAGCATGGAAGCTCCTATCCCTACCAGCAGGGCCACAAGGTGACGGCGGCCGTTGGGACAGCGGTGGCAGCTCCCCCGCCGGTCAGGAGCAGCAAGTCGGGTCCGCGCGGCGGGCCCGGCTGGGCGGCTATTGCCTTGGCTCCATTTGTGCTGTTCTGTCTGGCCGTCGGGGCATACCCGTTCGCGCGGGTGCTCCAGATGGCGTTGACGGAAGTAGGCATCACCGGCACCGGATTCCACTTCACCTGGACTGGCCTGTCCAACCTGCAGACGGTCCTGGCGGACGCCGCGGCCTGGCAGGCACTGGGCAACACGGTCGTTTTCATTATTGGAAGTGTTGCAGGCAGCCTGATCGCAGGCCTGGGCGCCGCCCTGTTGGTCGATCGGGCGGTCATGCTCCTGCCGCTGGCGCGGAATGTGATGATCTGGCCGGCGGTCATCGCTCCCGTGGTGGTCAGCTTGATATGGCTGCTCATCCTCAGCCCCACGGCAGGAGGCTGGAACAAAGTCCTCGCAACTCTCGGGCTGCCGGAGCAGAACTGGCTGAACACCGGCCTCGGAGCGATGACAAGCGTTATCGTCGTGGACATCTGGCACTGGTCCCCGGTCGTCTTCCTGTTCATCTACACCGCGCTCAAAGGCATCGGGGACGAAATCCTCGAGGCTGCCCGAGTGGACGGCGCATCAGAAGGAGCAATCCTTCGCCGGATCGTCCTTCCCCTGCTGCTGCCGGCTATCGGGACCGTGGCCCTGGTGCGCGTGGTCATGGGAGTGAAAGTCTTCGACGAAATGTACCTGCTGACCTCCGGAGGTCCGAACGGGGCAACAACGATGGTGTCGCAACGAATCCAGCTCTGGTTCTTCCAGGATCTGCAGTACGGCAATGCTGCCGCTTTCAGTTTTGTCGTTATCGCCCTGACCGTCGCACTGCTGGTGGTCGCGGTGCTGGCCCGACGGGTGAGGCGGGCGGCATGAGCGGGAATACGTCGACGCGTCGCAGCAACCCGGCCGTCGAAATCGCCCTCGTCATCATCATGCTGATTGTCATCATCCCGATCCTCTGGGCACTCCTGCTGGCGTTCCTGCCAAACCGCGCCATCACCAGCCGCAGCTGGGACTTCCCGTTCTGGATGGGAAACTTCCGCGCGATCTTCGCCGACGGCGCCTTCACAGCCCAGCTGATTAACAGCGCCGGACTGGTCATCGGGACGGTGGTCCTGTGCCTGGTCATTGGAGCCCTCAGCGGATATGCGCTGGCGAAACTGTCCCCACCGCGGTGGCTGACGCTGCCGGCCCTGGTGTTGGCCGGTATCATCCCGCTAATCCCGCCGGCAACCCTCGTGCCTGGCCTGTATGTTTTGCTGAACAACATCGGCCTGCTGGGCACGGTGCCCGGGCTGATCATTGTCAACACTCTGTTCAATCTTCCGTTTGCTGTGCTGTTGATGAGTTCGTATTTCGCCGCTCTGCCTGACGAGCTGCGCGAATCTGCGCTCATGGACGGGGCACATGAACTGCGCGCGTTCTGGCTGGTGATGCTCCCGCTGGTACGCCCGGGCTTGGCCGCGACCGGCGTCTTCGTCGGAATCATGGCCTGGAACGAGTTCCTCATGGGCTTGACCCTTACCTCCGGTGGTGTCACAGCCCCCGTGACTGTCGGCATAGCCGGTTTCCTCCAGCAGTACGCGGTCACCTGGGGCGAACTGGCCGCCGCCGGATCCGTTGCCGCAGTTCCGATGATCCTGCTCGCGATCTTCGCCAACCGGCAGATCGTTTCCGGGCTCACGGCCGGGGCCGTCAAGGGCTGACCCCTTTCCTTACCACCACCGATATCAAAGGAGATAACGAATGCGCGCACTCCCACAACCCCGTACAAAACTGGCCCGCGCCGCCGCGGCTGGCCTTGCAATCGCGACGGCAACCTTGGGCTTGGCAGCCTGCGATTCCGGTGCCCAGGCACCCCCAGGAGCGGCCAAGGGCGTGACCCTTGTCGTGCCAACAAGCCAGGCACCTTGGAATCCGGCGTACGCGAAGCTCGTCGCTGAGTACCAGAAGGAGACCGGCAACAAGGTAGAGCTTCGTAACTTCCCCAATCCCGATGTGAAGACCCAAGAGGTCAACGACATCCAGAGCCAGAAGCACACGTTCGACGTTTTTCAGATCAACGAGCAGGACCTTCCCCAGTTCAACGTCAACGGGTGGGTGCAGCCGTTCAACGACGTTGATCCCAGTTACAAGCCGGACACCCAGATCTACAGCTACAGCAACGTGGCCAAGTGGGAGGCATCCAAGAAGGTCTTTGACGCCAGCGGCAAGATTACCAACATGCCGTTGCTGGGCAACGTTGACATTTTCGTGTACCGCAAAGACGTCTACGAAAAGCTGGGTCTGAACGTTCCCAAGACCTGGGACGAAATCATCTCCAACGGCAAGAAAATACAGGAAGCCCAGGCCGCGAAGTACGGGGGCGTCTTCCGTACCCAGGGGGTAGCCGGCACCTATGCAGCCTCCTTCGAATTCCAGGCGTTGCTCAACGGCGCCGGAGGTGCCTGGTTCAAGAACCAGGGCACTGACTGGACGCCGACGGCCAACACCAGTTCCGGTGTCCAGGCCGCGACCTGGTTGCGGGAACTTGCACAGCTCGGGCCCTCGGCTACCACCACCATGGGCCAGGCCCAGGCGATCGCGGAACTTCAGAATGGGGACGCTGCCCAAAGTTACCTCGTGGCCGCCGCTGCCGCTCAGCTTGAGGACCCGGCCAATTCCTCCGTGGCGGGCAAAATCGGCTACGCACCGCTGCCGCCGACGCCGTCAGGGAAGGCATCTTCCGCTACAGGTCTCTGGTCCCTCGCCATACCTGCCGGCCTTCCAAGTGACAGGGCAAAAGCGGCTCTGAACTTCATCACTTGGATGACGTCCCAGAAGGCCCAGACCATGTTCGCCAAGGAGGGCGGCATCCCCGTCCGCAGCGATTCCTACGAACCATCCGACATTCCGCAGGCCCAGCAGGACGCTTTGAAGGCCATGAAGCAAACGGCCGAGAATCTGCCGGACACACCCACCTCGCTTCGGTATGCCTTCTCCACTGACATGCTCAACGCCACCGAACCCGCGCTTCAGAACATCGCCGCCGGGAGCACCCCGCCGAAGGACGGAATGGATCAGATCCAGAGCGCACTGCAGTCCATCATCTCCAAGGCCGGACTTCCCACGGGCTGACCTTCCCACGGCAGGCGGCGGCATCAGCAGAGGATCCTCAGTCGATCGCCGCCGCCCCGACCGCAGGCTCCCGTCCTGCTGCCCTACCCAACTTCGTGTCCCATCCGCCATACCAGAGCAACTCACTTCAAACACCAGACCCCATAGCAACTTGTTGCGCCAACTCGGCCACCATCAGTGGCCGTCCTTGGCGTCGGAAGGAAAACATGCCCGACTCCACCCAACCAGATGTGGTCCTGATCCACTGCCACGATCTGGGACGCTGGCTCCCCGTCTACGGCATGCCGCAGGTACCAGCACCGAATATCAGCAATTTCGCTACTGAGTCGGTGGTGTTTGACAACGCCCATTCAGCTTCACCCTTGTGTTCCCCGGCCCGCGGCGCGCTGTTCACCGGCACGTCGCCCTACCGGAACGGCATCCAGGGGCTCGTCCATAACGCCTGGAGGTACCGGGAGGGCGTACTAACCGCGCCCGAGCACCTCCGCCCGCTGGGATACCACTCAGCCCTGATCGGCCTCCAGCACGAGAACGTGGACCCCACCGTCCTCGGCTTCGACGAATGCCCCGGTCTTGGCTTCATCCCCCGAACAAATCAGGTGGTCGAAGCGACCGAACGATGGCTGGGCCAGCTACCGAGCCGTAATGAACGCAAGCCCGTCTTTCTCACCGTCGGGACATGGGAGGTGCACCGCCCATGGGGACCCGAAGATTACGAGCCCGCCGACCCCTCACGGGTGGACGTCCCCGGATTCCTTCCCGACAACGAGCACACACGCCGGGACATAGCAGCCTTCTACGGAGCAATCGCCCAATTCGATGCAGGCTTTGGCAGGCTCCTCACCGCAATTGACTCAGCCTTGGACCGGGAGAACACCATGATCGTCTTCACCACCGACCACGGCGCGGCCTTCCCGCGGGCGAAGAGCACCCTCTATGACGCGGGCACGGGTGTGAGCTTTATTGTCCGCCTCCCATCCAGCTGGGATGTGCCACCACATCGCGTGAAGGACCTCATCAGCCACATGGACCTCGTCCCCACACTGCTGGAACTTGCAGGCGCCACAAAGGAAGACGAAGAATTCGAAGGCGAGTCCCTGGTCCCCCTGCTCAGGCGGCAAGGCACTGGAGACGGACGCGTCATCTTCACCTCGAAGAGTTTCCACGACACCTACGACCCCAAGCGGGCGGCACGCTCCAAAGACTACGTCTACATCCGCAACTACGAACCGGGGCCCAAGCTCCAACTGGCCATCGACCTCGAAACGAGCGACACACGCCAAGGGATGGGCGATGCCCACCTGGAGCCACGCGAGCCCGAAGAACTCTACGACCGCCGGACCGACCCTTCAGAACTCGTCAATGTCATCAAGGAACCCGACTATCAGGACATAAGGTCCCGGCACGCGGACCTGCTGGACGCCTGGCTGGAGAAGACCGGCGATCCCATCGCCCACAGTCCCCTCGAACACGCGCCCGCGCGCAGCCGGCACGTAGATGACCTTCCCGCTGTCGGCGCGCCCGATTCCCGCCAAGCACCTGCCACCGAAACCAAACCGGCCGTTACGAGGAAATAGGAAGGCAAGAATGGCCGCTGAAGACACTTTGCTGTGGACCACGATCCCTACAACATGGCACCCCGTCTTAGGGTTTCTCCCACCTCTTTGTTGTTCTCTTGGGAGAGCGAGCACCCCCGGCCTCCCGATGTTTTCAAGTGGAAGGTCGCTCCGCGCTGCCGTTTCACAGTTTCTTGATCGCCAGCGTCTCCCCACCATTTAGGAGCAGAAGATGACCTTTCCACGAACTGCGTCGTCATTGGACCCCTATGCGGAAACCCTGGCTTACGCCGGTGACATCCACAATCACTGCGATATCAGTTACGGCCATGGAAGCATCGAAGACGCCTATCGCAACGCGCGCCTGCAACTCGATTTTGGCAGCGTGACCGGCCATGCCAATTGGCACGACATGCCAGATGAGCCGAAGGACGTTCACGACTACCACAACAGGGGATTCGGGCGCCTACAGGATCAATGGGGTCACGTTCAGGACATCACCGAAGGATTTCACGAGGACGGGGTCTTCGTATCACTGCTCTCCTTCGAATGGCACAGCATGACCTACGGTGACCACTGCATCTACTACAAGTCCGGTCGGGGGCCACTGGGCCCGGCCTCCGCCAACAATCTGGCGGAACTCCGCCGCGAATTGCGGAAACTCAAAGCCCACGGGCTGGATGCTCTGGCACTGCCGCACCATATCGGCTACCTCGCCGGGCGCCGCGGCATAAACTGGCAAGCCTACACTGAAGAGTTTTCCCCTGTGGTGGAAATCGTTTCGATGCACGGGTGCGGAGAATCTGACGAGGCGCCGCGAAACTACTTGCACACAATGGGCCCGCGGAACAGCCAGAGTACTGCGATGCACGGCTTGGAGCTAGGTAAAGTTTTTGGCTTTATCGGATCCACTGACCATCACAGCGCCCACCCTGGAAGCCACGGCTATGGCAGGGCAATGGTATGGGCCGATGAGCTCACGCGGCACGGGATTTGGAACGCCATACGGGCCAGACGAACCTACGCGGTCACCGGAGATCGAATCATGCTGGCGACCAGTGTCAACGGCTACCCGATGGGTGCGCGAATCCCAAGCAACGCTACCCGGGAAATAGCCGTCGAAGTGGAGGGCGGAGACTCCGTTGATTACGTCGAACTGATACGAAATGGAGAGGTTATCGAGCGCGCATCTCCGGCAGGCGCTCCCGAGGAGCACTTCAATGGTGTGCTCTCGGTAAGTGTTGGATGGGGAGAAATCGGTGTGAAAGCAGCATGGGACATCGAACTCGAAGTCCGCGGCGGGGTCATCACGGCCGTGGAACCGCGACTTCACGGCAACGACATAGTCGCACCGAGCGCCTCAACCCCCGGCAAATACAGCTTCTCAACTTGGCGGCAAATTGATGACCAACGCATAGTCTTCTCCACCGAAACAAGGGGGAACCCCACGGTCACGACGGACGCCACCCAACAGCTTGCCTTGCACGTCACCGGAGATGACCGGACAGTGCTCGTCGCCAGGTTCAACGGCGTCGAGATGAAGCACTCTATCGCTGAACTTCTTCTTGGTTCCCGGACCGGGTACATAGGAGGCTTCCTCTCCGGCGGCATCTGCATGCACCGCGCGTCACCAAGCACCAGTCGTCGAGTGAAGCTCGAGCTTACAGATATTAGGCCCAAAGGCGTCCACGACTGGTACTACGCAAGAGTCAGGCAACACAACGAACAATACGCCTGGAGCTCACCAACATGGGTCAAAACCAGTGGGCCTCCCTAAGTCATCCATCAGAAGCAGAGGCGAACCTCGCTGCTTCCATTCTCCAAAGGCCCGCAGACTTCAACTAAGGCAACCCGGGCCGCCGCGGTTCCGCCTCCACCTGCCTCCGGAGCCGGGCCCGATCTGTCCTCCCCTGCGGCTACCCCGGCGCCAACGAAACACTGGACCAGCTACACGCCGGTGCCGGTTGCAGGGCGGATCGCCCTGCAACCCAGGTGTGGTCGATGCTGAGTAGAGATTACGATCCCATAGGCGCGAATGTGTAAAGGCAACACAAAGGGGGACCGAAATCCCAGTATCACGTGTGTTCCAACAACAATGCTCGTGCTACACCCCAACTTGGCCGCCGCCCCCTAGGGAATAGTGCGGCCGAAAGCCTGCTACAGCAGCGTCAGCCCGTAGGTTGACGGAATCGCAATTATCGGCGCCGAAAGGGCAGGACTAGAACTAGCTGCGAAAGCGGTCGTCGGCGAATCGGACGTTCCCAGGTCAGCCGGGTCCAGCCTCCGGACTTGGAGTGCAGACGTCGGGGCGCTCCCCCTGTATCCGGGTGGCGGTGGCCTTCAGCCCTGCGGTTCGCTACCAACTAGATGCAGGAACGCCTGGGCGGCAGGGGAGATCACGCCGGTGCGATGAGAGATGACTATCGGCCGCCGGAGCCCCGGGACGAGTGGACGCAGGACGCATTCTCCGAGGCTTGTGGCTGGCATCGGAGTCCACCAGAGTGCATAGCCCGCCCCGTCCGCGACAAGCGGCACGATCGCGTCAGTTGAGCCGAGTTCGACGCGGATCCGGGCACTGAGGCCCCGCTCACCAAGCCTGGCCTCTAGCCACCGCCGGGACCTCGAGTGGTTTCGGTGAAGGGTGACGAGGTCCATGCCAACGAGCTCCTCGATCATCAACGGCGTCCCTCGCCCGGGTGACCCGGGCGGTAGAAGCGCCTGAAGGACCTGCTCGCCCACCTGGAATGCGGTCAGTCCCGAGGCATCCGGCTGCGAAACCGTCAGTCCAAGGTTGTACTCCCCGTTGCGCACCCGGGCACCGACGAGATCATCCTCGATCTCAGGGTAAACGCGTAGCACGACCTCGGGATAGGCGCGCCGAAACGCCGCCATCCGATCAAGAAGCCACCCTGACGCCACAGCGGGGACTGCCCCAATGTCGAGGCTCCCGCCAGTGAGGCCGAGCACGTCTCTGACACTCTCCTTCGCCACGCTGAAGTCGCGCAGCACCTGCCGAGCTGGGTTGACCAGCGCTCGGCCAGCTGCAGCAAGGGCAAGCCCCTTCGGCGTGCGCTCAAAGAGTTGCCCTCCTAGCTCTTTCTCCAGCGCCCGCAGGGCGACCGAAATTGTGGGCTGGGAGACGTGCAGCGCCGCAGCAGCGCTGGTGACGCTGCTGCCGTCGACGACGGCGAGGAAGTATTCAAGCTGGCGGCGATCCATTAACCCCTCATAGCTAAAGACTATGGCTTCAATGAAAACTTATCATTCGCTTCTAATGCATCCTGATCGTAACGTGGATCACATGCAGCCAAATCTCCTGATCCTGATGTCTGACCAGCACGTCCCGTTCGCTTGCGGCGCTTACGGAAGCACCGTTGTCCGGACGCCGAATCTGGACAGGTTGGCTGCCCGGGGGACCGTGTTCGACGCCGCCTACTGCAACTCCCCCATCTGTGTTCCCTCCCGGGCCGCGATGGCCACGGGCCGCTACGTCCACCAGACCGGCAACGCCGACAACGCCTCCCCCTACCTAGGGGCCGAGGCCGACAGCTGGGGGCACCGAACCACTGCAGCGGGGATCCCCACGACGACGATCGGGAAGCTGCACTACCGCTCAACCCACGATGACACGGGATTCCCCGACCAACGCCGGCCCCTGCACGTGCGGGAGGGCAAAGGCGACCTCTTCCACGCGCTGCGTGAGCTTCAGCCACCGGCATTCCAGCTCCGGGCCGCCGTCCTGGCCGCCTCCGAGGGCGAGTCCGACTACAGCCGCTTCGACCGCTCCGCAGCGCAGGAGGCTGTCCGCTGGCTCGAAGAGCGGTCGAGCGTAGGCGGGCCCTGGGTGGGAAAGGTCTCCTTCGTCACTCCGCACTACCCCTTCACGGTCCCAAAGGAGTTCCTGGACCTCTACCCGCTGGAGGAGTTGGCGATGCCCCGCCGCAGCGACGAACGGGAGTGGGACCGCCACCCAGCGATGGAGGTCTACCGCCGCGGCTGCGGCCTCGACGAACCGCTGGGCAATGAGGAGACGCTTCGGGCCGTCCAGGCGTACTACGGACTGGTGAGCTTCATGGACGCCCAGGCCGGGATCGTCCTTGGCGCTCTCGAGGCCACCGGCCAGGCCGAGAACACGATCATCCTCTACGTTTCGGACCATGGGGAGCTGCTGGGCATCGATGGCCTGTGGTTCAAAGGCACGATGTCTGAGAGCTCTGTCCGGATTCCCGCTATCCTCGCCGGCCCGGGCGTGCCCGTCGGGCGTTGCGCCACACCCGTGTCGCTCGTCGATGTCTTCCCCACGGTGCTCGACGCCATGGACGTCCCCGCGCACCCGGATGACGCCGACCTCCCGGGCCGGTCACTGCTGGAGATCGCAGGGTCGCCGGAAGACCTATCGAGGACGGTTTTCAGCGAGTACCACTCGGCGAACTCGAACACGGGATCTTTCATGATCCGCCGCGGGCCTTGGAAGTACATTTACCACGCCGGCCTCGGCGAACGGCTCTTCAACCTCGACGCCGACCCATGGGAGGGGAACGACCTCGTCCTGGACCCCACCCATTCGTCCGTCCTTGATGAGTGCCGCTCGGCCCTGCGCGAGATTTGCAACCCGGACCTGGTCGACGCACGGATCCGCGCCGGGCAGCGCCAGCGCATCGAGGACTATGGGGGCGTCGACGCCGTCCTCGCAAGACCACTCATGGCTTACTCCCCCGCCAGCACCTCCTAACTCACAGCCCCTCTGCCCTTTACCAATACCATTTCCACAAAGGTGTGCATGATGTCCTCTGAAAACCAATCCAATCTCGGCATGGTCCGCAGGGCCGCGCTCGGCTCGGCCGTGGGGACCGCGATCGAGGCCTACGACTTCCAGATTTACGGGGTGGCTTCCGCCCTGGTCTTCAGCGCAGTCTTCTTCTCCGGCACCCCTGAGGCCCTCGGCGTCGTCTTCTCCTTCGCAACCCTCGCGGTGGGCTTCCTCGCCCGGCCCTTCGGAGCTGTCATCTTCGGACACCTTGGGGACAAGATCGGGCGCAAAAACCTCCTGGTAGCTTCGCTGATGGGCGCAGGCGGGTGCACAACCGTGATGGGTATCCTGCCCACCCATGCCCAAGTCGGGGTCTGGGCCCCCGTGCTGCTGGTCGCCCTCCGGCTCCTGCAGGGCACCTTCCACGGCGGCGAGCAGGGCGGGGCGGTCCTGATGGCCGTGGAGCATGCACCCGCCGAGAGGCGGGGTTGGTACGGCAGCTGGGCCTTCCTGGGTAGCCCCGGTGGCACCCTGCTGGCCTCAAGCATCATGGGGCTGGTCATCAGCGCAACCGGAAAGGACTTCCTGGTCTGGGGATGGCGCATCCCCTTCATCCTCAGCTTCCTGCTCCTGGCCGTGGGCCTGATCATCCGCCTGACCGTCACGGAGAGCCCCGCATTCCAGAAACTGCAGGAGGGCCACGGCAAGGCCAAAACCCCCATCGTGGAGGTCTTCCGCCGTTCTTGGCGCCTGGTGCTCGTCGCCGTCGGGGTGAACCTTGGCTTCAACGCCTTCATCTGGTTCATCATCAGCTATTCCCTGGCCTACGGCACAGAGTTCCTGAAGATTGACAAGAACTTCATGCTCACTTCTACCCAGATCGGTTCCGTTGCGATGATGCTCGCGATCCTGGCTTTCGCTCGGCTCTCGGACAGGATCGGGCGGATGAAGGTCATGCTCGCGGGCGCGCTCTTCCTGGCCTTCTACCCGTTCCCGATGTTCGGCCTGCTGAACACGGCTGAAGAACCGCTTGTGATGGCAGCTATCCTCGTCGGCTTTGTCGGCGCCTCAGCGGTCTTCGGTCCCCTGGCCGCCTTCCTGGTCGAGATGTTCCCCACCAAGGTCGCCTTCAGCGGCGTCTCCGTCGGCTATTCCCTTGGGGCAGTGCTCGGCGGCGGCCTGACGCCTTTCATCGCCAGCCTGCTCATGCAGACCTCCCATGGCCAGTCCTGGACCGTCGCGCTCTACCTCACTGCAGGTGGTGCGATCACCCTCGCTTCCCTGCTCGCCCTGCGCAACATGCGCTCTGGCCGCCCCGGCGCACTCACCGAAGGATTCGAACCAGCCGATATGCCCAGCCCGGAGGCTTACCTGCCATGACCAGCGCCCTCTCGGATCCAGTCGCTGTGCTCGACGAGCTCCGAGCGGCGCTGCCGGGGCGCGTCGAGACCGACCCCGGGCTGCTGGAAGCGTTCACCTCCGACCGTTCCGGCCACCAATCCGGCGGGGTGCCCGCGGCGGTCGTCTACCCGAAAAGCATTGACGAGGTCCAGACGCTCTGCCGCATCGCATCATCCACAGGTACCCCCCTCGTCACCCGTGGGGCAGGGACAGGCCTGGCCGGTGGCGCCATCGCCGGACCGGGCGAAATCGCCCTGTCAACGCGCGACATGGACCAGATCGTGGAGATCTCTCCGGAGAACCGGCTCGCAGTGGTCCAGCCCGGGATCCTCAATGGCGACCTGAACCGTGTCCTCGCAAGGCAGGGCCTGTGGTGGGCACCGGACCCGGCAAGTAGGGACATCTCCACAGTCGGCGGCAACATCGCAATGAACGCCGGCGGTCTCTTGTGCGCAAAGTACGGCGTGACGCGCGAGGCGGTGCTCGCGCTCAAGGTTGTCCTGGCCGACGGCCGCCTCATCTCCGTTGGACACCGCACCGTCAAGGGGGTCACTGGCTACGATCTCTGCGCCCTGATGATCGGCTCCGAGGGGACACTGGGCATCATCGTAGAGTGCACGCTGAAGCTGCTGCCGGTTGTCACCGGCCGTATTGTTACTATCGGGGCATTCTTCGGTTCCGTGGAAGACGCAGCGGATGCGGCCTCGGCGATAACCAAGGCCGGGCACGTCCCGGCGATCATGGAGTTGATGGACGATCGCACCCTTGAGTACGTCGGCCGTTTCACGGGTGAGGACCTTCTGGGCCGAGGCTCCGCATTCCTCCTGGTCCAGTGCGACGGGACGGACGCGGGCCAAACCGCCCAGGACGTGGCCGACATCGTCCGCTCTTCCGGCGGCATTCCGGAACTGACTGCAGATCCTGCAGCATCCGAACGTCTCGTGGACCTCCGCCGCCAGGCGTTTCCGTCCCTCGAAGCTGTCGGCACCCTGCTCGTCGAGGACATCGCGGTGCCGAGGGACCGTATGAGTGAGGCCTTCGCCGCCATCCGCGCACTTGAGAAACGCTACGGTCTCTCCATACCCACGACGTGCCACGCAGGAGACGGCAACCTGCACCCGACCTTCGCCTTCCAAGGCGATATCGTTCCGGAGCCCGTGTGGGCGGCGGCCAGCGAGCTCTTCTCGCTCGCGCTCGAACTCGGAGGAACGCTCTCAGGAGAACACGGAATCGGCCTCCTGAAACGGAGATGGCTCGCCGACGAGCTCGGCCCGGACCAGTTCGAACTCCAGCAACAGATCAAAGCCGTCTTTGACCCGGCTAACCTCCTCAACCCGGGCAAAGTCTTCCCACCCACGAACACGTGAACATCCCCCGGCCGTGGACCGGGCCAGAAGACGAGGACAACAGCGTGCAACCCACCACCCCTGATCGACACGCCTCAACCTGCTGCGCCCCCGGGCGTACCCACGCCGCAGGGCCGAACCCTGGCCTGACGGCCCCGACCAGGGAAGCCGGCAGCCCGGCCGCCGCTGGCGGCCGGCTCCACGAGGAGGTGATTATCCCTGCTGGGGAGTTCGCCATGGGGGATGCGTTCGGGGAGGGCTATCCGAACGACGGGGAAACCCCGGTGCACCGGGTGAGACTGGACGCGTTTCGCATCGATACCACCGCAGTAACGAGCAGCATGTTCGCCGCCTTCGTGGAGGCCACCGGATATCGCACCGAGGCCGAGCAATACGGCACCTCTGCCGTGTTCCACCTCGTCGCTCGTGCCCGGAAAGGGGACATTCTGGGCACAGCGGCGGGGGCCCCGTGGTGGCTGAATGTTCGCGGCGCAGACTGGGCGCACCCTTTCGGCCCCTCCTCTCAATGGACCGAGGCCCCGGACCACCCTGCAGTCCATGTGACCTGGAACGACGCTCTCGCATACTGCGCCTGGGCCGGGCGGCGTCTGCCTACCGAGGCAGAATGGGAGTACGCCGCCCGCGGGGGCCTCGAAGGGAAGCGCTACGCGTGGGGCGATGAACTCACCCCCGCCGGGCAGCACCGATGCAACATCTGGCAGGGCATCTTCCCCACCCTCAACACCAACGAGGACGGTCACGTTGCCACCGCCCCGGTGAAGTCCTTCCCACCCAACGGATACGGGCTCTATGAGGTTGCCGGCAACGTCTGGGAATGGTGCAGCGACTGGATGCTGCCCAAGTACTACGCGAAAGCCCCCACTCAGAACCCCCAAGGTCCCACCATCGGTCGCGGCAGGGTCATGCGCGGCGGCTCATACCTCTGCCACGACTCCTACTGCAACCGCTACCGCGTCGCCGCCCGGAACTCCAACACCCCCGACTCCTCAAGCGGCAACTGCGGCTTCCGCACCGCCGCCACTGCCTGACCCTCTCCCTCCAGGCCAAGATCACGACAGGAAACCCGTATGACGACACGAACGCCTCCCGCCAGCCCGACCGTTTCCACAGCAGTCGCGGATGTGGTGGCCGAGCGGGCCGGGCATCTGTTCGGACTGATGGGAAACGGCAACGCTCACCTCATCAGCCACCTCACCAGCGGTGGATTCCCCTTCACCTCAGGGCGCCACGAGGCCGCCACGGTCGCGATGGCTGACGCCTACTACCGTGCCAGCGGGCGAATTGCCGCGGCGACCACGACCTACGGGGCCGGCTTCACCAACGCGTACACGGCCCTGGCCGAGGCAAGGCTCGCCCGCGTGCCCCTGGTGCTCATCGTCGGGGACGCCCCAAGCACTGGCCCGCGGTCGTTCGACATCGACCAAACGGCTTCGGCAGAGGCCGTAGGAGTGCACACACTCGTAGCACACCCCACAAATGCGGTAGCAACAGCCCATCGGGCCTTCGACCTCGCGCTGCGCACCGTCCAACCCGTGGTCCTCGCCCTCCCCTACGACCTCGCCACTGCACCCGTGGACGAGCAGGCCGACCTCGAACCCTTGCCCGCCAAACGTTTCTGGAACGCGTCCGGGAAGGAACTCGACCGGGTCGCCGCTATCCTGCGCAACGCCCAGCGCCCGCTCCTGCTCGCCGGACGAGGGGTTCTGCTTGGAGACGCCACCGGACCGTTCAAAGAGCTCGGGGACCGGTTGGGGGCGATGTTCATGACCTCCGTCATGGCCACGAACGTCGTCGAGAGCCCATGGAACCTTGGCATCGCCGGAGGCTTCGCCCGCGAGCACCGCCTCGACCTCGCCCGCCAGGCTGACGTCGTTCTCGTCGCCGGGGCCTCCCTGAACTCCTTTCAACACCGCTACGGGACCCTCTTCGGGCCCGACGCCCGGGTTATCCGCATCGACAACGAGCCACCGAGCGAGCACCCCCACGTCGACAAATACATCCAGGCCGACCTCGCACCCTTCCTCGAAGCACTCACCGGCCGCATACCCACAGTCGAGAAGAACCAGACCTGGCGTCATGCCTCGTCCGAGGTCGCTGAGGACGAGTTCCGCTCTGTCGGGCCCTACGAGGACCCACAGGAATTCGGCCCCGACGGCCGCCTCAACCCCCGCGCCGTCGTCGCCGCCCTGGAGCAAATCCTTCCCGCCGAGAGGTCAATCGTCATGGACGGCGGGCACTTCATGGGATGGGCCCCCATGTACCTCTCCGTCCCCGACCCGCAAGCAATGGTCCTGGTCGGAACCGCGTTCCAATCCATTGGCCTCGGCTTCAGCTCCGCCCCCGGCGTCTCCATCGCCCACCCCGAACGGACCACCGTCTTCATCACCGGAGACGGCGGCGGTCTGATGGGACTGGCAGACTTCGAAACCTTCCTGCGGACCACTCGCAGAGGCGTGGTCATCGCACTCAACGACGCAGCTTACGGCGCGGAACTGCATCAGTACGCTTCCAAAGGCCTCGACCCCGCAGCGATGCTCATCGACGAAGTCGACTTCTCCGCCATCGGCCGCGCCCTCGGCGCATCCGGACACAAGGCGACGACCCTTGCAGACCTGAAGGTCCTCGAGGACTGGCTCGCCAAAAACGACAAGGGCGTCTTCGTGCTCGACGTCGCCATCTCCCGTGAAGTCGTCGTCGAATGGATGTCTGCCTCACTCTCCGCCAAGACGAGCCTCTAGACAGGGAGCTCCAGCAAGCCAGAGCACCGAAAGAAGCACTGCGCGAGGGCCCATGTCGGGAAGGCACTACACAGCTGTACCGGCGGCCCTCCAGCTCAGCGGGCCCAAACCCGTCAAAACCAACCCCCTCCAGGAGGAGCAGTGATTCGGCACATCGTCATGTTCACCTTCCGCGAGAACGCCCCGGGCCCGGAAAGAACGGAGGCCATCCTCACAATGGAGGACTTACTGCGCACCCAGCGCTACGGCCTCTCCACCTGGCTTGGCAGGGACGCGGGCCTGGCACCCGGCAACGCTTCGATCGCGATCATGATCGACTTCCCCGACCCGCAAGCTTTCTTAGACTTTCAAGCCAGCAACGAGCACTTGGAGACCATACGCCGAATCCGTCCGGTGATTGCAACACGATCAGCCATCCAATCCGCTACACAGGACTACTAGGACCCCGCCGATAAATGGCATTTATTGCTTCGCGGATGAGATCCGAGCGGGGCCCTGGACCGGATATCGAGACGCGAAAAGTACTGACAATCAAACGGTTTTAGGAAGGCCGACATTCTTTGAGTAATCCGACGCACACCTCCGAAAGCGGAAGAAGAGGCCACCTGGCCTCCCGGTTCCTACGCGGTGGCCATGACCCCGACCCCCGATTCACTCTAGCCAACGAACGCACGTTCCTGGCCTGGATCCGCACCTCGTTGGCGATACTCGCCGGCGGCGTCGCGGTCGAGGCGTTCATGGCCGATTTTTTTGGCTCGGAACTGCGCAAGAGCATCTCGGTACTCCTACTGGCTATGGCATTTCTGATTGGTGGAGGATCCCTTTTCCGTTGGCTTAACGTGGAACGGGCAATGCGTTCCAAGGGGCCCTTGCCCCTGCCCTGGATCGCACCGTTCCTCGCCCTCGGCGCCGCTCTCGTCGCCCTCGTCATGGTCGCCGTCGTGCTCGCTCGACCAAACTAAGCCCATGACGCCACCACGACCCCTCCCCTGCCACGACGACCCGGGGCTGCAGCCTGAACGAACAGATATGGCGTGGGGACGCACCACATTGTCCCTGGTAGTGGCCGCCGCAACCTTCTTGCGCTGGCTGCCCCACCACGGCTGGTTCGTCGGCAGTCTCGTCGCGGCTGCCACCCTCACCGCCATTACGATTAACTTCACCCGCAAGCGGCGATTACATCGCAGTATCCAAGGGATCAACCAAGAAGCCATCACCCCAGTCATAGCCTCCACGACCGCCCTCGCCGGAAGCGTAGTTATCCTGTCCCTGCTCGGGATCTACACCATCCTGTTCCTCCCACTCAATCCGTGATTGCAGTGTCAGAATTACGCCGGAACAGAGTTTGAGCGAAGTACCGTGAAACCGGCTTATCCAGTCCTGAAGTGCTTGGCCCACGAGTGGGAACTCGTCAGCTTGGGCACACCCAATCTGACGTCAGGAAACGCTGAAAAGATCGTCAGAATAGGGTGCGAAAGCCAGTTTCTGCACATGCCCAGGGAGAAGTCTTAGATTCAACTCTGACTGCCGTCCCTGTTGCTGAGCTTGTGTCGGCGGGTGCCCGGCAATTGTGGAACAGCCTGTTGCGTAATTGTCCAGATGCGGTCTGGACAATTACGATTCCTAGCTGCACGGGCTGCACCTGTCCGAGCCTTGCCTTTCCTCGAATCTGCGGCAATAGTGCCGCAAGCTGTGGCGCTATTCCGCAGTCCGCCTCATCCTCCACACGCCCAGCATCGGTGCCACAGTTGTCGCAGGCCGCCCACGCACCAATCACGGGTCAACTAACCACACCTCTGGCATCCAAGGTCATCACCGTTAGGACGGCTCACGTCTGGTCATGTAGAAACCGGACGCAGCTCAGATGAACTGGCGTGACCATCAAGACATGTGAATTGTGCAGTGATGATCAGGTCGGGAATAGGGGGAATATAGGGGCCACTCCCCCTCGGCGGATGACTGCCCCGGCCGAACCTTTCCTCCCAAGATCCCGACAAGAAGATGGCGGTGTGGGACATGGGCTCAGAGGAAAACGCCGCCCTCCATCGCCTGGATGTGCGCTTTTTTTGATTGGGTATCCCCTCTGCCGAAGGGGTAGCGCATTCTGTCGCCAATGGCTGTACCAAGCGTTATCTTTGCTGGAGAGCGACAAAATTTCCCGTGCGGAAGCGCGAGGTATAGCCGGGCCGACGGCGTAGTGAACCTCCCCCGGGGTTCAACCCCCCAGTCGTCGTCGGCCCCCAATCGTTGGGCTTGCGTCGAAGCCGGCGACCAAACTTTGAAGTACGGTGGCGCCAGGCTCCGCTTCCATCCTGCATGACTAGTCATCAAGACGCTAACCGCGGAGGATACCGCCAAGGCATCCGACCTCCTAAGCCCCGGTGATTACCTATTCGTTGTGCTTCCGACAGGAGTAAGCAATCAAGCTTGCGCAAATATTGCTAAGCATGCTTATGATAGAGCTATTCGGATGGGGATCCGGTGTGAAGGGGAAACGAAAGAGGGTGCGCTCAGCGGACGGGGCGCACCCTTTCCCTTGTCCTCTCATTTCGAGCGAAACGTAAAGGAAAGGCAAGCCATGATTGGTTTCATCGTTGCAGGCCTCGTCATTGGAGCCCTTGCCCGTCTCATCAAGCCAGGCAAACAAAATCTGAGCATCTTCGCCACGCTGCTGCTGGGCCTGGCCGGGTCTGTCATCGGTGGTGTCATCGCCAGCCTGTTGGGAACCGGCAACATCTTCGAACTGAACTTCCTTGGATTCATCGTTGCCGTCATCGCAGCAGTTCTTCTCATAGGAGTCGCGGAAGGGATCTCTGGTCGCAGGAGTGTCCGCCGGTAGCTGCCACACAACGGAAGATTCCAGGAGGGTGCGCCCAGCGGACGGGGCGCACCCTTTTCCGCGTTCTGGGTACGGCCGAAGAACGCAATTGGAGACGCCTCCCCCATGGCGAATGACGAGTTTGCAACGTTCTCCGCCAGCCCCACGCGCCGCGGGATGTCGGGCGCATGATGGTCGCATGCAGCGAATCATTGGTTGGGCAGCGGCCGCCCTCGTGGTCACAGTTGTTTTCGGAACCATGTATGTCTGCCTGCAGCAGGTCATCCGGCATTCCGCGAACATGGCTCCGGCTGCGGCTGCCGCTGCACAGGTGCAGGAGATGCCTTCGGCCACCCCAAATACACCCCGGCTTGAGCTGACCCCAGACAGCGGCGTCTTTGTCATCGTTTACGGGCGGGACAACTCCCCGGTCACCAGCTCGGTGACGCTCCATGGGGTGGTTCCCAGTCTTCCTGGCGGGGTCCTTGATGCCGCGCGCGCTTCGGGGTCGGATGCGGTGACGTGGCAGCCCGAGCCTGGGCTGCGGTTCGCAGTCGTTGCCCGCCCAGCCGCTGGCAAGGTCGTCGTCGCGGGCCAATCACTGGCCCCATTCGAGGACAACAGCGACAGGACACTGCTCTTCCTGGCTGCAGGGTGGCTCGGGAGCATGATCGTACTCATCGCGGCGTACCTGGCAACGGCTTTGGCCGGGCGCCGGAAAGGCCCCGCCGCGTGACCCAGACCACGCGCCAGGCCCCGAACCCGGAATGGGTGCAGATGTATCGGGCCGGCATCGCGGCCACCAAGATCGCAGCCGTGACCGAGGCACCCCACTCGGTGATCCGCTACCACTTGGCCATTGCGGCGAAGCAGGATCCGGGTCTGCGCGCCGCCCACAAGTCCGCCGCCCCGGTACCGGCGCGCGTCACCGGACCCGGGAAGCGGAACCTGGAAGACGTGCTGACGTTCTACGCAACCGAGGGGCGGCTGCCCGTGACCGGAAGGTCCCGCCGGGAATCCACCCTGGCGGAATGGCTAACCCGCCGCCGCAAAGACGCCGCAGCCGGCGCCCTCTCCCCTGCCTATGCCACTGCCCTCGACGCTATCCCGAACTGGCGGGACCACTCGACGAAGCGGGACGCAGACGCGGCCCGATGGAAGCAGCGGCTCGCCGAGGTCGCCGCCTGGGTTGCAGCCGGGAACGACTGGCCCCGGCACCAAAAGACCGGCGACCGGGAAGAACGGACACTGGGGGTGTGGTTGCATACCCAGCGCATCAACCAACGGGCCGGGAAGCTTACCGCGGCCAAGGAGAAACAGCTGAACAAGGACATACCGGGCTGGCGGCAAGGACGGGTGCGGCGGGGCCGAAACAGCCCGTCGGGCATGGATTGAAGTTGCAGGCCATCCAGTGATGACTGGCAACCTGCGTCGCGGGACAATGAGGAAGACAACAAGCCGCACTCCCGCTAGTCCTGAGGACGAGCCGCTCCCTTCGCTGAGGGACAACCGGCCGGCCGGCCTGCTATGCGTAAAAACGGGAGTCCGCGCAGCCGGGGGTCAGGCATTCAACCAACGCCAGCTTCCACTTTTCAGCCGAGCCGGGGTCGGATTCATCGTAGACCCGCTGCCATGTCGGATAGGCCGTCTCACCACAGATGGGACACACCGCAGTGTAGGTGCGTCTCTCTTCCGGCGAAAATTCCCGGTCATCTTTCATCTGTCCATGCTAGACCGGGGCACGGTCGGAAGTACGCGCCTGCTCAAACAACTCCACACGTCGTTCCCCTTCACTCCGCTGCGCTGCAACGCTTCTCCGCCTTTCGCCAACGCCATACGGACGACGTCCGCCCGCCGGCTTCGAGATCCTCCAGGGAGTCCAGCGCGTCATCGTTTTCGAACGGCAAATGACCCCCTGCGCAACTCCAGACTTAGTCCAGACCGTTCAGTCGATCGTCGTGTGTGGCTGGTAGTGTCCGGGCATGGATGAACTGCTAACAGACCAGGCGTTGGCCGCTGCTGCCAGGGAACTGGCAGGCCGTGCCGGTTACAACCCCGGCTTCCTGGGAGTTCCGGTCCCGATCCCCGAACTGCCCCACGTGAAGACTGTCCTGCTGCCATACACCCATTTCTCGGTTCTGATGCGCCCGGACAAGCGGCTTGCCGCGGTCACGGCCTTGGGCATGGACGGGAAGAAGCTCATGGACCTGGACCGGGCCGGCATCCAGTGGCGGCTTGATCCGCGCCTGCCCGAGGACCAGCAAACCGGGGAGCGCGTCTACGCGCACAACGACATCGACCGCGGGCACCTGGTCCGCCGCGCCTCCGCCGTGTGGGGCGATACCGGCGCGGAGGCCGCCCAGGCGAACGAGGACACCTTCCACTACACGAACGCGGCCCCACAGGCAGCGAAGTTCAACCAGGGCATCGAGCTCTGGCTGGGGCTGGAGTCCTACCTCCAGGAAAACGCCGCAGACAACAGCCGGCGCATCGTCGTGTTCACCGGGCCCGTTTTCGGAGCAACGGACCCGGTATACCGCGGCGTGACCATCCCCCTGAAGTTCTTCAAGGTCGCCGTGTTCCTCCAGGGCGGGAAGCTGGGGGCCACCGGCTACGTCGTGGACCAGACACCCCAACTCGCTGATTTGCCGGATGTACCCCGCCCAGGTGTCACCGACGAGGCCCCGCCGCTCGGTCCGTTCCGGACCTTCCAAGTCCCTATCCGGGACATCGCTGCTCTCACCGGGCTGGGCCTGGACCAGCTGGTGGCCGTAGACCGGATGCCGATCGCCTCTACCCTGCCCAGCGCCCGGGTCACCGAAACCTGGCGGGAGCTGCACTCCCCCGAAGACCTGGACCTGGACTTCGACCTCGGCCAATAGCGGCACGACCTGCCGCTGCTCTCTTCGCCTGCTACCGCTGAGGAAGACCGAAAAAGCTCTTCGGGTCGTCCGCCACAGGTCGTGGTGGAAGACGAGGGCGTCCATAGGCCGGGTATCCAGGAAGAGGACCGCGACCTCGCGTGAGTGGCCGACGGTGTACCGGGAGGGCCCCTCCAGCCAGGAATGAATGCCGGAGAGTTCCGATCCTGTTCCTGCACTGCCTTTCGACACCGGCCCTATATCCAACCCTGACGGAAGGTCAGCGAAAGGGATAGCAGGCTGCGCTTTCTTCCGACTGTCCACACCGCAGGACCGGCGACGGGCTGATGGCGCCTGTCTCGCCCACAAGAAGTACGAAAGCGGCAAGGAACAGGAGCGCGTGCCTTTCGGCACTCCGAATTAACCTACCGAGTCCTGCGTACCAAATTTATTTACCTTTTGCCCCATCCATGTCGATCCCGGCAACGAACCATTGTGTGTAGGACCGTCCCTGTCGCGTGCGCGGCCGGGGCATTGCCGCTGTAGCCAAACGGAGGCAACCTGACGCACGCAGCGAAAAGAGCCAGCCACCATGGGCGAAATACAGTACGACCAGTTCCTCAGCGATGCCACAATCTGCGACCCGAGGTCCGGATGCAACCTCGCACCTGATGCCCTGTATGGGCTCTACACGAGCTGGTGTCACGTCACTTGTCGGGCGCCACGGCCAGAAAAGGTGTTTTGGTCTGCAATGCAGAGCCGCGTCACCCCGCACCTGAACGGCTTACGAATGACAGGCGCGGCAGCGACGGACTACATCCTCAGCACCCATCCCGCACTGGTCTGAGCCGAAGCGGCAACAACGCGCGAGACCTGCCGTCCACCAGAGAAGTTCCGGGTACGACGGTCCCCTGGCAGTAGGGGGAAACCGAGCATCAGAGACATGCTAGGGGGAATTGAATAGGGCGCGCTCAGCGAACTGAACTGCTCCCCGGAAGATGCACTGAGAAACGCAGTTCCGACTCCCGGAGGAGCAGTTCAAACGGGGCGCACCTTCTTCACATCAACGCCACAGGAGGACACGTGAACGACTCCGAAACGAAGGACCAGCCCGGCGATGTGCCCAAACGACCCACAGGGGGCCACCCCGAACACGAAACCCGAGGAAGACCGACCCATCACCGAGGACGCCGACGGTACTCCCAAGGAGAACCCCTCGGGAGGCTGAGGCTCATGATGCACGGCCTGCAAGGCACTGAGGTAGTAAGCCGGGCTCGCTTTACAGGTGGAAAACGGTCATGCTGATGAAGAGTCGACCGAAAACCGGCAGCTTTCCAGCCGGTCGCCGGCTCAAGGGCAGCGCTTTTATGTGCGGACTCTCTGTCGGGCCGTTACGCAGTCAGCGGCGACGGTGGCATCCCAGTAGCAGTGCGGCCGCCGTGGCAACATTGCTCGGCAGCGACGGCCCTTGCGCCGTTATCGGCCATAACGGCCGGGTTCAAAAACGGCACCGAAACGATTACAGGCGGCCGAAAAGAGCACCGGGATTTACTGGCGCGTGACCCGGGCACGGCGTTCTTTACGGTTCCGCCCCGAAGCGGCCACAACCCTCGTTTGTGGCACCCGGCGCGCCTACTCTTGTGCTGTCCAACCTCACCACTCCCCCTTGGATGGCACCACTCATGAAGAAACTCCTCCTCTGGCTCACGGCGCTCCTCGCGGCCGTGGGGCTGGCTGTCGTGGCTCCGGGGCCCGCCTCGGCAGCAACGTATTGCGGTCTCGACTGGGGATCCCTGGCTAAATCCTGGCCCGGGATGAGCACCGCCTCCGTCACCAACGTCCGGACAGGGCAGCAACCCTGCTTCGACCGGATGGTGGTTGACCTCAACGGCCCCGTCAAGGGCTACACGGTCCGCTACGTCCCGGAAATCATCCAGGACGCCAGCGGCTACACGATCCCTGTGCTGGGCAACGCCCGCCTGCAGGTCACCGTGAACGCACCCTCATATGACAGCAAGGGCAACGTCACCTACAACCCGGCCGCCAAGGCCGAGCTGTCCAACGTGGCCGGCTACCAGACCTTCAGGCAAGTGGTTTACGCCGGAAGCTTCGAAGGGTCCACCAGCATCGGCCTCGGCGTCCGCGCCCGGCTGCCTTTCCGGGTCTTCACCCTGGACGGACCAGGCTCCGGAACCCGGCTGATCATGGACGTCGCCCACTTCTGGTGACGTCATCCAGAAAAGGTGCCGCACACCGCTGATCCGGCGTGCGGCACCTTGCTGTCTGCCCGCTACACCGGAGGCTTGAAGAAGCTCTTCGGGTCGTCGGCGCCGAGCAGATCGTGGTGGAAGACGATGGCGTCCACGGGCCGGGTGTCCACAAACAGGACGGCCACCGTCTGGGAGTGAACCACGGTGTACCGGGTGGGTCCATCGAGCCAGGAGTGGATGCCGGTGTACTCCTCGACGACCAAGCCGTTACCGAGCAGGCCCCGCTCCTCAAGCAGGTCGAAGACAAGATTCCAGGCGAGATCCATCAGTTCATGGATGGCCGCCTCCACCGTTGGAGCCGTCATGAGTCCATCGTCCTCCCGCGCACCCACAGGATTGCGGAGGCGCTCCGCGCGTTTCAAGCCTGGCAGAACCCGTTTGTGTGGATGACCTTCGAATTCAATGTGTACGGCAGTGGCGGGTACCAGAAACCGGCAACATCTTGCCGAAATGCCGGCGCCCGGGCTGAAATGCCCCCATTGCGGGGGGACCGGCAACATCCTGCCAGTGCAATCCCTCCTGGATGGCCGCCCGCTACATCATCGCCGAGGCTGCCGTGTCCTGGCCCAGGGGCGGGCGCTAACCGACTCTGGACTCGTCCAGCGCACCCAGCAAGCCTTCGGTGTCTTCGACGTCGTAGAAGGCGACGCTCTGCCCGAGCCCGAAGCTGAAGAAATCCGTGCCGGTATTTTGGTACATGCCCAGTAGCCCTGCCATCCCCTGGTACCCGAATGTCACACTCACATGCCGGCCGTCTTTGGCCCGGTCGATCTTCGTTGGCAGGCCGCTGACGGGAGCTTCCGAAATTGACCTGTCCCCGGTGCAGACAATTGCCCGACGATCCGTGAGTCCGTAGGCCGTTACGAGCTTCCGCCGCCTCTTGAAGATGAACCTGCCAAAGATGAAGTAGAGCCCCACCAAAACGAAAGGGACGCCCCAGAGGATGAAGAAAGGCTGCTTGACCATGGTGACCGCACCGATCTCCCAGAAGATCGCGAAGCCACCCCAGAGGATACTGAACGGCACCAGAAAAGCATCCGCACCAGTGAACCGAACCCGAGGATCAGGACGACCGACCGATAGCAGCCTTTCGCCTCGTCGGAGGAGTGGCACAATCCGGCTGCGCGGGTCATCCATGCCCGAAGTCTTACACAGCAGCCGCTAGACGGGAATGGGTACCAAAACCCAGATCAGGCGCCCTTTACTTGGCGGTGAGTTCGCTGCGGCGGAAGGTCCCCGCGATGGAGAGTTTGCGGCCGTATTCGATGGACCCGTACCGGAACAGGTGCACGGCGAGCCTGATGATGAGGGACCCGACGACCAGGAGCTCGACGATGACGATGGCGGCTTCGACCGGGTTCAGAGTGCCAAAGGCGTTGCGCAGCAGTGCGGTGACCGGGGCGGTCAGCGGGAAGTACGTGAAGACCTGCACGATCAGCGCGTTCGGGTTGGAGATGACCAGGCTGAATGTGTAGAAGGGGATGAACATCATCGCCATCAGCGGGCCGAAGATGGTGCCGGCTTCCTTGGCGGTCGGCATGATCGCCCCGATGGCCACGAGCACCCCGGTGAAGACGGTGAACCCGCCCACCAGAAGCAGGGCGCCGGTGATCATTGGGCCGGGTTCAAAGACCAGGGAGGACAGGTCCATGTCCGGCAGGGCCAGACGGTCCCGGAAGAACAGGTAGGCCAGCCCGACCGGGGCGAGGAACACCAGGATCTGCACCAGGCCGACCATGAAGAGGGAGATGATCTTGCCCGTGATGAGCGTGGTCGGGTTCAGGGTGGTCAGGATCATCTCGGTGACCCGGTTTTCCTTCTCCTCCAGGGTCGAGTTCAGCATCTGGTTCGAGAGCAGGATCATCGAGATGTAGAAGACCACCAGGAACAGCATTGGCGGGATCACTCCCCCGACGCCGGCGGCAACTTTGTCGTCCTTGAACGTTTCTGAGTCGAACTGGACTTTGCCGGTCAGGGCCGCCGTCAGCCGAGGCGAGCCCACAGCGTACTGGGCCGAAGCCTCCAGCAGCTGCTTGGCCACGGCCTCGTACTTGCCGTTCTCGAACACGCCCTTGTCGGCCCCGTAGACCTTCACCGGCTCCTTCGTCGGGTCGGCCGGGAACTGGAAGTACGCCTCGCTGCTGCCGTCCTTCACCGCGGCGATCGCCGCCTCGGGGTTGTCGGAGTAGGTCCCGCCGGCGGCCTTGGCGCCCGGAGACAGGATGATCCCGGACGCATCGGTGTACGCGAAGGAGAACTGCGCGCTCTTCTGGGCATCCGCGCTGGCCTTCGAGCTGGCGTTGGACGCATACACGAGGGCGAACACGACGATCAGGAGGACGGGAATCGCCAGGGTCGCAATCACGAAGCCCTTCTTCTTGATGGTGCGGACGAACTCGAACGCGACCACGGTGCCGAGGTTGTGCTGTGTCAGTGCCATGGTCAGCCTTCCGCCAATTCATGCTGCTCGCCGTAAACCTTGATGAAGATCTCATCCAGGGAAATCCGTGCCGGAGTGAAAGACCGGATCCCGGCCCCGGTCTCCACGAGCTCGCGCAGGACCTTCTCCTCGGACGCCCCCTGCCGGGGTGCCAGCTCAGCCCTGCCGTCCCCGGCGGAGATGACGTCGTAAAGGTCCGATTCTGGGAGGACGCCTTCGTAGGTCACCCGGTAGAGGGTGCCGCCGAACTCCTCCTGGACTTCCTCAACCGTCCCGTAGGCGCGGGCGACGCCGTCCTTGAGCAGGATCACCCGGTCACAGAGCCGTTCGACCTCTTCCATCTGGTGGGTGACCATGATGACGGTTGCCCCGGCCCGCTTGTGCTCTTCGATGATGTCCATCAGCAGCCGCCGGTTCACCGGGTCAAAGCCCTTGGTCGGCTCGTCCAGGATCAGCAGCTCCGGGTTGTTCATGATGGTCACGCCGAGCTGGACTTTCTGCTGCTGGCCACCGGAGAGCTTGTCCAGCCGGGTTTTGGCCTTCTCCGGGATCCCGACCCGTTCCAGGTAGTTCTCGGACCAGGACCGGGCGGCGTTCTTGGACAGGCCCTTGAGCCGGCCGAAGTAGACCATCACGTCCAGGACGGGTTCCTTCTTGTACAGGCCGCGTTCCTCCGGCAGGTACCCGAGCCGTGCCCCGTCGCGGGGTTCGAAGACCTTCCCGTCGATGTGCAGGGTCCCGGCGGTGGGCTGGTAAATGCCCAGCAGCGCCCGCAGCGTCGTGGTCTTCCCCGACCCGTTGCTGCCAAGGAACCCGAAGGTCTCCCCCGCGTGGACGTCGAAGGACAAGTCCCGGATGACCGTCGTGTCCCCGAAGTCCATCCGGAAGTCCTCGATGTGCACAAGCGGCTCCGCCGCGTCCCCCAAGGTCATAGTGCCAGCCTAGCCTCCAACCAGTCCGATCATTCATGCACCTGAAGGGCGTGTGGAGGCGGAGTCGGTCATGAGCGAAAATTGCGACGAAAGTGGCCTCCGGTCGGGAACGCCTTCTACCGTTGAAGACGAGATCCTGCCATTGTGGGAGGCCCTTCCAGTGGAGACAGGGCCGGGGGCATGGTTGAGACGCCGATGCCCCCAAAGGATCGCCGTCGGCCTACACTCTCTGGTCCGGGCAGAGGCCTGGGCCCATTAAGCTTCCTTGCCAATGGCCGTCTAAACGCCCGTTCCCGAATCACCCAACGCATCAAATTGCTCCGGCATCGTTTCACTCAACTGGTTGAGCCCTACATGGTGGGGTTGCCGCATGAGTTGCCCCTGACTGATCTTCCCCTCACAGAAGGACCCCGCATGCCGAAGCCAACCATCGCCCCCGGAGATCCCTGCTGGGTCGACCTCATGACCTCTGATCCTGAGCGGTCGCGCCAGTTTTATTCCAGCCTGTTCGGCTGGACCTATGAAGCGGGCGACGAAGAGACTTACGGCGGCTACGTGATGACCTTTGCCCAGGGCGCGCCGGTAGCCGGAATGATGCGGAACGACCCGAGCACCGGCCAACCGGATGCTTGGACGACATACCTGCGAGTGGAAGACATCCATGGAACCGAAAAGGCTGCACTCGCGGCCGGCGGACAGGTCTTGATGGCGCCGATGGAGGTACCGGACCAAGGACACATGGCCGTCTTCGCCGACGCCGGGGGAGCCGTCATCGGCGCCTGGCAGTTCGGAGGCCACACCGGGTTCCAATTGACAGGAGAACACGGCGCCCCGTTTTGGCACGAACTTCACACCCGGCACTACGCGCCCTCCGTGAAGTTCTATCAGGATGTATTCGGCTGGAACACCTCCGTCATGAGTGACACCGAAGACTTCCGCTACTCCACCCTCGGATCCGGGAAAGAATCACGGGCGGGCATCATGGACGCATCTTTCTACCTGCCCGAATCCGTGCCCTCGAACTGGCAGATCTACTTCGGTGTCGAGGACGCCGACGCCGCAACGACCACCGCGTCCTCGCTCGGCGGCACCATTATCCACCCGCCCGAGGACACGCCCTTCGGTCGCATGGCAACCCTGACCGACCCAACAGGCGCAGTATTCAAGATTGCCCAGAGACTCACCCCCCAGCCCTGACGGCAGACTCGCTCGTGCAGGACAAGCTGGTCCAGTCTTGAGCGAACCCTGTGCCCGCCGTGGGTTGTCCCTTTAGAAACAGGTCTTACCGTTAGGGTCAAGATCCTGCCGTTGGGGGAGGACCTTATAAATGGGAAAAGGGCCGGCGGTCCAAGGCATCCCTGAGATCGGATGCCCCAACGCCGCCGGCCCAACCCGCTCCCTGGGTTCGAACTGCGTTACCCGGCACCCGGCGCTGACCTCCTCGTGTTCTCCGGGGCTCGTGCGCGTCAGCCGGTTCCGCAGCTCGGACAGATCTCGGACTCCCATCGCTACCGGGACGGCAGCCGATTCCTTTCGACCGATGAAGATTCTTCAGCGCTCTGCAGCACCGTTCGATTCGCGCCTTCCTAACCTCTGAGTTGAAGGTGTTACGCCCGGATGAGTTTCCAAGGGCCTTCGTTTCCTTCGGTGCGACCGATTCGGGTTTTACGATTGGTGACCACATCCAAGTGGTCATTACGGACGTAGATGCGGGCAACCAGGACGCGAAGACCAACGGTAGTGTAGCGAGGTCCCGTTCGGTCAGTTCGACCAACGGTCTTCTTGAACTGCCTGATCTTTTCTTCGGCGTCGTTCCACTCCGCGAAACTCGGCCGTACGGCGACGGCACAGGCTTTCCTCCCTACCAGGGCAGCGGCGTACGTGAATGGCAATGCACTTCTCCACCATCTGGGACGACCTAAGCGCACTTGAGCAGGCTGGACCAGACTTACGAGGGGGCGGCGGGAGGGAGACGCTGAATTGTGCAAACAGTGTCTGCACAATTCATCGAAGTCGCTATTCGTTGCCTAGGTCCAAGGCGTTAACGATTGCTTCGGGGGACGGCAAGGCCTGCTGCTCTGCTTCAGGCAGTGTCTCGTAGGTATACGAAGCAACAGCTAATGGTTGCGCCGCTCGGTCCAGCGCATAGCGAACGGTGTGCTGGTTCTTGGATCCGCAGACAAGGATCCCTACCGCGGGCCGCTGCCTCGGGAGCCTGATCCTGTCGTTGACAACTGAGACGTAGAAGTTCAGCTGACCCAAGTGCTCAGGTTTGAATTTGCCGGCCTTTAGTTCGACCACCACATATCGATCGGTTGGTATGTGGTACAGCAGCAGATCGATGTAAAAATCGTCACCGCCGACCTCGAGATGCACCTGGCGGCCAGCGAACGCCATCCCTGTCCCGAACTCCATGAGCGTTTGAGAAATGCGCAGAGTCATGGCTTCTTCGATGGCAGCCTCGTCGGCTTCTGCTGTCAGGCCGAGAAAATCCAGCACAAGGGGGTCTTTCGCGACCTCACGCGCCAAAGCCGTGCCCTCCCCTGGAAGACGCGCCTCGAGATTGTTGGGCGCCGAGCCTTCTCGTTCGTGAAGTCGGGAGATTATTTGGTGTTCCAGGACGGCCAGGGACCAGCCGTGCCGGACGGATCGCTGGGCGTACCACTCGCGCAGGTCTTGGTCCTGTAATCGGTCGAGGAGGGCAACGTTGTGACTCCAGCTAATTTGTGCAGACACTGTCTGCACAAACTCATCTGGGATATTCCATGCCTCCGCGAAAGCACGCATGTAGTACAAGTTTCTGCGAGAAAAGCCTTTCATGTGCGGGAATTCTCTGCGCAAATCATCGGCCAGGCGACCGAGCACCTTACTCCCCCAGGGTTCAGCCTGCTGCCGCTCTAAGATGGTGCGGCCGATCTTCCAGTAGAGCTCGATCATGGCCGCGTTGACGGCTCGCTGGGCACGCAGCTGGGCGGAAGCAACCAACGCCTTCAGGGACTCTAGGGCTACGGCGTAGCCGCTTGGCAGTTCAGGCTCAATCGCAGACACGCATCCACCCTAGCTGCTCGCCCGGACCCGCTAGCGGCTTAGCCCTCCCTTGCCTCGCTCAGCCCCAACTGCTGCACCTTTGCGGGCCTTGCTAGCCTTCGCTGCCCCCTTGCTCTGCGTCACCGCAACTCTGGGGTGTGTACCTTGGCTGCGGGAGGCCGCTACGCGACCGCGGATCTGTCTTTCACTGGCCCCGGTGTCTTGCAGGGACTCAGCGAATTTCTGGTGATGTTCGGCTGATCCGTAACTGCTGACTGATGCTGTTTCTGCTTTGAGGCCCTGGTCTTTCAGCCTGCTGTTGTCGCTGCCGGTGACGCGGTTCTCGATGTCCGTACCGACGCTTTCCAACCGGGCAAAGAGTTCCTTCTCGGCCCGCTCGTACCGTGCCGCCAGCGGTGCCGACTCAGGGCCGCCGAAGCCACCCTCGGCCAGGAGCTTGGCTTCGTGCATCTCCTTGGCTGCTTTCACAAAATCAGGATCTTTGAAGTGGGATTCGTCGGCCCCGTTGAAGTTCGCGGTAGTTTCCTTGCACAGCTGGTCAATGTCGGGGCCGTCGACGCCGTCCGTGGTAATGAGGAACAGGCGCTCCTTGATTTCGGTGTCCGCAACCGCGGCGGCCGAGGGGGTTTTGGCGTCGTGGGCCCGCTGCAGGGCCTGTGCCAGCTCGGGATTGGCCAGGTACTCAACGGGGACCTGGTGGCGCTCCATAACAGGTGCCAACTTCTCAGCCTGGGCCCGTCGTTCTTCTGCCTGCGCAGCCGCGATCAAATGCACCGCTTTCTCGTGCTCGACGGCGGCTTTCCGTGCTTCTTCTTGGCTGCGTGCCAGCTCGTCCCGCCGAGCATTTTCGCTTGCGAAAGTCGCAACCCCAGATTCGAGGTAGGCGGTGTCCGAGCCGACGTCGCGTGTGTCGATGCCGTACCGGGCGAGGACTTCTTCACGGATTCTTGTTGCGGCTTCCAAGGCGGTGGGGTCGTGGTCTTTCCAGCCTTCAGCGACGGCGTGCGCCGTGGCGATGTCGGCCGGTTGCGCTTTGTCCCACCACTGGTCCTTGTGCACGGGTGCGAGGACGGCGAGAGCAGTGCTGCGCTCGGCGGCGAGACGTGCCCGGGCTTCATGCATCACCTGGGTGTCCTGGTGTTCCTGCTGTCGCTGGGCTTCCTGCCGGCGGCGTGCCAGCGTCTCGGCGATGCGTGCGGCGATCATCAGGGATTGGCGCATGCCGTTGTCGAGAAAGTCGTCGATGCCGTCTGATTCACTCATGGTGTTCCCCTTGCACTGGTGGTGTGATTCTTATCGGTCGAGTCCCGGCCCGGTGTGCCGGCCGGGTTGATAGGTCTTAGTTGGTGTCGCCGGTGTAGGTGTCGTGGGGACCACGGAACCGGGACGGATGGGTGCCATGCCGCGGCGTGCGATATCAACTGCCCGCGGCGGCACCGCAGCCGCTGCGGCGCCCTGGTGTAC
The DNA here is from genome assembly GCF_018613675.1 of Arthrobacter sp. ISL-85. Classification (GTDB taxonomy): domain Bacteria; phylum Actinomycetota; class Actinomycetes; order Actinomycetales; family Micrococcaceae; genus Arthrobacter. The sequence continues at coordinate 14,628 of NZ_JAGGPQ010000023.1, read as the reverse complement.
CGCCCCTACGTTCACGGTCTTGGGCATCGTTGCGGTGAACGGGGCCAGCTGGTTTTCCACCACTGCCCGGATCCGCGCAGCTTCCCGGGCACGGCCGGACTGGGCGTGCATCTCGTACACGGCAAAGGCGGTGTTGATCAGCTGCACCATGAGGGCTGTCTGCGCGGCTGTCTTGTTCTTGCTCGACGCTGCCAGGAACAACATCGCGGTCCCGGCAATGGACGGAAGAGCGACGGGCTTGCCGTGCTGCCGTGGGGCGCGGAGCTGGGCTGTGCGGGACAGCTCGGCGGCGGTGGCGGCCAGTGGCCCGGGGGTCGGTTCCAGCCGGTAGGACCAGGCCGCGAAGGCGCCGGAAACATCGCGGGCCGCCTTGGCCCAGGTGGCGTGATCGTCCCGCGGGATCTTGCGAAGCTCGTCCGCCAGGGCGGTGGCGTTCCGGGTGTAGTCAACCCAGAGCTGCGGGTCCGGTGTCGCCGTCTCCGGGCCGCGGGGGTTGGCTTTGCGTTTGTTCCGGGCGGCGGCGTTCCACTCGGCCGCTGCCTCTATCGAGGCCTGCGGGGTGTCTGTCCATTCCTGCCGCAGCTGGCCGAGGCGGAGGTCGGTGGCGAGGGTGCCGCCGCCGAACCAGATCGGCCGCTCCCCCGGTTTCGGGCGCTCGGCTACGGAGTATCCGACGATGACGTCGGTGGTGTTCTTCGCATAACGGGGACGCACCAGCAGGCCGGTGTCTCTGGCACGGCGGATGAACTCGGCTTCAGTGCTCGACGCTGTGGCGCTGGCACGCACCTTCCTTGCCAGGGAGGCGCGGTGCATTTCCCGTTCATCGCGTGCCGCGGTGGCCTTCTCGGCCCGGTCGTACCCGCGCGTGGCGTGCACGCTTGAGAGCTCTTCGAGCCCGTACTTGGTTTCCAGTTCGCGGCAGGTCTGCTGTGCGCGTTTGTAGTCGCCGTGGGTGGAGGCTTTGGTGCCGTCCTCCCGGACGAGGGAGACGGCGATGTGGATGTGGTGGTTGCCGTTCTCGCTGGTGCCGTGGTTGATCGCCACCCACCGGCACTGTGCTATGCCGCTGGCCTCGGTGAAGCCCATCGCGTCGACGAAGTCGTTGGCGATGTCGCCCCACTGCTGGTCCGTGAGGGCGCCTTCTTCGGCGCGGAGGCTTAGGGAGCAGTGCCACACGTCGGCGTGCTTGTGCCCGTTCGGGACACGTTCCTTCTTCACCGGGTCCCAGCGGTAGTCCTTTTGCAGTACCTCGACGCCGAACCCCTTCCGCGGCTGGTCCAGGTGCTTGGCGATCGCGACAGCATCATCGGCATCCAGGACGCCGTCGTCGTACCAGGCCATGACCGCCGCGTCCCCGGCCACCAGGTGCGGGTCGGTGTGCGCGTTCTTCGTCTTATCCGCATCCGTGGAGGCCAGGTACAGGATCAGCCCGGTCATCCGGGAGCCTCGGGTGATGTTCGGAATCATGCCTACATCAACCCCTCGATCGTCCGGTCGATCCGCATCGCGACCTCGCGCACGTACGCCAGCGCCGCCTTTGCGTCCTGGGGGAATTCATCGCCGGCGTTGGCGTGCCGGGCGATCTGGTTCACGTTGTTCGACACCCGCGCCAGCAACGTATGAATCGCCATCAGCTCGGCCATCGCCGCCTTTCGCTGCGTCGGCGTCTCCGACGACTCCGACAAAGCAGCAGTGAGCAGCAAGTTCGGGACGGTGACCTTCTCCCGCGCCGCCCTGGCCACCAGGGCCGCCTCCTCCTCTGCGGTCACCCACACATCCCGGCGCTTCTTCGTCCCCGCCGGGGAATTCGCCCGCCGCCGACGAGACAACGGGGAACGCGGCACACTCTCTTCAGACACGCACTCCCCCAATCCCTTCAACAGCCCAGCGCAGCGACCCCGAAACCCGGGGACCCACAAGCCAGTGTGCCAAGCAAACAACCGCAGGGCCGTGAGCGACACGCCCGTTTACACCCGTGTAAACGTATAGCTTGCTCCGCGGCGGTCTGGGTCGGGGTCGGGGAGCAAGCTATACAGCGGCTGTTGAGGTGGTGGCTGGGAAGAATGCCCCGACGCTGCGCGTCGCTGCACCCCAACCCGTGCCAGGGCTGCTTAGGCTGGAGGCATGCCTACGATCGATATTGAACAGACACGCAACCAGGCCCGCGCTCTCCTGGACTCGCGCATCGAGTCCGTCACCAACCTCGTCAAGACCCGGCAGCGCATCACCGACCTCCGCGAACAGCTCGCCGAGGCCGAACGCGAAGACAGGCGCGCCTACGTGCGCGCCACCAAGGACGGGTGGAGCCCCGAAGAACTCAAAAAGCTCGGGCTGGAAACCGGCGCCGCAGGGCGCCGCCGCAAAGCGGCAACCTCACGCACAATGGAACCAGACACGCCGTCCTCATCCAGTGAGGCCAACGCGGCCCAGTAAGCGTTACCCCTCGCCCACATGTGCACGGCAAAAGCTAAATCCTGCGGCCTTTTCCCGCACCCATGATGGACGACGGGACCCGCCTGACCGGCTGCACACAGTCGCCAGGTCACGGCAGGGCAGGAACCCCACCACCGGGACCGGCGAATGTGCACAGCCTAGGAAGTGCCAGCCCACCAACGGATACGTTCCCCATGGTCTAAGACCGGCGCTGCCGTCGCACCCGAAGGGACGGTTAAGTTTTCTTCAGCAGGGACGACACGGGACTGCACAGCGGGGCGTCGTTGGGTGCATACGGAACCAGTCGCGGGGGCTGGCTTCTAAGGCACAGGGGGCTTCCCGGACCGGTACAGCGCGGTGACAACCACAAGCTGCAGAGCGGCGCTAATCACCACCAACTTCCGCAGGCCCGCGTGATCCAAACACCAGCCGCAGCAAGAGGCTTCTCAAGAAGTGAGTCTGACTATGAACTGGGGAAGGCCGGCAACCCGTAAGGGTGCCGGCCTTCACTGTCTCAAACCTTCGCGCATCAGTCGTCTGCGGGGGTCTCGCCCTCGGGCACCTGGCCTGACGCAATCCGTTCTGCTGTCTTCTCGTAAGCGGCATCAATGTACGCTGCCAGGTCATCCTCCCGCACGCGCCATACGCCCCTCGGTCCGAACTGCGCGCCCCTCAACTCGCCGCTTCGCAGCAGCGCGTAAACCATCGGTTTTCCCAGGTTCAAAATCTCCTGGACCTGGTCCATCGTCAGCATCTTCGGGAACGGCAGGGACGTCCGCACGCCGATCTTGTTCACCTCTTCAGTCCACTGACCCATCGTTACGTTTCCTCGTTTCGGTGCTGCATTTCATCCATCGTTCGCTGGCCCCGCCGCAGCTCCCCGGCGTGCACCGGAGGCCACGGCTTGCCGCCGTTGTACTTGCGCTGCAGACGCTTCACTTCGCGCATCGTCGCACGGACGATGAGGTCCGAAACACTCGCATCACCTTCCTGCAGGCCGGCGGCCTTGAAAGCGGCCCGCACCTGTCCTGCCTGGTCCTCGGTGTAGTACGGCGTGAACGCCGGAACCCGCTTCGGTTTCGCCATCGAAAGAGTCTCCGTCTAGACGGAGTGCAGCGGGCGTGGCCACGGGTGCAGGCTGTCGAGGTAGCCCTTCCCCCGGGACATGGTTCCGTCCTCGTTGTAGCGGATATCTGAGTGCTGGTGGCTGCCGCCGGCGTGTGCGATCGCGGGCAGCACCAGGTCCAGGTTCTCACGGTCCAGCCCCGGCGCAACGTTGCCCAAAACCACCGGGACGTCCTCGGCCAGGGAGGCAGCCAGGATCAGGAAGCGGCGCTCCCCACCCGAGAGCGGGCCGACCTCGTCTGGGATGGCCGCGAAGTCGATCCATGCCCTCACCTGGCTGGGTCCTTCGGGTTCGCTGCTCGTATGGATCCAGGGATTGCCGGGCGCAGCGAACTTCCCCCCAAAGGCCCTGAGCAGCAGCTCCGTTGCTGCCTCTGTGGTGTACATGCCTCGCGCCCAGGCGCGGAGGTCATCTGCGTGCGTCATGGTGGTGTGTCCTTTGCTCGCGGTCTGGGTTTGCCGGTGGTGTGCCTGATGCCTGTCGGGGCCAGCGTATCGGCTGACCCCGACAGTTGTATTGCTTTAGAAAGGAGGTTCGGAGTCGGGTCCGTTGCCCCATCCGCCGGCGGCGTTGCTGGTGGCCGGCACGGCCCAGGGATCATCCTGGGGCCCGGTCTGCGGCTGGTTGTTACCGTTGCCCTGGAAGCCGTTCCCCTGGCCGCCCTGGTTGCCGCGCTGCGTGCGGTTGACCTCGGCGTTGGCGTACCGGAGTGAGGGACCGACTTCCTCCACTTCGAGCTCGATCACGGTGCGCCTCTCGCCTTCCTTGGTTTCATAGGAACGGGACTTCAACCGGCCCGTGACGATGACGCGCATGCCCTTGGTCAGGGACTCGGCCACGTTCTCCGCTGCTTCCCGCCACACACTGGCACGGAGGAAAAGCGTCTCGCCGTCCTTCCACTCGTCAGACTGACGGTCGAAAGTCCTCGGCGTGGATGCGATGGTGAAGTTCGCGACGGCCGACCCACTCGGAGTGAAGCGCAGCTCTGGATCTGATGTCAGGTTTCCAATGACAGTAATCGTGGTTTCGCCGGCCATGATGGTTCCTTTTCCTCGTGTGCTGGTGATGTTCTCGGTGTCTGTTGTGGGTTCGTTCTGAAGTTCGGTCCCACTCGGTTCGTCGTGGGTGCGGTCGTTGGGTTGGTACTGGTTCGCGGTGTGCGCGTCCCAAAGCCCGCCCTCCCCCAGCGAAGCCCGGCTAATCGCTTCAAGGTACTGGTCATCCCCTCCCTTGTCCGGGACGGCGTAGCCCTCATACAGGTCCTCAGTGTCCGGTTCCACAATGGCGGGTTCTACAACGTAGGGGTCCGCAGCGTCGGGGTAGATCCTGCCGCTGGGGTTGACCTGCCGGAACAGGTCCACCTCCAACGGGATCCGCGGACTGAGGTTGAACCCGACGACCGGGCGCAGTCTCGTCACGGCCCTCACGCCGCCTTGTGACTCATGGCCGCCTGGACAAGCTTGTCGCGGCGCAGCCCGGACCAGTGATCCTGGTCATCGGAGTTGTTCACGACAACGGGCGCCTGGGAGTAGCCGAGTTCGGCGGTGATGTACTCCAGCGCTTGCGGCACTTCGGTGATATCCACGGCCGTGTAGGTGATGCCCCTGGAATCGAAGTAGCCCTTCGTCTTCTCACAGTTCGGGCAGTCGGGCTTGGTGTAGACCGTGTAAGCGGCCGGTGTTGCAGTCATATTCAGCACCTGGTTTCGTATCAAAAAAGTTTCGTTCGTCTGGCTGACTTGCTACCTCAATTCTAGCAATCATTCAACTGAATGACTAGAGGTTTTACCGCTTATTCTAGGGCTTTTCTCGGAGTATTTATGGCGCAAACAGGCCATTTCATCCCGCACGGAGCCACGGGGACGGATGGCTGGTGTCGATTTCAGAAGCTGATTGCACAGATATCAGAAGTCCTGTTCACATGGCCCTATTGAAGGGCTTAAATCCGCCGTTGTCAGTAGCTGATTGCGCAAATGACCGCCCGGCTGCAGATCTGCGCATATGGCTTCTGACCTATGGCTGGTCGACCTATCCCTGCACTAAGTTGCTTCTGTTCGGTACTCCTGTTCCCAAAGGGAGGCAGCAATGGAGGCTGATGCGGGCCGGATTGTCGCAGGCGAGCAGCTGACAATGTCAGACGCTGCGTGGGAAGTGGCCAAGAATCGCGCCAGGGTGATCGGTGAGCTGGCGAAGCGTCGCGTTGCAGGGATTGCTACGGCTGACGAAGCAGCTATGAAGCTCGGTATTTCCCGGCGCCGTGTTTATTTGTTGCTTGGCCGCTACCGCCAGGGATCAGGTCTTGTAACTGAGCTCGCGCTCCATCGTTCGACCGGCGGCAAGGGCGGAAACCGTCTGCCTGAACAGGCTGAGGACATTGTGCGCGGCTTGATTCGTCGGCGGTTTTTGACACGGCAGAAGTTGAGCGTGGCGGCGTTGCATCGGGAAATCATCCGGGCCTGTGCGTCGCAAGGAATAAGGGCTCCGAGCAGAAACACGGTCAGCCGACGCATCTCACTGCTGAACCCGGTTGAGGTTGGACGTCGCAGGGAGGGCCCGGATGCCGTGAGGTCGCTGCAATCAGCCGGTGGGGCAGTGCCGCCGATCAGTTCGATCCTGGAGCAGGTTCAGATCGATCACACGATTATGGACATCGTCGTCGTGGACGAACGCGAGCGTCGACCAATTGGCCGCCCGTATTTGACCGTTGCCATCGATGTCTTCAGTCGGGCTCTTGTCGGGCTTGTCCTCACACTGGAACCGCCGTCCGCAGTCTCGGTCGGGCTGTGCCTGGCTCACGCTGTTGCAGACAAACGTCCCTGGCTAGAGCAGCTCGGCGTCCACGCTGAGTGGCCAATGAGCGGCAAGCCCAAGTCGCTGTTCCTCGATAACGCGGCAGAGTTCAAGAGCGAGGCGTTGCGGCGCGGCTGCGAGCAACACGGCATCCGTTTGTCCTATCGTCCCCCTGGACAGCCCCACTACGGAGGCATTGTTGAACGCATCATCGGCACCGTCGTGCGTGAAATCCACGAGCTCCCCGGTACGACCTTCTCGAGTCCGGTAGAGCGGGGTAAGTATGACTCGGAAAAGATGGCGGCACTCACCTTGCGCGAGCTGGAAAAGTGGCTGGTGCTGGCCGTTGCCAGCTATCACGGCAGCAGGCACGGCACGCTAGGCCAAACGCCGGCCGCTACATGGGCTGCCGGGATTGCTGCTTCCGGAATACCTGCAGTTACGGCTAATCAGACGGCGTTCCTCGTGGACTTTCTCCCGGTCATCCGTCGCACGCTGACCCGCACGGGTTTCCTTATCGACCACGTCCACTACTTCGCCAACGCCTTGAAACCATGGATCAGTCGACGCGACAGCCTAGGTAAATTCATCATCCGACGCGATCCTCGGGACATCAGCAGAATATGGGTCCTGGAACCGGACCGTCATAACTATGTGGAGGTCCCTTACCGGTCGATCTCCAACCCTTCCATCAGCCTCTGGGAACACAGGCAAGCTCTGACCCAATTACGCGTACGAGGCGCAGCCCAGGTGGACGAAGCAATCCTGGTCCGCATGGTCGAGCAAATGCGGCAAGTCAGCGAGACTGCCGTGAAAACCACCAAACGCCTGCGCCGGGAAACGGAACGCCGCAAACAGGCCAAGGACCCACACCACCCGGGCATGCAATCCACCCAAATCCCCCCTGCGCTGGAGGTGCCGGCAGACGTCGACGCCGGAAAGGGCGGCGTCCAACCCTTCGAGCAGATTGAGGAATGGTAACCGTGGATACAAACCAGACACAGGCTCCAGTTCATCTTCATCCTGCAGCACGGGAACTTTCACAGCTACCAACCGAAGAGCGCTTGCAGCGCATTCGCGCGGACCGATGGATCGGCTATCCGAAGGCCCGTGCCGCTGTGGAACGCATGGAGGTGCTCTTTGGCTGGCCGAGAAAACAGCGGATGCCCAACCTCCTGCTAATCGGACCAACTAACAACGGCAAATCCATGATCATCGAACGGTTCCGGCGGACGCATCCCACCGTGACAGGAGCCGCCGGCGAGAACATACCCGTTTTATGTATGCAGATGCCAGCAGAACCATCAGCCCTCCGGTTCTATACGGCCCTTCTGTCGGCGATAGGCGCGCCGTTACCCCCGCAACGGCGCCTCCCCGAAGCTGAACGGCTGGCCCTTTCACTCCTGCGTGAGGTCGAAGTCCGAGTACTGGTCATTGACGAGATCCACAACGTCCTTGCAGGACCAGGTGAAAAACGACGGGAGTTCCTCAATCTGTTGCGGTTTCTTGGTAACGAGCTCCGCGTTCCCCTGGTCGGCGTCGGGACCCGCGAGGCCTACCTCGCGGTCGGATCCGATGACCAGCTGGAGAACAGGTTTGAACCGTTCATCCTGCCGCTCTGGGAAGTGGGCGACGAAGCCCGGTCGCTGCTGGCCAGCTTCGCTGCTTCGTTCCCCCTGCGCCGTCCTTCTCAAATCGATACCCAGGACATGACGCAATATCTGCTGGCACGCAGCGAGGGCACGATCGGGGAACTCGCACGCTTGCTGACGGCCGCCGCTGTCGTCGCTGTCGAGACAGGCGAAGAGAGGATCAACCACCGGACCTTGACCCTGGCCGATTACCTCGGTCCCAGCGAACGGCGCCGAATCTTCGAAAAACAACTGCTGTGACCGCTGCCCGACGCTGGCCAGTCCATCCCCCGCCGGAACCAAATGAGGCTCTGACGTCATGGCTCCGGCGCATCGCATCACGTTACGACGCCGACCTCGACGACCTAGTAACTGACCTGGGGTTCTGGCAGGGCGCCGCTGGCGACCTGGACGCCTGCCCGCCCGACGGGTTTGCTCGCGCGCTATCCGAGCGAACCGGGGTGGAGGTGAAGCAGATACGGAGGATGAGCCTCAATGGCTGGTCACCCTGGCTGATTGACCCACATCGACCAGGTCCTGACACGTTCACGCTCTATAACCAGCAGTTCTCTGTGCTGGGGGTCGGAAGACGGCGAGTCAGAGAGATCCCTGCCTCGCTGCCCTGGCGTTCAACGCGCCCGGCGTTGCGGGCATGCCCTCAGTGCATCGCCGCGTCACAACCGCCGTATCCCTACCAATTGCTGTGGCTGCTTTCGCTAACACTCAGCTGCCCGTTTCATAAATGTCTCCTCGAAGCGCGCGACAACCCTCTCAACCACTTCGCGGACTGGGAGCACAAGCCGCCGGTCCCGAAACCCGCGTCGCCGGCGGTCCTCACGATGGACACCAGGACCTGGCAAGCCATGGCTACCGGGTTCACCGACCTAACGCGGCGTCGGATCCACGCTGAAACGTGGTTCCGCCTCCTCCGGACAATCATCGACGAGCTGGAGGCCACCATAACTGAGTGCACGACCGCGGCGCGCATGATCACAGGGATTTGGAAGGACGCCGGATATTCGGCGCGTGTGGGACCACTGAGTTGGCAGCCCCACGAAAGCTATCCGCCCGACGTTCAGGTCCGTGCCCTTCAAACAGCCGCGACGGCTATTCATCTGCTCGAACGGGGAACTCTCACCGGTCGAGGTCCCGACGCTACGTTTTTCCTGCCATGGGAGTCCGGAGCGCCCGCGAACGTCGATAGAAAGATGCCCTCGACATGCCGGGGGCAAGCTGGGCAGTAGGTCCGCCGTCCTCAACCAACCGGAGAGCGGTAGCGGATCTGGGTCTCTGTGATCCGGCGGGCTGGCCACCCAAGTCCTTGCTTGCTTCTCGCCCTTTGCTGATGGAGTCATTGATGCGTTCATGTTGGGTCTAGCAGGAATTGGGAGCTCCAGACCTAGCCGGGCGCCCCCTCCATGTGGGAGAGACCCCGTGAGACCTTCGTTTCGTCCGACAGAATGAGGATTATTCGTCTCAGAACCCGTTCTCACTCACTTTTCTCGGCCATGTGTTCTGGGAAATGTTTGTAAAGAAAGTCCCGCCAGGAACATGGACGCGGAACGCATTCGTCCCCCGAAACCAGCTTCAATATCTGATGTCGCCCAACCGGGTGTTGGCGCCCTGTAGTGTCTACGCTGGGCGGGATTCTGGCTCGTTTCCCTGTGTGTTGATTGGGTTGGAGGGCTCTGATGAACGAGGTGCGGACTACGCTCGTTGAACCGGGTGATGACCGGATGATTTCCCTGGCTTTTTCCCTGCGAACCACGCCAGGGGCTTATGCTGTTTTGCTTGGCGCGGGCGTTTCAGTCAATAGCGGTGTGCCGTCAGCCTGGGACGTGCTGACAGATCTGCTGTCCAGGCTGGCCGAGCTCCGCGGCACTCCCCCGCTGGAGGATGAAGACCTTCTGCCCTGGTATGAGAGCGAATTCAACGAGGTACCGACGTATCAGAGCATTCTTGAGCGTCTTGCTCCCACCCAGTACGACCGGCAAGCAATCCTGAAAGGGTACTTCGAAGCCTCAGTTGAAAACGGCGAGCGTAGGACAACGAAACCGACTGATGCGCATCGGTGCCTCGCCGAGCTGATGGCAGACGGTGCCCTGAAGATCGTCGTGACTACCAACTTCGATGACCTTATGGAAGCGGCACTGCGTGAAATTTCCATCGAGCCGGTGGTGATACGCGGCCAGGAAGACCTCAAAGGTCTTGGCCCGCTCCACACCACAAAACCATTGATCGTCCACCTGCATGGTCACTATTTGTCGCCGGAAGAAATGCGGAACACCGGCCCTGAGCTCACGTCGTACTCCGACGAAGCAGAGAAGTTCCTTGACCGGCTTATGTCCGAGTACGGGTTGATCATCGCAGGATGGTCGGCAAAACATGATCCCAAGCTTGGCGACGCCATCCGGCGGAGCTTCCGCAGGATCTATGTACCGTACTGGATTGAACCGTACGAACCAACCAGCGAAGCCAAGGAATTGATGGCGCACCTTGACGCCGAGATTCTCAAGGACGGGGCTGACGATGTGCTCAACAGGCTCCGGGACTATTACGCATTCCTTCGCGATCGAGAGACGCGCAGACACCCCCTCACGGTCCCTGCGGTCGTTTCCACCTCACGCCGCCAGCTCGCAGGAAATACCACGGCCACTGACCTTCATGACTTGATCAAACGCCAAACCGACGAACTCCACGAACATTCCGACCTGGTACTCAGCCACTCCGGCAATGTTTCTGAAAACGGGGCCTTCACAGGCATGGTTGCCCGGCTCGAAGAGTCCTCATCCGTTCTTGCCGCAGCCATCGCGACGGCCGCCTACTGGGGGGATGAATCAACCGACGGCTGGTGGATGGAGGAAATCCAGACATTCGCCGCGCACCCCGACGGATCTGGCTTAACTGCAGTCCTGAACCTGCACAACCTCGTAATGATCCAGCTCTTTTATGCTGCAGGCCTCGCCGCCCTGGCCCGAGGCAGGACCCAGACGATCAAACGGCTGTTTTCGCTCGAGGGCCACCGCACATACCAAGGACGGGACATGGCCAGCCAGGTTCTGATTCCGGCGCGCGTCTACGCCTCGATCCCCTCCGGCAGCAAGCGCCTTCATGATCTGATGAGGCCGCTCTTCGTTGACCACTTATCAATCGGTGCCAAGACCTACGAGGAGCGGTGGCAACAGTTCGAGATCCTCAGGATGATCGCCGCATCTTCAGCAAACGAATCGAATATGACCAACTACCCGTCATTGGCCGACCTCACATCGAGCAGAGACTCCTATCAAACTGCCGAGAAAGAGTACAACGACTGGTTGAATGCAGCGCAGCGGAGCGGAAAGGAAGCATTCGAAGGTTACAGTCCGGTACAGGAACTGAAAACTACATACGAACGAAACCGTGGACTCCGGATCCAGCTCATTCCGACCATCCTCCCCCACGTGAAAATGGTCCGGAACGAACAACACCAATATCAGTCACCAGTCATAGGCAGAATGACCCGCGAAGTCACCGGCGCCGGCGTGGATCATCCCCTCGTCCGTTCCAACCTGCTAGGAGCCGAAGCAGAATTTGCGCCCGAAATGCTCCGCGTGGTCGACGAGGCTTTGAATGAATCGCTCAAATACCAAAACCGGGTGAACCCGTTCGCCAACGAGCTCTGGATTGACGAGTTTTAGCAGACTCCGCTCGGGTGCCAGCCACGCGCCAACATCGCGATGGCCACTTTCGACGACAGCGTCGCGCGTGAGGATTGAAATGAGCATTTTCGCGCAAGCGATCGGCGGGAACATTCAGCGTGTTCCCACCAGCCCGGTTCCGCCCGTCCGATTCGGGGTTTCGCTCCCGGCGAGCGTCACCCTCCTTAGATGCTCGGTAATCAGCAGGAAGTTGATTGACGGCCGCGCTCCGGCGAAACAACTGTTGTTCGTGCGCCCGCACAGCGACGCTCAAACGTTCGTCTACTTGCACCCTCGGCCATTAAGTCGGAATTGAGAGGCCGGTGAGGGCCGAAAGCGTCGACTGTGCCCAGTCATGAGCAGGCGCGTTAGCCCCTGTGATGGAATCTGAGGGAAGCCCTCTTAGGGTGCCTTTGAGCGTGGCAAGGCCGCGGCGCAAGACCTTTGAGTCCGGTTTGTTGGCGGTGATTTCCTTACGGATTCTTTCGGCAGCCTCAGTGGCAACCTCTTTGTCGTCCTCGTCTAAATCGGCGGCCGGCAAATTCTGAAGCGCAGCAGCTACAGTCTTGGCGATCTCCTCGTAACCCTGAGCGACGGTAGAAGTCGCACCGCTATTTTGTGAGACCGTGTCGTTTCCCCACGCAATCTGAGCCCTGTTGCCTTGGATGTTTATGACTGGCGCATTGTAGACATGCGATGAGGAGATACCGTACGGGGCGGGAGCCTGAGGCTTAGTACCCCAGGCAGCGGTGATGTGACTCATTCCCTGGAATGCCGTTGCGCCGTTTGTATCGGTGATATCGACTCTTTCAACGTAGTACTCATGCGTACCGCCGCGTGGATCAGGTGCTTCAACAGTGTCACCTTCATAGATCGGCGCATCCACATCAAAGGTGCCTGAGGACGACTGGAGAATTGCTCGGGACTTCGTGCGCTTCTCTGATGGTTTCCCGGCGTCATGAATGATCACGACGTCGTGCTGGGGAAAGCTAGATCCGAACCCTTGGAGGAACGATTCTGACCCGCGTGGGAATGGCATCTCTGACTCCTTCGATACGTTTCTTACAAGCTACTAGTTCGGTCTGACATTTATGAGGAGTCATAACCCGAATATCTCTCCTGCCATCCCAGTGCTTCTGCTTTTCACGTTGTCCGCGGTGGGACGTTTGGCACCTACAAGTTTCGGTTGTTCCCCCAGATGGCAGCTGTGCGGACACACCCCCTTTGTGTCCTGTCCGTCACCTAACAGAAGAGAGAATGGAAGCAACTTCACAGCGAAAGAGGACCACGTTATGGCTGGCAGCTACAAGATCAATCCGTCCGCGATCAAAAAAATGACACAAGACATCCAACGGGAATTCGATAAGAATCCCATCCAATTACCCGTCAACGCGGACAGCCCGGCCTTCCGGTCCGGAGACGTGTACAACGGTCCCGTCATAAACGTCCAGGGCGACAACACGCAGTTAGCTTGGGACAACCGAGATGTTCAGCAGTCCAACACCGTTAATCCTCCTTCAGATATCGCCGCAGGATTTGAACCCCTCAGCGAAGCTGTGGTCCGTATTCTCAAAGAGGTCCATGCATCAGGACTGGACCCGGAAGATATCGCCGCCGTCGAAGAGGCTGGCAAGGAAATCCTGGATGAAGTCACCAAACAGGAACCCGAACAGGGGCGTATCAAGCGGGCGGTTACTTACATGAAGGGCTTGCTCGCCCCATTGGTCATTCGCATTGCAGAATCAGCAGCCGAAGGCGCCGGAGAAGGAGCCCACGACTGGGCAGCCACGGCCCTAGATGTACTGAGTCAGGACGTTGGTTACATCGTGAATAGGTGAGGACCTCTTAGGTTGGTGGTTACCACACACAGCCAACGACTAAGAGGTCCTCATGTCTCACCGTAATGCCCGCCTGACCCGCAATGGTAGGCGGATCCTCGTCGAGCGCGTCCTTGCCGGCCGTCCCGTCGCTCACGTGGCGAAGGAAATGGGCGTCTCGCGGACTTGCGCGCATCGTTGGCTCAGCCGGTACCGCGCGGATGGCTGGGACGGCCTCGAGGACCGCAGCTCCCGACCAAGATCCTGCCCCCACGCCACCTCGGCGGAGGTCGTTGCCGATGTTCTGACGCAGCGCGTCGCGCACCGTGAAGGGCCAACGGACCTGGCTTTGCGTTGCGGCACGAGCGCCCGGACGGTCTCCCGGATCCTGGCCCGCGCGGGCATGCCCAGGTTGTGGGACCTTGACCCGGTGACCGGGGAACGGATCCGGGCTTCCCGGGCAACCGACCGCCGCTACGAACGCGACGCCCCAGGGGACATGATCCATATCGATGTCAAGAAACTCGGGCGGATCCCTGACGGCGGAGGCTGGCGGGCCGACCCTTCCCAGAGCGCGGCAAACCACCGCAAGTCGCATCAGAGGATGGGCTTCGACTACGTCCACGTCGCCGTGGACGACTACACCCGCTTCGCCTACGCCGAGGTTCTGCCCGACGAGAAAGGCCCGACCTGCGCCGGGTTCCTCACCCGGGCCGCCGCCGCCATGGCAGCCAACGGCGCACCCGTGAAGCGGGTCATGACCGACAACGCATTCGCCTATCGGCTCTCCAGCGACTTCCAGGACGCACTCGCTGCCCTGGGCGCCAAACACATCCTGATCAAACCCCGCCACCCCTGGCAGAACGGCAAAGCAGAACGCTTCAACCGAACCCTCCAGGAAGGCTGGGCCTACCGCCAACCATTCACCTCAAACCAGGCCCGCACCGAGGCCCTGGGGACTGCCCCGGCTTTTGTTGACTCGGGGTCTTAGGCCGCTGTGAGCGCGGTCCGGTTGATTGTTTCATATTCGATGGGCGTGAGTTTTCCCAGCCGTCTTTGCCGTCGCCGGCGGTGGTAGGTCCTCTCGATCCAGGTTGTGATGGCCAGCCGGAGGTCCTGTCTGCTGAGCCACCGCTGACGGTCCAGGACGTTTTT
>NZ_JAGGPQ010000022.1 GCF_018613675.1 Arthrobacter sp. ISL-85 | reverse complement strand
AGATCCCGCCGTTGTCCGAGAGGAGGCTGATGCCGACTTGCTGGCCGTGGACGGGGGTGCCGAAGATGACGAAGTAGGTGCCGATGATGAGGAACGCGACGAGGGCGGCGACCTTGATCAGGGCGAACCAGAATTCCATTTCGCCGAAGACTTTCACGGAGACCAGGTTCAGGGCCAGGACGACGATGAGGGCGGTCAGTGCCCAGGCCCACTGCGGGACGTCGGCCATCCAGGGGATGTAGTTGCCGAAGAAGTGCATGTAGAGGGCGGCGGCGGTGATGTCCACGATGGTGGTGGTGGCCCAGTTGATCCAGTAGAACCAGCCGGAGACGAACGCGGCTTTTTCGCCGAAGAATTCGCGGGCGTAGGAGACGAAGGAGCCTGAGGAGGGCCGGTGCAGGACCAGTTCGCCCAGGGCGCGGAGGATCAGGAACGCGAAGAACCCGCACACGGCGTAGGCGATGACCAGGGACGGGCCGGCGGCGTTGAGCCGGCCGCCGGCGCCGAGGAACAGGCCGGTGCCGATCGCACCGCCGATGGCGATCATCTGGATCTGCCGGGGCTTGAGGTTCTTGTGGTAGCCCTTGTCCTCCGCGTGCAGGGAGGTCTCGGACGCATGCGCATGACCACCATCAATCAGATGGTCAAACTCAACCTCGTCATTGGGTTTGTTGTTGGACATGGGTATTCCTTTCGATCCGGGGAAGATCTTGCTGTGGGGAAACTTAGAAGACTGACCAGCCGGTGCGGTCGGAAAGCTCTGCGAGGGCAGCGGTGCCGGCAAGGGAGTTGCCTTTGGCGTCCAGCCGGGGACTCCAGACGCAGATGGCGCACTGGCCCGGGACGATGACCAGGATCCCGCCGCCCACCCCGCTCTTGCCGGGCAGGCCCACCCGGTAGGCGAATTCGCCGGCGGCGTCATACATGCCGCAGGTCAACATGATGG
Organism: Arthrobacter sp. ISL-85; assembly: GCF_018613675.1. Taxonomy (GTDB): domain Bacteria; phylum Actinomycetota; class Actinomycetes; order Actinomycetales; family Micrococcaceae; genus Arthrobacter. The sequence goes on along the minus strand of NZ_JAGGPQ010000022.1, from coordinate 46,102 downwards.
ATCCGATCCGCTTCGCCTCGCTGGGGGAGAGCACGCTGCCGGATATTCCCTCGCCGTTGTTTGCGAGGAACAGGCCGGCCTTGGCCAGTTGGACGCAGGTCATCATGATGGAGCACTGGCGGACGTAGTTCTCGACGACAGCCGCGGCTGGCTGGGTGAGGTTGCCAAAATCCTTGAGGAAGTGTGCCAGGGCCAGGTTGCGGCTGCTGCTGTCCAGTTCACCGGCGGCAGCTGCTTCATCAATGAAGGGGACGCGCCTCCCCGGTGCTTGGCCCTGGCTGCCCGCCGGGCCCGCTTGCCCCGCCTGTTCGGTGAGGAACCGCAGGAGCTGCGAGGCGGCGTCGGGCGTCTCTTCCAGCAGGTGGTCGGTGACCACCAGGGCTCCCGCGTTGATGAAGGGATTGCGCGGGATGCCCTTTTCGGCTTCCAGCTGAACCAGCGAGTTGAAGGACGTTCCGGAGGGTTCGCGCAGCACCCGCGACCAGAGACTGCTGGATCTCCCGCCCTGCAGGGCCATGGCCAGGGTGAAAACCTTGGAAATGCTTTGGATGGAGAAGGGAACACCGGCGTCGCCGGAGCTGAAGACTTCACCCGAAGTGGTGGCGACAGCGATCCCAAAACGGTCGAACGGCACCGTGGCCAGGAACGGAATGTTTGTGGGAACGCCGCCGACCCCCTGCTGGGGCCGGTGCCGCCGGACGATGTCCTCGAGGAGGAGGGCCAGGGGGGGTGCGCTGAGTGTGGTGCTCATTTCCTGCCTGAATTGTCGTTGGACGCGGCCCACTCCTGGATATGGAGCAGGGCCACCAGTGAGTCGCGGGGATTGCCGAAGTCAAGGCCGGTTACCCGGGCCGCTTTGGCGACGCGGTAGTAGACGGTGTTCTTGTGGAGGTTCATGCGTATGGCGCATTCGGCGGCATCGAAGCCTGCCTCGAAATAGGTCCGCAGGGTCTGCGCGAGCTCGGCGTCCTCCTGGAGCAGCGCGACGAGACTGCGGTGCCGGAAAGGTGAAGTGTGGAAGTTTTGTACTGCCTCCCGGTACAGGATTTCTGCCTCGAAAGCGTCCACGCCGGCCACCGTGCCGGGTTCGGCGTTGCGCACGCACGCCAGCAGCGCCTCGGTGATGCCCGTGACCCGGTGAATGGACAAAAGGTCCGGCGCCAGGGGCCCGACGGCGGCGAACGGAGTGATGCCAAGGTGTTTGCGGGCGTCTTTGACCACCGCTTCCGCGAGGGATTGCAACCCCGCCTCCGTCGCGCCGGACTGCAGGTCGGGCACGATGATGGCCGTGTCACCGTTGAACTGTCCCACCACTGCGGACGCCTTGTAGGCGGCGGCGTGGATGGATGCCAGGTTCGCCAGTTCCCCATGCTTCAGCGCGGCGTCGTCAGCCCGGGAGTCGGCGTCGGACATGCCGATCAGGAGAAGTGCCGCGGGACGCTCGGAGGGGATCTTTCCACTATGGGCGCTGGCGGCGGCCTCGGCGGGACCCGACAGGATCCGTGCAATCCGGTCTTCCCGCATGTGTACGGATTGCTGGTTGCGGTAGCGGATCAGCTCAGCGGAAACCCTGGCCGCGGATCCGGTGAGGACGTACTCCACGTCCGGGCCGAAGCCGTCTCCGGTCTCCTGCAGCCAGATGTATCCCATGATCCGTTCGCCGGCGAAGAGCGCAATGGCCACCCGTTCACGCAGCCCGTCCTGGGGCCTTGCGGGCACACGGACCGGCTGGCGGGTGCGGTGGAGTTCCCGGTAAGCGCCCAGGTCCTTGAGCAGCAGCTCGTACTTCCGGGGGCCGCGGCGGGACAGGATGGAAGCCTTGCGGAGTTCGTCAATGTCATTGGTGACCGTGGAATACGCCAGGACCTTGTTGGCTGCATCCTCGATGAGCACGTGGCTGGACGTGAGCCGTGCCGTGGTCTGGGCGATGGCGAACAGGTCTTCCTCAAGAAGCGTCAGCACTTCGCTCTCGTAGCTCCGTGGCTGGATCCGGTCCTGGGCTATGGACAACAGCCGGTCCCAGTCGGAGGCAGGATCAACCAGCAAGAGGCCGGACCCGGCTGCACGGAGGAGTTCTTCCGCCTCTGCCAAGTCTTCGCGGTTGCCCTTGACGGCCACCACGGGCGGCGGGTTCTTGAGGAGGCGCCGGAGGGCTGGAAGGGAGGAGCGGCCACGGACGCCGATGAGCAGGACAAAGGCTCCGGCGGCTGCGGCTGCTTCGTCGTCGGCGTCGACAATCAGGAACCGTTCAATGGGGGGCGCCGAAGGGGCGGGCCGGAGGACCAGGCGGGCGAAGCCAAGGGGGAGGTCCGAGAGGATGTCATCCACCGTCACCGCGGCCATGGGTTTTCCTTTTGCGTCGTTCCCGCCGGACGGCTCTGTCCGGTCACCCCATGCTATCCAGCGCCAGGCGCCATAATTATGGAACGGGTTCCAAAGCCAGGGGTGGATTTTTGGTTTCCAGCCCGAGGCGACGGCAGGCTGCGGGAGCGGAATCCGGACAGCAACGCCGGAAGGCGGGCCAGCGCATGCTGACCCGCCTTCGCCCGCGGCGCCCGGGAGCGGTTTCTCCCGGCAGCGACCCTAGATCCAGGCCGGCGCCACCGGTACGGGGGTAATGGGTGCTCCGCCGCGCTGCGCCGTGGTTCCGTCCGTGCCGCGGCCGGTGGCCCACCGGGCGATGGCGGGCAGGGATCCGGAAATCACGGTGGGCGAGGCGGCTGTGGTGTCTCCGTAGGTACGCGGGGATGCCCGGCCGGTGACTTCGATGACCAGTTCCTTGTCGGTACCGCGGGCGTGCCAGGCTCCCGTGATGTCCTTGAGCAGGCGGGCCAGGACGGGTGCCGGGATGTCCTTGAACCTGGCCCCATTGTCCAGGTCCACCGCATGCACCCACACCTCACGGGTGCGCATCCACACTGTTTCCTCGGCCGGGACAGTCCTGCCCTGGACGGTCTTGACCTTGTGGTGCCAGGAGTCGGCGGGCAGGTCGCGCCACTCAACATTCAGGTGCACCGCGGAATGGTCGAACAGATTCCGCAGCGCAATGGGGGAGAGGGTGGCGCCAAAGTCGATCTCGTGGTTCCGGACCTCCACCGAGGGATACATGGGTGTTTCCACGCCGGTGGCTGCCCACTCGACCAGCCGTGCGATGGCCCGCGCGTTGTAGCCCACGTGGGCTATAACGTGGCGGCGGGTCCAGCCCGGCAGCAGCGAGTCCCCGCCCAGGTCCGCGTCCGGAAGCTCGTTGAGCTTGCGGGCGAAGAACGCGGTGCCGCGCCTGGCCTGCAGGAGCCCGTCGAGCAGGACGGGATCGGTGGTCTGGTCGCGCCGGGCAACCATCAGGCTTCCTTGACGACTCTGTTGGTCAGCTGGCCCAGGCCCTCGATGGTGGTCACCAGGACCTGGCCTTCCTGCAGGTAGCGCTTGGGGTCCTGTGCGTGGCCCACACCGCCGGGAGTGCCCGTGGCGATCACATCGCCCGGGTTCAGGGTGATGATGGTGGAGATGTAGGACACCAGGAATTCCGGGGTGAACACCAGGTCCGAGGTGGGGGTGGACTGCTGGACTTCGCCGTCCACGGCCGAGGTCATCGGCGGGCCGGCGGTGAATTCGTCCTGGGTGACCAGGGCCGGGCCGAACGGGGTGGACTTCTCCCAGGTCTTGCCCTGCAGCCACTGGATGGTGCGGAACTGGTAGTCGCGCATGCTGATGTCATTCAGCACCGCGTATCCGGCGATGTGCTCTGCAGCTTCTGCTTCGGGGATGCGGCGGCCGGCCTTGCCGATGACGACGGCGAGTTCGGCTTCCCAGTCCACGGTGTCTGATTCCTGCGGCAGGGCGAGGTCGTCGTTGGGCCCGATCAGGGATTCGGCGTACTTCGCGAACAGGGTGGGGTGCTCGGGGACTTCGCGGCCCATCTCCTTGATGTGGTTGCGGTAGTTGTGGCCCACGCAGATGATCTTGCCGGGGGAAGGCACGACGGCGGCGAGGTCGGCGCCGTCCAGGGCGTGGGTTGCGCCGTTGGCCGCCTTCGCCGTGGCTTCCCAGGCAGGGTCCTTCAGCAGGGCTCCGACGTCGGAGAAGCCCGGGATCTCGGTGAGCGTGTCGCCGTCCTGGCGGACCGCCGTCGTACGTGCCGTGTCGCCCGAGCCGAGGCGGAGGGTGAGGAGTTTCATTACTTGGTGCGTCCTTCGATGTAGGTGCGGTTGAAGTTCAGGCGCTCAAAGATGGGGGCGTCGCTGAACCGGAAAAGGTCGAACTCCGCCTGTGAACCAGCGTCGGCCTGCAGGGACCAGGCGGCCCAGGACGGGACCACGAACAGGTCGCCTTTGGCCAGCTGCTTCGTTTCGCCGTTGAGGGTCACGGTGCCGGTGCCTTCGAAGACCTGCCAGACGCTGGAGCCCACCTCACGGACGGTCTCGGTCCAGGCGCCGGCGCGGAACCGGTGGAACTCGGCGCGGATGGTGGGCATGACGTCCCCGCCGGTGGTGGGGTTGGTGTAGCGGATGGCAGCGTGGCCCTGGGAAACGGTGGCCGGGTGGCCCTCGTCCTCCAGGAGCAACTGTTCGCGGAGGGCGGCGTCGGTGTACTTCCACCGGTAGGCGGCGATGGGGGAGTTGGTGGTGTCATCCAGGCCCGAGAGCGGGCGGAGGCCGGGGTGGGCCCAGAGCCGCTCGGAGCGGGAGATGTCCGGGGTGGCCTCGTCGGTGACGCGTTCGGTGCCGAACTCGAAGAACCCCGCGTCGGCGTAGTGGACGAACGGGATGTCCAGGCCGTCGATCCAGGCCATGGGCTCGTCGGTGTCGTTGTGGTGGCCATGGAAGTTCCAGCCGGGGGTGAGCAGGAAGTCGCCGCGGGACATCCGGACAGGATCGCCGTTCACTACGGTCCACACGCCCTCGCCTTCGACGACGAAGCGGAAGGCGTTCTGGGAGTGGCGGTGCTCGGGGGCGGTTTCCCGGCCGCCCAGGTACTGGATGGCGGCCCACAGGGTGGGGGTGGCGTACGGGGTGCCGGCCAGGCCGGGGTTGGCCAGCGCGATGGCGCGCCGTTCCCCGCCGCGGCCCACGGGCACCAGGTCGCCGGCGCGGGCGGCCAGCGGGTACAGGTCATCCCACCGCCAGACGTGCGGCACGGCCTTGGGCGACGGGACCATGGGCATCAGGTCCGCGATCTCCGTCCACAGCGGAATCAGGTTTTCCTTGGTGAAGTCCTTGTACAGCTGCTCGAGCTGGGCAGCTTCCCCGGGGGTGGGCTCGGGAACATGGTGTTCCTGCGCCACGGATTCGTGCGTTTGGTTTTCAGCGCTGATGGACACTGGCCTTCTCCTTGCGTGCGGACTGACTGCGACGTGGATTCGACCTTAAGGAGTGAGGGCCTGTGATCCCCAGCATATTCTGCCCTGCAGAATTGTCGCCCTGTGGATGGGCGCCAGGAGGTCAGGTTCCTGCCGTACCGTCCACCGGATTGGCTGCGATGTCCATCTCCAGCTGGCGCCGGGTTTCCATCATGACTCCCACCAGCCCGGCGTCGAACAGCGGCCGGAACCTGGCGACCGGGGTGGCCACGCTCAAGGCACCCACCACCATGCCCTTGCCGTTGTGCAGTGCCATCCCAAAGGCGCTGATGCCCTCTTCCGTGCCCTCGAAGTTGGCGGCGAATCCGTTGTCCCGCACGGACTCGAGTTCGCGCAGGAATGCCGGGTACTCGGCGTCGGGAATGCAATCCCCGGCGAGCTCCGCGTTGGGGCTGCGAAACAGTTGCTCCAGCACCGCGGGATCCAATTCGGCGAGGATGGCTTTTCCGCCTGAAGCCCTGTGTGCCGGCAGCAAGGTGCCTTGGCGGTCCCCGACGCGAAGGATGTTGGTGCTTTCCACCGTGTCGAGGAAGCGGACCTTGGTGCCTACCCGGATCATCAGGTTGACGGTCTCGTTGGTGCGCGCACACAGCAGCTCCATGTGTGGCCGCGAGATGTCCCGCAGCTGCCGGGTCCAGCTGAAGCCGGCGGGGCCAGCGCCCATCGCCGGGCCTGGAACGTACCGGCGCGTCTCGTCCTGGACGGCAAACCCGCGGTAGACCAGCATGGCCAGCAGCCGGTGCGCCGTGGAAGGTGCAACACCGAGTTCCTCCGCAGCGTCCTTGAGCCGCAGGCTGCCAACGTCCCGCAGGAGCTGGAGGAGCTGCAGGGCATTGTCCACCGCTTCGATGGAGTACGTGGGCTTCCGCCGCGCCGGAAGATTCTGCATGACAGAATCTTATGTGCACGGCAGTGCGGCTGCCAGCACAGTGGTGGGATGAATCACACAACTTCCGCTGCAGCGCCGCAGCGCACGGCCGCCCCCGCTCCGGGCGCAGGCCTATCCGGGTTCCACCGGCGTTCAGTGCTCGCCGTCCTGGTGTGCTGGCTGCTGGTGGTTTTCGACGGCTATGACCTGATCGTCTATGGCACGGTCCAGGGCTCGCTCATCAGCGATACCGGCTGGGGCCTGACCAAGGCCACCGCCGGAACCATCGGCTCGATGGCCTTCATCGGCATGATGATCGGAGCGGTCTTCGCCGGCCGCATGTCCGATTCCTGGGGCCGACGGCGCACCATTATCGGCTGCGCCGTCGTGTTCTCCATCTTCACCATCCTCTGCGCCTTCGCGCCCAACGCGCCGGTGTTCGGGGGCCTGCGGCTCCTGGCAGGCATCGGCCTGGGCGGCCTGGTTCCCTCAGCCAATGCCCTGGTGGCCGAGCTCGTTCCCGAAAAATGGAGGTCCACAATCGCCACGCTCATGATGTCCGGCGTTCCCATCGGCGGCTCCATCGCAGCGCTCGTTGGCATCCCGCTGATTCCGGCTTTCGGCTGGCCGGTCATGTTCCTGGTGGCCGTCATCGCCTTGCTGGTGGTCATCCCGCTGGGTATCCGCTACCTGCCGGAGACGCTGGCGCCGGGCCACGCGGGCACATCCCATGGCAACGCCGCCAAAGAAGCCGTCGGATTCGGCTCCCTCCTCCGGGCTCCTTACCTGGGCATCAGCCTGCTGTTTGCCGTCGGCACCCTGGTGACCCTCTTCGCCTGGTACGGACTGGGAACGTGGCTGCCCAACCTCATGCAGCTGGCCGGCTACAACCTGGGATCCGCCCTGACCTTCGCGCTGGCGCTCAACCTGGGCGCCGTGGCGGGCTCGGTATTGACAGCCTGGGCCGGCACCAGGTTCGGGCCGATCCCCACGGCCATCGCGGCAGCGGCGGCGGCCGCCGTAGGCTTGCTGGTCCTGGTGACCGGGCCGCCCGTCGCCGTCGTCTATCTCATGCTGGTGCTCGCCGGTGTGGGCACCCACGGCACCCAGTGCCTGATCATCGCCGCCGTGGCCAGCCATTACCCGGCACACCTGCGCGGTACGGCCCTTGGCTGGGCGCTCGGCGTCGGCCGGATTGGTGCCGTGGCCGCACCGCAGGCAGGCGGGCTCCTGCTCGCAGCGGGCCTGGGCGTCAACTCGAACTTCCTGGCCTTCGCCGGAGCAGCCGCCGCAGCGGCCGTCCTGATCGCCGCCGTCGGCATCAAAATCAAGAAATCAACAGCAGTAGGAGTTTCCAATGTCTAACGTCAAAGAGTCCACGGACGTCCTGGTTGTGGGCGGCGGCATGGCCGGGCTTGCGGGAGCGCTGGCGCTTCGCGAAAACGGTGCCGACGTCACCCTGGTTGAAGTGGCACCCGCCTTCGGTGAAGTGGGGGCGGGCCTGCAGATGGCCCCCAACGCCTCCCGCGTCCTGAAGCGCTGGGGCCTGCTGGAGAAGGCGCTGGAAATCGGCGTCCAGCCCAAGCACCTGGTGTTCCGCGACGCGATCACCGGCGAGGAGCTCACCCGGCAGACCCTGGGCGGCGAGTTCGAGGAGCGCTACGGCGCCCCCTATGTGGTGATCCACCGCAGCGACCTGCACCGGATCCTGCTCGAAGCCTGCCAGGACGCCGGCGTCACCCTGGTGAATGACGTCCTGGTGCAGAAAGTGGAAACCGACGGCGACCGGGCCCGCGCCTACACCGCCAAGGGTGACGTCTTCGAGGCCGACGCCATCCTGGCCGCGGACGGGCTGAAGTCCACCCTCCGCGCCACCGTCGCCAACGATGGCCCCGTGAACTCCGCCTACGTGGCGTACCGCGGCACCGTGCCGATCACCGAGGAGACCCCGGCAACAGACCTGGAGGACGTCATCGTCTACCTCGGCCCCAACTGCCACCTGGTCCAGTACCCGCTCCGGAAGGGCCAGTTGCTCAACACCGTGGCAGTGTTCAAGTCCGCATCCTTTGAACGCGGCGAAGAGCAGTACGGCGGCGTGGACGAACTCCAGGCAGCCTACAAGGACTGCGTACCTGCCGTGCAGGAAGCCCTGAAGAACCTCGCCACCGGCATCCGCTGGCCCATGTACGACCGCAACCCCATCGAGACCTGGGTTTCCGGCCGCATGGCACTGATCGGCGATGCCGCCCACCCGATGCTGCAGTACCTGGCCCAGGGTGCCTGCCAGGCGCTGGAGGATGCAGCAGTGCTCCAGGACGCCGCACAGGGCAAGGTCTTCACGGCCGAAGGCATCGATGCCGGTGCCTGGGAGGATGCCTTCCGCGAGTTCAACGAAACCCGCGCAGCCCGCACTGCCCGGGTCCAGCGCACCGCCCGGATCTGGGGCGAGTCCTGGCACGTGGACGGCGTGGCCCGCGTCTTGCGGAACATGCTGTTCAAGAGCCGCGGCGACAACAACTTCCAGTACAACGACTGGTTGTACGGCCGCAGCGAGCCCGGCGCTCCCGCTGAGGTTCCAGCCGGTGCCAGGCTCGTGGAAGCCTAAGCACCGCATTCGAAAGGCGGGCGTACGACGGCGGGTGGCTCCCGGCGTCGTACGCCCGCCTTTTGCATGGGCTGCTGCACGCTTTCGACGCGCACCGTACATTCCGACCCGCACGTTCAAAGTCGCGGCCCACATAAAGGGTGCGTCAGCGAATATGCGCAGCGAGGATGGCGGTGCCCGTCGAAAAGGACGACGGCGGGGAGGCCGGCCTGGTTGGTCCTGCCGTTTACGCTGGGCTGATTACGCTGGGGCCGGCCCCGTGGACTCCCGGATGGTCAGGTGGGTGGGCATGACGGCCAGTTGCCTCGGGGCGCTTCCGGAGAGCGGGTTTAGCTGGGCCAGCAGCATGGATACCGCCACCCTGCCCGCCTGCTCAATGGGACTGGAGATGGTGGTCAGCGGAGGATTGCAGAAGTCCGCGCCGAATATATCGTCCGAGCCGATAATGCTCATGTCTGCGGGGACCCGGATGCCGCGGGCCTTAAGGCGTTGAAGCATGCCGATGGCCAGGAGGTCATTGAAGACGATGCAGCCCGTGGCGCCGGTCCGGACCGCCGCATCCGCGGCGGCCGCGCCCGATGTGGTCTTAGGGGTGTACGGGCCGATCCGGTGGATCTCCATGCCGCGCTTGGTGGCGTCCTCTTCAAAGACTTTCCACCGCATCTGGTTGGACCAGGAGGTCGGTGGACCGGCAACGTAGCAGACCTTGTGGTGGCCCAGTGAGGCCAGGTGTTCCAGGGCCTGGATGATGGCGGACGGCGTATCGATCATGACCGTCGGGGCGCTGGTCGAGGCCCGGTTGAAGGTCACCAAGGGTTGCGACTGCGAGACCTCCGCCAGCTGGGCGTCCGTCAAGCGGGAGGCGGCGAGGATGAACCCGTCGGCGGACTTGCGCATCTTGTGCAGCGCATCGAGCTCCATGTCGCTGGATTCTTCGGTGTCCACCAGGAGTTGGGTGACGCCGGCGGCTTTGAGCTGGTGCTGGGTGCCGCGGATGATGTCGAAGTAGAACGGGTTGGTGATGTCGGGCACCAGCACGGCGACGGCATTCGTCCGGCCCGAACTGAGCCCCCGCGCCTGGGAGCTGGGCACGTAATTGAGCTGCGCCGCCGCCTCTTCGATCCTCACTCGGGTCCGGGGATTCACCCTCTCCGGCCGGGCGAGGGCGCGGGACACGGTGGAGGTGGCAACGCCTGCCAGCTCGGCAACGTCGCGGATGGTGGGCGGGCGGTCGCGCTGCGCTCCCGCTTTCGGGTTCCTGCCCGTAGTCCCGGAATCAGCCATGGCGGCGGACCTTTCCTCGCTGGCTGGACGAACCGCGATCGGCAGTTCCCTGCCGGCGTGCCCTGACGTGTGATGTCCCAATCTGACCATTTATGGCAACTTTTGGCAACCGCTTGCCGTAAGGTTGCCGCCTTCCTAGACTGGCTTTCGAGTCGCCTGCAGTGATTTCCGCCACAGGACGGATGTGGCCATGCGGGTGTCCTAGAGGAGAAAAACAATGAGGTTTAAATCGACTACTGGGCTCGCGGCGATTGTCACGGTTGCTGCGCTCGCCCTGACCGGTTGCGGATCGAGTTCCGGGAACGGCGGGGGTTCCGCGAGTTCGGACGGCAAAGTGGATGGCGCGGGCAAGACACTTAGCGTCCTGGTGAACGTTTCCAGCCAGTACCCGGAACAGCAGAAGCAATGGCAATCCGACATTGCTGCGAAGTTCAAGACCGAGACCGGGGCCGACGTGAAGTTCGAAACCTTCGCCTCGGCGAACGATGAACTGACTCGTATCCAGACGTCTGTGGTCTCCGGGCAGGGTCCGGACGTCTACAGCCTCGGTACGACTTTCACCCCCACTGCCTTCTCCACCAAGGCATTTGTCACCCTCACCGATGACGACTGGAAGAAGGTGGGCGGCAAGGACCGGTTCAATCCCGCAGCCCTTGGCATCTCCGGACCGGACAAGGACCACCAGGTGGGCATTCCCTTCGTCAGCCGCCCATTCGTGATGGCCTACAACAAGGACCTGCTGGCCGCTGCGGGCATCGACAAGCCCGCCACCACGTGGGATGAACTTGCTGCCCAGGCCAAGAAGATGACCAAGGGCGACACCTACGGCCTCGCCACCGGGTACAAGGACAGCTTCGATCCCTGGAAGTTCATCTGGGCCATGTCCGTCCAGGCCGGAAACCCGTTGGTTGACGGCAGCAAGCTGAAGATGGATGACCCGGCGGTCAAGAAAGCGTACGAGACGTACTTCGGCTGGCTGACCAACGACAAGATCGTCGATCCCGCCTCGGTCGGCTGGAGCAACAGCAACGCCGTGGCTGCTTTCGCCAGCGGCAAGGCCGGCTACCTGATGATGACCACCGCCACCTCCATCCCGACGCTGGATAAGTCGGCAATTGCCGGAAAATACGCGTACACGCTGATGCCTACCGTCGCGCCAGGCGAGACGCAGTCCAAGTCCGACGGTGACGCCGCCAGCATCCTTTCCGGCGACAACCTCGTAGTGGCGGATTACTCGAAGCAGCAGGACCTGGCCTTCGCCTACATCAAGCTGATCACCTCCAAGGATGAGCAGCTCAACTACCAGAAGACCTTCGGTGACCTGCCTGCCAACGCCGAGGCCCTCGCCAGCCTGACCGACCCGAAGCTCAAGCCGATGGCCGACGCCGCCGCCAAGTCCAAGGCGACACCGTTCACCGGAGCCTGGGGCGATATCCAGCTCGCACTCCTCAACGTCACCGTCCAATCCGTCCCTGACCTGGCGGCCGGCAAGGTGGACGAATCCGCACTCGACCAAAGGATCAAGGACGCCCAGAACAAGGGCCAGGCTTCCCTGGACCGGGCCTCCAAAGGATAAGTTCTGATGTCAACCGACGCCTCTCATGAAGTCCGGCCTGTGGCAGATTCCGCCACGGGCCGGGCGCCCGGCACGATTCACGAAGCCGGCGGGCAGCCCGGCCACAAGGGCGGTCCGCGCCGCAAGGGCCTGAGCGAACGTAACCGGCCGCTCTGGATGCTGATCCCGGGTGGAGTACTGATGGTCATCATCATCGTGCTTCCGCTCCTGCTCGGCATTTACATGTCCGTCCTTAATTTGGATCAGTACACGCTGCGGAAATGGGTCAGTGCACCGTTCATCGGAGTTGAAAACTTCGTTGAAGCCGTCACTGGTTCGCCCCTGCTGCACGCTGTCTGGCTGAGTGTCAGCTACTCGTTGCTCGCCATGGTGGTGACCCTGCCGCTGGGCATTGCTGCCGCCGTCGCGACCCAGAACGCGTTCAAGGGCCGCGCCGTCATCCGGTCGATCTTCCTCATCCCGTACGTTCTGCCTTCCTTCGTGGTGGCAACCGTGTGGCGCACCATGCTGCGGCCGGGCGGCATCGTGGACGGGGCCCTCGGGAGCGTGGGAATCCACACTGGACTGTGGCTCAACGGACCACAGACCTTCTGGACGCTGGTACTGGTCCAGATCTGGGCCTCCTGGCCGTTCATCTACCTGCTGGCGCTGTCCGGCCTGCAGTCTGTGGACCACGAGGTCCACGAAGCGTCCGCGCTTGACGGGGCGCTGTGGTGGAACAAGCTCCGGTACGTCGTCTTCCCTTACCTCAAGGGTCCCCTGGCGCTGGCATTCCTGATTGGAATGCTGCACCACATCAACAACTTCACGCTCCCGTTCGTGCTGTTCGGTGTGCCCGCTCCTGCGGACGTGGAAGTCCTCCCGATCCTCACTTACGTTACGAGTTTCCAGAGCTTCCGCTTCGGCTTGAGCGCAGCCATGGCCTTCGTCTCTCTGGTGCTCGTCGCCATTCCGTTGTTCGTCTACCTCCGCGCCGTAAAGCTCGACGACGCCGAAACGCCAGGCGCCAAGAAATGAGCACCACGACAGCCAAACGGCAGGGGACGCCGACCTCGGAGGTTGACCGTCCGGGGTCGCATCGACAGCATGAGGTGCTGCGGCTGCTCCCGGCACCATTGCTGATCATTGTCCTGGTTTTCCTGGGCGCCCTGGTCCTTATTCCGGTGCTGTATATCTTCCTGGCCTCGGTGAACTCGGACATCGGGGTGGCCAACGGGGAATTCTGGCCCTCCACCGTAACGTTCGAGAACTACTCGAAGATCTGGACCAGCGTGGGCCTGGCCAACGGCCTCGCCAACAGCATCCTGGTGGCGGGAGCGACCGCTGTGGTCTCCGCCGCGCTGTCCGTTTCCACCGCGTTCGTCCTGGTGCGTTACACCTTCCGCGGCAGGCTGACCATCCTCCGAGGCCTGCTGGCACTGCAATCCGTGCCCGGGACCCTCATGGTATTGCCGGTCTTCGTCTTGTTCTCATCGGCTGCCACCTACCTGGGGATCCAGGTCATCGGAACCCAGTGGGGCCTGTTCGTGACCTATCTGACGTTTGCCATGCCGTTCTCCACCTGGGTGATGGTCACCTACCTCCGGGGGCTTCCCAAGGAGCTTGAGGAGGCAGCCAAAATCGACGGCGCCTCCAACCTGGGGGTGCTGTTCCGGATCGTCCTGCCGCTGAGCTGGCCCGGCATCGTTGTTTCCGGCATCTTTGCCTTCCTGCTCGGCTGGAACGACGTGTTGTTCGCGTCGGTGATGACCCGGCCGGAAAGCCAGACCGCCGCCGTCGCACTTCAAATCTTCGGTGCTTCCCAGGAAGGCGGTGCCATCCCGTTCTACGGCCAGCTGATGGCCGCGGCCTTGGTGTGCGCAGCACCTGTGGTCATTCTGTACCTGATTTTCCAGCGTTACCTAGTAGGCGGGCTGACCGCCGGAGGAGTTAAATAAGCATGGTTTCGACCAACCAGGTCACATGGCAGCTGTCAGGTTTCGGCGACGAAATCGACGACGACCCCGCAATCCAGATCGCAGTGCTGCAGGCGCTGGGAGCCAACCACATCGAGGTCCGCAGCGCATGGGGCACCAACATTGTGGACCTGAGCGATGAGCAACTGCAGGCCCTCAAGTCTTTGTTGGCGGAAAAATCCATGAAGGTCTCGGCCATCGCTTCGCCCATCGGGAAGGTGGACGTCAGCCTGCCCGTGGAGCACGAAGTGGAGCGTCTCCGCCGGGCCGCCAACGCCGCCAAGGTCCTCGACGCCAAGTACATCCGCATCTTCTCCTTCTACTACGGCGAGTCCGTGCCCGTGGAGAGCATCCGGGACGATGTCATCCAGCGCATGCGTGCCCTCGCCGAGGTGGCTGAGGAAGCCGGCGTGATCCTCCTGCACGAAAACGAAAAAGACATCTTCGGCGACATCCCCGACCGAGTCCTGGACATCATCGAAACCGTCAACTCGCCCGCGCTGAAGGTGGCCTGGGACGCCGCCAACTTTGTCCAGGTGGGCGTCAAGCCCTTTGATGAGGCATACGCCAAGCTTCGCCCGCACCTTGAGTACCTGCAGGTCAAGGACGCCCTCTTCGCCAACGGCCATGTGACGCCGGCGGGCGAAGGCGACGGTGACCTGCTCCGGACGGTAGAGGCCCTCAAGGCCGATGGCTATGAAGGCTTTGCGTCCCTGGAGCCGCACCTGGCGGGCGCCCACGGCCTGGGCGGGTTCTCCGGTCCCACCGCCTTCGGCATCGCAGCACGAGCCTTCGCAAAAGTCATCGCAGAAGCAGGAGTACAGACCGCATGAGCACCTTGAACGTAGCCATTACCGGATGCGGCGTTATTGGCCGCACGCACGCCGTTGCCCTCCGTGAGTTCCCGGACGTCCGAATTGTGGCGCTCGTGGATGCCATTCCGGCGGCGGCTGAGGCTCTTGCCGACTTCATTGAGAAGCAGGGTGGGGAGCGCCCGGCGCTGTACACCACGCAGGCTGAAGCTTTTGCGGCGCAGGAGATCCACCTCGTGGCGCTGGCAACCCCCAGCGGCCTCCACATCCAGCAGAGCCTGGAAGTCCTAGCCGCCGGCAAGCACGTAGTGATCGAAAAACCCCTCGACGTGGACCTGACCAAGGCCCAGGAAATCGAAGCGGCGGCCAAGGAAGCCGCGGAAAAGGGAATTGTTGCGTCAGTCATCAGCCAGCACCGGTTCGACCGGTCAAGCGTGGCTGTTGCGGACGGCATCGCCAAGGGGCGTTTCGGCCGGCTGACGTCCGCGATCGCCTCGGTGGCCTGGTGGCGCAGCCAGGGCTACTACGACTCCGGCGACTGGCGCGGCACCTGGGCAATGGATGGCGGCGGCGCCCTCATGAACCAGGGGGTCCACACCGTGGACCTGCTGCTGTGGTTCATGGGACGTCCCGTGGAGATCCACGCCCACACCGCGCGGCTCGCCCATGAACGGATTGAAGTGGAAGACACCGCCGTTGCCACCGTCACCTTCGAAAACGGCGGCCTGGCCGTCCTGCACGCCACCACCGCCGCCTACCCCGGGCTGACCGTACGGGTCCAGCTCATGGGATCAGAAGGATCGGCCGTGGTGGACAACGACCGGCTGCAGTATTTCCACAGCAGGGACGCCGGCGGGGCCTCGGCGGACATGGGCCTCCAGGGCGGCGGGAACCAGGCCGAAGAGGAACTGGCCAAGTACCCGGAGGAAGACTACAAAGCCGCCGACCCCACCACCTACCCCGCCGGGCACGTCCGGCAGTACCGGGACATCCTGGCAGCCATCGCCGGCGGAAAGCAGCCCGGCGTCACTGTCAGCGACGCCGTCAACGCGCTTGCCGCCGTGCGTTCCGTCTACGTCTCCGCCACGCTCGGCCAGCCCGTCCTCTTCGACGACGTCCTGGCAGGCAAGTACAACGACCTCGAAGTCCGCACCGGCAACACTGCGGCAGAAAGCGCCTGAAGAGATGAAGTTTTCAGTATTTACCGCATCAACGCCCGAATGGACTCCGGAAGAGGCCGTTGAGCACCTCGCGGGCCAGGGCTGGGACGGCGTCGAATGGCGCATCACCGACCAGGCAGAGGCTGCCGAGCCAGGCTTCTGGGCGGGCAACAAAGCCACGGTTCCGCTGACGGGAATGGAAGACAACCTGGAACGGATCGCTGCCATCACAGCGGGCGCCGGCCTGGAGTTCTCCGGCATCGGTGGATACGCGCGGTGCGACAACCACGCGGACGTGGACCGCATGCTGGCGGCCACAGCCATGCTGGGGGCGGGCCAGGTGCGGGTGACTACGCTTCCGCTGGGAACCGCGGCATGGGGCAACGAACCGGCCAGCGGCACTTCGTACCCTGACCTCTTTGCTGCAGCCCGCAGGGATTTCGAGTGGATCGCAGAGCGGGCCGCGCACCACGGTGTCAAAGCACTGGTGGAGCTGCACCACCGCACCATCACCGCCTCCGCCTCGTCCGCCCTCCGGCTGCTGGACGGCCTGGACCCCCGGCACGTCGGCGTGATCCACGACCTGGGCAACCTGCTCATCGAAGGGCAGGAAGACTACCTCCCGGCCTTCCAGCTCCTGGGTGACTACCTGGCACACGTCCACGTGAAGAACGCCGTCTGGGTCAACAGTGGCGAAGCCGATGAATCCGGAGCCGCCGTCTACCGCAACCAGTGGGCTCCGCTGCGCTCGGGCCAGGGCAGCGTGCTCCAGTACTTCAAGGCACTCGCCGCGGTCGGCTACGACGGGTGGGTGACGGTGGAGGACTTCTCCACCGAGCTCCCGCTGGCCGAACGTACGGCGGACAACCTTGAATACCTCCGCGCCACCGCCGCATTGGCAGGGCTCTCCGTCGCCGCGGGGAGGCGTTGAGCCATGGGACAGCCCATAGCCGACCACCCGGACAGGCTCCTGCCTGCCGATCCCGGCGTCCGGGACATCGCCCGCTCGCTCTTCGCGAAAGTGGAAGGCCTGCCCATCATTTCCCCGCACGGGCATGTGGACGCCGCGGTCATCGAACAGAACACCCCGTTCCCTGACCCTGCCGCGCTCCTGGTCACACCGGACCATTACGTCACCCGGCTGATCCACGCCGGCGGGGTGCCCATGGACCAGCTGGGACTGGGCAGCCACCCCGCTGACTCCCGGCAAGTCTGGCGCCATTTCTGTGAGGCATGGCCGAACTTCGAGGGAACAGCATCGGGATACTGGATCCGGCAGGAGTTCGCCCACGTATTCGGACTGCAGGAGGAGCCGTCCGGGCAGAACGCCGACCAGCTCTACGACGCCCTGCAGGCCATACTCTCGGAGCCCGGTTTCCGGCCCCGCGAGCTCTTCAAGGAATTCAACATCGAGGTGCTGGCCACCACAGATGACCCCTTGGACTCTTTGGACAGCCACGCCGCTCTGCAGGCGGATCCGGCGTTTCCAGGACGTGTGCTGCCCACCTTCCGCCCGGACCAGTACCTGAACATGGCGCACCCGGCCTGGCAGGACAACGTGGAGTGCCTGGTCGCTTCGGCGGGGGATGGGGCTTCCGGCTACACGGGGTACATCAGCGCCCTTGAGGCGCGGCGGCGCCACTTCGTGGAGCGCGGCGCGGTCTCGGCGGACCACGGAGTGTTCACGCCGGCCACCCTGAAGCTGGACGACGGCGAGGCGGAGCGGCTTTTCGAGCGCGGCCGGTCAGGCCAGGCGAGTGCTGCTGACAGGGATGCGTTCGAAGCACACATGATCTATCAGATGGCCCGGATGTCGGTGGAAGACGGCTTGGTCATGACCATCCACCCGGGCTCCTTCCGGAACCACCACGCACCTACCTTTGAAGCCTTCGGCGCGGACACCGGGCATGACATTCCGGTGGCAGTGAACTACACCGAGGCCGTCCGCCCGCTGCTGCAGGACTTCGGCACGGCCAAGGACTTCCACCTGGTGCTCTTCACCCTGGATGAAACGGTGTTTTCCCGGGAACTTGCCCCGCTGGCCGGCTTCTACCCGTCGGTCTACCTCGGTGCGCCGTGGTGGTTCCTGGACGCCCCGGACGCCATGCTGCGGTTCCGGTCGGCTGTCACGGAGACGGCCGGGTTCTCCCGGTCCTCCGGCTTCATCGACGACACCCGCGCCTTCTGCTCCATCCCGGCCCGGCACGACACGTCGCGCCGGATCGAGGCATCCTTCCTTGCACGGCTGGTGGCCGAGCACCGGATCACCGAGGACCGGGCCCACGAACTGATTGTGGAAATCGTAGACTCGGCTCCCCGGCGGGTGTTCAAGCTGTGAACGTTCCACCAGCCCTGAACCGCAGCCTCAAGCCGCTGCCCAAGGCGCCGGTGCGCATGGTGCACCTTGGACTTGGGGCGTTCCACCGGTCCCACCAGGCCTGGTACACGCAGCATGCCCCGGACGCGGCGGAGTGGGGGATCGCGGCGTTCACCGGACGCCGCCCGGACGCCGCGGAGGTGCTTTCCGCCCAGGATTGCCTCTACACGCTGGTTGAGCGGTCGGCCGGCGGCGACAGCTTCGAAGTCATCGGGAGCATCGTCGAGGCGGTCGACGGAGCCGACCTCACCCGCCTCTGCGAGCTTGTGGCGGCGAAGGAGACGGCCATTGTCACGCTGACCATCACGGAGGCCGCCTACGGGCTTGCGGCGGACGGAACGTTCGACGCCGGCGCCCCGGGTGTCGCGGAAGACCTCCGCGCGCTGTCGGCAGCGGCATCAGGCGGACCTGGGGTGGAGCGGCCAGCGCCCGGCACACCGTTGGGCCGGCTGGTGTTGGCCCTCGCCGGGCGCAGGGACAGCGGCGCGGGGCCCATCGCCGTCGTCAGCTGTGACAACCTGTCGGCCAACGGCGAGGTGGCCCGCCGCGCGGTCCTGGGCCTGGCGTCCGGGTGGGGTTCCGGCTTGACGCAGTGGATTGAAGGCAACGTCAGTTTCGTCAGCACCTCGGTGGACCGGATCACCCCACGCACCACCGAAGAAGACATCGCGGAAGTGGCGGAGCAGTGCGGCTACAGTGATGGCTCGCCCGTGGTGGCCGAGCCCTTTCGAAACTGGGTGCTCAGCGGCGATTTCCCTGCGGGGAGGCCGCGCTGGGAGGACGCCGGCGCCGTCGTGGTTGATGACATCGAGCCCTACGAGAACCGTAAGCTGTGGCTCCTCAATGGCTCGCACTCCATCCTGGCCTACGCCGGCCAGCTCCGCGGGCACGCCACCGTGGCCGACGCCCTGGCGGACCCGGCCTGCCGGCAGGCTGTGGAGGACTTCTGGGACGAGGCCGCACACCACCTCCAGGCTGCGGGACTGGACATCCCTGCCTACCGGCAGGCGCTGCTTGAACGTTTCGGGAATGCACGGATCGCCCACCGGCTTGCCCAAATCGCGGCGGACGCCACCACCAAGCTCCGGATGCGCGCCGTACCCGTCCTGACGGCCGAACGCGCCAGTGGCCGCACCGGCAGCGGCGCCGCCCTGATGCTTGCCGCGTGGATCGACTACGTTGCCGTCAATGGGGACTTCCAGGATCCTTTGGCTTCGGAGATCCGGGCGGCAAACGAACTTGAGGGCACCGAACGGGTCCAGGCCCTGCTCCGCCTGGTCAGCGCGGAGATCGCGGAGGACTCCTCGGTTGTTTCCCTGGTGTCCGGGCTGTGCGGTACCTTCACCGCCAAATCCGCCGCTCCCACCCCTCTCTAGACCCCGCTTTTACTTCCGGAAGGAACAGTTGAATTCCATGAAAATTATTGCCGCCGATGTGTTTGTTACCAGTCCGTCCCGGAACTTTGTGACGCTCCGGATTACTACGGAGGATGGGGTGACGGGTATTGGTGATGCCACGTTGAATGGGCGTGAGTTGGCTGTTGCGGCGTATTTGAAGGAGCATGTGGCGCAGCTGTTGGTGGGCAAGGATGCGCACCGGATTGAGGATACGTGGCAGTTCCTGTACCGGTCCTCGTATTGGCGGCGGGGTCCGGTGACGATGGCGGCGATCGCTGCGGTGGATATGGCGTTGTGGGATATCAAGGGAAAGGTGGCCGGGTTGCCGGTGTACCAGTTGTTGGGTGGGGCGTCGCGGAACGGGTTGCGGGCTTACGGGCACGCGTCCGGGTCCGATATTCCTTCGCTGTTTGATTCGGTCCGGGAGCACCTCGAGCTGGGGTACAAGTCGATCCGGATCCAGACCGCGATTCCGGGGATCAAGGCCGTGTACGGTGTCGCGGCGCAGGCGCAGGCGTCGGGGGAGCGGTATGACTATGAGCCGGCCGGGCGCGGTGCGTTCCCGCAGGAAGAGGACTGGGACACCCGGGCGTACCTGCGGCATCTGCCGACGGTGTTTGAGGCGGTGCGGAATGAGTTTGGTCCGGAGATCCCGTTGCTGCATGACGGGCATCACCGGATGACCCCGATTCAGGCGGCGAAGCTGGGTAAGGCGTTGGAGCCGTATGACTTGTTTTGGTTGGAGGACTGCACGCCGGCGGAGAACCAGGAGGGGCTGCGGCTGGTGCGGCAGCACACCACGACGCCGTTGGCGATCGGGGAGGTCTTCAATACGGTGTGGGATTACCAGACGCTGATCAAGGAGCAGTTGATCGATTATGTCCGGGCGGCGTCGACGCACTTTGGCGGGATTTCCCCGTTGAAGAAGGTGATGGATTTCGCCGCGCAGTACCAGATCAAGTCAGGTTTCCATGGGCCGACGGATATTTCCCCGGTGGGGTTCGCGGCGCAGTTGCATGTGGGGTTGGCGATCCATAACTACGGGATCCAGGAGTACATGCAGCACTCGGACAAGACCAACGAGGTCTTCGAGCAGTCCATGACCTTCGTGGACGGGTATCTGCACCCGGGCGACAACCCCGGTATCGGCGTCGAATTCAACGAAGAAGCCGCCGCCGCGTACCCGTACCAGCAGGCCTACCTGCCCTACAACCGCCTCGTCGACGGCACGGTGCACGACTGGTGAGGCTGGCCACGACTGGTAAGACTGGCCACAACTGGTAAGGCACGGTAATGCGTAAGTATCAGATCATCGTCATGGGCGTCTCCGGCTGCGGCAAGTCCACCATTGGCGATCTCGTGGCCCGCGAACTGGGTGTCCCGTTCCTCGACGGCGACTCCCTCCACCCGGTGGAAAACGTGGCCAAGATGGCAGCAGGCACACCGCTCACGGACGAGGACCGGTGGCCCTGGCTGGCCACCGTAGGCCGCGAACTGGCTGCCGCCGGTGACGGCGGGCTGGTCCTGGCCTGTTCGGCGCTGCGCCGCAGCTACCGCGACGCCATCAGGGAGCAGGCGCCGGACACTTTGTTCCTGCACCTGAACGGGAGTAAAGAGGTCCTGAAGGTGCGGACCGAAGGCCGGACCGGACACTTCATGCCCCCGGCCCTGTTGGATTCCCAACTCGCAACCCTCGAACCGCTCCAGGAGGACGAATCCGGGGTTGTTGTGGACATCGCCGCGCCCGTCCCGGAGGTGGTGGCCCAGGCACTCAAGGGAATTGCCGCCGTCGTACGCCCTGCAAAGGGTGCCCAGGGCACCCGGCCGCGGCAGTTCGACGTCGACCTGGCAGCTGCGCCGTTCAATCTCGACGCCGACGCCATCGCCTGGGTGGAGGGCACCATTGGTGCCATGACGCTCGAGGAAAAGATCGGGCAGCTGTTCATCAACCACAACAACGACTACTCACCCGGGTACCTCGATGGCGTGCTGGAAAACTACCATGTCGGCGGCATGCGGTACCGCCCGGGTCCGTCCGCTGCGGTGCAGGAACACATCCGCTACGCGCAGTCCAAGTCCCGGATTCCCTTGCTGATTGCGTCCAACCCGGAGATGGGCGGAGCCGGCAGCTGCGACGACGGCACGTTCGTGGCCACGCACCTGCAGGCGGGTTCGCACCCGGACAAGGCCATTGCCCGGCAGATGGGCCAAGTGGCAGGGGTGGAGACCGCGGCGCTGGGCTGCAACTGGGCGTTCGCACCGATCGTGGACATCCACTACAACTGGCGGAACACGGTCATTTCCACGCGTTCCTTTGGCAACACACCGGAGATCGTGGTGGAGCGTGCCAAGGAATACTTCGACGGCATCAGCGAATCGCCCACAGCGTGTGCCATGAAGCATTTCCCCGGTGACGGGATTGACGAGCGGGACCAGCACGTGGTCACGTCCTACAACATGCTTGGCTACGAGGAGTGGGACCGGACGTACGGGCACGTGTACCGGGAAATGATTGGGCACGGCGTGCAGTCCATCATGGTGGGCCACATTGGGGCGCCCGAAGTTTCGCGGCATTTCCGTCCAGGCCTGTCCGACGCGGACATCCTGCCGGCCACGTTGTCTCCGGAACTGCTGCAGGACCTGTTGCGCGGTGAGCTTGGATTCAACGGGCTGGTTCTCACAGACGCCTCGCAGATGGTGGGCCTGACGCAGGCGAAGAAGCGCAAGGACCTGGTGCCTGCCACTATCGCTGCCGGTTGCGACATGTTCCTGTTCTTCCGGAACCCGGCCGAGGACTTCCAGTACATGTTGGACGGCTACAAGTCCGGGATCATCACCGAGGAACGGCTCCACGATGCGCTGCGGCGGATCCTTGGACTGAAGGCGTCGCTGGGGCTGCACTTGAAGGCGGCCGATCAGCTGGTACCGCCTCCCGGGGCGCTTGTGGTCATTGGATCCGCTGAACACCGGGCCATTGCCGCCGGAATTGCGGACAAGACGGTGACCCTGGTCAAGGACACCGCCGGAAACCTGCCCATCACCCCGCAGACGCATCCCCGGATCCGGTTGTATGGGATTTCGGGCGGTGCCGATTTCACCCGCGCCGACCCGCTGGCTTACCTGGAGGTGGTGAAGGAGGAACTGGAAGCTGCCGGATTCCAGGTGCATCTGTTCCGGACTGCCGAGCAGCGCGAGGCTGCAGGGGAGGCCGGCATGAATTTCATGCGGGTGTTGTCCGAGGAAGCCACGGGAGACTACGCGGAGAAGTACGATGCTGCGTTTGTCTTTGCCAACGTGAAGGGCTTCGCGCAGGAGGCCGCCATCCGGATCAAGTGGTCTTCGCCCATGGCAGCGGAAATCCCGTGGTACGCCACCGAGTTGCCTACCGTGTTCGTGTCCCTGAACCAGCCGAACCACCTGATCGACGTGCCCATGGTCAAAACAGCCATCCACGCGCACGCCGGCACACGGGAAGCCATCCGGGCTGCGGTGGAAAAGATCCAGGGCAAATCGGAGTTCCAGGGCACGTTCAACGAGAACGTGTTCTGCGGGTCCTTCGACACCAGGTTGTAGGACCAGTGATATGCAGGAGGCGCCGCCGCATAAGCGGTGGCGCCTCCTGCATGTTTAGGACTCAGGTCCTGGCAGCCCTTAGGCGTCTTCACGCTCCGGGTTCTCCAGTCGGAAGAAGTTGGACTGGTTGCCGTCCGTCCGCTCTTCCTGGTAGATAAAGTTCAGCCGACGGTCGTCAAACGTCTTGAACCATTCCTCCCAGCTGACCTCGCGAAGGTTGGCGTCACGGTCGCGGAAATCGATGCGCAGGACACCAAGGTGGTCTCCATGCTCGGTGCCGTCGACGGTGGCCGGGACGCCGCCGCGCTCCTCGGCCCATTGCCTGATGACTTCGTGGTGGGTGGTTGCCAGGCTGCGGCCTTCGCGTTCGGGTTCCTCCTCCGTGGAGGTGATCTCCTGCGAATACTTCAGCGACTTGGACGACTCATCCCCGTAGCGGATCTTGCCGCCATCCGGTCCGGCACCAAGGTCTTCCGCATCTCCGCCAGCGTCCTCATCCCGGCTGTCTCCGGCGCTTTCCTGCCGGGCTTTGGCCACCTCTTTCACCAGCTCTTCCTTGCGTAAGCCAGAGACGCCGGCGATATGTTCTTCCCGCGCTTCCTTGCGGAGTTCATCCACCTTCATGCTTCGCAGTTCGGTTTCACTCACGTCCGGGGTGTTGGGAGTCTGGTTGCCCGGCTTGTCACGGCCTTCCTTGCCGTTGCCTGCCTTGCCGTTGCCTGAACCTGTGGACTTACCTGACCCGGATCCGGAACCTTCCTTCGGGCCGCCGTCGTGGTCTTCCTGCCGGGCCTTGGCCACTTCCTTCACCAGCTCTTCCTTGCGCATGCCTGAAGCGCCGGCGATGTGTTCTTCCCTGGCCTCCTGGCGGAGTTCATCCACCTTCATCCTGCGCAGTTCCGTCTCGCTCACATCAGGCGTGTTAGGGGTCTGGTTGCCGGGCTTCTCGCTCATGTCAGGTCCTCCTTTTGTAGAGCTCATTACAGAATCAACAAATAATAAGGTTGCTTACTTTGTAGCCTGTGCCGGATGTCGCGTCAAGCACCGGCACCCGAAGTGCCACCCTCCCGGACCTCAAGGAGGTCTGCCGGCAGCCGCCGTCGACACCGGAGTAACCCCGCCCTCTCAGCCCTCAGTGCGAAGCGCCCTGCGTGGCTGGGTGCTGGCCCGGGTGGCCTGCTCCGATAACCGACGAAGGGCTTCCAATTCAGTGGTGAAGTATGCCGCAGGCGTCAGGGACCTCCGGGAAAACGCCGCCAGGACTTTGCTCAGCGCACCTTCCCCGATAAGGGCAGCGGCGGAGAACCGGGCAATTGGTCCAGCGGCAGGCATCAATTCTTGGGACCGGCCGCCACCCTCCTGGCTGTGTAGTGTGTATCAGTGGACTTCTCTTGTGAACTCGCTGATGGCATTGTTCTCCGTCCCGTCCGGATGGCGGATGCAGCGCCCCTGGCGGTGGCCTTCCAGGCGAACCGTTCCCACCTCGCCCCTTGGGAGCCGGTCAGGGCGGATGACTTCTACACCGTCGAGGGACAACGTAAGGTGCTCAGGAGACGGCGGGCAGAGGTCGATTCAGGCACGGCACTTTCCATGGTGTTAAGCGGTGAGGAGGGTATCCTGGGCCTCCTGACTCTCAGTTCGATCGTGCGGGGCGCATTCCAGAACGCCCACCTCGGATACTGGATCTCCCATGCCGTCCAGGGCAAAGGACTCATGACGGCAGCGGTGGCCGCTGCCGTAGGCATCGCGAAAGATGGCCTCGGCCTCCACCGCCTAGAAGGGGCCACCCTGGTGCACAACGTGGCATCGCAACGGGTGCTGGAAAAGAATGGTTTTGAGGCCTACGGTACGGCTTCGGCCTACCTCCAGATAGCCGGCCAGTGGCAGGACCACCGCATGTACCAGCGGATTCTCTGACTGAATCCACGTCGGGTGCCCTTGACCGGGAGAACGACGTCGACCACGGGAACCGTTTCCAACGCGGGCGCCACGTGCGAAGATGTCGGCCGGGCCCGCACATGATGTGAGCGGGAAGAATCGATATGTGGAGGTCATGTGCGCGCGATTGTCTTGGATCAGATAGCAGGGCCGCTGGCTGTCCGGGAGGTTGGAGAGCCGGAGGTGCCGGTGGGCGGCGTTGTCATCCGCGTCGTTGCCACTGGCCTGTGCCGCAGCGACTGGCACGCGTGGGCCGGCCACGATGACATTGCGCTGCCACATGTCCCTGGCCACGAATTTGCCGGCGTCGTGCTGGGCGTCGGTGCGGGGGTGACGAAGTGGGCGGTTGGCGATCGGGTCACCGCACCATTCGTCGAGGGCTGCGGCGCCTGCGAGTGGTGCCTCGGCGGTGACGCCCAGGTTTGCCCGGAGCAGCAACAGCCTGGCTTCACCCACTGGGGTTCTTTTGCCGAGCAGGTGGTAATCCATGCCGCGGACACCAACCTTGTGGGGATTCCCGAGGGCGTCAGCTTCGAGGCAGCCGCCAGCCTGGGGTGCCGGTTCGCCACCGCTTACCGTGCACTCACCTGCCGGGCCCGCCTCATTGCCAATGAATGGGTCACCGTCGTAGGTGCAGGCGGCGTAGGGCTCAGCGCCGTCATGATTGCCAAGGCGCTCGGCGGCAGGGTCATCGCCGTCGACCGAAACCCAGCTGCCCTGGACGTGGCGGTGTCCCTCGGTGCGGACCACGTTTTGGCTGCGGACGGTTCAGACATCCCCGCGCAGGTCCACGCGCTCACGGGAGGAAGCCATGTTGCTATTGACGCAGTCGGCAGTGAGCAGACGTGCGCCGACGCGTTTTTAAGCCTTCGCCGCCGCGGCCGGCACGTCCAGATCGGGCTCCTGCCGCCGGTTGAAGGTCATCCCCGAGTGCCCATGGCGCGCGTGATCGCCTGGGAACTGGACGTATTGGGAAGCCATGGAATGGCCGCGGCGGACTATCCAGGGATGCTGGCCCTGATTGAGTCAGGGGCGCTGGAACCGCAGAAACTCATCGAGCGTGTTATTGGTCTGGAAGAGGCCGCTGATTCGCTGCCGCGGCTTGACACCGCAAACGTCGCGGGAATGACGATGATCGATCCGACGCTCTGACGCTTTCGTCGCAGACGGGATATTGTTCCGCTTCCAGTGTCTGCACGCGAGGATCGCGGCAGCATCCAGCTCGGAATCGCGCGAGACCTCATAAACGAACTGCACCTCCTGAAGATGGACGCGGCATTTCGAGTCCATCCTAAGAGGTGCAGTCCGTTTGAAATTTTTCACCTGCGTCCAAAGGCGTGGCGTTGTTCTTCCGATTGTTCAGACGGGCAGCGGTACTGAGTTAAATGAATTTGCGGGTCTGGGTAGTCCGAAGTGCTCGCGGAGGGTTTGTCCGGAGTACTCACGCCGGAAGAGCCCGCGGGCCTGCAGGATGGGTACGACGTGGTCCACGAAGGTGTCCAGTCCAGAGGGCAGTACGGGCGGCATGACGTTGAACCCGTCCGCGGCGCCGGCTTCGAACCATTGCTGGATTGCGTCGGCTACTTGGTCCGGGGTGCCGGCGAATGTTCGGTGCCCGCGGCCGCCGCCGAGCCGTCCGATGAGCTGCCGTACGGTGAGGCGTTCGCGCCGGGCGAGGTTCACGATCAGGGTGTACCTGCTCTTGGCGCCCTCGATGGCGTCTTCGGAGGGCAGGTCGGCTGGCAGTTGGGCGTCCAGCTTCAAGGATTCCGCCGGGACACGCAAGACGCCGGCCAGCTGGTTGCGTGCATGCCCGGGCAGGATGAGGTCATCGAGTTCCTGCTCGAGCCGGTGCGCTTCCTCTTGGGTTGAAGCGATGACCGGAACGATGCCGGGCAGAATCTTGATCCCTTCCGGGTCCCGGCCGGCTGCTGCCGTGCGCTGTTTCAGGTCTTTGTAGAAGGCCTGGGCGTCTTCGAGGGTCTGGTGTGCGGTGAAGACAGCTTCGGCGTAGCGGGCGGCGAAGTCCTTGCCGTTCTCGGAGGAGCCGGCCTGGACGATCACGGGGTGACCCTGCGGGGATCGCGGGACGTCCAGGGCGCCTTCCACCTGGAAGTGCCGGCCGTGGTGGTTGGCTGGGTGCACCCGGGTGTTGTCCGCCCAGATGCCGGCCGCCTTGTCGGCCACGATCGCGTCGTCCTCCCAGCTGTTCCAGAGCTTCGTGGCGACGTCGAGGAACTCCGCTGCCCGTTCGTAGCGATCGGAGTGTGCGGGTTGACCGGTCAGGGAGAAGTTTTTAGCGGCGGCGTCCCCCGCGGTGGTAACAACGTTCCATCCCGCCCGGCCGCCGCTGATTTGGTCAACTGAGGCGAAGCGGCGGGCGAGGTTGTACGGTTCGTTGTAGGTCGTTGATGCGGTGGCTATGAGTCCGATCCGTTCCGTGACAGCCGCTATTGCTGCAAGCAGGACTGTTGGTTCCAGGCTTCCGTAGGGCCGCTGGGTGACGTCGCCGTGCAACACCGGTGAGTCGGCGAAGAAGATGGAGTCGAGTTTCCCGCGTTCGGCTGTCTGCGCCAGCCGCTGGAAGTGGGCCACGTCGGTCCCGGCATGGCTGTCGCTTTCAGGCAGCCGCCAGGATGCCTCATGGTGGCCGGTACTCATCAGGAAGGCGTTGAGGTGAAGCTGCCTCTTCCCGGAGGTCATCGCTGCGCCCCGGCGAACGCGGGCCCGTCGAGGACAACGGTTTCGGAGTAGGAGGACGAATCTCCCTTGATGGCTGTGCTGCGGCGGCCGTCCACCCCCACCGGGATGTCGCCGGCGACGGTGACCCGGTTCAGCTGGCGTGGCTGTCCGTCGTAGTTGTCCGGGGCGTAGTGCTGGGTGATCCGGTTGTCAAAAAGGACCAGCTGGTTCGGTTCCCAGTTCACCCGGACGACGTTTTCGGGGCGGGTGATGTACGCCTGGAGGAGCCGGAGGATGTCTTTGGATTCTGTGTTGGACAGCCCCACGATCCTGAGCCGCTGGGCGAACCCGCCGATGAACAGGCCCCGCTCACCCGTCAGGGGGTGGACGCGGACCACCGGGTGCGCGGTTTCGAAATGGATGCGGGTGAACTCTTTGCGGCGTTCCTCGGCGTTGGCGTGTTCGAGGTTTTTGGGCACCGAGTAGTCGTAGTCGTTGGTGTGGATGGCCCACAGGGTGTCGGCGAAATTACGGAGCTCGTCCGGCAGGTCCCGGTAAGCGCCGGCGGATGAGGCGATGAGGGTTTCCCCGCCGTAGGCCGGCAGGGTGATGCTGCGAAGCGTGGAGGCCTGGGGCGGGTTGACCACGAAGGTGACGTCGGTGTGCCAGTTGTTGGCGCTGCCGTTTTCACTGTCGACCGGCAGGACCGCGGGTTTGCCGTCCACCGACGCGACCGTGGGGTGGGCGTTGGTGAGCGGGCCGAAGCGGCTGGCGAAGCGGACCTGGGCGTCGTCGTCGAGCACGTTGGCTTCCCGGAAGACGAGGGCCTTGTGCTCGTTCAACGCTTCACGGATCTGGGCGATGGTGGCTTCGCTGAGATCCGCGCTGAGATCCAGTCCGCGGATTTCCGCGCCAATCCGTGCGCCTAGTTTGGTGAACTCGAGCTTGGTTTCAGTAATGACGGGCATGATGGGTTCCTTGCAGTTCAGTACGGTTGCGGTTCAGTGCGTTTATAAGTCGGGGGCTTGTTTGCCGGGGTGTCTTAGCCGTTTCCGGAGCCGACGGCGGTGCGCCAGCGGGAGAAGTGGCGTTCGACGCCGACCAGCAGGTAGTTCACGGCCAGCCCGAGCAGTGACACGGTCAGGATGCCGGCGTACATCTCGGGGATGAGGAAGCTGCTTTGCGAGTTGACGATGAGGTAGCCGAGCCCGGCCTTTGCCCCGACCATTTCGGCGGCGATGAGGACAAGGATTGAGGAGGTGCCGGCCATTCGGATGCCGGTGAAAATGGTGGGGACCGCTGATGGAAGGATGACTTTCTGGAAGAGCGTGAAGTTCGACAGTCCGAGGGAGCGGGCCGCGCGGATTAATAAGGGGTCCACGGTCCTGACCCCGGCGATCGTGTTCAGGAGCACCGGGAAGAACGCCGCGTAGGCGACGATGCTGATTTTGGAGGTTTCGCCGATTCCGAGCAGCAGGGTGAACACCGGGAGCAGTGCCAGCGCGGCGGTGTTCCGGAAAACTTCCAGTAAGGGGTTCAGGAACCGGTCAAGGGCTCCGTACCAGGCAACCAGCAGACCCAGGACGACGGCGGATACGACGGCGATGCCGAACCCGCTCGCGGAGCGTGTAAGGCTGGCGACGAGGTGGTTTTGCAGTTGGCCTTTCGCGATCAGTGCGCCGAGTGCGCCCAGGACATCGTGCAGTGGCGGCAGGAACACCCGGGTGGATGAGGGGGCGAGGTAGAGCGGTCCGAGTTCCCACAGAAGCAGGAACAGCAAAATCGCACCGGGCCGCCAGAGGGCGCGGCCGCCGTTCTGTGCCCCTTGTTTGAGCAGGGAAAGACCCGTGGCGGGGGCAGGGCGTCGACGTCGAGCAGCGTCACCGGCAGTGGTTGGGGTCGCGGGCGCCTGCGCGGTGGAGTGGGTGTCTGTGGTCAGGGTTGGGGCGCTCATCAGGCTGCCTTTCCGCTGGTAGGTTGCGGGGCCTCATCGGGTGCGGTGCCATCGGGGAGGATTTTGGCGTGACCGGCCTGCTGGGCCTTGAGGACTTCGTCGTGCAGGAGCGCCCAGACCTGGTGCCGGTGCTCCACGAATGCGGCGTCGGATCGGATGTCAATATCACCTGTCCGGTCTCCGAGGTTGACCGGGACGATTTCCTTGAGCCGGCCGGGGCGTGAGCTGAGCACGGCGACGCGCTGCCCCAGGTAGACGGCCTCATCGATCCCGTGGGTGATGAAGATGATGGTCTTCCCGGTGGTCCGCCAGATCCGCAGCAGCTCCTCCTGCAGCTGTTCGCGCGTCTGGGCGTCCAGCGCGGCGAAAGGCTCGTCCATCAGCAGGACTTCCGGCTCATAGGCGAGGCTTCTGGCGATAGCCACACGCTGCTTCATTCCGCCGGAAAGTTCATGCGGGTAGCGGTCTTCAAAGCCGGCCAGGCCCACAAGGTCGAGGTAGGTGCGGGCTTTCTCTGCGCGTTCCCGGCGGCTGAGCCGTTTGCCGTCCTGTCCTGGGCCTTCCAGCCCGAAGGAGACGTTGGCCGCGGCCGTTCGCCAGGGAAACAGCGCATATTGCTGGAAGACGACGGCCCGGTCCTTGCCCGGCCCGGTGACCTCTTTGCCGTCCAACAGGACCTTCCCGGTGTCTGGCCGGGTCAGCCCGGCCAGGAGGTCCAGGAGAGTGGTTTTCCCGGACCCGCTGGGACCCACCAGGGTGAGGAATTCCCCGGCGGCGACGTCGAGGTTGATCCCGTCGAGGGCTGTCAACGTCGAACCGGCCGGTGCGTCCTTGGTTGGCCTGACGGTGAAGGTCTTCCCGACGCTCTGCAGGCTGATCTTTGGGATGGGGCTATGCGTCATGATGAGGCCTTCAGCAATCCGTTGTAGTCGTTGGTGTAGTACTTGGACGGCGTGATGTCCCCGGTGACGATGCCGGTGTCCTTGAGCCACTCTGACCAGCGGCTGAAGTCCTGGTCGGTGATCTCCCCCTTGGCCGGCACTCCGACGCTCTTCCAGTACTTCAACGCCGCGGTGCTTTCATTGCGCTGGCGCTTTTCGATGATGCTGGTGAATCGGGCGATGACCTCATCGCGGGGGGTGGTGCGTTCCCATTCGATGGCTTTGGCGACGCCGGTGGTGAAGACTTTCGTGGCCTCCGGGTTTTGCTGGATGAAGTCTTTGCGCAGGACGTACTGGCCTCCTGCGAACGTTCCGAACAGCTCGTAGTCGTTGAAGAGGGACCGGAGCCCGCCCTTGGCCACGGCATTGTCCTGCAGCACCCCGCCCAAGACGCCGACGTCGACCTGGCCGCGGCGGATTGCTTCCTCTGTGTCGTTGGGTGGAACCACGACCAGCTGGACCTGCTTGATGTCGTCCTGGCTTAGACCGTTCTTCTTCAGATAGCTGTTCAGAACCGCATCGGAGTGCGCGCCCAGGGTGTTGACGGCGACCTTCTTGCCGATGAGATCCCGTGGGGTGCGGATCGGGCTGTCGTTCTGGACGTAGAAGCCGTTGAAAGTCTTCTCGTCCTCCCCGTAGTAGTTGATGACAGCCGTTACCGGTGCGCCTGCCTCGATGAGCTTGACGACCGCGCCGGAGAAAGCGCCACCAAAATCGGTGGCACCCGTGGCAGCGGACTGGATGCTGGCCGGGCCGCTGATGGTGTTGCCCACCCAGTTCAGCTTGATGTTCCCCAGGTACCCAAGGTCCTCGGCGAGCTCGGGAAGGCTGACGCTGTTGGCTGATCCTTCATAGCGCAGCTCGGTTGCCTCAGGCGCACCGGAGCCGCCCTGGGCGGTCGCCGGGCCCCCGCAGCCGGACAGCACCATCGATCCGGTCACGGCAGCGGCCAGACCCAGAAGGGAGAAGGTTCTTCGGGAGATGTGCGGGTTTTTCATGAGGGACTTTCTGAGCTTCGGTGTGGATTCTGTTGCCCGGCGCATCGTCCGGCCGGGCTGTGTCCACCATGAGAGCAGAGATCAAACCCGCGCATAAGAGCAGTGTTTATGCTGTGAAACCGGGAGTAATGGGCAGCTCATCCGGCGTCGCACGGAGCAAAACAGACGCACAAAGACATGCTGCGGAAAGTAGCGAAATTCAGAGCAAGGCAGGGCAATGCAACGACATCTACCCGCCGGTACACCGTCGCGAGGCGTCACCGTTGGTCCTCAAACAGCCCGGGTACGTACCGGTCTCGGGACTTCTCGAAGTGAATTGTGAAGAGGCAGGCGGGAAGGACCGGTTTCATGACCCTTCGCGCCGTGGCCCAGTCCAGTCACTGGTCCAAACATTTATCCAAAAGACGAGGCATTGTTACCCGGTTTCTCCCGGAATCGCCGCTCCCGGCCGCTGTCGGAGGGCCACCAGGTCGCGCGGACGGTCGCTGCCAGTGGAATAGACCCTGAAGCCGTACCACGTCAGCATCTCGATGGTGCCGAGCTGTAGGACGGCCGCTTCGCCGGGGCCCTAGACCCGAGGTCGTGAAGCGACTGGCTCAGAGTAAGCTACCGACGCTGGAATAGCCTTCGGGCGTACCTACGCCGAAAAGGCCGGGAACGCTACCGGAGTTGCCGAGGGTCCTGAAGAAGAACCCATGTCAGCGATCCACTCAGGCCCCTTCCCAACATTTCCGACACGGCCCAAAATCCACGCCATAATGTCCCTTATGGCGTGGGACAGGGAGCGCTCTTCACCACGGCCTCCGGAAGACGCTGGCAGCGGTCGGAGGCGGCCCGCACCGTGCGGCGGCTCGCGCGCAGGGTCGGCATCGACGGCCGAATCTGTCCGCACAGCCTGCGGCACGCGTTCGCCACGATCGCCCTGGATGCGGGCGTTTCGCTGCACTCACTGCAGGACAGCATGGGATTCGCGGACCACCAGGCGGTACGACCGGGCGCGGAACAACCTGCAGAAGTCCGCCGGCTACGACGTCGCAAGGGCGCTGGCATAGAGCCTGTTTCCATTTCTTATAGATAGGGCAAAACGTGCCGTCGGGCGGCCGGCTACAAACTGCCCAGGAGGGCGGTGTCCCACCGTACTGGCAATTGCTCGGGACAGGTCCAGCGGCCATCCAGTAGCATTGCCGGCAAGTGGCCAGTCAGGGGAGGGAGCTGTTCATGCACTACGTCGTCTTGCAGGTGATTCTCAAGGAGAAGCTTTGGGGAACGGGCTCGGGTAACCTGACCGAGCTGGAGAAGACAATCAATGCTCAGGCGGCCAAGGGCTACCGGCTTCATACGATTACCACTTCCAGCAGCGGGAGCAAGGGGCTTGGTGGCGGTGACCGCATCCAGGCCACCATGGTGTTTGAAAGCCTGGAGTAGCACCGGTCAGGAGCAGCTCCGCTCCCGGGCAGTGGAACAGCAGTAGGCATGCAGTAGAACTAGGGGCGGGATCGTAGGTTGAATAGCCACTGCTTACGAGAACCACGAGGGCGATTCAGTGCACATGTGCCGGTGTTACTGTGAGCCATGTTCAACAGCAACCGACGAACACGAGCGAGTTCCCGCTTGCTGGTTATAGTCGCTGTCGGTGTCCTGCTGGGCCTCTTGACGGGCGTGCTCATCAATTGGCAGCTAGCTCCTGCGATGGTTCTGATGTACTTCGTTATCGGCTGGGCAGCACAGCGGGGCCAGAAACAAAAGAAGGACACCGATGCGTACCGGGAGCAGTGGCTCGGTAAGCGGAAGAGCAACGGCGTGGAACCGGAGGCATAGCCGGTTTCCTCCGCCTCGTCTTTTCATCGTTGATGACTCGCAGGCGCAGTTGTATGCTCCCGCCATGTCCGCTTCTGAGGGTCGCAAACGCCTTGAGCCACGGATGAGCCGCGGCTCGTGGAAGTTTGCCACCGCGGTCTTCGGCGCGCAGACCGTGTGTATGGGGCTGCTGGCCCTCAATAAGCTCTGGAGCAGCGGCGAATGGGACTCGGTATTGTTCTGGGTGTTTACGGTCTGGTTCATTGTCACTGTCATCCAGCTGCTGCATCTGCTCCGGGTTCGCCGGAACGACGCTCTCTTCTGGGATGAGGACGAGGCCCGCAGAGACGACTGGGACCGACGCGGACGCAGGCTGTGAAGTGCTGCCTTCAGGACCGAGGCGTGGAGGGACCAGAGGGACCGTCCAGCTGCTTCCGCTCCCGCCTGGCGGCCCGAGCGACAGGTATCAGTACCGCGACCATGATCAGGCCCAACAGGATCGTGGTGGGCCAGAAGCCCAACCAGGGCCGGAGAATCGTGGACACGATCATGGCACCCAGGAAGAGCCAAAGACTGGTTAGGGCCAGTCTCTTCATCTTCGGCGGAAGATTCCGGTACTCATCGGAACTGCTCATAGCCCACAATAGGGCGCAGAATGAGTGAAAGGGGATGGCCTGGCCATTTCCCAATACCGATGGGGAAGCAGACCGAGCTCATGGCCGGATCTCCCGTTAGCCGACGCCACCGGATCACAGAGCGACAGGGGAGGCATGCAGACAAACGGGATCACGTAACCGTAGTGCCGATCATCCCAGGACAGCCGCTATCCGCGGTGGGCGTTGAGCCACTCCATGGCTTCCTGCTCGTCGGAGAAATACCGGCTTGGACACTGCGGCTGGGGAAGCCCGTGCATCCCGTGCGCTATCACCCGGTCCACGGGGGTGCTGCCCAGAATCGCAAAGGCCGTGACCGTGGCCGCTCTACTGAGGACCTCGACGGCGTCGCGGCTCACTGATCGCACGCCCGTGATCTGCAGCAGTACCGCACCGCCAGCACCGGCCGTTAGCGTAAGGAACCGCTCCCGGACCCGGGCACCGTCGGCTTCAGTGATCCGGCCTCCTGGACTCAGCGTAATGCGGAGGATCCGATCCCCGATGACGTGGATCGTGACTTTTTCTGGAGCTGGATCTGCACCTAGAGGCGCTCGATCGCCTTCGGCAGCGCCGTCGGAAAAAGTGGTTGCCTTTGCAAGAGTGTGTTGTTCGCCCTTCACCTGGGCCATTGTTGTCATCAAATTCCCCCGAAGTGATGCAACTGCGGCCTCGTCGCTGCAGTTGCGCCCGGGATCGGTCACCGCCCGGCTAGAGGCCAGCGTACCCGTCAGCAGACTCAAGGTCCATGAAAATCCAAGCAATGAACACAGCCTCAGTCCGCTCGCGATCATTTGACGGCGGGGGCGCTAGATGGGCGCTGCGTTCACTTGACGGTGAGTCCCAGGACTGCAGCTGCGGGCAGCAGGAACAGGAGTACCCGCGAGAGCCGGCTGTAGCTGTTGTCGTAGCGCCGGCGCATGAGGGCGAGGACGATCAGGTAGACGACGTTGAGGACCAGCGCCAGGCCGAAGAGCAGAATCAGTGCGTACGCCAACAGCAGCCCGGCCCAGAACAGGGCTTCACCGTCCTGTCCCGAACCCGGCGGCATCACGAAACGGATAAGGAGGACGGCAAGCAGCGGCAGCGCGTCCGCGACCAGGACAGTGATCCGGAGGAACCGCATCCCGGTGGATTGCCCGCGTGGCTGGAGCACCGGCTGCTGGATCATTTCGCGCCCATCAGCGCCTCATTGGATCCGGTCTTCCGCCCGAAGTTTTCCGGGGCCGTCTTGCTCATAACGACAGGCTACACAGCAGCACTGGCAGCCCGGAGCAACGGAGCCGAACACGATCGTTACTTCGCGAGGCGCTTCAGCCGCCTGATGGTCTGGTGTTCTGCGTGAACGATGCCTACCGTTTTGTGACGCGGGAACACTGGCCCTCGGTCAGCAAGGGCGAGTGCTCGGCGCGCTGCTTCTTCTGCCGTTTCCCTGTCTCCAGTTGCCTCTGCAAGGTCGATCACGGCCAGGTTCCAGCGGAAATGCGCGTCTGGGAATGGCACACGCGCCACTTTGGACCACCGGATCAGCAACTCCGCGGCTTCTTCGAGGTCCTGCTCGTCGCCGCGCCGAATGAGGAGTTCGGCAAGCTTGATCTGCTGAGTCGAGGTTGTGCTCTTCATCTGGGGATTGTCAGCGAGCAGGCGGCGGTAATAACCCTCTGCCAGGACTGGATCGGCTTCAACGAAAGAGTCCCCCAGATGCTCAAGTGCTGCGAAGCCCTCCAACTTCGAGAATTCCCCGTCGTCCCCGAGCACACGCAACCAGAGGCTTCTGGCTCCGTCTAATTCGCCCGCGTCGCTAAGTGCCAGCCCCTTGATACGCAGGTACTGCGCGCGCCTGGACCCGCGGGACCGCGCAAGGCGGCGCTCAAAATCTGCACGATCCGCCTCGGCCCAGCCGGGAGACCGAAACCACTCATGTTCCATGCGCGAAATTGTTCCAGACCGACCTGTGAAGGATGGCGCATGGGCCCCTCACGAGCGGCGCAAAGCTGCCGCCAGCCGAAAACATATTCACATGTGCATAAGTCTGTGGAGAACACATGTTCGATGAGCCGCCGGAGTCGGCCTAAAATTGAGTCGTGATCAAGGCAGGAACTCCCGAGGACATGGACCGGATGATCGCACGGTCAGACGCCGACAAGAGCCACCCCATCGACGACACGTCACCGATCCGGGAGTTCCCCAAGTTGAACCGTCCCCTGGCCCTGAAGATCCCGCACAATGTCTTCGCTGCGCGGATGGTCAGCCCGCTGCCGGGCGGATCTGGTTCGGGTTCCCGGCCCGTGGATCAGCCGGGCAACACACGGCAGCTGCAGGACGCGCTGCTGGCGTCCGCTGACAGGTACCGCCCCATCGAAAAGCGCGGCTGAAAGGCGCGCACAGGGCTGTCGCGTCGGCTCATCGCGCCTGCTCAGTCCGTGCCAACATTGGCGGCAAGGCGGTTTCGTACTTCTGCCGGCCGGAAATCGTAGCCAGTGGCGCGAGCGGCAGTCCAATTGAGTCCGATCAGGATCCCATCGCGTTCGAGGCCATCGATCCACCGCATGCGCCAGATCTCCAGGGGAATCTCCACGGGCTCGAAGTCCGCGTAGGCGGGAACGTTTGCTATGACCTTTTCGGCTCTACTGCGAAGAGACCAGAACGGCATGCTGCGATCACCGTCCCCGTTGAGCGGGGCCGGGATGCCACCCGAATCACGGATCGTCCACACCTGACCGTTCTTCAGGATCTCGCTGTAGAAGGCCGCTGCCTGCGCTGCACTGACGCTCATGCCGACAGCCTATGGCCCGGACGCTCAGTTCGGCGTGTGATCCGAGAGGACTTCCAATCGTTCTGGATACTCTGCCGGGGACTCTGACGCTTCTGCATCCTCGGCTGCTGCAGAACGTCTGCGCCTTCTGCCCGCAAGGATCAGCACGGCGGCCCCCACCAAAATGGCCCCGGCCACGGTGCCGATGATGACCGGAAGATTGGACAGGAAGCTGGCCCCAGTGTTCTCCGAGCTGGCCTGAGCCGTGGGCTCTGCTGCTTTTGCCTCAGCCTGTGCAGCTTGGGCCTTCACAGCCGCTAGTGCGGGAATGCCCAGATCCTGGGCCGGGAAGACCGACACGGACAAATCGGCGGTGTTGGTGACCAGGACGGACCCGTTGGGAGCGACGGCGAGATGTCCGGGGTTCCGGAGCGTCGGCTGGCTGCGGCGGACACTTGTTTCGCCTGGTGCGATGACGTTGAGGCTGCTGTTCTCGGAAAGAACGTAGACAGTGCTGTCCGGGCCGACAGCGATTTCCTTTGGTCCCCCTGGAACCGGCACACGGTAGGAGACGGCTGATTCCCCGGGCTTGATCACCGCCACGTCGTTTGAGGCGATGTTGGTGACGTAGGCGGTGCTGTCGGGGCCTATGGCGATCCCGTGCGGAGCCCCGGCGCTGTCAGGAGTCTTCCGGACATCAATGGTGCGTGAAACCGTGCCGGCGCCCGGGGCGATGACCGAGACGGTCCCGCTGTCCTGGTTGGTGACGTAGGCGGTGCCGTCCTGGGCTACGGCTACTTCCTTGGGAGTGCGGCCGACGGCGACCTCCTGGGCCGGGGCGTCGGCGCCCGGGGGGATGACCGAGACTGTGCCCAGAAACGGGTTGGGAACAAAGACAGTCCCGTCAGCCCCTGCGGCTATGAGGTGGGCGTCGGCGCTGAGGGTAATCGTGCGTGCCACCGCAGAGGAGCCCTTCGGTATCACCACGAGCTTTTCCTGCTGATCATCGAGGGCCGACCCCTCGACAAACAGGGTGCCGTCCGCAGACAGTGCCATTCCCTTCGGGTTGACGCCTGTCATGAGCGTCGTGGTCGGTGAGCTCGCGCCCGCGGGAAGAACATGGACTCCTCCGGTGTCGCCAATGTAAGCAGTGCCCTCGGCGTCGACGACAACGCCGAGAGGGAATTGGCCAACATAAACGACATCCCCGGATGCCATCGACGGGCCAGCACCAATCAACAAAATGCCGCCAGCGACAGCCACCGATATGCCCGACGTGAAGCGCATGCACCTACCCCCAAACCTTGCAAGAAGAAGACCTTCGATGAGCATACGTCGGCAATCTATCCCCGAAGAGCAAAGATCGGCTGGTCAGTTGGTCCATTCGGCAGCGGTGGGATAAACAGGGACCTTCTTCATCCGCAACACGATGGCGGCCCGGGAGATGATGAGCACATTCAGGCCGATCCCGCCGACCCGGAGCCCGGTCGACTGAGTCGTCATGTAGATGACGATCAGGATCAATGCCGCGGCCGCCAGAATGATCGCGGCAATCAGGGGTGACTTGGCCGTGGAGCGGCGCGTAATGATGTTCCAGATGCCTACTCCGACGTAGGCGAGGGCAAGCACACAGAAGACCGCGATGACCGCGATGGCGTGGTTCATGGCATCAGCCGGGATGTAGTCGCCGGCGGTCGCAGCGGTGTTCATGGCGCGGATGACCATGGAGATGTCTGTATAGGCGTAGAAGCCCGACGCAAGACCCAGAAACACGGAACTGCATCCCAGGATGAGCCGCCACCGTTGCGACTTCGCGTCGTCCGCCGGGGAGAGGATTTTTACCTCGGGTCCTGGCTCCGAAAGCCACGGTTGCTGGTGGGAAGACTGCTGGTCATAGCTCATGCGGGCGGGCGCTCCTTGTGGCCGGCAGGAGCGCTCTGTGACGGCCCCCAAACAACCAGAGCCTACAGCGCGCAACGGCATGGCCGGTGGTCCAACGGGTTAGTTTTAGCGCTTTTTGCGCATGATGCGTTCAATGGCCTCTGCCTGGCGTTGCGCTTCACGATCACGGTCGCGGCGCGGTGCACCTCGGCTGGGTTCCAGCACCTGGCCGGGACTGGCGCTTCCGTACTGCCTGACTGCCTGCATTCTCCGCCCCCGCGACATCGGCCGCGCCGGTGTCGGAGCCCGGCGGGCGGGTGCTTCCCGGTAGTCCTTCAACTGGGCAAGCCGGCCGGATTCCGGCTTGTCGCCGATGTACTCTGCCATCTCCGGCGGGGGCACAAGAGATCCCGAGGCCGAGATGCCCCACTCCGAGAGGGGAGCTGAGGCGTAGTACGTGGGGAGCCGGACATGGCGCTCGGCGGTGGGGTGGCGGTATTCATTTCCGTAAGGTTCGACCAGGACCCCGATTTCTTCATGCTCCATGTCCAGCACGACGCTGGTCAGCGGCAGGTCCAGGACCAGATGCGGAACGTCCGGGGACCACAGCCACAAGTCGAGGACGCCTGCGTTCCTGTAGCCGCCGTGGCGGCGGTTCCAGTCCTTCCACTCCAGTGGCTTGCGCTGGACCTCGAACGCCAGCTGCCGGCCGCCGAAAAGCTCCGCCTTTACGTCGCTGCGCAGCCGCGCCCCGGGTACCCAGACTTCATCGTCGATTGACCAGGGCATGATGTGGTGCTGCTCCCTGGCCCAGTCCATGATCAGCTGCTTTCCGTGCAGGTGCTCGGCTGTCTCGCCGTGCCTGCGCATACCGTCCGGAGCCTCGCCGGGCTTGTGCCGGAAGTGGATGCACCTTATTCTCGGCCACCACGAGCGAGACCGGAACGTCGTGGCCGGCCTCCAGGCAGTCGATGCAGACGATGTCCCGGGAGCCTCGGTACCCGTAGCGGTCGTAGTAGGAATTGTTCCCGCGGCTCATGGCGGAGGCGATGACCACACGCCGGTCGGCCTTGTTGTAGGCAACGTGGGGCTCTGAGGGTTCCCATGTGCGCGGGAAAAGCGGGCGGATCTCAATCATGCGCGGAGTATAGGGTGAGTGGCTGACAGTTGCTGCCATGTAGCTGTTGGAATCGCTCGCCCGCATTCGTGCAACTGCATTCCCCGACAGCCTTCTCAGAGCTCGTGCATCCTCCGCCTCGGTGTGAACCCCTTGGCTGTTAAGGGCTTCTCGAAGATGATGAATGCAACGTGCAGAAAGGGGCGCGGCAATGTCTGCTCTTGATGAGGAAGCCCGAGCACGCAAGGAAGAAACCATCCGACGCATACGGAGGGGAATCCTGGCGGCCCAGCTCCGGATTACCATGGACGAGCTACAGGGCCGACAGACGCCGGAGGCGGTCGAGCGCCTGGGCAGCTGGCACTGCCGCGATTGCCGTCACCGTTTAATACTTTGAGAACGCCCGACGGGAAGCTCCGGACTGATCCGGCGTCACGGAGAGAACTGGCTCTACATGTTCGCCGCAATATTCTGGCCGCGCAGTTGAGGGTGGCCTTGGATAAGGAACGGGGCCGGGTGACTCCCGAAGCCGTGACGAGACTGGCCCAGATTGAGCTTCCACCTCTCAGGTGAAGGATCTTGGCGGGCACGGGAGCACCTCGATGTGAGAGTGATTCTTGGATAAGTGCACCAAAAATGCACCACGAAGCTCCTGAGAAAGAAGAAAACCCCCGGTTTCCCGAGGGTTCTCACTGGCGGTGACGGTGGGATTTGAAACCTTTTGACCCTTAGCGCTGGTGCGGAGAGTGGCGATATCAAGCGGTTTTTGATCACCCCACGTCACGCACCATCACTTCAGTTGTGGGCAAAGTGTGGGCAGTATGTGGGCGCTCTATGGAGTGGTCGGCTTGCTCCTTCGGTTCGCGCGAGTGCCAACATTCGGCGTCACCTTGGGGCGTGCCGGCACCTCGTGATTCATCGCGCGGATCGCTTCCACGTCTTCCTTACTGAACCGAAGCTCCGTTCCAAACTTATGCCGAGGCCAAGCCTGTTCCTTCATCAACCGGAAGGCGGTGGAGCGGCTGATTTGGAACAGCTCAGCAACCTGGTGGATCCTGCGGAACTCTGGCTCATCATCGTTGCTGTCGGCGATCGTCATGCTGACATTTCACCATTAATACGACACTCGTAGAGACTGAGGGGGACTGTAATGCATGTACTCGTAATCCGGTTCCAGGTCTTCGTACGGCGAGCGCAGCGTGTACTGCTGCCGTTCCTTCTCCCGTTCTTCCACTTCTATGCGGGCCATCATCGCCGCAAACCCCTCAGGGTCAAACTTCACCATGCCCGCAAAACTAGACCCTGCCCCCGACACACACTATTAATGTCAGACGCTCGCCCCTATGCTGTGACCATGAAAACGCATATTGGGGGCGCTGCATTAGCTGCGTGCATAATCCTCCTGACTGGCTGCTCAGGATCAACGCAGGCAGCTTCTACCTCTCCTTCGGCAACACCCACACCTACACCCACGCCAACACCGACCGCCTCAGTAGGTCAGTACGCCAGCATCATTGCTGAGAACGAGACGGCATGGCGGGACTACGAAGACAAGATAGTGGACTGCGCTCTTGCCTCAATAGGTACGAAGCCACTCGACTACGCCAAGAGAACCGCCTGCCGGTTCACGGTTCAGACGGTTACGGTGACGGCGAAGACAGCAGCACGAGAGATTCGCCAGCTACCCAAGCCACCTGCCGAGATCGACACGCTCGTTACCCGCACGCTGTCAGCGTTGGACGTGATCGGGAAGAACGACGCAACCACGGCCTGCAAGGACACTGAGAGCGACAGCTGCGATGCAGCCGAGACCCAGGTGAACGGCGACATCCGCCTGCTCACCCCCGTGCTCGACGCCTGGAAGCCATACACGCACTGAATCGCTGGTAAGCCGGCGGGGCCCCGCCGGCTTACTTCCAGCCCGGAGGCCGCTTATATACCTTTTGCGTCAAGCCGTCCTTGAACTCATCCGGCAGCTGAGACGCGCGCAGTTTTGCATCACCGATGATGAACGAAGAAGGCAGCTCGTTCTGAATAGCTTTCGAATAACGGGCTGGTGGGAACGCTGCGGCAATGAACAGCTTCTGGTCCACTGCTTGTGCCATTCTTACGGCGGGTAGGAGGTCCGTGTCTCCGCTGATTATGAACATGTCATCAGCCGCGCCAGAGTAAGCATCCTGAAGGATACTGAGGGCAATATTGACATCTGTCTCTTTTTCCTCATAGTGCTGCCAAGTTGCCGAGCACGAGAGGCACTCGACGTCTCGCGGCTCGTGACGCCCGTGGATGATTTTGATGTGCTTTGGGTATTTTGTCTTCAGCGCGTACTGATAGTGCTGTTGTCGGCGGATAGATTCGGCGGCACCTGCAACAGGAGACGTAAAGTAGTTAACCCGCACCAGATTGCTCTTGGGGCGTAGATTCTTAGCCAGGGCTACAAGATCCAGCCATAGCCTTTTCTTTCCACTATCTTCCTTGAGTCCGTTGTAAAGGTTAAACCCGTCAACATAGAAGATGGCGCGGTTGGAGGCGGGCGAATCTGAGGACATAGGGACTATCTAATACCACCAAGCACGATTCCCCACGATTGGACACTATCCCCAACTACCTGTAACGTTGTTGGCATACCCCGCTTAGTTACGAAGCTAAGCCCGACGGCACCCATTCAAATGGGTGCCGTTTTTGTTTAAGCTCGTGGAACATCAGGAAAGCCCCCGGCCCGGTCGCAAGGGACTGGGCCGGGGCTGACGTGTATTAGCGGGCACGTCCCCTAGCGGTGGAAGCAACGGAGTTCAGGCTTGCACCAACTTCACCTCGAGCAACCTCACGAACAACAGCCTGCACCTCAGCACCAGTAAACGGATTCGTCACAAACACCGTCACATCACCAGCACCACCAGTAGAAGCAATGATCTGCCGCGGAGGAGCAGGAGCAGGCGGTAGTTGGCCAGTGGCGTTCGCGTAAAGCAGGTTCGCAGCCCCGATGGAATCGACCGCGGCAGTCCGCATCACAATCTCGCCAGGAGTCAGCATCGCCGGCACCGTATCCGTACCCCGCGGACGCATGTCGTAGAGCCTCGGACGGCCACCGACAGCAAGATAGTTCACCATGCCACCATCGGCGTGCGTAGCCGGGTTCAAGGCAACCATCGACGGATCGTCCCTGTATTCCGACATCTTCACCGTCTTATCAATGGTCTCAATAAGCATCGACACATGCCGACCATCAATCGCGTCAGCCTTGCCCTTAATCCCATCCAACGTGGCGGATGCGTGGTCAGCGATCCACGCATCAATATTCACGTTCTTCGGGATACCCAAAGCCTTGCGAGCCATTGTGTCCGCCGCGTCACCGGTGATACCCAGCTGGCCAGCAGCACGCACCAAGTCGTCATAGCTTGTCCGCAACGAACCTTGCAACGAAGCCTGAGCTGCTACCGAGCCCTGCGTGGCCAGCGTCTCAGTAGCCGTAGCCTCGGCAGACGCAATAGCAGCCTGAGCCAGGCTGTTGAAAGCAGACTGGTTAGCACGCCCGGATTCAGTGTTGATATCGAGGTTCGTGCCATTCTTCTTCACCGACTCAGTCATCTTGTCGATGGCGTCCTGATACCCGATAGCAGCATCCGAAGCCGAAAGAGACAACAGGCCCGCGTTAAACAAGGACTTACCGAACGCGTCGATATCAACGATGGCGCCCTGGGCAGATAGGCCGACTTCCTCCAGTTGCTTAGCCATAGCCTCAGTGACTGGCTTTGCCTCACCCGTCACGCTTGTGTACGTCTGAACTGCACTGCTTGCCGCCTGCATCGACGTCGGAACCTTACCCATAGCGAAATCCAGAAGGTCCTGACCTTCAAGAGTGACGCCGGCTTGGTTAGCAAGATCCAGCAAGGCATCCCTGTAGCCCGGCATATGATCCAGAGCGTCCTGTGCCGTAGAGCCGTTCTTAATGAACTCATCTGATAGCTTCCTGAAGGACGCAGCAGCGGCTTCCGCGCCACCGTTCTTAGCGAGGTTCCCAAGCTCGTCGCCAACCTTACGCAGCGACTCATCAACCTGCGATGTCTCAGACTTGGCGAGCGGGAGCCATCCGAACGCTTGGTCAGCCCAACGGTTGATCCCGTCAGAGCCCTGAGGATGCGTGATCCTAGCAATAGCATCCGCAGCGGAATTGATGTCCGGCGCGATCCGCTTACCCATGAAATTGCCGAAGTCACTCAGTGCGGCATCAAGCGCTGAAATACCGTCACCAGAAGCGGCCTTGTTCAGCTTCAGAATCGCGTTAGCAAGCTGCTCCGTAGACTGCGTGTGCTTGTCATAGGCGATGGCACCGAAAATCTCCATACCGACCATCGCGGCAGCAGCAAGGCCTGCCGCCTTAGCGACTTTACCGAGGCCAGAAGCGGCACGCGGCGAC
The DNA here is from genome assembly GCF_018613675.1 of Arthrobacter sp. ISL-85. GTDB lineage: Bacteria > Actinomycetota > Actinomycetes > Actinomycetales > Micrococcaceae > Arthrobacter. The sequence goes on along the minus strand of NZ_JAGGPQ010000022.1, from coordinate 2,006 downwards.
GCCTCAGCAAGATCAGACAGGGTACTGCGGAACTCAACAACCTTCGGAAGCGCCGTCATGAGCCCACCACCAAGCAGCAGCGCACCACCCCCAATGCCAGCGATGCCAACAGCAAGGTTCAGGATTGGCGCGGGGATGTTGCCGATGGCGTCCACGAGGTCTTCAGCGCCCTGCACAACGCCGCGGAGAGACTGCGCAGCCGCAGACCCGCCCTTGATCAGAACAGAGTCAAAAGAGCCGCCCAGACGTTCCAGGTCGCCGGCTAGGTTGTCCGTTTTAATTTGGGCAGTAACCGCGGCATAGCCGGAATCGTTGACCTTGTCTGTCCAGTCAGAGATACCGGAAGCGCCTTGTTCATAGAGGACATTGGCAGCACGGACCGCATCGGATCCGAAGATAATGCCCATGGCAGCGTTTCGCGCCTCAGGAGTGAGGTCAGCCATCGACGTTTTAAGGTTCTCAGCGAAAGCCGCCAGCCCCTTGAAATTGCCCTGCGAATCGTAGGCAGAGATGCCAAGTTCGGCCATCTTCTCCGCAGCCTCTTTCGACTGTGGGGTAAGCCTTTGAAGCATCGTCTTCATGGACGTACCGGCGTCGGAACCGATGAGGCCGGCAGAAGCGAACGCCGCTAGGCCGCCAGTTGTTTCCTCAATCGTGAGGCCGGTAGAAGCAGCGACAAGGCCAGTCTGATTCAACGCGGCACGAAGATCGTGCACTGACCCCTGGGCCTTACCAGCACCCGCAGCGAGTAGATCCGCCAGGTGAGGCACCTTGTCACCCGACAATTTGAACTGAGTGAGCGAACTAGCAGCTATTTCGGCAGCCTCACCAACATCCAGCGAGCCGGCAGCAGCAAGCGACAGCGCACCTGTCAGGCCGCCGCCAAGGATGTCCTTCGTAGAGACGCCAGCCTTAGCCATCTCATCAATGCCCTTAGCGGCTTCTACAGCAGAGAACGCCGTGTCAGCACCAGCGTTAATAGCTGCCTCACGCAGCAAATCCATGTTGCCGGCTGTTTCGTGTGTTGAGGACTGGACCTCAGACATTGCCGAATCGAACTCAGATGCTGCCTTGATGGCGAGCCCCACGCCAGCAAGCAGAGCACCACCCATAACCATCGACGCCTTACCGACACGGTCCAGGTGCTGCTCGTTTTCCTTCGCGAACTTCTCCAGTCGGCTACCAAAGTCGTTAGTCGCCTGTTGGGCCGTCCTCAGGCCCGCCGTCAGGCCCCTTACATTCGCCTCAATGGCGATAGTGATACTGCGGTCAGCGATGCTAACCACCCCTTCCATTTTGGGTACAAAAAAGCCCGCCATAAGCGGGCTGCAAACGAGTGGAGCTATTCAGTTATGAGATGCGTGCGGGGCAGAACGAAAAATCCCCCAAAGCGTACAGAACAAATTCAGCCTCCCCGGCGGGAAAATTTCGTAGGCCCCTGGTACGGGGATAGGCCCCAGGTTCCTCGGGTTAGGTGCCTGTCTTGACGTGCTGGAAGCGGTCACGGGCACGGGTTCGCGTATCAAACCCAAGGCCCCGGCAACGGCCAGCGGCGGGCGAACCGTACTTGTCTATCAGCCCTTCCTTGACGCACCATGCCCTGACTGCGTCGTCCCGCCTACCCCACGGCTCGTTACTAGCCCAACTGCTGCGCTCCCACATCAGCCCGTTGGCTTGGAACCAAAGCTCTGTTTCCTCTTCAGACCACCAACATTCGTGATCGCGGAACGTCCCCAACAGTTCAGCGGGCACACCATCGCCAGCGCCCTGAGTTAAGGGCGATGTACCTGCGGCCGCCTTGGCTCTCCTGCGTTCACTCATTAGCGATCCGCCAACCCAACGACGTGAGGGCCTTGGGCGTTAGTCCTAGAGCCTCTGATGCGTATCGGCACTCCTGGGCAACCCATGCCGTGCCACCGTCTCCAATGGCCAGCAGGCGGCTCTCATAGGCAACCAGCAGCGCAACAGTGCCCTTCACTGTCTCGTCCCATGTCAACGGCAACTTA
>NZ_JAGGPQ010000021.1 GCF_018613675.1 Arthrobacter sp. ISL-85 | reverse complement strand
GGCCTACGCCCGTCCGTACAGCTCAGAGACCGAGCGTGTTGCCGCTTTCGCCGACTGGCTCCATCACTACAATCATCATCGAGGCCACACTTCACTCAAAGGTCAGCCACCGGCCAGCCGCGTCACCAACCTCGCAGGTCAATACACCTAGGCGGCCGGCCTGCGCGCGTCCTGCCGCCCTTCCAGCGCGGCCGCAGCCGCCGGGGCCGCCTGCTCAAGGTACGCACCGATGTGATCCAGCAGGTAATGCTGCCCCAACACAGTCGGGTGGTCGCCGTCCGGGCCGATCAGGTCATCAAAATCGTCGCTGATCCAGCCCTCGGCGATCGGATCCACAAACTCACCGCCCGCCATCGCAGTGGCCATCCTGAGCTGGTCACTGATATTCACCAGGCTCGGGTCAGTGTCCGTGGTGTACGACGGCGGCCCCACCACGATGATTCTCGCCTCGGGGGCCAGGGCTTCTGCCCTGTCCATCGCGGCCAGCGCCGCGTCGCCGACGTCGGCGGAGGCATAGCCAAGGTCGTTTTCCGAGCCAAAAAAGACCACAATCCCGGTGTCCGGGGTTACGTAGTCATCAACCTGGGTACCGAAGGTCCCGTTGTAGTCGCCCACGCTGACGTAGCCGCTTCCGTCCTCGGCAGCGTTGACTACTTCCAGGCCGGCCACCTCCGGGTCCTTCCGCATCAACGCCGGCCACGCCTGCTGTGGCGAGGTGCCGTGGCCGGTGCTCAGCGAGTCCCCCACCACAACAACACGGACCGGGGCCGCCGCCGTGGCCGGGGGCTGCGTCTGGGCAGCGCTTCCCGAGGTCACGGCCAGAAGGAGGGCAACCACACCAGCCGTCGCCAGCCGGCCGGGATGCCCGTGCAGCAGCACGCTGTCCTGCATGGTCCCTCCTCCTGCCTGGAATTACCGGGTGGCCGGGCAGCTGCCCGCCGGCCGTATGTCTTTTATCCGTATCCCATCGTAGGCAATTGTGGGATCACTTTAGGGCTAAGGTGACCAGGATCAACAGGATGCACAGCGACTGCACAGGAACCTTTAGGGCATTAGGTACCCCAGTGGCCGCGTTGCGGGGAGCCACGCTGCGTCCCGGGCCTAAAACTTCCCGTACCGTGCCCGTGCCATGGAATACACGCCGAAGCAGATGAGCCCCACGGCGATGGCAGCAAGGAGGAACACCCCGTACGGCTGGGAGCCAAGCGCCTTCAGCCCGCCGTCGAGGCCGGAGGATTTGGACGGGTCCGCGGTGGCGGCTGCCACGATGATCAGCACACCGACGACGGCGAGCACCACACCCTTGGCTGCGTAACCAATGGTCCCGAGCCACTCCACGGCCGTCCGCGCGCTGCCCGGGTCCTGGAGGTCCTTCATGAACTTCCGGGAGACACCCCGGTAGGCGTAAAAGACACCGGCCCCGATGATCGCCAGCCCCACCACTACCAAAAGCACCACCCCGGCAGGCGCTCCCATCAGCTTTGCGGTGAAGTCGCTGGCCGACTGACTGGAGTTCTTGCTGCCCCCGGAGGCAAAGACGGCGAAAGTGAAGGCCAGGAACCCGAAGACCACTGCCTTGCCCGCAGCGCTCGCGGCGTTCTTCAGCTTCTTCTTGGAGTCAGGCTCCCTGCGGGCCCCAAAAACAGCCTCGCTGAGCATCCAGAGGGCAAGCGCTGCACATGCAACAGCTCCGGCCCAGAGCAGGATCCCGCCGCCCGGCTTGGAAGCCAGGGATCCGATCGCCCCCGACTGGTCAGCTTCTCCGCCCTGGCCCCTGTTCAACTGCAAAGCGATGGCGCCGATCAGGATATGGACCAGGCCAATGAAGACAAATCCTGCACGGGCCAGAATGCGTACCGCCGGGCTGCGGGTGGCCGACGCCGCCTCGGACACTGCCCTGTTAGCTCCCTGCGACGCGTTGCCCATGGCCGGCCCTTCCAAATATGTAGTTGCTGTTCTGTTCGCCGGACCGCTTCCCCAGCCTGCCTGCGTGGCGGAATGCTTCAGTGTAAATCCGTCTGCGCCGTCCCGACAGGTCCAGCCAAATTCCGGCCGCACACGGATGGCCAGTACAGTCGAAGCGGTGCATGCCAAACAAAACGCTGATGAACTGACCGAGCTGAATATCCCTGCCCCCACGCCCGACCACGCCGAAGACGGCTTCGTCCGCGTACGCGGTGCCCGCGAAAACAACCTGCGGAACGTCAGCGTGGATGTGCCGCGGGATGCGATTGTCGCGTTCACTGGCGTGTCCGGTTCGGGCAAGTCATCCCTGGCCTTTGGCACTGTCTACGCGGAGGCGCAGCGCCGGTTCTTCGAATCAGTGGCGCCGTACGCCCGCCGCCTCATCCAGCAGGGCCACAACCCCAAGGTGGACCAAATCACCGGGCTGCCGCCCGCCGTCGCACTCCAACAGCGCCGGGGAACAGCAACCTCCAGGTCCACCGTGGGGACCGTCACCACGCTGTCCAATTCACTGCGAATGCTGTTTTCCCGGGCCGGCAGCTACCCGGAGGGCGCGGCGCCGCTGGACTCGGACGCCTTCTCCCCCAACACCGCGGCAGGCGCCTGCCTGGAATGCCATGGCCTGGGCACAGCCCACACCGTCAGTGAAGCATCCCTGGTTCCGGACCCCTCACTGAGCATCCGCGACGGGGCGATTGCCGCGTGGCCCGGCGCCTGGCAGGGCAAGAACCTGCGCGACATCCTGACCCACCTGGGCTACGACGTTGATATCCCGTGGCGGCAGTTGCCCCGGAAACAGCGGGACTGGATCCTGTTCACCGAGGAACAACCGGTGGTGGAGGTAACGCCGCAGCGGGACCGCGTGGCCAAACCATACAAGGGCCGGTTCTGGAGCGCCAAGAGCTACGTGATGCACACACTCCTCGACTCCAAAAGCCCTGCCATGCGGGAGAAGGTGCTGCGCTTCATGGAGACCGGGCCGTGCCAGCGGTGCGGCGGTACAGGGCTCAAGCCGGAAGCCCTTGCGGTGACCTTCGCCGGACAGACCATCGCAGGGCTCAATGCTGCGCCCATGACTGAATTGGTGGAGATCATCCGCCCCACAACCGCGCTGGCCACGGCGGGAACTGCGTCCCGCAAGCAGTCATCCGAGTCCAACGAAGTGGCGGTGGCCATCACCCGCGACCTGCTGCAGCGCATCACCGTCCTGCTGGAACTGGGCCTGGGATACCTGGCGCTGGGACGGGCCACGCCTACGCTCTCGCCTGGGGAAATGCAGCGGCTCCGGATCGCCACCCAGCTCCGGTCCGGGCTGTTTGGCGTGATCTACGTACTGGACGAACCGTCGGCGGGCCTGCACCCTGCGGACGCCGAACCCCTCCTGGCCGTCCTGGACCAGCTCAAGTCCTCAGGAAATTCCGTCTTCGTGGTGGAACACAACATGGACATGGTCCGCCGGGCGGACTGGCTGGTGGACGTGGGGCCGCGGGCCGGCGAAGACGGCGGGGAGGTGCTGTACAGCGGGCCAGTGCAGGGCCTCGCTGAGGTACCGGAGTCCGTGACGAGGCCGTTCCTGTTCCCCGGCGGAACCGGCACGACAGGGACAGGTACGACAGGGACAGGTACGACAGGGACAGCGGCGGAAGAGGACGACGGCGGCCCCGGCAACGATGTCAGGCGGGAAGCCACGGGCTGGCTGGAACTGCGGGGCGTGAGCCGGCACAACCTGCGGAACCTGGACGCAGCCTTTCCGCTCGGCGTCCTGACGGCGGTCACGGGCGTCTCGGGTTCCGGCAAGTCCACGCTGGTGAGCCGGGTCCTCGCCGATGTTGCCGGCGGCGTCTCACTGCGCAGCACTGCACTGGACACCGGGACCGTGACCGGGACAACGCTCGAAGAGCCGGACCAGGACGCCGACGAACAGGGCGCACCGCTGACCGTGGGGCACGTATCCGGCCTGGAGTTGGTCGACCGCCTGGTGAAAGTGGACCAGAAACCGATCGGGCGCACCCCGCGCTCCAATTTGGCCACCTACACCGGGCTGTTCGATGCCGTCCGCAAGGAATTCGCCGCCACCGAGGCCGCCAGGAGCCGGGGTTTCGGCGCCGGGCGCTTCTCCTTCAATGTGGCCGGCGGACGCTGTGAGACCTGCCAGGGCGAGGGCTTCGTGGCCGTGGAACTACTGTTCCTGCCCGGCAGCTACGGTCCGTGCCCGGAATGCGGCGGCACGCGCTACAACCCCGAGACCCTGGAGGTCACCTACCAGGGCAGGAACATCGCGGAGGTGCTGGCCATGACGGTCAACGCCGCCGCGGGTTTCCTGGCCGAGGTTCCCGCTGCCGCCCGCGCCCTGCAGGCTCTCCAGGAAGTAGGCCTGGGCTACCTCCGGCTGGGCCAGCCGGCCACCGAACTTTCCGGCGGCGAGGCACAACGGATCAAACTTGCCACCGAACTGCAGCGGGCCCGCCGCGGGCACACCCTGTACCTGTTGGACGAGCCCACCACGGGCCTGCACCCGGCCGACGTCCAGCTCCTGATGGCTCAGCTGAACCGCCTCGTGGACTCCGGGAACACGGTGATCGTGGTGGAACATGCCATGGACGTGGTGGCCTCCGCCGACTGGGTGATGGACCTGGGACCGGCTGGTGGAGACGCCGGCGGCACAATCGTCGCCGCCGGCGACCCGTCCGCCGTCGCGCGTTCCCGCGGCAGCCGCACGGCCCCCTACCTTGCGGCAGCGCTCCACGCAGCTTCCGGCGGCTAGGACAAGCAGCAGCGGGACCCCTGCCCCCAATACGTGCCGGGGCGTAGGACAGAGGGATGCGAACCCAACGCAGCCAGGTCGGACGACGGCGTTGCTGCCGCCGTCCAGCGTGGGGACAGCCTCCCCCTGCGGCCGCACGGCCCCGCCTGCGCAGGACGAACACGATGCCATTGGACATCGCGGTACTGGACGGGGCCGACCGGCCGTAGTCCACCACGCGTTCCCGGACGGGCCCCGGCGGATGCCGGCTACGGCGTGCCCCGGTGACGATGGAGGAAGCCTTCCACCCGGCCGCGAAATTCATTCGGATCCACCGCCGGGCCCTTCGGCGCCCGGCGGCCCGCTTCCGTCAGCAGGCGCAGACCGTCGTTGACCGCAGCCTTGGATGCCCGCAGGGATGCCGCGGACACTTCCCGCCAGCCATCGAGGATTGCCTCAAGCGCCGCCTCTGCATCCTCGTCGGGAGCAACGGTGGTGACCAGTCCCATGTCCCAGGCTTCTCGGGCGTCCAGCATCGGGCCCCTGAATAAGAGGTCCTTGGTTCGGGACGGACCTATTCGGAGTGCCAGACGGGTGGCGAAGGTGGCAGGTACCAGCAAGCCAAGGCGTGCGACGGGCATCCCGATGCGGGCTGTGGAGGTCAGCAGTTGCAGGTCGCAGGCAAGGGCAAGCTGGCAGCCTCCGCCTGCCGCAACCCCTTCCACCAACGCCAGGGTGGGGACCGGCAAGTCCTCGAGCGCCTGCAGGGCGGCTTCAAGCAGCTCGAAAGTCCGTCCGACTTCCGCATCAGGGGTCCCGTCCCATTCGCGCACGTCAGAGCCCGCGCAAAACACTCCTCCCCTGCCGCGGACCACGACGCCGCGCAGGGAGGGGATGGACGCCAGGCCATGTACGGCACGCCCCAAATCCTCCCAGTCACCCGGTCCCAGGGCGTTGAGCCGCTGCCCGCTGCCAAAGGAAATCGTGGCGATGGCCCCCGCTTCGTCAACACTGACCGGGGCCATCAGTTGACCCCACCCCACGCGTACTGCTTGCTTCCGGTGTCTGATTTCGTCACGTGGCATCCCTTGGTGTGAAGGAACCTGGCCACTGCGAAGCGCGGATCCGCGGCAGGTGGTGGATGGGGCCAAGGCTGCCCCACTCGTCCCCGCCAAGCCTTGACAGCGGATCCAGCCCGGTTACCTCCGGGTGGCTGCCGCTGAGCACCTCGGAAGAAACGGATCCGTGCACCACCAGACCGAACACCAGGACGCAGTCACCCATCCGCAGGGTCTGGTGAAGCGTACACTCCAGGACCGCCGGGGACTCCTTGACCCTGGGCGGCCGGACCACGGCGCTCTGCTCGCGGGTCAGGCCCGCAGCGTCGAATTCGCTCACGTCGGCACTGAAATTGGTCCCCGTGGCGTTGACCTCCTGGATCAGCGCTGCGGGGGCAAGGTTCACCACGAACTCCCCTGTCGCCTCGATGTTCCGCAGCGAATCCTTTTCGCCGACGGAGGTGAACTGGAGGATCGGAGGATCCACCGAGGCGACAGTAAAGAACGAATGGGGCGCAAGGTTGTCCACCCCCTGCGGGGAGGTGCTCGAAACCCAGGCGATGGGCCGCGGAACCACCACTGAGGTGAGGAATTTGTAGAAGTCCCGCGGACCCAGTTGTTGCGGTTCAAAGTCCGTTCGCATCCGGTCCTACAGGTTTCGTGGCGTCGCAGCGGCAGCGGCGTCCCTGGCCAGCGCCCCCTTGGCCCTGGGAAGGAGGATCAGGGCAGCCATCGCGATGATGCAGCAGAGGATGATGTACAGCGAGATCGACGTCGAGTTGCCATAGTTGGCCAGCAAGGCGGCAGCGATGAGGGGCGCGGGACCGCCCGCAATCACGCTGGCCAGCTGGTAACCCAGCCCCGCACCCGTGTAACGGATATCGGCGTCAAAGCTTTCGGCGATCAGGGCAGCCTGGGGACCGTACTGGATGTCGTGCAGGATCAGGCTGACCACCACGGCAACGCCAACCCACAGGGCGTCGCGGGTGTTCAACAGCCCAAAGTAGGGAAAGGCGAACAGCGCCGTGAGCACGATGCCGGTTCCATAGACGCGGCGCCGGCCGAACCGGTCTGAAAGGCGGCCGAAGAGCGGAACGCTGATCAGGCCCAGCGCAGCCGCGATGAGGGTGTCGTCAAGGATGGAGTTGCTGTCAAGCTTCAGCTGCTTGGTGGCGTACGTAATCACGAACGTGATGAAAAGGTAGAACGGGGCCTGCTCCGAGGTGCGCACCAATGCAGAAAGGAGGATCTCTTTGGGCTGCCTCCTGATGACCTCGATGATCGGGGCCTTCACCACCTTCTTGGACTGCCGGACGGCCTCGAATTCCGGGCTTTCAATGACCCGGAGCCGGACGAAGAGTCCCACTCCGATCAGGATGATGCTCAAGATGAATGGGATCCGCCACCCGTAGGCGGCAAACCCATCGGTACCGGTTGCGGCGGTAGTGATCCTGACGACGCCGGTGGACAGGACCAGCCCCAGCGGCACCCCGATCTGGGGCCAGGATGCTGAGAGTCCGCGACGGTTCTGGTCGCCCCATTCCATGCTCAGCAGTACGGAACCGCCCCACTCGCCACCCACGCCGATGCCCTGGATGATGCGGAGCAGGACCAGCAGGACCGGCGCGGCGACGCCGATGCTTTCGTACGTCGGGAGTAGACCGATCAGCACCGTCCCAAAGGCCATCAGGAACAGGGTGGCCATGAGGGTCGTCTTACGGCCGATCCTGTCACCAAAGTGGCCGAAGATGGCCGCACCGATGGGCCGGGCCACAAAGCCAACAAACTGCGTGCCGAACGCGGCGAGCACACCGGCGAAAGCCACTTGGCCCGGAAAGAACAGCTGGGGAAACACCAGGGCAGCGGCAGTCCCATAGAGGAAGAAGTCATACCACTCGATGGTGGTACCCACTACACTCGCCACCGTGGCACGCCGTACGGCCTGCTCCCGGGTCACTCCTTGAATACTCATCATCACTCCATTGGTCAGATGTAGCAGGGCGCCGCCCGGGCTTCGAAATCGAATAATGGGGTTCCGAAGTCAGGCCGCTGGACCCGCGATGCGGTTCTTCAACCCATGGTGCGGGTCCTTGTTGCCTGTGTCAACGATTATCTTCACTGGGCGCGCCGCCTTAGAATGACGACTCACAGTTGGGAAAATGAATGAGGACAAGGGACAAAGACGTTGGCGTCAGAGCGAAGCAGCGGATCCGCACCACCCCTTCTGGTGCTCCGCAAAGTCACCGAAATCCTGAATTGCTTCTCAGTGGAGTTCCCCGAACCGACTCTCCAGCAAATCGCCCGGCAGACAGGCTTGCCGCCAAGCACGTGCCAGCGGCTGGTTCAAAACATGGTGCGCGAAGGATTCCTTGACCGCGACGGTGACCGCTACCGGATCGGACTGCGCTTGGTGCAGTGGGCCGCCCCCGGCACGTTCGGACTGGATGTGGTCCGCCTGATCCGCCCCATCCTGCAGGAACTGCGGGACCGGACCGGAGAGACGGCGTGCCTGTATATGCGGGACGGAGCTTTCCGCACCGTCGTTGCCGTGGCAGAGACCCGACACGTCGTGATGCGTCCCTTCCTCGTGGGGCAAGTGATGCCAATCCATGCCGGCGCCCCTGGAAAGATCTTCCTTGCCTTCGATCCCGAGGCGCGTCAAGCGATCGAGGACACGGAGCTGACCCGCTACACCCCCGCAACGCCGGACACCTGGGAGAAACTCGACGCCCAGGTCAGCAGTGCACGGGCCGCAGGTTTTTATGCAGCCTTCGGCGAACGGAACTCTGACGTGGGCTCCATCAGCGCCCCGGTCTTCAATCATGCTGGACGCCTCGCTGCAGTCCTCGGAGTAGGTTTTCCCACCCAGCGCGTTGGGCCGGACGACGTCGGGCGGCTGGGTCCAGCGGTGGCGGACGCCGCCAGGGAGGCCAGCGCAGCCCTTGGCCACACGGAAAAAATCCTCCCTTCCTGACAGAGGCAGGCAGGGCTGAAGCTGCGCCGGCCGTGGACGCCAGGTGCCGTCGTCGTACGCCTGTTTCTGTTGCCGCAGGCAAATATCGGTATGGCTCTGGACTCTTGGGCGGGGCCCAATCAGACTGTGTACAACAGCTGGCCAGGTGCACCGGAATTGACGGCACTTTCATTGCGGGTGAATGGGCGGTTGCATTTATTGGGGTTTTACCGTGATGCCGTTTAAGGCATTGAAAGGACCTGGTTATGCCGGACTTTGCACCGTTCTTTCCGCTTATCGCCATTATTTTGGGAGTGCTTGTTGCCGTTGGCTTTATTTGGGTGGCCACGAAGGTGATGTGGAAAGTAGCTGAACCGAACGAGGCCCTGATTATTTCCGGACTGACCCGGGGAACCCTTGAAACCCGTGAGGGCATGGATTTCAAAATTGTCACGGGAAAGGGCGCGCTGGTCCTGCCCGGTCTCCAGACCGTGCGTCCCCTGTCCCTGACATTGAATGAAACCGAACTCAAAGTTTCCTGCGTTACGTCACAGGGCATCCAGGTCATAGTGGAGGGCGTGGTCATTTACAAGATTGGCGACGCGCCGCCGTTTATCGCTAACGCAGCCCGCCGCTTCCTTGGCCAGCAGCCGAAGATGGAAAGCCAGGTATATAACGTCTTCGAGGGCCACCTGCGTTCCATTATTGGCAGCATGACCATGGAGGAGATCATCCGCGAACGGGACAAACTCGCTTCGCAGGTCCGCAGCGCCAGCGGCGTGGAGATGGAAAAGCTGGGTTTGGTGGTGGACTCGCTGCAGATTAAGGACCTCCAGGATCCTACCGGCTACATCCAGAACATCGCCAAGCCGCACATCGCCCAGGTGAAGATGGAAGCCCGGATCGCGGAGGCCACGCGCAACCGGGAGGCGGCGGAAAAAGAGGCGGAGGCGGCAGCCCTGATCGCTGATGCGCAGAGCGTCTCGGCGATCCGGCAGTCGGTGGCACAGGCCAATGCCGAGCGCGCCAGGGCAAATGCCGCCCAGGCCGGCCCGCTGGCCGAGGCCACGGCACGGCAGCAGGTGGTGGTCCAGGAAACCGAAGTTGCCAAGCTGGAGGCGGACCGGGAAGAGCAAAAGCTGCAGACCAGCATCCGCAAACCTGCCGACGCGAAGGCCTACGCCAAACGGACGGATGCCGAAGGCCAGAAGTCGGCAGACATCAGTGCCGCCGAGGCCTTGGCACGCCGCACAGAGCTTGAGGCACAGGCCAACGCCCGCCGGACCGAACTTCAGGCCCAGGCGAATGCCACCGCAGCGGCCGCCGCGGCGGGGGCCACCAAGGTCACCGGCGAGGCTGAAGCCGCGGCGACACGGGCCAAAGGCGACGCTGCGGCGTCGGCGATCAAGGCCAAGGCACTGGCCGAGGCGGAGGGCATCAAGGCCCGGGCCGAAGCGCTGGGCACCAACCAGGACGCGGTCATCTCCCAACAGCTGGCAGAGAATATGCCGGCCATCATCGCCGCGGCGGCCGAGCCGTTCTCCCACGTGGGCCAGATGACCGTCCTGAACGGCGGCGAGGGCGTCAACAAGATGCTGGGCGGGATCCTGGCACAGGCGGGCGACTACCTGCCCGCGCTCGCTTCAGCGCTCCGGAAGGGCGAAGACGCCAAGCGCCAGCCCAAGGCGCCGGGTGCGTAGGAACTCCGGACACGGAGGAACCCATCATGCGCAGGGACGTTGACCGGAGCCTGACCGGCAAGATAGGCCGGGTGACCGGGCGCATTGGCCCGGGCACCATCGGCGAAGTCATGCTGCCCTACCGCGGCGGCATCATGGCGTTCCACGCCCACCCATATGACAAGACCAGTGACTTCCCGGTGGGCGCTGAAGTGCTGGTGATCTACTTCGACCCGCCGCAAACGGTGTATGTGGATGAGCTTCCGGACGTGTTGAAGCACGCGTAGGGCGCGCGGCGTCATTGGTTTTCGGGTGGAGCTACCGCCCGCCCTTCATTTTGCGGCTGCGCTGTTCCTGGGCCATTGGCCCGTAGGGATAAACCCCTGCCTCCGGCTGGCTGGCCTCGGTGAGCCGGCTGACCTCGTCCGCACTGAGTTTCAGGTCAGCGGACGCCAGGTTGTCGGCGAGCTGTTCGGTGGACCGGGCCCCCAGGATCACCGACGTCACCGCAGGCCGGTCCGCCAGCCAGGCCAGGGCCACCTGGGAAGGGCTCACGCCATGGGTTGCGGCTATATCCTCGACGGCGTCGATAACGGTCCACGTGCGCGGATTGTCGTTGCGTGCCTTCCACGCCTCCATGCCGCGTTCGGGGTTTTCGCCCAGGCGGGTTGCCCCGGACGGACGCTGGTCCCGCTTGTACTTCCCGGACAACCAGCCGCCGCCCAGCGGCGACCACGGCAAGAGGCCGATTCCGGCATCAAGCGCCGCCGGTACGATCTCGAATTCGATGTCCCTGACCAGGAGGCTGTATTGGGGCTGCAGGCTGACCGGCGGGTTCCATTCCTGGCTGCGTGCAACATGGACAGCTTTGGTGAGCTGCCAGCCCAGGAAGTTCGAGAAACCATAGTAGGCAATCTTGCCCCGGCTGACGGCGTCGTCCAGGAAACGGAGGGTTTCCTCCAAGGGGGTGATGGGGTCCCACGCGTGCATTTGGTAAAGGTCGATCTGGTCCACGCCCAGGCGGCGGAGGGAATCATCCAGGGCGCGGGTCAAGTGGCGGCGGGATGTTCCGACGTCGTTGGGTGCCGTTCCCATGGGAAAGCGCCCCTTGGTGGCGATCACCGCTGTGTCCCTGAGCTCGGGCCGTTTGGCCAGCCAGCGGCCGATGATCTCTTCCGACACTCCCGAACTGTAGACGTCGGCAGTGTCAATGAAGTTGCCGCCCGCCTCGAAGTAGCTGTCCAGGATGGCGTGGGAGGTCTCCTCCGTCGCCTCCGCACCAAAGGTCATGGTGCCCAGCGCGTAGCTGGTGACGACGGTGCCGCTGTGGCCAAGGGTTCTGTACTGCATAATTCGTCCTCGCGATCAGTTGTGGTGGGGCGGCAGGTTGCGGGCGGCCGCGTCCGTGGTGGTGGTGCGGATCCGGTACAGGCTGGTGGTAGCGGTGAGATAGAGGTCCTGGCCGTCCGGACCGCCAAAGCACAGGTTCGAAACGGTCTCGGGCACCGTGATGGTGTGCAGGAGTTCGAACGACGGCGAATAGACCCGGATGGAGGGTCCGGCAGAGGTCCAGATCCTGCCCTCGACGTCCACCCTCAGTCCGTCGGCCGGATAGCCGTCTTCCAACTCAAGCATCCCCGTCCGCGGGGTGCAGCGCCCGTCCCGCACGCCGTAGCTGGCGATCCGCAGCGGGACACCGTAGCCGGAACCGGCCGTGTCCGCGACATAGAGGACGGACTCGTCAGGCGAAAAGGCCAGGCCGTTCGGGTGCACCAGGTCAGTGACCACGGGGGTCAGCGCTCCGGAGGCCGGTTCGAAGCGGAACACATTGCAGCCTCCGTATTCCTGCTCCCCCTCATGCCCTTCTTTTGTTCCCGGAAGAATTCCGTACGGCGGGTCCGTGAACCAGATGCTGGAGTCGCGGGCGATCACCACGTCGTTGGGCGAGTTCAGCCGGCGTCCCTCGAAGGAATCAACCAGGCCTGTCACCGCGCCTTCGCGGTCACGCTCCACCCGCCGCCGGCCGTGGCTGCACTGCACCACGCTGCCGTCGGCGTCGAGGGTGCGGCCGTTGGTGAATTCGACGCCCACAGCGTAGTCCCGGGTGGTCCCGGTATCCGGGTTGAACTCGAGAATGCGGTCGTTCGGGATGTCGCTCCAGCGCACGGTCTTGGACGAGGGCACCCACAGAGGACCCTCGGCCCACACCGAGCCGGTGAAAAGGCACTCCAATTCGCCCGTCGTCAGTTCCTCACCCATCAAAGCTCCTTTGCAATCCACGTTTCTGCCGTCACGGTACCTAGGCAAGGTGGACGGCGTTCCAATCGAGGAGCCGCGGGTCAGCAAGCCCCTCCATGACAAAGGGATCACCGGCAACGAAACGCTCGGCTTCCCCGCGTGAGGTGAAAATACCCATCGAGCTGAGGCCGGGCTCGGGAGAGAGGAAAGGGCCCAAGGCGAGCAGCCCGCCCCCGGCTTCCCGGAACTGCTCGTAGTAGGCCTTATGGCGGGGGTAGGCGTCCATGACCGTGGACCTGTCCACGCCCTCACGCAAGCTGTACATCACCACACATTCCATGGGCCCGAACTTACCCTAGCCCTGGCTTTGGGTCCGCGGGACGCGCAGGCTGGAGACGGGCGCTTCATGTGCTGATTTTCTCTGGAGGTGTGCCCACCTTCTTGGTGCTGACCACTTTTGCGCTCCGGCGTCTCCACTTCACCGGGCGGGTGGAGCTGTTGTGGCCCGGCGAGACCTACGATCACCAGCTGGAAGCCCTCGTCTTCGGTCTGGAGTCGGGCCACCCACTGGCCACGGAGGACTCCGACTCCCTCTCCAACATGGCGCTTATCGACACCATCTACCGAGCCGCCGGCGTCCGGGGCGGCTAAGAGGGAAGTAGCAGCAAATGTACGACGGCGGGAGTAATGACCCACGGGCACGCTTTGGTTAAGATCGAGGTTCTACGGTCAGTCAATTGAGGGCTTGGTACTCTTCGTTCCCGTAGGGTGCCGGCTGAGCAGAGAGGCCGCCATGGATGTCACCCAGTCCGCGCAGTACCCGCTCGACCCGTTTCCGCACTATGAACGCATGCGGGCAACGGCCCCTGTCTTCCTGGATGGCCAATCCGGGAGCTGGCACGTCTTCCGGTATGACGACGTCCAGCGGGTGTTGTCCGAGCACGCAACGTTCTCGTCCCGCATGGGCGGTGATAATCCATCCGGTGCCGGCCAATTGTTCGCGTCCAGCCTGATCACCGCGGATCCCCCCAGGCACCGCCAGTTACGCTCCCTGGTCACACAAGCGTTCACTCCAAAAGCCGTTGACGCGCTGGCTCCCCGCATCGCCGGGCTCACCAACGAGCTTCTTGAGGAGATCGCAGCCGGCGGAAGCGCAGATCTGATCAGGGATCTGGCCTACCCGTTGCCGGTGATCGTGATCTCCGAACTGATGGGCATCCCTGCCGAGGACCGCGAGCGCTTCAAGCACTGGTCCGACGTGATTGTCAGCCAAACGCGGACCAGTCCGGCCGGCGGAAACCAGGACGCCACCACTTCAGAGATGGTCGACTACTTCCTGGCCCTGATCGACCAGCGCAGGACCCGTCCCGGTGCGGATCTGATCAGCAGCCTGCTGTCCGCCGAGATCGAAGGCCAAAAACTCTCGGTGCCTGAACTGCTGGGTTTCTGCGCATTGCTGCTGGTCGCCGGCAACGAGACCACCACCAACCTGATCGGCAATGCAGTTCTATGCCTGGCCGAATCGCCCGGCACCCTTGAGCGACTCCTGAAGGATCCCACCTTGGTGCCCCAGGCCCTCGAAGAGGTTCTACGTTATCGCTCCCCTGTCCAGTCGATGTACCGGGTGAGCGTAGCGGAGACCGACGTAGGCGGTAAACGCATCCCGGCCGGTGCACCCATCGTGGCCTGGATCGGCTCGGCCAACCGCGACGAGCAGCAGTTCCAGCGGGCGGCCGAGTTCGACGTTGACCGCAACCCTAACCGGCATCTGGCATTCGGTCACGGCATCCACTTTTGCCTCGGCGCGCCGCTGGCCCGGCTCGAGGCGAAGATCGCGCTGGAGGCCCTGCTGTCCCGCCTGCCCGGGCTGTCCGTGGATCCCGGAGCCCGCCTGGAGCGCATGGAAAGCACCATCGTCTACGGGTTGAAGTCACTTCCCATCACCTGGCAGCCGGCCTGACCGCCACGGGTGGACACAGGGTGGACGTGCGTCTCCGACTGACGGCCCTGACTCACCCGGGGGTACCCGTTTTCGAGGCGTAGGCCGTGGCTTGCGCACGTACCTTACGGATGTAGGCGTCGGATTGGTTGTAAGCGTAGATGGCATCCGTCCACCCCTGCGCCGTGGTGAGATCGCGGCCATGGCCGCACAGATAGGTGGCCGCGCTCAGGGCGGCGTCGTCGATGTTGAAGGGGTCTGCTGTTCCGTCCCCATTGCCGTCCATGCCTGCCATCCGCCACGTGGAAGGGATGAACTGCATGGGTCCGACGGCGTGGTCCCAATTGGCGTCACCGTCCAGGACACCGCCGTCGGTGTCAGCGATGGCGGCGAAGCCGGCGCCGTCAAGGCTTGGGCCCACAATCGGGCCGCTCGCCTGGCCGGTGGAGCTCAACTTGCCGCCACCATAGGTTCCATGGGCCGATTCGACGAAGCCGACGGCGGCCAGCGTGTTCCAGCCGATGCCGCACTTCGGCGTGGACTCATTGGCCATGGCTGCCGAATGAACGTAGGCCCGCAGGGCCTGGACCGGGATTCCCGTGTCAGCGGCAGCCGCACCAAGCCACTGGGCATCCGGTGTCCGTGTCACGTTCACGGCGGTGGCGATGGCAGCAGGCCCCGTTTCAAGCTTGACCCCTGCACGCGGGGGCGGGGATATGGCCGCGCGGGTTTCGGCGCCGGGCTGGCCCATCAGCCAGAACGAGAAGGCTGCGCTGGCGCAGAGCACGAACAGGCTAAAGACCACGAAGCGTTTTACACGGAGCACTGACTAATCAAACCATCCGTTTTTCGTGCATCGGTACCATCAGGCATGGGCAGAAAGAACTACCTCATTGAAGGCGGCTCGGGCACCGGCAAGACCGCAGTCTGCAATGAACTGCGCCGGCGCGGCTACCACGCCATCAATGGTGACCGGGAACTCGCCTATCAAGGCGATCCGGAAACCGGTAAACCAGTGGAGGGCATCACCGGCCTATCCGTGCATGACCATCACATCTGGAGAGTGGCCGATGTGCGGACGCTGGTCGCAGACCAGCGGGAGTCTGTGACGTTCTTCTGCGGCGGGTCGAGAAACTTCGCGAAGTTCATCGGTTTGTTCGATGGCGTCTTCGTTCTCGAGGTGGACCTCGAAACGCTAGGACGACGGCTTGGCCAGCGCCCGCAGGACGAATGGGGAGGGCGGGAAGCGGAACGGAAGCTGATCGAACACCTGCATGAAACACGGGAAGAAATCCCGCCTGGTGGCATCGGGATCGACGCCAATGCTCCGCTCTCGCAGGTTGTGGACGCCATTCTTCGCAGGGTGCGGTCAGCAGACCCAACGCAGCCTTCCCTTTAACCTCGCCGCCCGGTCAGCGCACCACTTTCCGGTGACCGGCGTCCAGGCGCTCCGTCCAGCCACGCGAATCGAGATGTTCCAGCAGCGGAACCGCTATCCTGCGTGTTGTGCCTAGTGCCTGGCGGGCCTGGCTGGTGGTGAAGGGCTGGTCCAGGCGGGCGAGGGTGCGCATGGCAAGCGCCGGGGCCGATGGCAGCAGAACCACTCCGTCGCGCAGCCGCAGCAGGCGGCCCGTGCGTTCTGCGGCGGCAAGCTCGCGGGCGCCCAGGCCCAGTGCAGCCAGCTCATCGGCTTCCGGGGCATGGAACGCATCCGCGGTGAGCCTGCCCTCCAACGCTGAGATTGCCGGCTCGATGGGACCAAGGTTGCCCTGGCTGCCCGGCAGCCGGATGTGTCCGTTGTCCTGTTCCAGGGCAGCCCCGCGGATGACGTGGGAAAGCAGCTTTTCGTCAGGCAGCTTGAGCAGGTTCCTCGCCGCGCCCATGGAAAGGCCCGGGGCCAGCGGATCGCGCTCCTGCAGTGCCTGGACTGCGCTGAGCAGCTGACGCTGCCAGGCCTCAAAAACAGGTGCGTGCACCCACCAGTCATCGATCACCAGTACACCGGAAGGTGATTCCGCGTCGTGCCCGGACAGCAGTCCGAGCCGGCGCAGATGCTCTACCTGCACGGCCCTGCGTGCCGCTACTTCTCCGAGCACGTCTCCCCCGGGGTCCATCCCGGCAAGGCGCTCCGCCCAGTGGGCACCGTCGCCGCGCCGCCGCAAGGCCGGTGGGTCGGCATCGAGGATACGTGCACCGCCCAGCACGGAGCGGCTTCCCGGGTCACGCAGCACCAGCCGGTCCCCCAGAACGAGGGGCAGGTGCCGGTCGAGGACGAGCCGCGCGTGGTCGGCACCGAAGGGACGCAGCCGGGCCGGCACGGACGCCGTACCAACATGCACCATGAGTTGCTCCGGCACCTCCGTATAGGCCACTCCGGTGGTGCGGTGGATACCAACGACTGCGGTGGTTGGCCATGCGTCCGGGGTAACCAAGGCGTCTCCCCGCCGGATCTCCGTGGCGGCAACGTCGCGCAGGTTCAACGCCACCCGGCTGACCGGCCCCACAGAGGCGTAGGAGGTATCGCGGCTTTGCAGGCCACGCACCACGACGGACCGGCTATCGAGGTGGCCGAGCAGTTCCAGCCGCTCACCCTGGGCCAGTGTTCCCGCTGCAAGGGTTCCGGTCACCACTGTCCCGGACCCGGTGATCGTGAACGAGCGGTCCACCCACAACCGGACCCGCCCGCTGGTGACGGGAGCAGGCACCCGGGCCAGGACGTCGTCGAGCGCTGCGCGTAATTCGGCCAGGCCCGTCCCGTCGATGGCCGACACAGCCACTGCAGGCGCATCGTGCAAACCGGTCCCGGCCAGTTCCGTGCGGGTCCGCGAGAGCACCTCTGCAACCCGCTGCCCGGACGCCCGGTCCGCGCGGCTCAGCACCACGACGCCGTGATCAATCCCCAGCGCAGCGACCGCATCCCGGTGATCGCTGGACTGCGCCTGCCACCCTTCGTCGGCGGCCACAACGAAGCAGACCACCGGCGCCGGTCCGATTCCAGCAAGCATGTTGCCCAGGAACCGTTCGTGGCCCGGAACGTCAACGAACGCCACATCCTGTCCGGAAGGCAACCTGGTCCAGGCATAGCCCAGGTCAATGGTCAGCCCGCGGCGCCGTTCTTCCTCCCAACGGTCCGGCTCCATGCCGGTGAGGGCGCGAACCAGGGTGCTTTTGCCGGAATCGACGTGCCCGGCTGTGGCAACGACGTGCACTGCTCAGCCCGCCCTGCCTGCATCCGCGACCTCAAGGCTTGCCAGGGCGCGCCTGACTGCCCCGGCAATCCGGGCGTCGTCCCTTTCCGGCACGCACCGCAGATCGATCAGGCAGGAGCCGTCGTGGACACGCGGCAGCACGGCCGGGTCACCGGTACGCAAGGCACGCGCCAGTCCTTCTGGAAGCTGGAGTGCCCACCCGGGCAGGGGAACACCAGGGGCGCCCCCGCCGCCAACCCTGCCGTCATGCGGTACCACAGGTACGCCGAGTTCCTGGGCGAGCCGGTCGGTACGGCGGCGCAATTGCCCCACGTCGGTGTGCAGCGCCTGCACCACCGGCGGCGGTCCCCCCGCAACGGTCGCCTCGAGGGCGGCGAGGGCAAGTTTGTCGGCCCTGACGGCGCGTGCAAGCGGGTGGCGCGCCAACCGCGTGATGACGTCCTTACGGCCCAGCAGCAACCCTGCTTGGGGTCCGCCCAGCAGTTTGTCACCGCTGGCGATGACGACGTCGGCCCCGCTCGCCAGGGCTGAGGCAACGTCGGGTTCATCCGGCAGGAACGGGTCGGGGGCCAACAGTCCACTTCCCAGGTCAGCGACGAGAGGTACCCCGTTGGCGTTCGTCAGGCGGCTCAGTTCGTCCAGCGGAACAGCGGATGTAAAGCCGTCAACCCGGAAGTTGCTTGGGTGGACCTTGAGGACGCACCCGGTGTCCGGTCCGAGGGCCCCGGCATAGTCATGCAAGTGGGTCCGGTTGGTGGTGCCCACCTCGCGGAGCCTTGCGCCGGTCGATTCCATCAAGTCGGTCAGCCTGAAGCCCGCGCCGATCTCCACCAGCTCCCCGCGGCTCACCACCACCTCACGCCCGGCAGCCAGGGCAGTAGTGGCCAACACCAGCGCCGCGGCTCCGTTGTTGACCACCAGCGCGTCCTCGGCGGCGGGACAGGCGGCAAGTAGTGCAGCCCGTGCACCGGCCCCCCGGCGGGAGCGGCTGCCGTCCGACAAATCCATCTCCACATCAACGTAACCGCTGGCCGCAACGACAGCTTGCACCGCGCCTTCAGAAAGTGGGGCGCGCCCCAGGTTCGTGTGGACGATGACGCCGGTTGCGTTCAGCACCGGGCGAAGGGTTGTTGCCGTACGGGCAGCGATAGCTTCCAGCAGGGCTGGTTCCACCTCGCGGGGAGGGAGCTCGCCGCGCCGGGCCTGCTCCTGGACATCCCGCACCAGTTCGCGGATGACGCGTTCGTTCAGCCGTGAGCCCGCCTCGCGGACCGGCGCCAGTGCCAGCAGGTCGTTGGTGCGGGGAATCAGGCGCCGGGGATCGACGTGGTCCACAGCCCTCCTCTTTTCACGGCAAATGTGCCGGTAGTTGGCGGTGGCGGACGGGAATCGAACCCGCCAGGCCGAGATGCTCAGCCTCACCGGTTTTGAAGACCGGGGGGCCCACCAGGACCCGGACGCCACCGCGCCCCAATATAGCAGGGTTGCCTTGGAAGGTACGCTGGGCAGGTGAATGAGGCCCAGACGTCAGTCCAGCAACTCGATAATGATGCCGCCGGCGCGTTCCGGCTCACCGACTATGCCCACGGCGGGGGCTGTGCCTGCAAGATTCCACCCGGCGAGCTCGAAGATGCGGTCCGCGGCCTTATCGGGCAACCCGGCGCGGAGGTACTTGTTGGCCTTGACAGTGGCGACGACGCGGCGGCCGTCCTGGTGCGCGAGGACCTGGCGGTCCTTACCACCGCCGACTTCTTCACGCCCGTCGTCAACGATGCCTTCGACTGGGGCCGCATTGCCGCCGCCAACGCCCTTTCGGACATCTACGCCATGGGCGGGCGGCCGGTCACCGCGATCAACCTGGTCGGCTGGCCCCGCGGCGTGCTGCCCATGGAATTGATGACCGAAGTCCTCCGCGGTGGGCTGAGCGTGGCGGCACAGGCAGGATGCCCGGTGCTGGGCGGGCATTCCATTGACGATCCGGAGCCGAAGTACGGCATGGCAGTCACCGGCGTCGCCCACCCTGACCGTCTGCTGCGCAACGACGCCGCCCAGCCGGGGCTGCCCATCACGCTCACCAAGCCGATCGGCGTCGGACTTCTCAACAACCGGCACAAGCAGACCGGTGAGGTGTTCGCCGAGGCTGTGGAGACGATGGCCGCCCTCAACCGGGACGCGGCCGATGCCGCCGTGGCTGCCGGCGTTCGGGCGGCAACGGACGTGACCGGGTTTGGCCTTCTTGGGCATCTTTACAAGATGGTCCGTGCCTCGGGAGTGGGCGCTGTGATCGACCTGAAGGCGGTACCGCTGATCGATGGAGCCCGCGAGGCACTCCGGGACGGCTTCGTCTCCGGCGGAACCCGGCGCAACCTCGATTGGGTGCGGCCGCACGTCAGCACGGCTCCCGGCGTCACCGGGGACGACCTTCTGCTTCTCGCTGATGCCCAGACCTCGGGCGGCCTGCTGGTGGTCGGCGAGTTGCCGGGGCACCCCGTTATCGGCCATACCACCGCAGGTCAGGGAGTCGAGATCCGCTGACCGCGGACGCTTGATCAGCTGCCGGTGGTGATCGCGTCGCCGGTGACGCCGGCGGCACGGCGGGCCGCGAGCCGGTTTTTTTGCGGTTCGATGGTGTAGCGCGGGTCCCTGGCAGAGGCCAGGCCTGCCTCAAACACACCAAAACGAGTCAGGGCCGAGGCGGCAAGCAACGCCAGTCCGGACGCCGCGGCCACCACGCGGTTACGTCCGCCCAGCAGCGTGCCGAGGCCGCCGGCCACGGCCAACCGCTCGCTCCACTTGAGCATGGCCCCGGCCTTGCCCTGGTGCAGGGGCTCCGCGGCAACCGGGTCCATCCGGCGCTCCATGATCTTCATGGCAGCTACGTCGCCCACGACGCCGAGCACGGCGAGTTTCCGCGCAGGGCCCGTCTCGCGCACAGGCGTGGTGACCATGGCGAGCCCGGCAGACGCAAGGCACGCCGAACTCACAAACACGAATGGCAGTTCCTCGTGGGCAGCGTTCCATGTCGGCGTCGCGGTGTCTCCCAGCAGGACGGCCGTGTACGCCGCCAGCGGTCCCGCGAATACCGCAGCTTCGATGCCTGCCGCCCCCTCCACAGCATTCAGCACCTTCCGCAACGGACCCAACGGAAGCCGGTCTCCGCTCAGCCGATCGATTTCCGCCACCGCGGAAACGCCCGCGCCGGCGCTGAAGGCACTGAGGATCCAGGAGCCGACGCTCATCGGCGAGGTCACCTTGAAGGTCCGCAGCATGTGCAGGAAACGTTCCGGCCTGCCCAGGTCCTTCACCAAGGCAACAGCACCGCCACTCACTGCCGCCAGGGCGCCCAAACGTGCGTTCCTCCGCAGGATCGGCCGTCCGGTCAGCTGTCCTCCGAGGCCAAGGAGTGCCGATCCGGCTGCCACGCCCCCCAGGAAAAGGTAGATCGCCACGTCATCGCCCCAGGGAGCCGGCTTGACCACCGGACGGCCGTAGTACGAGCTGAATTCCGGCTCCGGAACCATTGGCATTTCCCGCGAGCCGTCACCATTGTCCCGACGGCGGCCTGGGCCGCGCTTGCCGCCGTCCCGGCGGCGCCGGGCAGGCTCCGATGGCCGGAAACTGTCGAACTCTGAGAGCGTCACGCGCGTCCCCCCACGAAAGCCAGCGCGGCCGCCGCGGCCATCCCCGCCACGGCCATGCCGGCGCGCCGGTACATCTTCGGCAGGTCAGCAGTGGGTACCCGTGGGTCCGGCGGAAGACCATAGACTTCCGGTTCGTCCAGCAGCAGGAAGACCGACCCGGTTCCACCGACGCCGTCGTTTTCGTTTGCGCCGTAAAGCCGTGCTTCGGTCATGCCCTGCGCATGCAGGTCCGCAACCCGTTCACGGGCCGTCTCCACCATGTCGTCGTGGTCCCCGAACTTGATGGACGTCGTCGGGCATGCCTTGGCACACGCGGGCGTCTCATCCGCAACCAGCCGGTCGTAGCACAGCGTGCACTTCTGGGCGATGCCTGCGTTGGGGACGGCGGGATGCCCGGCATGCTGGTCTTCCCTGCTGGTGGCGACCTTGACCGTGCCATTGCTGCGGCGCTCGATCACTCCGAAGGGGCACCCGGCCACGCAGGTTCCACAGCCGTTGCAGACGTCGTCCTGTACCACCACGGTGCCGAACTCGGTACGGAACAGCGCCCCGGTGGGGCACACGTCGAGGCACCCGGCGTGCGTGCAATGCTTGCAGACGTCAGAGGACATCAGCCACCGGAAGTCTGCCGTGTCGGGCGGGGTGGTGTCCGCCTCCGCCAGGTCCGTCGCAGCAGGGGCGGGAGGACCGATGCGGGGCATGCCCAGGCTGACCAGGGCACGCCCTGATTCCCGCGCCTCGGCAATGCGGTCCTGGCCCTGCTCGATAAAGGCGACATGACGCCAGGTGCTGGCTCCCAGGGCTCCCGTGTTGTCGTAGGAGGATCCGAGCAGTTCCAGGTTGCCGTCCTGCGGGTTGTGGTTCCACTCCTTGCAGGCAACTTCGCAGGCCTTGCAGCCAATGCAGATCGAGGTGTCAGTAAAGAACCCCTTGCGCGGATGGTTGTGTTCCCAGTGGGCATCGGCGGTGGGGTCGGTCGGTCCGGACAGCTGGCCCATTCAGTTCTCCAACGTCGTGCCGGTACCCGGAACGCTGCCTGTCGGCAGCGTTCCGGACCGGTCAATGTATTCGTCTGCCGGGCAGGCGATGACATTCATCATCGCGTACCGCCATCGGCCTGGTCGTTGTCACCCGTGGGTGCCAAGCCTTCCGCCGCCGGGTCAGTGACGGCGCGGTTCCCGGTCTCGATAGTCACTCCGGCCCTCTCCTGGTACTCGACAACCAAGGCAAGCAGCTCCTTACCGCGCGGCCGACGGCCCGGACGGATGTCGCAGGAGGCCACTTTGGATTCCTGGATCTGGACGTTGGGATCAAGCGTCACCCCCAGCAGATCGTTGGCCGCGTCCCCACTGACGACGGCATTGCTGCCGACGCCCCAGTGGTAGGGCAGCCCGATCTGATGCACTGTGTGCCCGCCAACTGCCAGCGGCCTCATCCGGTCAGTCACAAGCACCCTCGCCTCTATGGCGGAGCGGGGCGAAATGATGGTGGCCCATCCGTACGGCTCAAGTCCCCGCTCAGCAGCCAGTTCAGGCGAGACCTCGCAGAACATCTCCGGCTGCAGCTCCGACAGGTACGGGAGCCAGCGGCTCATCCCGCCCGCCGTGTGGTGTTCGGTGAGCCGGTAGGTGGTGAAGACGAACGGGTAAACGTCCGCGCCACTCGTACCGGCGCTTGGCGCACTGAGGTTGTCCGCGCGGGGGAATACCAGCCGCGCCGGACTCTGCTGTTGCGGGTACAGCGCGTTGGCCACCGGTGATTCCTGAGCCTCGTAGTGGGTGGGAAGGGGTCCGTCCATCAGGCCCTTGGGAGCGAACAACCAACCCTTGCCGTCAGCCTGCATGATGAAGGGATCATCTCCGCTGAGCGCGGCCGCTCCTCCGACAGAGGGGTCCGGGCGGCTACCGGGGGCCCGGTCAACCGGGAAGTCGGGAACGTCATCCCCTACCCATTTGCCCTGCTCCTGGTCCCACCAGATGTACTTCTTCCGCTCGCTCCACGGTTTACCAGCGGGGTCAGCCGAGGCCCGGTTGTAGAGGATCCTGCGGTTCGCGGGCCACGCCCAGCCCCAGTCCGGAGCCGCCGGACCCTGTTCCTGGCCCGGCTTGCGGTTCGCTGCGTGGTTGAAGCCGTCAGCGTAGACCCCGGTGTAGATCCAGCAGCCGGCCGCCGTGGAACCGTCGGCCCGGAGCTCCGTGTAAGCGGAGAGTGGTTTGCCGGCATCCGGACCCGTCACGTGACGGCCGTTGATCTCGGCAAGCACCGATTCGGCATCCGGATCGCCGTGCTCGTCCGTGGGATAGTCCCACGTCAGGTCAAGCAGCGGACGGTCGCGCTCGTCCGTGGAACCGGCCAGCTTCTCCCGGATCCGCTTGCCCAGTTCAAAGAAGAACTGCAGTTCGCTTTGGCAGTCCCCAGGGGGCGCCACCGCCTGGTGCCGCCACTGCAGCAGCCGCTGGGTCTGGGTAAACGAGCCGGCTTTCTCCACATGGGTTGCAGCCGGCAGGAAGAATACCTCGGTCTCGATATCCTCGGTGCGCAGTTCCCCCGATTCAATCTCGGGGCCGTCCTTCCACCAGGTCGCCGACTCAATGAGGTTCAAGTCACGTACCACAAGCCACTTCAAGTGGGACATGCCCAGGCGCTGCATCCGGCCGTGGGCCGAACCCACTGCCGGGTTTTGCCCCAGCAGGAAGTAGCCTTCCACCTGGTCCTCGAGCATGCCCATCACGGTCTCGTAAGTACCGTGCGCTCCGGTCAGCCTCGGAAGGTAGTCGTAGGCCCACTGGTTGTCTTCGGTTGCTGCTTCACCCCACCATGCCTTGAGCAGGCTGATCGTGTAGGCGTCAGCGTCAGCCCAGTAACCCTTTTGCTGCTTTGATCCGATAGCAGCCAGATATTCCTCCAGGCTGTCATGGCGGCCAGCGCTGGGCATCGGCAGATACCCGGGCAGCAGGTTGAACAGGGTCGGGATGTCGGTGGAACCCTGGATGCTGGCATGGCCGCGCAGTGCCATAATCCCGGAGCCCGGACGTCCCACGTTTCCCAGCAGGAGCTGCAGAATGGCTGCGGCGCGAATGAACTGCGTCCCCAAGGAATGCTGGGTCCACCCGACGGCGTAGGCGAAACAGGTGGTCCGCTCACGTCCCGAATTTTCCGTGATGGTACGGGCCAGATACTCGAAGTCCGCGACGCTGATCCCACACATGTCCTGCACCATCTCCGCCGTGTAACGGGCATAGTGCCGCTTCAGGATCTGGAAGACGGTCCGGGGGTCCTCGAGGGTGTCGTCACGCTGTACTTCGGCGTGTTCCAACGCCGGACCGCCGCTGCCAAACGAGTGGCCGGCGGCGCGGGCAGTGGCATCGGCGCCGTGTTCCGAACCGGGCCCCGGCTCGTCGATGGTGCCGCCCTCGTGTTCCGCGTATGCCCACGACGAAGTGTCGTACGCGCCCTTCTCGGGGTCGAAGCCGGAGAACAGGCCGCCCAGGTCCTCGGCGTCGCGGTAATCCTCATGCACCAGGGTGGCCGCATTGGTGTACGCACTGACGTACTCCTTGAACCAGAGGTCATTGGTAATGACGTAATTGATAAGCGCGCCAAGGAGCACAACGTCAGAGCCGGCCCGGATGGGGATGTGCTTATCCGAAACTGCCGACGTCCGGGTGAACCGGGGGTCGATGTGGATGACCTTCGCTCCGCGGGCTTTAGCCTCCGCCACCCACTGGTACCCCACGGGATGGCACTCGGCCATGTTGGAACCCTGGATGACGATGCAGTCCGCGTTGGCCATGTCCTGCAGTGACTGCGTAGCGCCACCGCGTCCAAACGAGGCTCCCAAACTGGGAACCGTTGCGGAGTGTCATATGCGGGCCTGGTTTTCGGTCTGCACCGCCCCTGCGGCGGTGAAGAGCTTCTTGATCAGGTAGTTTTCTTCGTTGTCCAAGGTCGCTCCGCCCAGCGAGGCGATGCCCATGGTGCGGCGCAGCAGCCGGCCTTGGTCGTCTTCCTGCTGCCATGTCCTGCGGCGCGTCTCGATGAACCGGTCAGCCACCATCTCGACGGCGGTAGCCAGGTCCAGGTGTTGCCAATCGGTGGAACGCGGCGCACGGTAGAGGACTTTGGTCTGCCGGCCCGGCGAGTTGACCAGTTGCTCGCTGGCTGAACCCTTGGGGCAGAGCCGGCCGCGGGAAATGGGTGAATCCGGATCGCCCTCGATCTGGATTACCTTCTCATCCTTCACGTAGACCCGCTGTCCACACCCGACGGCGCAGTAGGGGCACACGCTCTGCACAACCCGGTCGGCAGTGGCTGTCCTAGGTGCTATTGCCTTTGTCTTGGCCGACGTTACCGACGGCCCACGCCCCAATAGGTCGCCCGTGCTCAGCTGACGGACGACCGGCCATTGAAGAAAACTCCGCGGTGCCATTTCTGGAGCATATCCCACACGACTGCGGGCGCAACAGGACCAAGGGTGGGCGTGTCATCCAGCAGTGACCGGCCCGGGCTTCAGTCCTGGAGGCAAACAACGACGCCGGCCGCCGCCTGGGCCGCTTAGCAGAAGGACGCTTCTTGACCGGTCACGCAAGTAGCGCTTGTTGCCCCTTGATCCCGGACTGCGGATTGCCTCGAAGACCGGGAGCGCTGTTTACCGCTCGATGGTAACGCTGAGATCCAGGTGGATGTTCTCGCTGGCGAGACGGTCCTGGAGGTACTGGGCGAGGCTCGCATCGTTGGCGGTGTGGGCGCCCTTGGGAACGGCGCCACGGAAGACGGCTTGGGTGTTCGTTGACCTGAGTACGTCCAGGGGCGTTGACCGGAGATGTCCGTCTGTCAGGCGTTCTATGTCGGTGCGGAAGGTGCGGTGGTGGTCCTGCCGGGCCGAGGCGTGCAGGGTGAATGGGATGAAAGCTACGGGCAAGGGGGTCCTTTCGAGTGAGGCATCCAGCGGTCGGCGCCTCAGCAGTAACAAGGCAAACGCAGGCCCTGGTATTCCCCTCGAGCCCAAAGGAGGCGGACATCACGGCAGCCGCCTGCCTGGTCCAGGCCCGGCCGGGTAGGTGGCACCCCCGCTTCTGGCGACGGGGCGGTGGACCCGCTTGAAGCACACTGATCATTGCGTAAGCGCAAGTAATGGGTGACACTGGCTGTACGGACCTTCCGCGCGAGGAGAGACGATGCGTGCACTGACAGTTACACCTGGAAAGAAAGACTCACTCCACCTCCGCGATGTTCCGGAGCCGTCTCCCAGCGAGGGCCAGGTGCTGGTGGAGGCTCTGGCCGTTGGGCTCTGCGGGACCGACAGTGAAATCATCGCGGCAGAATACGGGGAAGCGCCGCCGGGCCAGGATTACCTGGTGCTGGGGCACGAGAACCTGGGCCGGGTGTTGGACGCGGCGCCAGCTTCCGGCTTGGCCAAGGGCGACCTGGTGGTGGGAATTGTCCGCAGGCCGGATCCTGAGCCGTGTAAGGCCTGCCGCGCCGGTGAGTGGGACATGTGCCTTAACGGGAACTACACCGAGCACGGGATCAAGGGCCTCGACGGCTTCGCGCGCGAACGCTGGCGGGCAGACGGTGAGGCGATGGTGAAAGTGGACCCCGGCCTGGAGGATGTGGGTGTCCTGCTGGAGCCCACCACGATCGTGGCCAAGGCCTGGGAGCAGATCAACCGGATCGGGCAGCGGGCATTTTTCGACCCCCACACCGCCGTCGTGACCGGCGCGGGCCCCGTTGGCCTGCTTGCGGCGCTGCTGGGAGTCCAGCAAGGCCTGGACGTGCACGTCTTCGACATCGTCACGGACGGGCCCAAGCCGCAGCTTGTCCATGATTTGGGTGCCACGTACCACAGCGAACCCCTGCCGGAGTCAGGCATCAAGCCCAATATCCTGGTCGAATGCACCGGTGTCACCCCCGTGGTCCTGGACGCCCTTAAATGCCGGGCCCAGGACGCCATTACCTGCCTGACCGGGGTTTCCGGAACCGGAAAACAGACAAAGGTGGACGTAGGCGCACTCAACCGCGAGGAGGTGCTCATGAACGGGGTGGTATTCGGCAGCGTCAACGCCAACCGCCGCCACTACGACGCCGGCGCACAGGCACTGGCCAAGGCAGACCGTGACTGGCTGCGCCGCCTCATCAGCCGCAGGCTTCCCCTGGAAGGGTTCTCCAAGGCCTTCGAACACCAAGCCGGCGACGTCAAAGTCGTCCTCGACTTACAGAACTGAGGGAGACCCCCGCCATGACTGCGGCGCCAGCCCCTGATGACTCACGGACGCGGCGGTTGCTCCCGTCGGGACGACAGTACGAAATATCCTTTGGCCGCCAAAAGGTCCTGCTGACCGAAGTGGGCGGCGCCCTGTGGGACTATCTGCAGGACGGGCGGAACCTGCTGGATGGATACGGGCCGGACGACATGTGCACGGGCGCCCGGGGGCAGTCCCTGATCCCCTGGCCCAACCGCGTGAAAGCCGGAACTTACGAGTGGGAAGGCGAGCGTCTCCAACTCGACCTGAGCGAACCGGACAAGGGCGGGGCCATCCACGGACTGACCCGGTGGCCCAACTGGACGGTCGGGGTGGCGAATCACGCAGAGCATGAAATCTCGTTCAGGTACACACTGCACGCCTGCCAGGGCTGGCCCTGGATCCTCGACTGCCGCCTTGACTACCAGCTGGGCCCGGGCGGACTGACCGTGCGGACCAACGTGGTGAACCAAAGCGTGTCGCCGTGCCCCTACGGAACCGGCGCACACCCCTACCTCAGCACCGGATCAGGCCAACCCGGCGCAATTGACGCCGGCCTGGTGCAGGTGCCCGGGCACACCTTCCTACCGGTGGATAAACGCGGAATCCCCACCGGACACGAACGCGTGGATGGTACGAAATACGACTTGCGGGAACTCCAGCCGCTGGGCGGGCGGCACATCGATGTTGCCTACACGGACCTGGTCCGTGGCTCGGACGGACGCGCCGGAGTAAAGCTGCTGCGGCCGGACCACTCTGGAGGAGTTGAGCTGTGGGTGGATCAGTCCTATAAGTACCTGGAAATATTCACCGGGGACACACTCCCCCAGCTGGACCGGCGGCGTACTGGACTCGGAGTTGAACCGATGACCTGCGCACCTGACGCGTTCAACTCCGGCGAGGGCCTGATAACCCTTAAACCCGGCCAATCCCACACCGGCGAGTGGGGCATCAGCCCATTCTGAGTGAGCACTCCCGTTCAGCCGGGCTGAAAGCACAACTCAAAGCGATCCGTTAACTATTGCGTATACGCAAGTATAGGAGGTTCAATGAAAATAAGGCTTTCGGCAGCAGAACCCGGTCACTTCACGTGCCGGCCCCAAGGGTGAACCGACCGTCGGAGGTGCCCTGGCCACCGGCGGCAGCCGCGAAGGCCTCCAGTGCCGCCGCCAGGGCCGGACGCCGGCCGGCCGGCATCCTCGAAATGACCTCCGCAATCGCCTGCCGCCGGTGGTCCAGCACAGAATCCACCAGCGATTTTCCTTTTCCGGTCAGTTCGAGCCGTACGTACCGCCGGTCCGCGGGGTCCTCCCGCCGCTCCAGCAATTCAGCTGCCACCAAACGGTCGCAAATACGTGTGGCGTTCGAGGCGTGCACACCCAGCTCAGCAGCCACTCTGCCAAGATTCTGGGGTCCGCGGGTGTGGATGAGCACCAAGACCCGCAACTGCGGAGTATTCACTACGTCCTCAACCTCGGCAACAGAGCGGGCCACGACGCGCAACAGGGTATCGGCAGCGCGCATCACGGCTTCAACCTCACGGCTCAAAGGTTCGGGGATTGATGCAGATCCGCCAGCAGTATCCATGGGCACCAGCTTCCTCCGATAGTTGCTTTCCCGCAGAGTTTCCAGGTTCTACAGGACCGGCATGGGAAGCCGGATCCAGTACAGGAATCGGCAGTATACAACAGGCCGTCTTTATATTTTCACGCAACTATTGCGGATCTACAAGAAGTCATGGCCGCAGGAAGCCGGGCCAGGAGCTGCCCATTCCGGGGGTGCCGGAGTATGGTCGCCGGCGTGGACGGCAGGGCGCGGGGCACAGCGCGTCCGCCGGCGTGGCGGAAGCATGTTGACCTGAGGCACTCCATACCCTTGAAATTGACGACGAAGAGGTGCCCGTCGTTTCCCTTCATGGTGGAACGAGCAACTAATCAGCAGGCAGAGCGAGGAAAACGGTGAACCAGTCTCATATCTCCGACGAAGGAACCGCTTCCTGCCAATGCAGTCCCGGTCCCGCCGATTCTCCCGCGGCTCTAACCATCAACGAATTACTGCTTGAGAGCCGCGTCGGCCTGGTGCGCGTCCACCCTGCGGATCTCGAGAGGGAGATGGCCGCCGGCGCCCTTGTTGTTGATACGCGGCCGGCTGACCAGCGTGACCGGGACGGTGACTTACCGGGAGCGGTGGTGATTGACCGCAACGTTCTTGAGTGGCGACTGGATCCTTCCAGCCCCCACCGACTCCCGATCGCTAACGACCCCGCACGCCGTATCGTGGTGGTCTGCAATGAGGGCTACAGCTCCAGCCTGGCAGCGCACACCCTCCAACGGCTGGGGCTGGCCCGGGCTACCGACCTGATCGGTGGCTTTCAAGCCTGGGCAGCCCTGCGCAAGCAGTCCGGCTTGGATCAACCCTGATTCCCGGGATTCATCTGGTCCTGGGCTGGTGAGTGGAGACTGTGGGGTAACCGCCGCGCTTGAATCGGTTCTCCCTGAAATTCCTTCGGTGGAGGGCTACGGCAAGGACGATCAGGGGTACGTGGATGGCCGGCAGGTTATGGGCGAACCAGCGCGGAAGGTAGATGTCCGTCACGGAACCATGTGTGTCACCCAGGCGTTGCGCGAGCGGGGTCAAAGGGCATCGGAAGCCGTTGCCCACGAAGACCAGGGTCTCCCCGCCCACAACTGCGGCAGCCAGGGCCGCCCGCCTGTCGGTCTTTCGGCGGAAGCCCGCATAGAGCAGGTAGACCATACAGGCCTCAATGCTGAACCAGGCCCCAGTATGGAAGGCCTTCACCGCCCGAAGGGCGACACGCCTTTTTCCCATGACGCCAAGACAACCACGGCAGGGCGCGGCCCCGTCAGAGGCTTTAGGCATGAGGGTGACTGCGGGAAACAATTCATGCCGTCCGGCCGCCGACACCTGCGGGATCCGGCTGAGCTGCCTTAACAGCGCGTGTTTGTCTGTTATGCGCCTGAAAACGTCCGAAGAAACCTTGCAGGCGACGACCTGTTCCGCCAAGCTTTCCGCCCAGCAGCAGCCCGGTCCCGGACCCCTCGCCCGATTACAAACAAGGACATAGTTCATGACCAACCCCCGCCGAGAACATCGTTCTGCAGTAACCCACCCACTGGTACTCTCCTCCTGCCTTCACCAAGGCCTGGCTCGACGAGGTACTGGTTCATGGGTGGGCGTACGGCACTTGAGCTCCCGGCGCACTGCGAGGTAAAACGTTGCGCGTCACCACCAGCACGGGCGGCGCTGTGGAAGCTTACTCTCCACGGATGGAGCTACACCGGATGATCAGCTGGACGACCTGGCCTCGACTACAGGGGCCTGCCAGAGTCATGCGCGGTACCCGAGCACCCGTAATGACCACTGTCGGGACTGTCGGAATAGCGGTGTGTGAGGGTCCGGCCTGATCCGAAAGGAGACGGCCGTGTCAGAGTCCACGACCGAGATGACAGGGGTGATGATCGATCCTGTGACGGGAGAGATCATCGATCAGAAGGAGCTCGCGGAGCGGTTGCTCGCGCAGGCCAAGGAGCAGGGCGTGAGCTTGGTAGGCCCGGGCGGGCTGCTGAACCAGCTCACGCGGAACGTGCTGGAGACCGCGCTGGAAGCGGAACTGACCGAGCACCTCGGGCACGAGCATGGCCAGACGCCGATCGCAACCAACATGCGCAACGGCACCAGGTCAAAAACCGTGCTGACTGAGATCGGCCCGGTCGAGATCGAGGTGCCCCGGGATCGGGACGGATCATTCGAGCCGGTGATCGTGCCCAAGCGAAAACGGCGACTGGACGGGATCGACCAGATCGTCCTCTCGCTCTCCGCCCGGGGGCTGACCACCGGGGAAATCGCCGCGCACTTCGAGGAGGTCTACGGGGCCAAGGTCTCCAAAGACACCATCAGCCGCATCACAGAAAAGGTTGTTGGCGAACTGGCCGAATGGTCGGCCCGGCCGTTGGATCCGGTCTAGCCGGTGCTCTTCGTGGACGCGATCGTCGTCAAGGTCCGTGACGGGCAGGTGCGCAACACCCCGTTCTATGTCGTCATGGGCGTCACCGTGAACGGGGAGCGGGAGATTCTGGGGATCTGGGCCGGCGACGGCGGCGAGGGTGCACGGTTCTGGCTCCAGGTGTTCGCCGAGCTGAAGAACCGGGGCGTGGAAGATGTGTTGATCGCCGTCTGCGACGGGCTCAAGGGCCTGCCCGAGGCGATCACCACCACGTGGGAGCGAACGGTCGTGCAGCAATGCATCGTGCACCTGATCCGCAACAGCTTCCGCTACGCCGGACGCCAGCACCGCGACGGCATCGTCAAGGCGCTCAAGCCCGTCTACACGGCCCCGTCCGAGCAAGCGGCAAAGGACCGGTTCGCCGAGTTCACCGCCGAATGGGGCCAGCGATATCCGGCCATCGTACGGCTCTGGGAAGCCTCCTGGGCCGAGTTCGTGCCCTTTC
>NZ_JAGGPQ010000020.1 GCF_018613675.1 Arthrobacter sp. ISL-85 | reverse complement strand
CTCATTGTCACCGGCGCGACGACCGCGAAAGTGGAAGCCAACAACACAGCGATCAAGCACATCAAAAGGACTGGCCGGGGATTCACCAACGCACGCAACTACAAAACGCGTATTCTGTTGCGCAGTGCCGCCAGAACAGCGGCATGAACACCCATCACGGCAGAACATTCACCACGAACCGTGAAGAGCCCATTTGGCACGTTCCCGTAACCGCTTGGTTCCGGGCAGTATTTGCTGGGTTGCGCAGGCCCTTACCCTGGAGCGGGCCTGGGCTGGTCCACCTGCAAGGCCCGTTTTGCGGCGGCGCAACTGCCCGCCGCGGTTATTCCCGCAAGGCCCAAGGTTTCCCCTGTGGCGAACACGCTCCACAACTCAGGAGCGGCCACGTAGCATCAAAGTACGTCGTAGCTAGGAGTGTGGCGAAATGTTTGAGCGATTTACGGACCGTGCCCGTCGCGTAGTTGTGCTTGCCCAAGAAGAGGCACGCATG
The DNA here is from genome assembly GCF_018613675.1 of Arthrobacter sp. ISL-85. GTDB lineage: Bacteria > Actinomycetota > Actinomycetes > Actinomycetales > Micrococcaceae > Arthrobacter. The sequence continues at coordinate 171,403 of NZ_JAGGPQ010000020.1, read as the reverse complement.
CTGAACCACAATTACATCGGTACCGAACACATCCTCTTGGGTTTGATCCATGAGGGTGAGGGCGTTGCCGCCAAAGCTCTTGAGTCCTTGAGCATTTCGCTCGACGGCGTTCGCGAGCAGGTGCAGGAGATCATCGGACAGGGCCAGCAGGCTCCCTCCGGCCACATCCCCTTCACCCCCCGTGCCAAGAAGGTGCTGGAGCTCTCGCTGCGCGAAGCCCTGCAGCTGGGCCACAACTACATCGGCACGGAGCACATCCTGCTCGGCCTGATCCGCGAGGGTGAAGGCGTGGCCGCCCAGGTTTTGGTCAAGCTCGGCGCCGACCTCAACCGGGTCCGCCAGCAGGTCATCCAGCTCCTCTCCGGCTACCAGGGCAAGGAAACCACCGGCGCAGGCGTCGGCGGCGGACAGCCTGAGGGCGCACCTGCCGGGTCCGTGGTCCTGGACCAGTTCGGCCGCAACCTGACCCAGGCTGCCCGCGAGAACAAGCTGGACCCGGTCATTGGCCGCGAGCAGGAAATGGAACGCGTCATGCAGGTTCTTTCCCGCCGCACCAAGAACAACCCGGTCCTCATCGGCGAGCCCGGCGTCGGCAAGACGGCCGTCGTCGAAGGCCTGGCCCAGGCGATCGTGCGCGGTGACGTCCCGGAGACCATCAAGGACAAGCAGCTCTACACCCTGGACCTCGGTTCCCTGGTGGCAGGCTCCCGCTACCGCGGTGACTTCGAAGAGCGCCTGAAGAAGGTCCTCAAGGAGATCCGCACCCGTGGCGACATCATCCTGTTCATCGACGAGATCCACACCCTGGTGGGTGCCGGTGCCGCCGAAGGCGCCATTGATGCGGCCTCGATCCTGAAGCCCATGCTGGCCCGCGGCGAGCTGCAGACCATCGGTGCCACCACGCTGGATGAGTACCGCAAGCACATCGAGAAGGACGCCGCCCTCGAGCGCCGCTTCCAGCCCATCCAGGTTAAGGAACCTTCCGTGGCACACGCCATCGAGATCCTCAAGGGCCTGCGTGACCGCTACGAGGCGCACCACCGCGTTACCATCACCGACGGTGCCCTGGCCTCCGCTGCCAGCCTCGCCGAGCGCTACATCTCGGACCGCTTCCTGCCGGACAAGGCCATCGACCTGATCGATGAGGCCGGCGCGCGACTGCGCATCCGCCGCATGACCGCTCCGCCGGAGCTCAAGGCCATGGACGAGCGCATCGCCAAGCTGAAGATGGAGAAGGAATCTGCGATTGACGCGCAGGACTTCGAAGGTGCGGCCTCGCTCCGCGACAAGGAACAGAAGATGATTTCCGAGCGCGCGGAGAAAGAACGCCACTGGAAGTCCGGCGGCATGGATGACGTCTCCGAGGTTGATGAGGATCTCATCGCCGAGGTGCTGGCCAACTCCACAGGCATCCCCGTCTTCAAGCTGACCGAGGAAGAGTCCTCGCGCCTGCTGAAGATGGAAGACGAACTGCACAAGCGCGTGGTCGGCCAGGATGAGGCCATTAGGTCCCTGTCCCAGGCCATCCGCCGCACCCGTGCAGGACTGAAAGATCCCAAGCGTCCGGGTGGCTCGTTCATCTTCGCCGGCCCCACCGGCGTCGGCAAGACCGAGCTGGCCAAGGCGCTGGCGGAGTTCCTGTTCGGTGAAGAGGACGCCCTGATCACGCTGGACATGTCCGAGTACTCCGAGAAGCACACCGTTTCGCGGCTCTTCGGTGCCCCTCCGGGCTACGTGGGCTACGAAGAGGGTGGCCAGCTGACCGAGAAGGTCCGCCGCCGTCCGTTCTCCGTGGTGCTGTTCGACGAAGTGGAAAAGGCCCACGCGGACCTCTTCAACTCGTTGCTGCAGATCCTGGAGGACGGCCGCCTGACCGACTCCCAGGGCCGCGTGGTGGACTTCAAGAACACCGTGATCATCATGACCACCAACCTGGGTACCCGGGACATCTCCAAGAGCGTCGCTACGGGTTTCCAGTCCGGCACCGACACGCAGACCGGCTACAACCGCATGCGTGCCCGCGTCACGGAGGAACTCAAGCAGCACTTCCGCCCCGAGTTCCTGAACCGTGTTGACGACGTCGTGGTGTTCCCGCAGCTCACCCAGGACGAGATCATCGAGATCGTGGACATGTTCGTGACCCGCCTGGAAAAGCGCCTCAAGGACAAGGACATGGGCATCGAGCTCACCAAGGCCGCCAAGGTGCTCCTGGCAACCCGCGGCTACGACCCCGCCATGGGTGCCCGGCCGTTGCGCCGCACCATCCAGCGCGAGATCGAGGACCAGCTCTCCGAGAAGATCCTGTTCGGCGAGATCCACCCCGGCGACATCGTCGTGGTGGACGTGGAAGGCGAAGGCGACGACGCGAAGTTCACCTTCGCCGGCAACGCCAAGCCGCGCATCCCGGAAATCGCCCCGAGCCACTAGGCACCAGCCGCACAGCCAAAGCCCCGCCACTCCGCAAGGAGCGGCGGGGCTTTCGCTTGTTAGGCACCACACGGTACAGCGGGGGATGCGTGGCGGCCTGTGATCGGGGGCACAAAACGTGTTGAATCGGGAGCATGGCCTATCAGAATCCGGCGATCCCGGACGAGCAACCACTGACCCCTTTCCACGACCTCGACCACTACCTGTCCATCCCGCGGGTAAGCGGCCTGGCCTTGAGCCTGGACGGCTCCCGGCTGGTCACCACGGTCAGCACCCTGAACGGCAAGGGCACCGAGTTTGCCACCGCGCTGTGGGAGCTGGACCCGGCCGGGCAGAGGCACGCCCGGCGCATAACCCGGAGCGCCAAGGGCGAGGCCGGTGCCGCTTTCGCCGCCAACGGTGACGTGTACTTCACGTCCGCGCGTCCTGATCCGGACAGCCCGGAGGACGAGCCGGTCAACGCGCTGTGGCTGCTTCCGGCCGACGGAGGGGAGGCCCGCGTGGTCCTGAGCCGGCCCGGAAGCATCAGCAAGGTGATGACGGCCAGGGACACTGATGCCGCGTTCGTGACAGCTGAGGTGCTGGCGGGATCGGCCGACGAGGCTGACGACGCTGAACGTCGGAAGTCCCGCAAGGACAGGAAGGTTTCGGCCATCCTGCACAGCGAATATCCGGTCCGGTACTGGGACGCCGACCTGGGGCCGGGCCAGCCGCGGGTCTTTGCCGTGGAAGCCGGAGAGGAAAAGGGGCCCGGGAAGCCGAGCACCATTGACGCCCCGGCTCCCCTGGTCCTGCGCAACCTGACACCCGAGGCCGGGCCGCGGCTCAGGGAGGCATCCACTGTGGTCAGCCCGGACGGAAAGACCGTTTACAGCAGCTATGCCAAGCCCCTCGCCAAAGCGGACAGCCGCTCCGTCCTGGTGGCAGTGGACGTGGCATCGGGCAGCCTCAAGGTGCTCCTGGACCAGGAGGGAATGAGCTATTTCCCCGGTCCGGTCAGCCCGGACGGCAAAACCCTGGTGGTGGTCAGTGAAAGCGACTCCACTCCGCAGCGGGCTCCCGAGGTCAAGATGCACCTGCTGGACGTCTCCGGCGAGGCCGCGGAGTACGCCGCTGGCCTGCAGCCCCTGGCCCACGACTGGGACCGCTGGCCCCAGCCGGCAGCGTGGCTTCCGGACGGTTCGGCCCTCCTGGTCACCGCGGACGACGACGGCGCGTCGCCGGTTTTTCGGGTCAGCGTTCCGGCAGCTGCCGCTGAGGTGGGCGTCACCCGGGTCACGCAGGACGCGGCAGCCTACTCCGACGTCGTTGTTTCTCCTGAGGACCGGTACGCCTATGCCCTGCGCAGCTCCTATGAATTCCCGGCCGAAGCCGTCCGGATCGACCTGGCCACAGGGGAAACCACGCGCCTGCCCGCGCCTGCCGAACGGCCGTCCTGCCCGGGCCGGTTGGAGCGGGTAGCGGCCACGGCCCCGGACGGCTCCCGGGTTCCTGCCTACCTCGCCCTGCCCGAGGACGCATCGCCGGAAAACCCTGTGCCGCTGCTGCTGTGGATCCACGGTGGTCCCCTGGGATCCTGGAACGCGTGGACGTGGCGGTGGAACCCGTGGCTCCTGACGGCAAAGGGCTACGCGGTGCTGCTCCCGGACCCGGCACTGTCCACGGGTTACGGCCAGGCCTATATCCAGCGCGGCTGGGGAGCCTGGGGCAAGGCGCCGTTCACCGATCTGATGGCAATCACGGACGCCGCCGTGGAACGGCCGGACATTGATGGGACGCGGACAGCAGCCATGGGCGGCTCCTTCGGCGGGTACATGGCCAACTGGGTGGCCGGCAACACGGACCGGTTCAAGGCCGTGGTCACCCATGCCAGCCTGTGGGCACTCGACCAGTTCGGACCCACCACGGATGCCTCGCAGTACTGGCTGAAGGAAATGACCGAAGAGATGGCGCTGGAGAATTCGCCCCACCTGCACGCCGAGAAGATCAGTTCGCCCATGCTGGTGATCCACGGCGACAAGGACTACAGGGTGCCCATCGGCGAGGGTCTGCGGCTTTGGTACGAGTTGCTGTCCAAGTCCCGGCTGGCGGCGGACCAGGACGGGCAGACCCCGCACAGGTTCCTCTACTTCCCGGACGAAAACCACTGGGTCCTCCAGCCGCAGCACGCCAAGGTCTGGTACCAGGTGGTGGAGTGGTTCCTGGCGAAGAACGTTCTGGGCCAGGAGACGGAACTGCCAGCCGAATTGGGACTTTAATTTTTCCGGTAACCGGTACAAGGCATCGCTCGATGGGGCAGAGGGGCAGAGTACAGGCGAAGGGGGCTGGGGCATTTACGTAGCGTGCGTCTAAGCGGGGAACGAGCGAGCACGCGGTAAATGTCGCAGTCACCGAGCCGAAAGCCCTTCCCCTCGTAGGATTGCACTGTGACCGACTCCTTCCACATCCGCCCAGCACGCACCAGTGACGTCCCTGCCATCAAGAAGCTGGTGGCGCCCCTGGCCGAGGAGCGCATCCTCATGGCGAAGGAGACGGTGGCGTACTACGAGAGCCTCCAGGAGTTCCGTATCGCGGAGTCCAGCGACGGTGAAATGATCGGCTGCGGCGCCCTGCACGTCATGTGGGAGGACCTGGCAGAGATCCGAACCCTCGCGGCGTCCGGGCAGTGGCGCGGCAGGGGGGTGGGCCACGTCCTGGTGGAAAGCCTGCTGGATGGGGCACGCGCGCTCGGAGTGTCGCGGGTCTTCTGCCTTACCTTCGAGGTGGACTTCTTCAAGCGCCACGGCTTCGAAGTCATGGCTGACCAGTCCGCGGTGGACCCCGAAGTGTACTCAGAACTCCTCCGCTCGCACGACGAAGGAGTGGCTGAATTCCTGGACCTGGCGCGGGTCAAGCCGAACACCCTGGGCAACACCCGGATGATCCGCGCTCTCTAGCAGCAAGCAGCCCCGACGAGAATACGGCAGACCCCTCTTGGCATTATTCGAATTGATGGATAAACTTTTGGCGGCCGGTATGTGGGGGGCCTCAGCAAAGGGACAGTCATTGGGGGCTGTCCCTTTGCTGCATCCTGGACCCGTGACGTAGGGAGGGGCCGAAAAACCCGGGCCGGAGGAACCTACCGCCAGCTGCGATCCCGGTAGTAGGGTCGGAAACACATCCTTCAGGAGCACAGCCAGGAGCACCGCCATGAAGAAACTCATCAACGATCCCAAATCCGTCGTCGCAGAATCGGTGCAGGGCTTCGGCCTGGCACACGCAGACCTCGTCACCATCAATGAAGACCCCATCTACGTCACCCGCAAGGACGCGCCAGTGGCCGGCAAGGTGGGCCTCGTCTCAGGCGGCGGCAGCGGGCACGAGCCGCTGCACGCAGGGTACGTGGGGCGGGGAATGCTCGACGCCGCCGTGCCGGGGGCGGTGTTCACCTCACCTACGCCGGACCAGATCCTGCCCGCCACCCTCGCAGTCAACTCAGGTGCCGGCGTCGTCCATATCGTCAAGAACTACACGGGCGACGTGCTGAACTTTGAGACGGCGGCCGAACTGGCCGAGGCGGAGGGAGTGAGCGTCCGTACCGTGCTGGTCAACGACGACGTTGCCGTTGAGGACTCGCTTTACACCGCAGGCCGACGCGGGGTAGGCGGAACAGTGCTCGTGGAGAAGATCGCCGGCGCCGCCGCCGAGCGCGGGGACGGCCTCGACGCCGTGGCCGCCATCGGCGAACGGGTCAACGCCAACGTCCGGACCATGGGGGTGGCACTGTCCGCCTGCACCGTGCCGCATGCGGGCCAGCCGAGCTTCGACCTTGCGGACGATGAAATCGAGATTGGCATCGGCATCCATGGCGAACCAGGCAGGCACCGCATTCCCATGGAAAACGCGGACAACATCACCAACCGGCTTCTGGAACCCGTCCTTGCCGATTTGAAGGTCAGTTCCGGGGACAAGGTGCTGCTGTTCGTCAACGGCATGGGCGGCACTCCGCTGAGTGAGCTCTACATCGTGTACCGCCGCGCGGTGCAGGTGCTGGCGGACGCAGGTGCCACGGTGGAACGTTCGCTGGTGGGCAACTACATCACCGCGCTGGAGATGCAGGGCTGCTCGATCTCGGTGCTCCGGCTCGACGAGGAGCTTACGGAACTCTGGGACGCCCCCGTGCACACCCCCGCGCTGCGCTGGGGCATGTAGCCGTGGTGCTGGACGCCAACTGGGCCGTAAAGTGGCTGACCTTGTGCGCGCAGGCCATGGCTGAACACCGCGTTGAACTCATCGAACTCGACCGCGCAATCGGGGACTCGGACCACGGCGAGAACATGGACCGCGGCTTCCAGGCGGTCCTTGCCAAGCTCGGCGAATCCACGCCCGAGACGCCCGGGGCGGCGCTGAAGATGACCGCCATGACCCTGATGTCCAAGGTGGGCGGCGCTGCCGGGCCCCTTTACGGGACGGCGTTCCTTCGCGCCGCTACCGCGCTGGGTGATTCCGCCGAGATCGATCCTGCCGCGTGGGCCGCCGCCTTGGCGGCGGCCCGGGACGGGATTGTGGCGCGCGGCAAGGCGGAGCCAGGGGACAAGACCATGGTGGATGCGTGGACGCCGGCAGTTGATGCTGCCCGCGCGGCAGCCGATGGCGGCAGTACGGACGTCCTGGGTGTCCTGGTGGCTGCCGCTGAGGCTGCCGAGGCAGGGGCGGTGTCCACAGATCCGATGGTGGCCAGGAAGGGCCGCGCCAGCTACCTCGGTGAACGCAGTGCCGGCCACCGGGATCCCGGAGCAGTGTCCAGCGCGCTGATCCTGCGTGCCGCCGTTGGGGCTGCTGCGTGACCGTAAGCATCGTGGTGGTGTCCCATAGCGAAAAGATTGCCGAGGGCGCGGTGGAGCTTGCCGCGCAGATGGCACCCGATGTGGTGATCCTGCCGGCCGGGGGCACCGACGACGGCAGGATCGGCACCAGCCTGGAGAAGGTCCTCGCCGCCATCGAGCAGGCGAGCGGACAGGCAAGTGGACAGGCCCCGGGCCGGGCAGCCGGGGCCGGAGCGGAAGGCACGGTGGTCCTCACGGACCTGGGATCAGCCGTGATGACCGCCGAATCCGCACTTGAGTTCCTGGAAAGTCCTGCCGGGGTCCTGCTCGCGGACGCACCCCTGGTAGAAGGCCTGGTGGCCGCCGCCGTTGCGGCACAAGGCGGAGCCGACGTGGAAGCGGTTCGTAAGGCGGCTGAAGGCGCGCGGGGCGGGGCCGGCCAGCCCGAGCCGGCAGGCTCGGAATTGGAGCCAGGGTCCGTTAGCAGTGCCGCACCGGACTTCACGGCCGACTTTGAGTTGGTGAACCAGGCCGGCATGCATGCCCGGCCCGCCGCGAAAGTGGCAGGGGGCCTTGCCTCCCTTGACGCGGAGGTGACTATCAACGGGGTGGACGGCGCGTCAATGACGGGGCTGATGACCCTGGGCGCAGGCAAAGGTACTGTGCTGCATGTGGAAGCGTGGGGCAAGGACGCTGAACGGGCGGTGGAGTACGTTGGCGGCCTGGTGGAGGCCGGCTTCGGCGAGCCCTAAGCCCCATCCCGCTTCCTGCGAATAAGCTCGGTGCCATGGAACGGCCGCTTGCAGAAGACTCCCAGGAAATCGAAGTGCTTGACGGCCAAATTTCCGTGGAGGAACTGCTCGCCGAACTTGGCTTCAACTGGAGTGCCGAACCGGTCAGCGGCGGCCCGTTGCCCGGAACTGCCGAAGGCGATATCTTCACCCAGCCCGCCCTGTTCTAGCCCGGGGTTTCCCTTGACGCTGTCCCGGCGCCGGGCTTTTGGTTCAGCCCGGTGTCGTCCAGAATGACAGCTGCCGACAGGACCTTCCCGCACTGCTCCCCGAACGGATAACCCACGGCTGGGTGGAACGCCGCTGACCGTGCTGGCAGGGCGGATCCATCCGGAGCCGTGCCCGAAGCGGTGACGGTCATGGGTGATTCCGTAAGGGCGGGCAACATCAGCGTCCCCACTTTGGTGCCATCGGGCGAGGCAGTGGCCGAACAGGCGCCCTCAACGGAGCATCCCTGACCGATGGAGGGGCTGCCCGGGCGCAGTATTACGTCGGCTTCCGTGCAGGTGCCGTCCTGGCAGGCCCGGAGGTGCAGGGCCGCCACCCGTGGCGAGTAGCCGGCGGTGACCGTCACGGCGACGGCGGTGGCCTGGGCAATGGCGGGACAGGCACTGCCGGCCGGCCCGCAGGCAGAGATGAGCGACGCCGTCGTCATCATCAATGCCAGGAGCAGCCCGGGCTTCCGCATGTCTTCAGGCTACCGCCCCAGCGGGATAGTCAGCCCGTTGGGAAAATGCCGATGAACCAGAACGACGCCACTGCAAAGACGGCGAAAAACGCGATCAGACAGCCCATGCCCCGTCGCGGCTCCGAGGACACCTGAAACGACTCATTGGGGTTCACCGGGTTGTAGGCTACCTCGATCAGCGAACCCGGCACGGGCTGCTGCACCCCGGAGACTTCGGACTTGCCCATGAAGAGGGTGCCCTGCGGGTCCGTGAACTGATAGGCGGGGAAGTAGCGGAGGTTCCGGCTGGAGCCGCCCACGCCGCTGGTCCAGCCGGTAGCGCTGCCGGTGACGGTTGCCTGCACCTTGGGCCAGGACGCCATCAGCTGTTCCTGCCGCTTTGTCCTGCGCCCCGCGTAGAGCAGCGAAAATACCGCACCGGCAACGAACAGCACCCATACGATGTACAGAATGGTCTTCATGGCTTCCCCCGGTTCCAGTCCCCAAGAAGTATGCCATCCCCGGCCCGCGCGGCCGGTGGGTCAGGCTGGAAGCCGGTAGCCGCCGTCGTGCATTTCTGCCAGCCCGTCCGCCAGCAGCCCGGCCAGTGCCCGTCCCAGCTGTTCGGGGGCGGAGTTGAGGCGGTGAAGTGCGGCCAGCGGCACGCCGATTCCTTCCGGGGCAAAGCCAAGGTCCGCGGGTTCACGCTGGAACATGTCCGGCGGTACGGGCGCTTCCGCCAGCCGGAGCACGGCCAGCACGGCTCCACGGACTTGGCGGTCGGTGCCGTGCCACGACTGTCCCTTGGGAACGTACGACGGCGGGGGCTCGCCCGCCGCCAGCCACGCACAGGAATCCCTCACCGGGCAGGCGGCGCACTTGGGCGCCCGGGCGGTGCACACTAGAGCCCCAAGCTCCATGACTGCAGCATTCCAGCGCACGGAAGTTTCGTCGTGGTCCGGCAACAGGGCAGCTGCCAGCCGCATTTCCGCCTCGGTCAGCGCCGGGGCGGGAAGCGCGACGCCGGAGACCAGCCGGGCGTGCACCCTGCGGATGTTGGTGTCCACCACCGTTTCCCGGCGGCCATACGCGAACGCTGCCACTGCGGCGGCGGTGTAGCTGCCCACCCCGGGAAGGGCCAGCAGCTCGGCATAGGTGTCCGGGACCTCGCCGCGGTGGTCCTGCACGATCGCCGTGGCTGCGGCGTGCAGTCGGAGCGCCCGGCGGGGGTAGCCCAGCCTGCCCCACGAACGGACAGCTTCCCCTGCCGGTTCCCCGGCCAGCCCGGCGGGGGTGGGCCAGCGCTTGAGCCACTCATGCCAGACGGGAAGGACCCGGACCACCGGGGTTTGCTGCAGCATGACCTCGCTGACCAGGACGCCCCAGGGGGAGCAGCCGGGATCGCGCCAGGGCAGGTCGCGGGCAATACCGGCGAACCAGCCGTTGATCCTGTGGTGGAGCAGCTCCAGGTTTGCGGTGCCTGCTGGTGTGTCCGTTGCGGGGGAGGTTTGAGTGTCGATGCCAACACTGTAATGGATGGGTTCCGGCGGGCCGCAAACCGGTTGTGACCAGAGCGATGCCGGCGCGGCGGCGTGGTGGCAGCGCAGAAACGGCGGCGTTCCCTAGCCTAGGAGGATGGGCAGGCAAGGCGATTCACCAGCACGCGGCACGGCATCCGGTTCCAGCAGCGTCCGGAAACCAAGTGCCGCCGTGTACCGCCGGCGCCGGCTGGTTGTTGGTGGCGCGCTCCTGCTGGTCATCGCGCTCGTGGTCAGCGGCTTCGCGTTGGCCGCTGCCTTCCGCGGCGGGTCGCAGCAGGCTTCATCCAGCCAGGCCACTTCCGCTGGAACCCCGTCCACGGGCCCGGCTGCCTCCCCCTCTCCTGCCACCACCGCTTCTGCCTCCGCAACTCCCTCCGCCACGCCGTCGCCCAGTGCCCCGGCGACGCCCACCTGCAACCAGAACCTGGTAACCGTCTCGGCCGCCACGGACAAGCCCGCTTACGGCCCGGGGGAAAACCCGCTGCTCACCCTGAAGGTGACCAACGGCGGCACTGTCCCCTGTGAAGTCAACATCGGAACCTCGCAGATGGAGTTCCTGGTGACCAGCGGCTCTGACCGGATCTTCTCCTCGAAGGACTGCCAGGCATCGAGCGAGGACCTGGTGAAGGTGATCGCGCCCGGCGCCAGCGAAACCGCCAACTTCCCGTGGAGCCGCAACCGCAGCGCCGATGGCTGCAAAGCCGTGGCTGTAGCCCCCGGCGGCGGCGGGGCGTACTACATCTTCACGGCCAAGCTGGGTTCGCGGGCCAGCCCAAAGGCCGTCTTCCAACTGAACTGATTGCCCGCCCTCCATCGACTGCTCCGTAGCTGCCGTTTTCGCGGCTGAGAACGGCAGTTACACAGCAGTCGATGAGAATTGCAGGCGCGGAGGGGTTGGTTCGGTGGTGCTTAGAGGAAGCGGTCCAGGAGGCTTGCCTCGGCCATCCGGCTCAGGCCTTCGCGGACCGTCCGTGCGCGCTGGTCGCCAATGCCGTCAACGGTCATAAGATCGTCAATGGTGGCGGCCATCAGGAACTGCAGTCCGCCGAAATGGTCAACGAGGCGGTCCGCCACGGCCTTGGGGACTGCCTTGAGGCCTGACAGCAGCCGGTAGCCGCGGGGTTGGACCACGGCGTCGAGGTTGGCCTCACCGCCCGCAAATCCTACGATCGCCGAGATCCTGCCAAGGTCGATCAGCTCCGTGGGGCCCAGGCTGACCAGTTCATGGACGGCCTTGTCGATGTCTTCCGCAGAGGCGTTGGGGCTGGCGTAGTCGCGGATGATCACGTCGCTCCCGGGGCCCCTGCCCACGGTGAGCTCGTCGAGCTGGAGCGAGAGAAGCCGGCCGTCTTCGCCCAGTTCAAGGACATACTGTGAGATTTCCTCGGAAATCCGGCGGACCATTTCCTGCCGCTGGAGGGTAACGGCCACGTCCCGCACCGTCACCATGGCCTCGATTTCCAGCGCCGACAGCGAACTGGTGACCTGGTCCAGCCGTGCGCGGTAGCGCTCCAGGGTGGCAAGGGCCTGATTGGCGCGGGCAAGGACGTTCTCGGAGCCCTCCAGGACATGCCGCAGGCCGTTGACGTAAAGGGCGATGATTTGCATGGACTGGCTCACGGAGATGACCGGAACCCCGGTCTGCTTGGCCACGCGCTCGGCCGTACGGTGGCGGGTGCCTGACTCCTGTGTTTCGATGCTTGAGTCCGGCACCAGCTGGACCGCCGCGCGCAGGATGTTGCCCGCGTCCTTGTCGCAGATGATGGCGCCGTCCATCTTGGCCAGCTCCCGCAGGCGGGTGGGGGAGAACTCGATGCCAATATCGAATCCGCCGGAGCAGATTGAATCTATGGTGCGGTCGGAGCCCAGGACGATCAGTGCCCCGGTGCGGCCGCGGAGGATCCGTTCCAAACCGTCGCGAAGTGGAGTTCCGGGTGCAACCCTGCCCAGAGTGGCCCGCAGTGATTCTTCAGGGCTCCGCGCCATAGGTGTTTCCCTTCAAAGGTGCGGACCGCCGCCCGCAGGAATGCCGGCATCTGAAGTTGGCCGGCAGGATCAAAAAAGTGCTCTGATTCCCGCAAGCTCAATGATAGGGGTTAGAAGCCCAAGTTCCGCACGGGCAAGCCCCAAAGTACCCCATTAGGGGGTGGCTGGAACGGACGGAAAAATACGGTCTGGACACTGCTTGGGGCAGGCACTTTCGCTCTTTTTGGCCTCGCCTCAGGTTTGCCTCTCGGGCAGCCCTCCCAGGAGCGTGACCGCCTTGGTGCTGCTGTCCCACAGCCGTGCTGCCGTGCAGCGGCCCTCGATGCGCAGGTCCAGCAGGTCCATTGCTGCCCCGGGCTGATGGCCGGGGAGGCGGCGGGCGATGGTGACGTGCGGCGTCCAGGCCCCCGGAAGGGTCAGCGGCAATGCACCTGAAAGACCTTGGTGCAGGTGCCGGTGCAGGTCCAGCAGGGGAGCGGTCAGCAGCACCGAGCGGGCCAGTACATACTTCCCGGTGCCGGCGGGAAAAACGACTGCCCCGGAGAACGCGATGTCAATTGGCAGCGCCTGCCACGGCCCTTCCCCGCCAGCCTGCAGGTCCACGCCTGCGGCAAGTGTGATGTGCGGGCTGTTGCTGGGGGAAGTGTGTGCTGCCAGGCTTGGCAGGCCGGCTGCTTCGAGCCGCGTCCAGTCGGCCCTGACCAGGGAATCGGTGGAGTCATCAAATACCAGTTCGATGCTGCGCATACGCACATCATGCATTACCTGTTGCCCCTTACCGCCGGGTGGTGTGGCGTCCGGGAAAGTTCAGCCCTTGCGCGGGCAGACCTAACACCAGCGCTCCCTAACCGGCGTTAGGCGCAGCCCATGCCGGTTTGCGGCCCTGCGATAAACTTGTACTTTGGCCGTTTGCCAAACTCATTTCCCCGCCCTCGAGTCGCAGCGCAGTACCCGAAAGGCCCCTGGGCAGCCACAACCGCAGCGAAAGTAGCACCGTGTCCCAAGATGTCCTGACCCCCGCCCGGATCTCCGAGATTCACAAGGAGGCGGGCCGCCGCAGGACCTTTGCCGTCATTTCCCACCCGGACGCCGGCAAGTCCACGCTCACCGAGGCGCTGGCCCTGCATGCAAAGGTAATCGGCACCGCCGGTGCTTCCAGCGGCAAGGCCAACCGCAAGGAAACCGTCTCGGACTGGATGCAGATGGAGAAGGACCGCGGCATCTCCATCAGCTCGGCGGCACTTCAGTTTTCCTACCGCGACACGGTCATCAACCTCCTGGACACTCCCGGCCACGCCGACTTCTCCGAGGACACCTACCGCGTGCTCGCCGCCGTCGACTGCGCCGTGATGCTGGTGGACGCCGCCAAGGGCCTGGAAACCCAGACCATGAAGCTCTTCGAGGTCTGCAAGCAGCGCAACCTGCCCATCATCACCGTCATCAACAAGTGGGACCGGCCCGGACTGGACGCCCTGGCGCTGATGGATGAGATTACCGAACGCACCGGGCTGCAGCCCATGCCGCTGACCTGGGCTGTAGGGATCTCCGGGGACTTCCGCGGCGTCTGGGACCTGCGGAACGACCGCTTCGCGCGGTTCCAGCGCAACAACGCCGGCGCGCAGATCGCCATCACCGAATACTTCACGCCGGAAGAGGCCGCCGAGAGCCAGGGCAGCAACTGGACGGACGCCGTGGACGAGGCTGGCCTGGTGATCGAATCCAACCTCGAATTCGACGTCGACGCCTTCCACGCCGGCAAAGCCACCCCCATCCTGTTCAGCTCCGCGGCGCTGAACTTCGGCGTCAAGGAGCTGCTGGACGCACTGGTGGACTTCGCGCCGCCGGCGGCCCCGCGCCCCGACGTGGACGGCAACCAACGCCCGGTTGAGTCACCGTTTTCCGGTTTCGTCTTCAAGGTGCAGGCCGGCATGAACAAGGCACACCGCGACCACGTGGCCTTTATCCGTGTCTGCTCCGGCGTCTTTGAACGCGGCATGGTGGTGACCCAGACCCGCACCGGCAAGTCCTTCGCCACCAAGTACGCGCAGCAGGTGTTCGGCCGGGAACGCGAAGTGATCGACGAGGCGTACCCAGGGGACGTGGTGGGCCTGGTCAACGCCTCCTCGCTGCGGGTGGGTGACAGCCTGTTCCTCGAGGATTCCGTGGAATACCCGGCCATCCCGCTGTTCGCCCCCGAGCACTTCCAGGTGGCCCGGTCCAAGGACCCCAGCAAGTTCAAGCAGTTCCGCCGCGGCATCGAACAGCTCGAGCACGAGGGCGTCATCCAGGTGCTCCGCTCCGACGTCCGCGGCGACCAGGCGCCGGTGCTTGCCGCCGTCGGGCCCATGCAGTTCGAGGTGGTGGAGGACCGCATGGCGCACGACTTCAGCGCCCCCATGCGCCTGGAACGCCTGCCGTACTCGCTGGCCAGGATTTCGACGGCGGATGCCATGCCTGCGCTGGCCAACGTACCGGGCGCAGAAGTGCTTTTGCGGTCCGACGGCGAATACCTCGCCTTGTTCAACGACGTCTGGGCGCTGCGGCGGATCGAGAAGAACCATCCGGACCTGACACTCGTGCCCATCGGCACGCACAACCCGGCGAAGTAGGAGGCCACCGTGCTTGTTGCGCCTGCCCGGCCCCGCGCCGTGGTGACCGGATCCGGCACCATAAATCCCCTTGGATCCACGGTCAAGGAGACCTGGGAGGCCTTGGTTGCCGGGCGCTCCGGGATCACGGCGATCAACCAGGACTGGGCTGAGCAGCTGCCGGTCAGGATCGCCGGGCAGGTTACGTCCGACCTTTCGGAGCACCTTAACACCCGCGAGATGAAGCGGATGGACCGCTGCGGCCAGCTGGCGCTGATTGCAGCCCGGGAGGCATGGGCCCAGGCCGGCAGTCCCGAGGTTGACCCCGAGCGGTTCGCGGTGGTGATCGGGTCAGCTTACGGCGGCCTGGGCTCCACGATCGAGCAGGACCGCACACTGAACCAGTCCGGACCGCGCAAGGTTTCGCCGCACACCCTGACCCGGCTGATGGCCAACGGCCCCGCCGCCTGGGTGTCCATCGACCTGGGTGCCCGCGGCGGCGCCCGGACCCCTGTCAGCGCCTGTGCTTCCGGGGCCGAGGCGATTGTCCAGGCAGCCGAGATGATCCGCTCCGGTGCTGCCGACGTCGTGATTGCCGGCGGCGTGGATGCCTCGATCAATGATTTGGTGATCAGCGGGTTTTCCCAGATCCGTGCCCTGTCCACCTATCCCGGTGATCCGCAGCGGGCCTCGCGCCCGTTCGACGGCGCCCGGAACGGTTTTGTGCTCGCTGAAGGCGCCGGAGTGGTGGTGCTGGAGAGCGAAGAACACGCACGTGCCCGCGGTGCTGCCATCCTCGGGGCCGTGGCCGGGGGAGCGGTGATGTCCGATGCCCACGACATCGTGGCGGCGGATCCTGCGATGCAGCGGCGCGTCATGCAGAAGGCGCTGGAATTGAGCGGAATGGAGCCGGGGGAGATCGGGTTCGTCCACGCCCACGCCACCTCCACCCCCGTGGGAGACCGGCTGGAAGGCCAAGCCATTCATGCCGTCTTCGGCGCCGACGTTCCCGTCACGTCCACGAAAGGCCACACCGGCCACCTGCTGGGCGGGGCCGGTGCGCTGGGCGCCGTCGTGGTCCTCGAAGTCCTGCGCACCGGCCAGGTGCCCGGGACGCTGAACGTGGAGGAGCTGGACCCGGAGGTGGACCTGAACGTCATCACCGAAAGCGTCCACCAGCTGGCGTCCGGTTATGCCCCCGCCGGGCTGGTGAATGCCTTTGGATTCGGCGGCCACAGCGTCGCCTTGGTGCTCACCGCCGGTTAACTGCAGGCAGCCCTCCTTCAGTTGCCGGCAAGCTGCTCCACGAGCGAATCGAGGATAGGCAGCTGGCCCTTAACAAGTTTGAGCCTGGCCTCCTGCTCCGGGAACCAGCGGGCGTCGTCAATTTCGGGGTAGTGCTGGATCCTGCCGGACCCCTTGGGCCATTCCAGCGGAAATGTGTTGCTGGTGATCACCTCCGGGGCGAAATCAGCATGCGCCGCGTAGGCGGTGATGCGCTTTCCCGAGGACTGCCGGAACTCGCCAAGCAGCCGGTATTCAGCCTCCGGGGCAGCAGTCCCCATCTCCTCTGCGAACTCCCGCAATGCGGCGGCCAGCGGGTCCTCTCCATCGGCGTACTCGCCCTTGGGAATGGACCATGCGTGCGCGTCCTTGCGGGCCCAAAAGGGGCCGCCCATGTGGGCTATCCATATCTGCAGCCCGTCCCGGCCGGCGGCGTGGGCGGGGTCCTGCCGGTACAGCAGGATGCCTGCGCTTCGAATGGGCATTGGATCTCCAGATCGTCAGGAAGTGCAGTTGCCGTCCGCCGTTAACGTGGAGTTCACGGCGCTGCTCTAGGTTATTCCTTCAGGCACTCTGCCAGGCACCCTGCTCGAAAGGACCACTCATGGCCAATATTGCTGAGGTTTTGGGACGGCTCACGCCGGAAGAAGTGGATGAGCTCCGCAGTCTTGGTCCGCAGGGCCACCTGCCACGGCATCTGGTGGACGCCCTGGACCGCGCGGCCGGGGGAACGGGGTCGGGCCGCGGGTACTACGTGGCAAACGGCAACGTGAGCGCCACCGGCGGCCCGCTGCTGGTACTGCGCAGCGACGTTTCCAGTTGGCTGGCCGCCGCCACTTCCTGAATGCACGGCCTTACCCTGTGTCCGCCACTGGGGGAAGGCAAGGTTCGGGACTGCCCGGACCGGTCAGGATTCCGGCAGGACGAAGGTCGCCGTGGTGCCCACTCCCGGTGCGCTGTCCAGCCTGATGGATCCTCCGTGGCCTTCAACGATGGTCTTGCTGACCGGCAGCCCCAGGCCTGCGCCCGGAATGGCCGTTTCACGCGACCGCGCCGAACGGAAAAACTTGGTGAACGCCTGTTCCTGCTCTTCTTCTGTCATCCCCAGGCCGGTGTCGGTGATGGAACAGACCAGGCCCGCGTCAGTCCTGACTGCGCTGGCCCTGATCAGGCCGCCGTTGGGGGAGTACTTGATCGCGTTTGAGAGCAGGTTCCGGACCACCTGCCCGATTCGTTCAGGATCCAGCCTGCCAGGCAGCGGCTGCCTGGCATCAAGCACCAGTTGCAGTCCTTTTGCGGCAGCCTTGGGTAAGGCAGCATCCACCTCCAGGGCCAGCACCCGGGCCAGATCCGCCTCCGCCAGTGAGAGGTCCATCTGCTCGGATGCCACAGCGATCAGGTCATTGACCAGGTTCAGCAGGTGGTCGGCGTTCCGGCGCACCACCAGGAGCTCCGCCTGGATGTCCTCATGCCCGGGTTCGTCCAGGACCAGTTCCAGGTAGCCAAGGATGGACGTCAGCGGTGTCCGCAGCTCGTGCGAGACGGTGGCAACGAAGTCGTCCTTGGCCGCAAGCGCATTGATCAGGGTGGTTACGTCCACACAGGTGATGACGGCGCCACCTTCCTGGCCGCCGGCCGGCGGAAAGCCGTGCGAGCTCACGGAGTAGGCGCGCTGGCGGCCTGCAGGACCCGCCCAATACAACTCGTCGGTAAAGGCTTCCCCGGCTGCGGCGCGGGCTGCGGGGAGGAGGCCTGCCGGTACCGGGGTGCAACGGTCTGCCATCAACAGTTCACTCTGCGCACCGGCCGCATCCATGACGACGGCGAGAGCCGGATCCGGCCGCATGGCCCTGTTTGCCAGCACGGTGTGGCCGCGGACGTCCACCACCCAGACGCCCACACCAACAGCCTTCAGCACTGCGTCAAGCAGCGCCTGCCGGCGGACGCTTTGGTCCAGCGTGCGGGCCAGGTCCTGCTCGTTTTCGACCAGCCTGACGCGATGCCGGCGGATTGTGGTGGCCACCACGTGCGCGGTCAACGCAATAACGGACATGACCAGGGGGAGGATGAGGGTGCGGATCATGGATTCCCCCGCTGGCGGCGACCCTTGGACAGCAGAAGGCGCAACTGTGCTGAGGACCGTCCCGGCAATAGCCAGGACCGGCATGTACGGCTGGACTTGCGCCGAGAGCAAAATAACCGGGAATACCAGCATCATGCTCAGGACGTTGAAGGCAGGGCCTCCGGCCTGGCGGGTGAATCCGATGGCAAGGCAATCCAGAAGGGGGATCACGGCGAAGGCCGCTGCCGGGAGCCTTGCCCACTGGATGGAAATGCAGGCTGCGAAGATTGCCAGGTGGAACAGCAGCGCTGCCAGGAACATGTTGTTGGCCAGCGTTTCGGGGCTGAAGATAACCGCGGCGATCACCATGAGTGCAACAGTCAACGTGACCGGCAATTGGCTTGCCACAACGCGTTTCCGGGGGCTGAGCGCTCCGAACAAACCGTCAAGGCGGTCTGATACGACCGGCTGCACAGGTGCCTTGCGTGCATGGCCCGCAACGTCCGTGGCGCCCTGCTGTTCGTGGATTACCAAGCTTCCCCCGGCCAAGAAATCGAAAACCTCCGTCTGCGTGAAGATTCTGCACCCACAGTACCCGCCGGGCCCGCGCCGGGGTCAAACGTCCCCAGGTGCCGGTAATAACCGGTTGCTAGCCAATCAGAAGGCTGAGGGCCTCCGTGAGATGCTCCACTTCACGCACCGAGAATCCTGCCGGTACCGGCCCCGGTCCGGTGTGGCTGGCCGGAACTACGGCGTGGGTGAATCCCAGCCGGTGGGCCTCCTGGATGCGCTGGTTGATGCCCGGCACGGGCCGGACCTCGCCGGCCAGGCCCACCTCACCGAAGGCAACGAGCCGGATGGGCAGTGGCTTGCGGGCCTTGGCCGAGGCCACGGCAAGGGCCACAGCAAGATCCGTTGCCGGTTCACTGAGTTTCACCCCGCCCACGGTGGCAACGTACGAATCGTCCTTGTGCAGGAGGGTCCCTGCCCGCTGCTGCAGCACGGCCAACAGCATGGACACGCGCGAGCTGTCCAGGCCGCTGGTGGCCCGGCGCGGCTGAGAGTTGGGGCTTTCGGCGAGCAGCGACTGCACCTCGGCCAGCAGGGGACGGCGCCCCTCCATGGTGACCGTAATGCAGGTCCCGGAAACCGGGTCCTTGGTGCGGCTTACGAAGAGTCCGCTGGGATCCGCCAGTCCTTCGATGCCGTTCTCATTGAGGTCGAAGCAGCCTACATCGTCAGTGGGCCCGTACCTGTTCTTCACGGCCCGGAGCAGCCGCAGCCGTGAGTGCCGCTCGCCCTCGAACTGGCACACCACGTCCACCAGGTGTTCCAGCAGGCGGGGGCCCGCGATGGAGCCGTCCTTGGTGACGTGCCCCACCAGCAGGGTGGTCATGTTCCGCCGCTTGGCCGCGGCAATGATGGAGGCCGCCACCTCGCGGACCTGGGACACGCCGCCGGCGCTGCCGTCTACGTCCGCACTGCTGAGGGTCTGCACCGAGTCCACGATCAGCAGCCGCGGTTCGATCTTCTCCACCTGCCCCAGCGCCTGGCCAAGGTCCGTCTCCGCTGACAGGTACAGGGACTCCGCGACGGCGTCGATCCGCTCCGCGCGCAGCTTCACCTGGGCGGCCGACTCTTCGCCGGTGACATACAGGACGTCCTGGGCCGTCCGCGCGAACTTCGCGGCAACATCCAGCAGCAGCGTGGACTTGCCAACTCCGGGTTCACCGGCCAGCAGGATGACGGCACCCGGAACCAGGCCGCCGCCCAGCACCCGGTCCAGTTCGTCCACGCCGGTGGGCAGGAATGCCGCCGTGGTGGCGTCAACGTCGGCAATCCGCCGCGCCGGCTCCGCGACTGTTGTGGCCGCCGTCGTCCGCGCCACGGCCGTGCCTGTTTCCTCAACCGTGCCCCACGCCTGGCACTCGCCGCAGCGGCCCACCCACTTGACGGTGGTCCAGCCGCACTCGGCGCATTTGTAAGCGGGCGCCTTGGACGCCCGGGAAGTCTTTGTTGCCATGCGTTCAACCCTAGTGGCGGGCACCGACACTACAGCGCGGGCAGCACGTCCCTGGCCTCGGCCGCGTCCATGCCGGTAGCTTCCAGCAGGTCCACCATCAGCGGGCGGAACAGCATGACAACGGTTTCGCCCTCCAGCCGCGTCACGTCCAGCAGCTTGGGATGCAGGCGAAGGGCGATCTCGCTGAGGTCCCGACGGGCGGTGCGCAGGTGGGCGCGGCGGACACCTTCGTGTGTTTCCGCCAGGCCCAGCGTCAGCTCGTCAATGGCGGCAGCGGTCTCCTGCAGCACCCCCGCGAGGCTGTCAGTTGCCTCGTCGGAGAGCGCCGTGTGGTTGATGGCACTGGTCAACCGCCGCGCAAACACGCGGCTGTTCCTCAGCGCGAGGTCGATGAAATCCAGCGACTGCTTCAGCCGGTCCAGCTCATCACGGTGCCGGCGGTACGCCGGCGCCAGCGTTGCGACCTCGCCGGACGCCCGGAGCGACTGGCGCATCGCATCCACCAGCGGCTGGCAGTTCCGGCCACGGATCAGCGCATGCCAGGCCTGGGTGGAGTCGTTGCTGGCCAGTGCGCCACCACATTCACGCAAGACCTCGGCCAGCTCATGCAGCAGTTTCTGGACATCCCGGCGCGGCTCCTGGCGGGGGTCCTTTGGCGCCAGGATGGTCACCAGCAGGGCGAACAGGCCGCCCACCACCGCATCGATACTTCGGGTGAACGGGCCACCGGACGGTGCCGGCAGCAGCACCACCAGCAGCGACTGCAGCGCGAGCTGCGTGGTGAAGATGCTCCCGCTGTCCAGGAACCGGGCCAGCAGGATGGAGAAGAGAAGCACGACGGCGGCAACCCAGATGTCGCCGCCCAGCCAGTGCAGGAGCAAATCGCCCACGGCGATCCCGAGTGTGCAGCCGAGACCCACTTCCATCACGCGCCGCAGCCGGGGCTCGCGGGAAAACCCGAGGGCAATCAGTGACGAGGTGGCAGCAAACAGGGGGCCGGAGTGGCCCAGGACGTATTCAGCGAAGGCGTAGGCGCCAACCGCGCACACGGTCATCTGGATGGCGGGGACAAAGGAGTTGCGGCTGCGGATCAATCCGGTCCGGACCCGGCTGCGCAGGAACCGCCTGGTTGTTGATAGTCCTGCTGGGATGGCCATGGGTTCAAGTCTATTCAGTGCCGATCCACTACCCGGCGCAGGTGCACTACGGCCGGGCACGTGACCTGCGCAATGGTGACCCGGCATTTGTCAGCCAATGTCCCGCAGTCGTTAATCCTCCGTTCACTTTGGACAGCCCATCCCGTTACCTGCGGCCCATACCTTTCTTGAAAGTACACAACGTACGCATCGCGCAGCAGGGTTCTCCGTCCCTGTCCCGCACCTGAATAACCCTGGAAGGGGTACATCTAGTGAAGGCACTCCGCTTCGGCCGCCACGCGGCTATTGCTGTTATCGCAGCCGGCGCACTCGCGCTCTCCGCCTGCGGTTCAGACAACGCCACTGGCACCACGCCCGCCGGCAGCCAGTCCTCCGGCGGCACCAAGGTCACCGGTACGCTGACCGGCATCGGTTCCACCGCCCAGGGCGCCGCCATGGACGCCTGGAAGACCAACTTCGCCTCCGCCAACGCCGGTGCCACCGTGCAGTACTCCCCGGACGGATCCGGGGCAGGCCGTAAGGCAATCCTCGACGGCTCGGCCCAGTTCGCCGGCTCGGACGCCTACCTGAAGGATGACGAGTACGCCTCCTCCAAGTCGGTCTGCGGACCCGACGGCGCCATCAACGTCCCCGTCTACATCTCCCCGATCGCCGTGGCCTTCAACGTTCCCGGCGTCACCGACCTGAAGCTGGACGCCTCCACCGTCGCCAAGATCTTCCGTGGCCAGATCGCCAAGTGGAACGACCCCGCCATCGCCGCCCTGAATGCCGGCGTCTCGCTGCCCGACCTGAAGGTCACCCCGGTGAACCGCTCCGACGACTCCGGCACCACCCAGAACTTCACCGACTACCTGGCCGCCGCGGCATCCGACGTCTGGACCGACGCGTCCGCCGGCGTGTGGCCCGCCAGCCTCCAGGGTGAAAACGCCAAGGGCACGTCCGGCGTGGTCAAGACTGTTACGGACACCCCCGGTGCCGTGACCTACGCTGACGACTCCGCCGTGAGCGGCAAGCTGGGCGTGGCGCAGATCAAGGTGGGCGATTCCTTCACCAAGATTTCCGCTGACGCCGCCGCCAAGGCAGTGGACGCCGGAAAGCCGGTCGAAGGCCGCGCCGCCAACGACCTCTCCATCAAGCTGGACCGCAAGACCACCATCGCGGGCGCCTACCCGATCGTCCTGGTGTCCTTCCACATCCTGTGCACCACCTACGACAAGCAGGAGACCGTTGACCTGGTCAAGGCCTTCGAGCACTACGTAGTCTCGGCTGACGGCCAGAAGGCTGCTGTGGACTCGGCCAAGTCCGCTCCGCTGTCCTCGGACCTCGCGGCAAAGGCGGTCAAGGCCATCGACTCGATCAAGGTCAAGTCCTAACTACCGCTGTAAAACCGGGTTCCCCGCCTGCCGGAAGGCAGTGCGGGGAACTTGGCTTTGCACCCTGCTTCCTTAATCCAGCAACGAATCGAAGGGCCGTCGAATGACCGCCACCTCCCTGACCAGTACCCAGGGCGCCGGGCGCGCCGGGGACAAAGTGTTCTCCGGCGCCACGCTGGCAGCCGGGTGCCTGATCCTCGCCGTCCTCTTCGGCGTCGCACTCTTCCTGGTAGTCCAGGCAATTCCCGCGCTGACCGCGCCCGCGGACAAGATCCAGGGCGGCCAGGGCTTCTTCGCCTACATCTGGCCCATCGTGATCGGCACGCTCATCGCCGCCGTCATCGCATTGGTGATCGCCACCCCCATCGCCATCGGAGTTGCGCTGTTCATTTCGCACTTCGCGCCCCGCCGCCTGGCTTCCGGACTGGGCTACGTCGTGGACCTGCTCGCCGCCATCCCCTCGGTGGTCTACGGTGCCTGGGGAGCGGCCTTCCTGGCCAAGCAGATTTCGCCGGCATACGGCTGGCTCGCGGCAAATATGGGCTGGCTGCCGATTTTCGGGGGCCCGGCCTCCACCACCGGCAAGACCATCCTCACGGCGGGCATCGTCCTGGCCATCATGGTCCTGCCGATCATTACCTCGCTGTCCCGCGAGATCTTCCTGCAGACCCCCAAACTGCATGAGGAAGCTGCACTGGCGCTGGGCGCCACGCGCTGGGAAATGATCAAGATGGCCGTGCTGCCCTTCGCCCGTCCCGGCATCATCAGCGCCATCATGCTCGGCCTGGGCCGCGCCCTGGGAGAGACCATGGCCGTTGCCCTGGTGCTCTCCTCCGGCGCCCTGACCGCCAGCCTGATCCAATCCGGCAACCAGACCATCGCCGCTGAAATTGCCCTGAACTTCCCCGAAGCCAGCGGCCTCAAAGTCAGCACCCTGATCGCCGCCGGGCTGGTGCTGTTCGTCATCACCCTGGCCGTGAACATGATCGCCCGCTGGGTCATCACCCGGCACAAAGAATTCTCGGGAGCCAACTAAATGACCTCCACGCTTACCCCCGTCCGCAGCAAGCGGTCGGCGCTGACCAAGGGCCAGCTGCCCAAGTACGCGCCCTATGCCGTGCTCGGGGCGGCGCTGATCGTCGGCGCCGCAATCCTTGCCCTGATCGGCTTCAACCCGTTCGGCTGGGGCGTGGTCTCTGCGATCCTGTTCGCAATCGGCCTGGTGTCCTGGAGCGCGGTGGTGGAAGGCTCCCGCAAGGCCAAGGACAAGCTGGCTACCTGCCTGGTGGTGGGCTCGTTCCTGGTGGCGTTGCTGCCCCTCGTTTCAGTGATCTGGACCGTGCTGGTCAACGGCATCCCGGGGCTCCTGAACCCCGGCTTCCTTACCAACTCCATGAACGGCGTCACGGGCGCGTTCGACAACAAGGCAGTGGAAAGCGGCGGACCGGTGCTGGGAGGCATTTACCACGCCCTCCTGGGCACCGTGCAGATCACACTGCTGGCCACCGTCATCTCCGTTCCCGTGGGGCTGCTGACGGCCATCTACCTGGTGGAGTATGGCCATGACGGCCGTCTTGCCAAGGCCATCACCTTCTTTGTCGACGTCATGACCGGGATCCCCTCCATCGTGGCCGGCCTGTTCGCTGCCGCGTTCTTCTTCGTGGTGGTGGGCCCGGGCACCAAGACCGGCGCGGTGGCCGCCGTCGCGCTTTCGGTGCTGATGATCCCCGTGGTGGTGCGCTCCAGCGAGGAAATGCTCAAGATCGTCCCCAACGAACTCCGTGAGGCCGCCTACGCCCTGGGCGTGCGCAAGTGGCGGACCATCCTCAAGGTGGTTATTCCGACGGCGATCTCCGGCATCGCGTCCGGCGTCACCCTGGCGATCGCCCGCGTCATCGGCGAGACGGCGCCCATCCTGGTCACCGCCGGTTTTGCCACCAGCATCAACACGAACGTGTTCGGCGGCTGGATGGCTTCGCTGCCCACGTTCATCTACACGCAGATCCTCAACCCCACGTCGCCGTCCAACCCGGACCCGTCATCGCAGCGGGCCTGGGGCGCGGCCCTGGTGCTGATCATCCTGGTGATGGTCCTGAACCTGGTGGCGCGCCTGGTGGCCCGGATCTTCGCCCCCAAAGCAGGCCGGTAACCGGTCCCGCCGCAGCTTCCGCCGACCCGCAGCGGATCCTAGACTTCAATCCATACCCAGCAAGTGAAGGAACACCATGTCTAAGCGCATCGACGTCAAGGACCTGAACGTGTACTACGGCGATTTCCTTGCCGTGGAGGACGTCAGCATCAACATCGAGGCCAAGTCCGTCACCGCGTTCATCGGCCCGTCCGGCTGCGGAAAGTCCACCTTCCTCCGCACCCTGAACCGCATGCACGAGGTCATCCCCGGCGCGCGCGTTGAGGGCGAGGTCCTGCTGGACGGCGACAACCTCTACGGTCCCGGCGTGGACCCCGTAACCGTTCGCTCGCAGATCGGCATGGTCTTCCAGCGGCCAAACCCGTTCCCCACGATGTCCATCCGGGACAACGTGCTGGCGGGCGTGAAGCTGAACAACAAGAAGATTTCCAAGGGCGAGGCCGATGTCCTGGTGGAACGCTCGCTTAAGGGCGCCAACCTGTGGAATGAGGTCAAGGACCGGCTGGAGAAGCCGGGTTCCGGCCTCTCCGGCGGCCAGCAGCAGCGCCTGTGCATTGCCCGCGCCATTGCCGTGGAGCCGCAGGTGATCCTCATGGACGAGCCCTGCTCCGCCCTGGACCCCATCTCGACCCTGGCCATTGAGGACCTCATCAACGAGCTCAAGGACCAGTACACCGTGGTGATCGTCACCCACAACATGCAGCAGGCCGCGCGCGTGTCCGACAAGACCGCGTTCTTCAACATCGCCGGCACCGGCAAGCCGGGCAAACTGATCGAGTATGGCGATACCCACACCATCTTCAGCAATCCCGTACAGAAGTCCACCGAAGACTACGTTTCCGGACGCTTCGGGTGAGTTCCGTTCCCGTTCGCGATCTACTGACCGGTTTAGTACGCTGATCGAGATACTTTCGGAGCTAGTATTAAGCCCGCATAAGGAGTTGTGCCATGACGCAGACGGTCAGTAACCCCGCGGGCCCCGATCTTACTGTTTCCGTACCTGAGACGGCCGTGCAGGACGCCCTTGAGCCGGCACAGGCGTTCGCTGCTGCGGCCAGCCTGGCGGGGCCCCTGGCAGCGGGTCCCCTGGCACCGGAGCTTGAACCACACCTTGTGCTGGCTGGGGCAGGTGCTGAGGAAGAAGATGTCCTGGCCGAGGTGTGGCGGACCAGCTCGCGCCTTGAAAGCATGCAGTGGGAGCTGGACACCGCCCAGGAGTCCCTCCGGCAGGCAGTCCGCAAAGCCTCTGCGGCAGGAGTGGCGGACAACGAACTGTGCACGGCGGCGAACCTGACCCTGGACGAGCTCGCCGGTGTCCTTGTGGCCCCCGCCGTCAGTCCTCTGGCCTTGGAGCCCTAGCAAAATCCGAGGTGCGGCGCGGTACAGGGGCCCGTGTACCCCCGGTTATTCCGGGACCTCCAGCTGGAACCCGCAGTGGCAGCGCAACACCCGCGTGGGCAGCGATACGGCGTTGAGCCCGCTGCCTGGCCTGTTGCTGCGGTAGCAGAGCCGCTCAACCTCAAACTCCGCCTCCTCCATCGGGAAGCCGCAGTGGATGTAGTCGTCCCCGAAGAGGATCACCTGCGCCATCCAGCGGACCTGGTTCAGCGCAGCCGCAACGTCGGTGGCATAGGCGGTGTGTTCCTGGAAAAGGTCGCAGTCGTTGCAGGTGTAGGAGACCGTGACCAGGTCCCCGCCGGCGGCGCCAATGGCCGTTATGGCGTGGATGGTCAACTGGTGCCCGGTCCCGCAGGCCTCGCACTGGGGTTGCCGTGGCTGTGGGAGGGGGCGCCGGGAATACGAGGGAGACATTACGCCTGCTCTTTTCCGCCTTGTGCATCCAAGCCGCCGGGTGGCTGCAGCGGCGCGTCATCCGCAGCCCTGCACACGGCGCGGACGCCGGTCCCCGGCACCATTGACCAGGGGCGCACTTCCGAATCTACGTCACGGTGGATGCCCTGTACAAGGGAGCGCCGCCCTCCGATGCTCCGCCCTGGACAGGCAGGAGCCCCGGACAGGCAGGAGCCCTAGACGGATATAGGTGAGAGGGCCAGCGCAAGCACGAAGCCCAGGGCGCAGGTGGCAAGGGGAGTCAGGGCCCAAAGCCACAGGATCCGGATGACAAGCTTCCGGTTGGTGACCGAAAAATGCTGGTTCTCTCCCGCGCCCAGGGCGCCGGCGGTGACGGTGTGGGTAGTGGAGAGCGGCCAGTGAAGGCCGATGGCACCCACAAAGAGCATGAGCGCGCTGAAGGTCTGGGCCACGGACCCGCGCAAGGGATCGATCCTGGTGATTTTGTATCCGATGGTGTGGGAGATCCGCCATCCCCCAAAGAGCGTCCCGGCAGTCATCATCACCGCGGAGAGCGCTGCCACCCAGGTGGGGATCCCGCCGTCGGACCAGCCTGCCGCCAGCAGGGCCAGCAGCAGCACCGCGCTGACGCGTTGCCCGTCCTGCAGGCCGTGGCCAAAGGCAACTGCGCCGGCGGCGATGGCCTGGCCGCGCCGGAAGCGTTGGTTCACCACATTGGGCTGGGTGTAGCGGGCCACCCACGTGGCCGGATACACCAGGAGGAAAGAGCCGCTGTAGGCCACGAGCGGGGACAGCAGCAGAGGCAGCACCACCTGGAACAGAAGCGACTGGCCCACGCCGGCCACCCCCGGGCCCCCGATGGCCAGGCTGGCGAGGCCCGCGCCGGCAAGTCCGCCCACCAGTGCGTGCGTTGAGGAAGCGGGGATGCCGCGCCACCACATCAGGATGCCCCAGGCGCAGGCGCTGGCCAGGCCTGCCACCAGGATGCCCAAGCCGTCCGTGCCGTCCGGAAGGCTGATCCAGGTCCGGCTGGCGGCGACAGCGAGCAGGGCGCTCAGGAGGGCGCCCACACAGTTGAAGAAAGCGGCGAGGAGCACACCCACGCTGGGGGTGAGGGCGCGGTTCCGCACGGCCAGGGCCACAGAGGTGGACGCGTCGCGGAAGCCGTTCAGGAAGGCAAAGGCCGCGGCCAGCAGGACCACCATGGCGAAGATGACTGCCGCCACGTCAGGATTCCTTGACGATGATGCTGCCTACCTGGGTGGCCACCCGCCGCATGTCCTTGGTGACCTCCACCAGCTGGTTGGCGATGTCCCGGTTGCGGGAGTACTGCGCCCACTTCATGTCCGCGATCATGTCCGCCACCCAGACGCGGTGGGTCCGCTCGGCCCGTTTGGCAAGGCGCAGGATCTCGATCCAGTAATCCTCGAGGTCGTCAAGGTCATTGAGCCTGCGCATGGCGTCAACCGTTAGCTCGGCCTGCCGGCTGATGATTTCCAGCTGGTCGGCGGCGCGTTTGGGCAATCGGTCAAGCCGGTAGAGCGCCACCAGCTCCGCCGCGGCATCCATTTTCTCCATGGCTTCGTTGAGGTACCGGGACAGTGCGTACATGTCCTCCCGGGGAAGCGGGTTCACAAAGCTGGAGCGCATGTGGGTCAGCAGCGCGAAGTGCAGTTCGGCGGACTTGGCATCAATGTTGTGCATGTCCTCCACGAGTTTGCCGTGCTCGTCCGCGGGTACGCCAAGGATCTCGGCCAGGGTGGCGCTGGCCAGCACGATCTGTTGTGCCATCTGTGAGAGTAGGTTCAGCCCTGCGGGCTCCTGTGGAAAAAGGCGCAGCTTCACGTGTTTACCGGTCTCCGGGGACTTATCAAGGCGGGGTTGCTGCCGTGTGACTTGACTCCGGCGCGCAACTGTCGCCTACTCTACCGGCCCGTAACAGCACCCTTTGAATTGGCACCTGCATGGGGGCAGAAAAATGGTGCCGAACCGGATACGCCTCTCGGCGGTAGGCCGCTCTAGGCGGCTAATTGTTGAAGCCCGGGGGTTTCGCGGCTCGGCACCGGTTTCAGTCTTCTACTTCATCGGGCCCAAGTCAATCTTGACAGCGGCGGCTTGTTCGTCCCGGAAAATCCGGTCCGCCAGCTCTAAAAGCCGGCATAAAAGGGGCTCAATCCAGTTCGCCCAGGCGCCATGCGTTGGCAGCGTGCTCCAGGTCCTCGGCCGTTTTCACCAGCTGATGGGAGTTCCGGGTCAGCTTGCTGGCGTGCGCCTCGTTGGCATGATCGGCGCCGTCGGCAAGGGTGGCCTGGCCGAGCGCCACTACGCGGCAGAAGGCGGCGGAACGTTCCAGCGCCACGTCGAAATCGCCGTCGAACGCGCCGGAAAGAATGGCATCCGCCATGGCGCGCATTTCGTCAGCGCCCGGCGGCTCGGCGGCACCGGCCACCACATTGGAGACCTGCGCGGTGTCCCTGCCCGCGCGGAAGTAGACGGAGATGCGTTCGGGGTCCTGGACGGTGGCGGCGCGCAGTGCGTAGAGCCGCCACAGTGCCCCGGGAAGGGAACGGGCGGGGCTCTCTGCCCACATCTCGGCGATGGCGTCCAGGCCTTGTTCGTCAGCGAGCTTCACCAGGCGTTCCGTGATCACGGGATCGTCGCTGTCGCGGCCATGGCGCACCAGGGCCTGCGCGGCAAGGTGGGCCGCCTCTGACACGCGGGCGGGATCGGCGCCCCCGGCGAAGGGCTCGAAGTCCATCGGAGCAAAGGGCTTGGGCTTGTGGTGCCGGTTGCTGCCGCCGTACGGACTGGTTCCTGCTTGCTCGCTCATGCCCCCACGCTACTCCTGTGCCGCCGCGGAAATCGAGCACCTTTGCGTTCGTCCGGTTCCGCCGAAAAGGGCCTTCACCAGTTGGTTTAGGCGCACGACGACGGCGCCCGGGACGCTGTGCGGGGTTGCCGGAACCATGGGTTAGAGTATTAACGTCCAGAAATGGATTGGGCCGTACGGGCAGGCACAGCGTGTTTGACCGGCCGGCAGGGGCCTTTAGCTCAGTTGGTAGAGCATCGGACTTTTAATCCGTGGGTCGTGGGTTCGAGCCCCACAGGGCCCACCCTTTCGCAGGTCAGACGTTTGCAGCGTCTGGCCTGCTGCTGTTTCCGGGCCCCTCAACGAGAGACCCAACCCTTTGCTGGCTCACGGGCACGCGGAGTTTCGTGAGGCGTCAACAGGCGCAGTTCATTCACGCCGAGGGGCTTAATGGCGTGTCGAGTTGGAAAAGTAGCATTCCTGCTACTACTTTTAGCGAAGCGAGAACGCACCTTCCCCCAGAGTGCGCAGCAGCTAAAGGAAGACCCTCACGGATCGAGTCAAGGACGTGCGGGTTTTCTGCTTTAACCCAGGACCCTCCCAGCGCCTCGTTTGCCAAGGTCCAGGGGCCCCGTCAGGCAGTCACAACCGTACCGTTGCGCGGCAGCCCCCCGGGGAACGCGATGGGCACAGCGGAAGCCCGTTCGGGGTCCGCGGCGTCCATTGCCTGGACGTGCAGATGCGGTTCCGTGCTGTTGCCGGAGTTGCCACACAGGCCTACCACTTCGCCCTGCTGTACCAACTGACCCGGATGGACGCTGACGCTTCCGAACTGGAGGTGGCACAGGGCGATGAATAGACCTCCGCTCTCGATGATCACGTGGTTGCCCGCCAGGCCCAGCCAGCCTTCCCGGGCCCGCCTGGCCTGGGTGGCGGCATAGCCGATGGAGGGAAAGCCGCGGAAAGCGGCGTGGTCAGTCTCGCCGCCGTGGGCGGCCCGTACCAGTCCGGACACCGGCGCCGTGACTGCCCTGCCAAACCCCACGAAGTATTCCGGCGGCTCGGGCCGGAACAGCGAAGCCAAGGTGATCCCCGCAGACCGCCCGTTTCCGTCCACTGGCGTGAAGTCGATGGCATAGCTCGTGGCAAGGAGCCGTGTGCCGTGGCTGGGGACGCGGTCCGCAGGGGAGTTCTGCACCAGCCAGGGCCCCGTGAAGGGATACGCCAGGTCAACCGGCGCTGCCGGCTTCACAGTTCAGCTGGCGGGATCGTACTGGAATGCCCGGACTTCCTGGGCGCAGCGGCAGGCGGCGGCGATCTTCGCGGCCCAGTGCAGTGCGGCGTCGTAGCTGGGCAGTTCCAGCACCGTGTAGCCGCCCTCGATCTGCGCCGTCTGGGGGTAGGTTCCAGCCGTGACGGTTCCGCCGCCGTCCACCATGACCGGCGGGACGCCCTCGTCGATGCCGCCGCCGAACACCCAGACGTCCGCGTCCTTTGCCTCCAGGACCACTGCATGGGCCGCGTCGGCAACCTCCTGCAGGCCCCCGTCGGGGATGTCCATGACGCCGCTGGGAAACGAAATCAGATACTTGGTCATTCGGCCGGCTCCTTCGTTGCAGACGCGGATCACCTCATCCTGCCCATCACACAGGGGCAGGGCAAGCGTCATCCACGCAATGCGCACGATTCATACCCGCAACACAGGCAGGCGCAAGGGCCGCAGCAGGCACAATAGGCACATGGTAAGAACCAGCAAGGGCCGGATGCCGCGCCTGGAAGACGTGGCCAAGATAGCCGGGGTCTCCCACCAGACCGTGTCCCGCGTGGTGAACAACCACCCCAACGTCAGCAAGGCGACGCGGGAAAAGGTCGAAGGGGCCATTGCGGAACTGGGGTACCGGCGCAACACGGCTGCCCGGAGCCTGGTGACGCGGCGCTCGCAGACCATCGGCGTGCTGGCCAGTGAGCTGTCCCAGTACGGCCCGGCCAACACCTTGGTAGGCGTTGAAAATGCCGCCCGCAACGCCGGCTACTTTGTCAGCATCGCCGCCTTGCGGGAAGTCAGCAGGGACGCCCTCTCCGACGCCGTTGGCCACTTCATGGACCAGGCCGTGGACGGAATCGCGGTGCTGGTGCCGCACACAGACACTCTTGCGGTGCTGGAACAGATGAATCTCCCCGTGCCCGTGGTGGCTGTGGGCTCAGCAGGCAGTGCTTCGGTGAGCGGAGCGATGGTGGACCAGCGCGCGGGTGCCAGGCTCGCCGTCGAACATCTCATTAAGGAGGGCCACCGGCGGATCGGGCACATCGCAGGCCCACCGGGCTGGACAGACGGCGCCGAGCGCGCGGAGGGGTGGCGTGCGGCGCTTCGCGAGGCAGGGCTGGACGACTCCCTGCTGGTGGAAGGGGACTGGAGTGCCGGCAGCGGTTATGCGATCGGCCGCGAGCTGGCGTCCGGACGTACGGCGACGGCCATCTTCGTGGGAAACGACCAGATGGCCCTGGGCCTGCTGCGGGCCTTCACCGAGGCGGGGGTCAAGGTGCCCGACGACGTCTCCGTGGTGGGCTTCGACGACCAACCGGAGGCGGGGTACTTCACGCCCCCGCTGACTACCGTCCGCCAGGACTTCGAGGAGCTGGGCCGCCGCTGCATGGACATCATGCTCAAGGAAATCGAGTCGGGCGCCGCGGTAAGTGCCACCGTGGTCCCGCCGGAACTGGTCCTCCGCGCCAGCACCGCTGCCCCCGCCTCCGCATAACAACCGCGCCGTCAGCTGCCGGGCAGTGGGGTGGAGCTGATGGCAAAGGATGCGTCCGACGGCGCCTCCCTGTTCAGGAGGCCGGGGCCGCATGAACTCAAGCTGGTCACCTGCGGCGGCAAATCGCTGGACGAGCGGATGGACTACAGCGACAATGTGATTGTCACCGCAGTCCCTGCATGAAGTGGTCCCTGCGTGAACCAATTCGTGCACGGCCGGTGGCCAGCCATGTATCTCGTCGCTAGCGCCGGGAGGGAGCCGCCTGTGACGCTTCCCGGGCACGCCTCCCAGGGATGGGACGACCAGCTGACCGAGTCGTTCCAGTCCGGCGATGAGCGTGCGCTGGCAGCGGCATACCGGGAGTTCGCGCCCCTGGTGCACACGCTGGCCCTGCGGTCGTTGGCTGACCGCGCCGCGGCGGACGACGTGACCCAGGAGGTCTTCATCCGGGTATGGCGCTCACGGAGCACCTTCAACCCGCAGGTGGCGCGGCTGCCGGCGTGGATCGTGGGCATTACGCGCAACGCCATCACGGATGCCCAGCAGGCGGCCTCGCGTGAAGCACGCAAGGCTTATGCTGCTGCCGGGGCCGGTATGGCCGGGGATGCGGGTCCGGGAACGGAGGCCGCGGAAACCCTGGCGGACCGGCTGCTCCTGGACGGCGAACTGGAGAGGCTGGGCGAGCCCCAGGGTTCCATCATGAAGCTTGCCTTTTACGAGGACCTGACGCACGAACAGATCTCACGGAAACTGGACCTGCCCCTTGGTACCGTCAAGAGCCACATCCGGCGCAGCCTGACGCACCTGAGAAGCAGATTGGAGGTGGACCATGCCGCATCTTGATCCGGAACAGTTGAGCCTCCTGGCGCTGTACGACGACTGGGAGGACCCGGCGGCCCGCGAGCACCTCCTGGCCTGTCCCGAATGCGCCGCCGACTACGCCGCCCTGCGCCGCACCGTGGAAGCGGTGAAGACAACGCCGGACACCAGCCGCCTGTCCGTCCCAGGGCCCCAGGTTTGGGAGGGAATCCATCGCGGGCTTGGCCTGGGGGAGTCCGTCCGGGAGGACCCGCTGGCGGTCGAAGCGTCCAACGAAGCCGCGGCCGGGCAAGACGGGGCGGGTCCTGCCACCACCGACGCACCCAAGGACGTTCCGCCGTCGGACGTTATCCCTCTGGGTTCCCGAACGAAAGGTGCCAAAACGAAGGGTACCCGGGCGAAGGCCGCCTGGTGGCAGCGCCCGGGCACGTGGCTGGCAGCGGCGGCCGCTGCTGTCCTGGTGGTTTTCGGTGCCGTCTGGGCGTTGAGCCGCCCGCCCCAGCCCCGGGAGCTGGCCGCTGCGCAGCTGGCCCCATTGGCTCAGTACTCCGCGGCGGGATCCGCCAAAGTGGTGGCGGCGGCGGATGGTTCCCGCAGCCTGGAGGTCAGCCTGGACAAGGATGAAGCCAAGGGCTACCAGGAGGTGTGGCTGATCGCCCCGGACCTTTCCAAGCTGGTCAGCCTCGGCGTCATGAATTCCACGTCAGGAACGTTCCAGGTGCCTGCCGGCCTGGACATCTCCCAGTACCCGTTGGTTGATGTATCGGACGAGCCCATGGACGGAAATCCCGCCCACTCCACCGTGAGCATCGCCAGGGGAACGCTCACGTCCTGATCCGTGCCCGGAACCACGTGGAGATCCTGCTCCATTGGGCAACGGCGGCAGCGGCAGCCAGGGCGGCGCCGGAGTGCAGGTACAGCATCAGGTGGAGGGAGTGCGCAGCCGCGGCACCGGCGGACGACGGCACGGCCGGGGTGCTCCCGGCGCCATGGTCATGGCCCGGCAACGAAACAGTGGTGGAGGTTGAGAAAGCAGCGAAGGCGAGGTGGAGCAGCTGCTGCGCGACGGCCGAGGCCACCAGGACAGCCCAGCCCGGAAGCTGCGGGGGCGCCAGCCGCTCCACGAGCACGGCGCCCAAGCCCAGCAGCGCTGCCAGCGCAACCACGATGACGACGGCGGGCGACTGGCCCCCGCCGGCAACATGCGCGGCCAGGCCCAGCGCGGTGCTTAGCGGACCGGCCAGCCAGACGGCTGCACCCCCGCGGGTGCGCCGGGCGACCGGCTGCGTGCTTTCCATCCGTCCGGCCCTCCCGCGCTGCTGGTCCTATATTGTTTCCTACCCACTCAAGGGCCGGTGAACCGTCGGGAACCAACTGAGGGTCAGCGGCCGAAGTGGGCGCGGGGTGCACCTTCCGGCAGGTGTTCCAGGATGTCTTCGGCCACTTTGCGCACTTTGATGTTCCGGTGGCTTGAGGCCTTGGCGAGGATGGAGAATGCCTCCTGGTAAGAGCACCTGTTCTGGGCCATGATCACTCCGCAGGCCACATTGATGGAGGTGCGGCTATCCAGCGCCGAGCGGAGGTCGGCGGCCAGCGAGCGGGCGGTGTGAAGGTTGATGGCCATCTGCAGGCTTTTCGTCGCCAGCATCGCGAAGGTGCGTGCTTCCGCGATGACCTGGAGCGGGAAGGCTTTTGAATCCTGGGCGAAAAAGGCGAGGGCGGCCCGTGACTGGCCGAGTTCACTGCTGCCGGGGATCCCGTCGTCGGCAGGAACGTCACTGTCAACGCGGAGCCTTACCGCGAGGGCGCTGCCGAATCCGGCCGACTGGAGCTCGCTGGAGTAGTGCCGCCAGCGGAAGTCTCCGTTCCTTTGGAGGACCGCAACTGGGTGCCCGCCGGACAGTACGTCGTTCACCGGACCCTCGGCAGCATCCCGTTCCCAGTCCAACAGGCGGACCACTTCATCGGTGGTGCCGGTGACGGCCGGGCTGCGCTTGGGCTGGTGCAGCACCAAGCCGCAGCCAACGTCGATTCCGGCGGTCCTGACCACGTGGCTGGCCGAAGCGGCCACCAGCAGATCCAGGGAGTCGGCCAGGGTTTGGGCGCCGTTGACCAGGTCCAGCAGGAGGGCCGAGTTCCTGGGCGTGGCCCGTGCATGGCTTGCTGCCGGGGGCAGCGGTGCGTGGCCCCTCCGGGAGGCCGGAGGGAGCAGAGGGCCGGCGACGGCTGGGGGAGAGCCCTTGGTCTCGAAGGACTCCTCGTCGCCGGCCCCGCCTATAACCCGTGTCCTTTGGACCGGGAAGCCTGGGCCTATATGTGGTGAATGATGCATTGCAGTCTCAAACCCCCCTAGTGAGCCAAGTACCGCGAGCCTGAAGGTCTTGTCTCTGTGAAAAACCTAATGGCCGTCCAGTGTCCGGTGAATGCGTAGCTGGTACCTGTTTTTTCGATTAGGTAGTACTTGGCGGTTCCTGGTCCTGTGGCATTTTGGGCGTTGCCGCAGGTGGGTTCGCCACGGGGCCATCCGGCCCGGGCTGGAACCCTGTGGGCCGTAGCCCAGCCAGACACTTGACTCCCGAAGCAACACAGCAAACAATGTCTTCTATAACGTTGTAAAAACTAGCTCGAGGATACCTTCGTGACCCATCCAGAACCCGCCGCAGCAAAAATCACCGTCGATCCGTCGTTCACCGTGGGGCCCGTCCGTCGTCGTACGTTTGGCGCCTTTGTTGAGCACCTTGGCCGGTGCGTGTACACCGGCATCTTTGAACCGGAACACCCCGACGCCGATGAGGACGGCTTCCGCAAGGACGTCCTGGAACTGACCCGTGAGCTGGGCGTGTCCACCGTCCGCTATCCGGGCGGCAACTTTGTCTCCGGCTACCGCTGGGAGGACGGCGTGGGCCCCGTGGACCAGCGTCCCGTCCGCCTGGACCTGGCATGGCACTCCACCGACCCCAACGCGGTGGGCGTGGACGAATTCGCCAAATGGTCCGCCAAAGCCGGCGTGGAGCCCATGATGGCGGTGAACCTGGGCACCCGCGGCGTCCAGGAAGCACTGGACCTGGTGGAGTACTGCAACATCGACGGCGGGACCGCACTGTCCGAGCAGCGCCGTGCCAACGGCGCGGGCAGCGGCTACGGCATCAAGATGTGGTGCCTGGGCAACGAAATGGACGGCCCCTGGCAGATCGGCCACAAGAACGCGGTGGAGTACGGCCGGCTGGCAGCGGACACCGCCCGCGGCATGCGCATGATCGAACCGGACCTGGAGCTCGTGGCCTGCGGCAGTTCCGGGCCCACCATGCCCACCTTTGGCGAGTGGGAGCGGGTAGTGCTGTCCGAAACCTACGAACTGGTGGACCTGATCTCCGCGCACCAGTACTTCGAGGACTTCGGAGACCTGCAGGAATACTTGGCGGCCGGGCACAAGATGGATGCCTTCATCCGCGACATCGTCAGCCACATCGATCACGTGAAGTCGGTGAAGAAATCCAGCAAGCAGGTGAACATCTCCTTCGATGAGTGGAACGTCTGGCACATGAGCCGGGACGAATCCAAGGTGCCCACCGGAAAGGACTGGCCGGTAGCCCCCGTCCTGCTGGAGGACACATACACGGTGGCGGACGCCGTGGTGGTGGGTGACCTCCTGGTCACGCTGCTCCGGAACACGGACCGCGTCCATTCGGCCAGCCTGGCCCAACTGGTCAACGTCATCGCGCCCATCATGACCGAACCCCGGGGGCGGTCCTGGAAACAGACGACTTTCCACCCCTTCGCCCTGACCTCCCGGCACGCGTCCGGCACGGTGCTGCAGCTCGCCGTCGAATCCCCGCTGGTCAGCGGCGGCAAGACGGCCGACTTCGCCGCCCTGTCCGCCGTCGCCACGTATGACGCGCACAAGGGTGAGGCCGTGGTGTTCGCCGTGAACCGCTCTGCCGGGCAGGCGCTCACCCTGGACGCTGCCGTGGCCTCCCTGGGCGATGTCCGCGTTGTGGAAGCGCTGACCTACGCCAACAAGGACCCTTACTGGCAGGCCAGCGCTGACGATTCCACCTCGGTCCTGCCGTCGGATAACGGCACGGTGACGGTGGACGGCGGCCGGCTCACCGCGGAGCTCCCGGCAGTGTCCTGGTCCATGATCCGGCTCGCCGTGGAGTCCTGACCCAGCTTGCAGGGAGGGCATGCGGGCGCTTATGACGACGGCGGCCCGCAGGTGGGAGGATGGACGGCATGGAACTGCACATCACGGGCGATCCCGCCGCGGACAAGTTGTTGAGCGAGGACGACTTTGCCCTCCTGACCGGCATGCTGCTGGACCAGCAGGTGACCATGGAATCCGCCTTCGCCGGGCCGGAAAAAATCCGGGCCCGGATCGGGTCGCTGAAGCCCGAGGCCGTTGCATCGCATGATCCAGCGGCGTTCGTGGAGATGTTCAAGGAACGGCCCGCCGTCCACCGCTTCCCGGGTTCCATGGCCGGGCGTGTGCAGGCGCTCGCCGCGGCGGTGCAGCATGAATGGGACGGCGATACCGCCGCCATCTGGACCAAGGGCTCCCCGGACGGCGCCGAGGTGCTGCGCCGGCTCAAGGCGCTGCCCGGATTTGGGGAGCAGAAGGCGAAGATCTTCCTGGCCCTGTTGGGCAAACAGCGCGGCCTCAACGCGCCCGGCTGGCGCGAAGCCGCAGGCCACTACGGTGAGGACGGCGCCTACCTGTCAGTGGCTGACATTGTGGACCCGGAATCCCTGGCCAGGGTGCGGGCCAGCAAGCAGGCTGCCAAGGCGGCGGCAAAGGCAGGAAAAGAACGTTAATGGCAGTCACCATGAATGACGTCGCGAGGGCGGCAGGCGTCTCCCTCAAGACAGTTTCGAACGTCCTGAACGACTACGAATTCATCCGCCCCGCCACAAAGCAACGGGTGCAGGATGCCATCGCGGAGCTGGGCTACGAAGCCAACCTCACCGCCCGCAGCCTCCGGTCCGGCAAGACATCCATGCTGGGCCTGGTCCTGTCCGACCTCTCCGCCCCGTACTACGCGGAGCTGGCATCCCGGCTGATGAAGGCTGCTGCCCGCCACGGCTACCGGGTGATGGTGGAGCAGTCCGACGCCGAAGCGTCCGCCGAACTTGGCGCCCTCCAGGGGACCTTCCGCCAGCTCACCGACGGACTGCTGTTCACGCCGCTGGTGGCTGACGCGGATGCCATTGCCGCACGCGCCGGCACCAAGCCGCTGGTGATGCTGGGTGAGCACATCATGGATCCCCGCTTCGACCTGGTGACCATGAAGAACGAGGAAGCCGCCGCTGCGCTTACCACGCACCTGCTGGCCGGCGGCCGCCGCCGCATTGCCGTGGTGGGAGCGAACACTGGGGAATCTGCAGGGACTGCGGGACTGCGACTGAAGGGGTACCGGGGGGCGCTGGCAGCGGCGGGCATCCCCTTCGACCCCGCGCTCGTCGCACCCGCGGAATGGCGCCGCGACGCGGGTGCAGCCGCCGTCGCCGGCCTTATGGAAACCGGCGTGGAGTTCGACGCCGTCTTCGGGCTGAATGACGTACTGGCGCTAGGGGCCATGCACGAACTGTTGATCCGTGGCGTCAAAGTGCCGCAGGACGTGGCGGTGGCCGGGTTCGACGACATCGACGAGGCCCGGTTCGCGTCCCCTTCCCTGAGCACGGTCTCACCGGGCATGGACGAGATCGCGGAGCGGTCCATCAACCTGTTGCTGGACCGGATCGCCGGCCGCGAGCCGTCGGAGCAGGGTGTGCACGTGGAAGCAGGGTTCGAGTTGAAGGTCAGGGAATCCGCGCCCTGAGGTTTCGGTGCCCTCCAGACGGGTAACTTTTCCGCACCGGCTCAACGAGGAAAGGTGCCCCCATGATCGCCCTCCTGGTCATCGACATGCAGAACGCATTCTTCGAAACGCCCGAACTGGCAGCCCAGCAGGAGCGGGTGGTCAACGAGTGCAACCGGCTCCTGGAAGGGTTCAAGGCCGCCGGGCACGCGGCCCTTCTGGTAGGCACCGAACACGAGCGGGACAAGTCCACCTGGACCCTCAGCATGCTC
Organism: Arthrobacter sp. ISL-85; assembly: GCF_018613675.1. GTDB lineage: Bacteria > Actinomycetota > Actinomycetes > Actinomycetales > Micrococcaceae > Arthrobacter. Next base: position 132,284 of record NZ_JAGGPQ010000020.1, on the reverse strand, counting down.
GACGACGACCAGGGCTTCATCTTCCGCGGCAGCCAGCAGGCCCAGTCGGTGCCCGGCCTCATCAAGGAGGACCTGCCCCAGTTGAACAAGACGAGGGACAGCGCCTTCGTGGGAACCAACCTGCTGGCCCGGCTTCGCAACTGGGAGGCTGACGAGGTGGTGCTTGCCGGTGTCTCAACGCACAACTGCATTGCCCAGACCGCCGCGGATGCGTTCGCCCACAACATCCGGGTCACCTATGCCAGGGACGCGATGGCTTCGGAAGCCGACCAGGATGCTGCCGACATGCTTCGCATCCTTTCCGCCTCCTACCGCCAGCCGATCCAGTCCAGCGAAGAGATCCTCGCCCGGCTCAGCGGCGAAAACTAGCCTGTTGCGCAGCCGTCACTGACAGTCCTGAAACCTGGCGGAAACGTGACCCGCTTACGCTGGCAGCACGCCCCAGGCCGTCGAAGGGAACCCCTATGCATCTGATGCCGCGTGAGCAGGAAAAGCTCCTGATCGTGGTGGCCGCCGACCTCGCCCGCCGAAGGCAGTCCCGCGGCCTCAAGCTCAACTACCCCGAGGCCGTGGCCATCATCAGCTACGAACTGATCGAGGGCGCCCGCGACGGCAGGACCGTGGCCGACCTCATGAGCTACGGGACCACGCTGTTGAGCCGCGAAGATGTCATGGAAGGCGTACCGGAGATGATCCACGACGTGCAGATCGAAGCCACGTTCCCGGACGGCACCAAGCTGGTCACCGTCCACAACCCCATCCGTTAAGGAGCGGCGCAATGATCCCAGGCGAATACGTCCTCCGGCCCGAGCCCGTGACCGCGAATGCCGGCAGGGAGGCAATCGAGGTTGCCGTAACCAACACCGGCGACCGGCCCGTGCAGGTGGGCTCGCACTTCCACTTCGCCGAAGCCAACGCGGCGCTGGACTTCGACCGGGAGGCGGCTTACGGCCGGCGCCTGGACATCCCGGCAGGAACCGCGGCCCGGTTTGAGCCGGGGGATTCGCGGAGCGTGAGGCTCATTGAGCTGGCCGGGACCCGCGAGGTGTACGGGCTCAGCAATGCAGTCAATGGAAAACTCGACGGCGGCGCCCGCCTTACGGGCCCGGCGCACCCCGGCGCCGCAGCGGAAGGGGACGGCAAGTGAGCTTCGAGATACCCCGCCGGCAATACGCCGACCTTTACGGACCGACCACCGGGGACAAAATCCGCCTGGCCGACACCGAACTGTTCCTCGAGATCGAGGGAGACCTTACGGTGTACGGCGAGGAAGTCGTGTTCGGCGGCGGCAAGGTAATCCGCGACGGCATGGGGCAGAACGGCCAGGCCGTCAGGGAGGAAGACATTCCGGACACCGTGATAACCAATGCCGTCATCCTGGACTACACCGGCATCTACAAGGCGGACGTGGCGCTGAAGGACGGGCACATCTTCCGGATCGGCAAGGCCGGCAACCCGCAGATCACCGACGGCGTAGACATCGTGATCGGCGCCGGCACCGAGATCATCGCGGGCGAGCGGAAAATCCTCACCGCCGGCGGCATCGACACCCACATCCACTTCATCTCCCCGGACCAGATCCCCACGGCGCTGGCCAGCGGGGTGACCACGATGATTGGCGGCGGCACCGGCCCCGCCGAAGGAACCAAAGCCACCACCGTGACCCCCGGAAAATGGCACATCCAGCGGATGCTGCAGGCGGCCGAGGCATTCCCCATGAACATCGGCCTGTTCGGCAAAGGCCACGCGTCCGCCGTCGAACCCCTCGCCGAGCAGATCCGCGCCGGTGCCATCGGGCTGAAAGTCCATGAGGACTGGGGCGCCACTACCTCCTCGATCGACACGTCACTGAGGGTCGCCGACGAGTATGACGTCCAGGTGGCCATCCACACCGACACCCTGAACGAGTGCGGCTTCGTGGAGGACACCATCCGCGCCATCGCCGGCCGCGTCATCCACACTTTCCACACCGAAGGCGCCGGCGGCGGACATGCCCCGGACATCATCAAGATCGCCGGCATGCCCAACGTCCTGCCCGCCTCCACCAACCCCACCCTCCCGTACACGCGCAACACCATCGAAGAGCACCTGGACATGCTGATGGTGTGCCACCACCTCAACCCGGACATTCCGGAGGACGTGGCCTTCGCCGACTCCCGGATCAGGGCCGAAACCATTGCCGCCGAGGACGTCCTGCAGGATTTGGGCATCTTCTCCATCACCTCCTCCGACTCCCAGGCCATGGGCCGGGTGGGCGAGGTAATCACGCGCACCTGGCAAGTGGCGGACAAGATGAAGAAGCAGCGCGGGGTCTTGGAAGAACCCGACGGCGGGACAGGCCCGGGTGCCCACGGTTCGCCAGGCAGCGACAACTTCCGGCTCAAGCGCTACGTGGCCAAGTACACCATCAACCCGGCCATTGCGCAGGGCATTGCCGGCTCGGTGGGGTCCGTGGAGGTGGGCAAGTTCGCGGACCTGGTGCTGTGGGATCCGGCGTTCTTCGGCGTCAAACCGGAACTGGTGCTCAAAGGCGGGCAGATCGCCTACGCGCTCATGGGTGACTCCAACGGATCCATCCCCACCCCCCAGCCACGAACCATGCGGCCCATGTTCGCCACCTTCGGCAAGGCCGTCCAACAGTCCTCCATCACTTTCCTGTCCAAAGCTGCGATCGACGCCGGAGTCCCTCAGGAACTGGGGCTGGAGAAGGTCATCCGGCCGGTCTTCGGGATCCGCAAACTCAGCAAGGCGGACCTCAAGTACAACGACGCCACCCCCGATATCCAGGTGGACCCGGAAACGTACCAGGTGACTGTCGACGGCGAGGACGTCACCTGCGAGCCCTCCGACGTGCTGCCCATGGCGCAGCGCTACTTCCTCTTCTAGCCCCTCGAATTCCAGACCCTTGAAAGAAACCACGTGATCATCGAACGAGTCCTCGGCAATCTCCACGACCTGCCGGAAACCGACCTCGCCGCTTACGCCGGCCTCCACCGCGAGAAGGTGGTGCTGCCCAGCACCCAACTGGTCAAACGCATCCAGCGCGCCACCACGGACCACGGCAAGGACATCGGCATCCGGCTTCCCTCCGGTTCCGGCGACCTCCGCGACGGCGACATCCTCCACGTGGAAGAAACCAACATGATCGTGGTCTCCGTCCTGCCCACCGACGTCCTGGTCATCGCGCCAAGGACCATCCACGAAATGGGCGTCACCGCACACTCCCTCGGCAACCGGCACCTCCAGGCACAGTTCTTCGATGCGGCGTCGGAGTACGAAGACGACGTCATGGTGTGCGCCTACGACCACACCGTCGAGGACTACCTCCAACATGCAGGAGTGCCCTACACCCGCCAGGAACGCGTCATGCCTGTACCTTTCCGCCATGCCGAACACAGCCACTAGGGTCACCCTGGGTGCGGCGGGTCCAGTCGCGGGGGCTTCGGCGGGTGATAGGGGCCGTGCCCGCTTCGCGGTGCCCACCACGCCGCGGCCCCCATCACCCGCCTCCGCCGAGTTGTGCGGGTACGTCGCCTTGGGAGCGCGGTTATGAGCTACCAGCTTGCCTTACAGCAGCTCACTGACTCTGCGCTTCCTACTGGCGCCTTTGCTCACTCTTTTGGGTTTGAGACGTACATCGACCGGGCGCTCGTATTTGATGAAGGGTCCTTGGGAATCTGGCTTTCTGCTTTTGTCTCCCAGTCGCTTACTTATGCTGATGGGTTGGCTATCCGGTTCTTGTATGAGGGTGGCGATCTGGGGGAGCTCGATTCTCTTTTGTCTGCCTCTCTGTTGCCTCGGCAGGTCCGGGAGGCCAGTGTGAAGATGGGCGGACGTCTTTTGGAGATTGGGGGTGAAGTATTTCCCTCGCCTGCGCTGGAACTGTACCGGGACCTGGTGACCACCGGCCGGGCAGCCGGGCACCAGCCGCTGGCGTTCGCCGTCGTCGCCCGCTCACTGGGGGTGCCGCTCCCGGAGGCGCTGGCCGCCTATCTTTTCGCCACCGTCACCTCCCTCACCCAGAACGCTGTGCGGGCCATCCCACTCGGCCAGAACGCCGGGCAGCGCGTTCTGCGGAAGGCGCACGACGACGTCGCTGCCGCCATCGAACACATCGCGCACCTTACGCCGGACGACCTTGGCGCCGTCAGCCCCGGACTGGAAATCTCGCAAATGCGGCACGAACGCCAGCGTGCCCGGATGTTCATGAGCTAGTAGGAGGAACACCATGACTGAACCCATCAAAATCGGCATCGGCGGGCCTGTCGGCGCCGGCAAAACCCAACTCGTGGAGCGGCTCACCCGGCACATGAGCGGGGATATTTCCATGGCCGCCATCACCAACGACATCTACACCATCGAGGACGCCAAAATCCTCGCCGCCAACGGCATCCTGCCCGAGGACCGGATCATCGGCGTCGAAACCGGCGGCTGCCCCCACACCGCCATCCGCGAAGACACCTCCATGAACACCGCCGCCATCGAAGAACTCAAGGCCCGGCACCCCGACCTGCAAGTCATCTTCGTTGAGTCCGGAGGCGACAACCTCTCCGCCACCTTCAGCCCCGAACTGGTCGACTTCTCCATTTACATCATCGACGTGGCCCAAGGCGAGAAGATCCCCCGCAAAGCAGGCCAGGGCATGATCAAGTCCGACCTCTTCATCATCAACAAAACCGACCTCGCACCGCACGTCGGGGCGGACCTCGCCGTCATGGAGCGGGATTCGAAAGAGTTCCGCGGCAACAAGCCGTTCTGCTTCACCAACCTCAAAACTGACGAAGGACTCGACCAGGTCATCGATTGGATCCGCCACGACGTCCTGATGCTTGACCTCGCATGAGTACGACGGCGGGAGCGCCACCAGCGGCTTCACCGAATGTAAGGGGCCGTGCCCGTCCCCTGGCGCTCCCAATCCTCGCAAGCTCGGATCGGGGCCCTCGCGCCAGTGGGCCCCCCGCGAGGCCCGCCACGCCGCGGGCCCTTACCTCCGGCTCCGCCGCCTCAGTGCCCACGTCACCCATGGGCGAGCTGGAGCTCGTGGTCGCCGATCGTGGTCAGCGCTCAGTGGCCTCCCATCAGTACCATCGGGGTGCTTTGAGGGTTATGCGGCCTCATTACCTCGATGATTCCGGGCAGGTTTGCTATGTCGTCGTCAATCCTGGCGGGGCTTATCTTGGAGCCGATCTCTTTGTCCTTGATGTGGAGGTTAGTGACTTTGCTTCGCTTCTCCTGACGACCCAATCGGCTACCAAGGTGTACCGGACGCCGGGGTCTTTTGCCGAGCAGCGGATGACTGTGCGGCTGGGGGAGGGGGCGCGGCTGGAGCTCATGCCCGACCAGCTCATCGCCTACCGGGAGGCCAGCTACCGGCAGCGGACCTCCGTGACGCTGCGGCCGTCGTCGTCCCTGGTCATGGCCGAAGTGGTGACGCCTGGCTGGTCGCCCGACGGAGCCGCCTTCCGGTATGAGGAGGTGCGGTTGCGGAACGACCTTCACGTCGAAACGGAGGCGGGCACCGAACTGCTGGTTCTCGACAACCTGCTGATCCGGCCGCCGCTGCACGACGTCACCGGACTCGGATTCATGGAGGGCTACAGCCACCTGGGCTCGCTCGTGGTGGTGGATGCGCGGGTGGACCAGGCGCTCGCCGACGAACTGCATGGGCTCACGGCCGGCTGTCACGCGCTGACCGGCATCTCGTTGACCCGCACTGTCGGGGGGACTACTGGGCTGGTGCTGCGAAGCCTCTCCAACAGCACGGATGAGCTGAACCATCTGCTCAGGTCCTGCACAAACTTCCTGCGCGGCCGCTGGTACGGGCAGGGCCCGCTGGACCTAAGGAAGCACTGATGGCCACTATCGCCGCCCTCTACCGGGACCGGGACACGCTGCCGCTCCGGACCCGGGCGCTGTTCACCTTCGGTGCCGTGGCCGCGCTGCATGCCGCCGCCGTCGTACTCCTGCTTGCAGGGGCCGTCAACGGGCGCGGCGTGACACTGTCGGAGGGGCTTGTCCTCACCGCCTACCTGGCGGGCGTCAAGCACAGCTACGACTGGGACCACCTTGCCGCGATCGACAACTCCACCCGCAAGTTCGTGGCACAGCGGCAGGACCCGGTGAGTGTGGGCTTCGCCTTCAGCCTGGGGCACAGCTCCGTAGTGACCCTGGCCGGCGTGCTGGTGATCGCCGGTGCGTCGATGGTTGGCGGCCTGATGCAGGAGGGGACTGCGGGAAACCTGGTGCTGGGCCTCATCGGCAGCGGTGTGTCCGGGATGTTCCTGCTGGCCATGGGCTTATTCAACGGCTCCGCCTTCGCCCGCTCGGCAGGGGCCTACCGCCGGGGGCGCAACGGCGCCGCCATCGATGCCCGGGACCTGGAACCGCAGGGACTGGTGGCGCGGCTCCTCGCCAAGCCCCTCGCCAGGGTGCGGCGGCCGCGGAACATCTATGTGATCGGCTTCCTCTTCGGGTTGGGTTTCGATACTGCCACCACCATCGGTCTGCTGATGGTAACGACGGCGGCCTCGCTCGCCGGGGTGCCGCCGTTTGCCCTGCTTTCCCTGCCGCTTGCCTTCGCTGCCGCAATGACGCTGTGCGATTCCCTGAACGGTGTGGCGATGATGCGGATGTACCGCTCGGCGTTGGACGACCCCCGGCGGAGGCTTGGCTTCAACGCGCTGGTGACCGGCATTTCGGCAGTCTCGGCCCTGGTCATCGCGGTGATCACGCTGGGCGGTTTCCTCAACGCCGCCTTCAGCCTGAATGATCCGGTGACGGCATGGCTTTCATCGATCGACTTGGGCGACGCCGGCCTGCTGCTGGTTGTGCTGCTGCTGGGTGTGTGGGGCGGAGCATCGCTGGTCAATCGAAGGGTGCGGTAACCGGCGGTAGAAAGCCGCGGGAGTACCGCCGGCTGACCCTCAAGCTTCCGGGCGCGCCTCATGGGGCGAACTCAGGCGGCCAGGCCGCCCTTCGCCTTCCGGTGCGGCCTGTGCCTGGCCGGTGCAAGGCGTGAGTGCGCCCCGGCGAGAACCTCGCTGCCGTCGGGTACTGCGCTGTCGCTGTCCAGGTGGACGCCGTGCTCGATGAGAACGCTGGAGCCAATGCGCGAGTGGCTGCCTATGTGGACGCGGTTGCCGATAACGGTGCCCCGGCCAATGCGCACGCCGTCGCCAATTACCGTCCGGTCACCGATCGTGGCCCCGCGGTCGATCCAGGTGCCGTGTCCGATCCTGCAGCCGGAGCCCACCTGCGCGCCGTGTTCCACATAGGTCATGGGGCCGATGCGGGCGCTGTCCGCAACGCTGGCTCCCGGGGCAATGAGCCCGCCGCCGTTGTCGTGGCGCGCGTACCGGGTGACCTTCCCGGCGTCGTCCTCAACTGACACAAACTTTGCGGTCATACCATCCCTCGTTAACGCCGCGGTTATTTACCGCTCGGTAAGTTAACGGCCGGGAGCGTGCTGGGATTCCCGAACGAGCACCGGAAAGGGTAGCTACGCCACCAGGTTGGCGGCAGCGGTGTCCATATGTTCAAGGATGGTTTTCCGGGCCAGCGCCGCGTCCCCGGTGTCGATGGCGGTAACGATTTCCCGGTGGCGGTCCACGCTCATGTTGCTGACCCCCTTCTCCAGTCCCGCGAACATAATGGACATCCGGATGGAGCCCTCCAGCGATTCCCAGGAGTGCAGGAGCGTCTCATTGCCCGTGAGCCGGCAGAGGGTCCGGTGGAATTCGAGATCCGATTCGATGCGTTCCTTGAGGGTTCCCTTGGTGGTTTCGTTCATCGCGTCGATGGCGCTGTGCAGCGATTCGGTGACGTGCTGCCGGTCCGGAAGTTCGCACAGGGTCCGTGCGGCCAGCGATTCCAGGGCGGCCCTGACTGCGAAAATGTCGCGGATTTCCTTCTCGTCCAGGTGGCGGACGGAGAGCCGGCCGCGGGGCCCCGCGGAAAGCAGTCCCTCCTGTTCCAGTTGGCGGAGGGCTTCGCGCAGCGTACCGCGGCTGATCTGCAGCATCTCGGACAGTTCGGTTTCCACCAGGTGCCGTCCGGGCGCCAGCTCACCGCTGGTAATGGCGGTCCTCAGCGCTGAGAGCGCCTGCTCGCGCAAGCTTTTCTTTTCCAGTCCCAGCAGCGGGGCGGTCAGTCCGGCCATGGCTTGTCCTCAATGTCATAAGTCGACTGTTTACAGTCGGTTTTGGTTTCGATAGTACGGCAGAAAGCACGGTACCGGCCGGGACCGGTGCCGTGCTTTCTGCATGTCCAAGAGCCTTTAGCCGAGTTCGGCGAGGACTTTGGCCACGATGCGGTCCACGGCCAGGCCGTAGCGGTCGTGCAGGGTGGGCAGGGCGCCGGCGTCGAGGAACTGGTCGGGCAGCGCCACGGGCACCACGCGCTTGCCCACGCCGGCCGCCACAACGGCGGACGCGACGGTTTCGAACAGGCCGCCCACCACGGAGTGGTTTTCCAGGGTGACGGCCAGGCGGTCCGTATTGATTTCCTTGAGGACTGTTTCGGCGTCGAAGGGCTTGATGGTGGGAGTATGCACGACGGCGACGTCCACGTTGTGTGCCTCCAGCGCCTTTGCTGCCTGGAGGGCGCGCATGGTCATCAGGCCGGAGGAGATGAACACGACGTCGTTGCCGCCGCGCAGGACCTTGGCCTTGCCGAGCTCAAACGTGTAGCCGTACTCATCCAGCACCGTGGGGACGTTGCCTCGCAGCAGCCGCAGGTAGGTGGGGCCTTCGGAGGCGGCCAGCTGCGGGACAGCCTGTTCGATATCTATCGAGTCGCAGGGGTCCACGATGGTCAGGTTGGGCATGCCGCGGAAGATCGCCATGTCCTCGGTGGCCTGGTGGCTGGGCCCGTACCCGGTGGTCAGTCCGGGCAGTCCGCCCACGATGTTGACGTTCAGGTTCGGTTCGGCGGCATCGAGGCAGAGGAAGTCGTAGGCGCGGCGGGCGGCGAACACTGAGTAGGTGGACGCGAACGGCACCAGCCCGGTCTCGGCCAGGCCGGCTGCGGCGCCGAAAAGCAGCTGCTCGGCCATGCCCATCTGGAAGAACCGCTCCGGGAAGGCCTTGGCGAAGATGTGCATGTCCGTGTACTTGCCCAGGTCCGCGGTCAGGCCAACGATCTTGTCGTTCTCCTGCGCGGCCTTGACCAGGGCGTGCCCGAACGGCGCGTTGGAGGTCTTCTGGCCGGGGTCGGCAAACGATGCAATCATCGCCGACGTCTTCAGCTTCGGCTTGGCCGCTGCTGCGGTGTCCGGGGCCTCGGTGGTGGTGCTCATGCTGAAGCCTTTCCTTCGTAACCGGCGGTTAGCTGCTCGCGGCAGATCTGCCATTCGTTCTCTTCGATGCGCATGAAGTGCGCCTTTTCGCGGTTTTCCAGCAGCGGAACGCCGCGGCCCACCTTCGTGTCGCACAGGATGACTGAGGGGCGTCCGACGGCGGCGGCCTGGGCAGCTGCGTTGTCGAACGCTGCCAGCAGCGCGCCGACGTCGTTGCCGTCCACCCGCTGGGTATACCAGCCAAACGCTTCCCACTTCTCCGTGACCGGCTCGGTGCGCAGGACCGTGTCCGTCTTGCCGTCTGCCTGCAGGGCGTTAATGTCCACCATGGCCGTCAGGTTGCCCAGCTGGTGGTGGTGCGCACCCATGGCCGCTTCCCAGGTGGAGCCCTCGTCCAGCTCACCGTCGGAGAGGAAGTTGAACACCCGGGCGGACGAGCCCTGGTAGCGCAGCCCCAGGGCCATGCCGACGGCGATGGTCAGGCCGTGCCCCAGGGAACCGCCGGAGATTTCCATGCCCGGCGTGTAAGTGGACATCCCGGACATCGGAAGCCGCGAATCGTCCGAACCGTAGGTCTCGAGCTCCTCAACCGGGACGATGCCGGCCTCGGCGAGGGCCGCGTAGTGGCCGATGGCGTAGTGGCCGGTGGAGAGCAGGAACCGGTCGCGGGCTTCCCAGTGGGGATCCTCGGCGCGGAACCGAAGCTGGTCACCGTAGACGGTGGCGAGCATGTCCGCCGCGCCCAGGGCCTGGCCCACGTAGCCCTGGCCCTGGACCTCGCCCATGTTCAGGGCGTGGTGCCGGATCCGGTAGGCGGCGGCGCTGATCTTGTCCACCCGCTCCGGGGTCACTGCGGTCTGCAGTGTTTGTCCCTGCGGGGCGGCGTCCTGGACGGTATCTGTAGGCATCACTTGCTCCGTGTTCGTTTCGTGCGTGGTGGTCATTCAGGCGTTGACGGTGTTGGGGGTGCTTTTGGTGGCTTCATCGGCCAGTTCGCGTTCGCGCTTTCCCCAGGTTTCGCGGGTGGCGACGGCAGCCCAGAGCCCGATCAGGGCGTAGGCGCCGAAGAGCAGCGCGGGGCCCATCCAGCCGTAGCTGACGAACAGCAGGGTGGTGATGAAGGGGGTGAAGCCGGACACCATGGCGGAGATCTGGTAGGCCAGGCTGGCGCCGGAGGCGCGGGTCTTGGCCTGGAAGAGTTCGGGGAACCAGGGGCCCTGGGCACCTGCCAGGGAGTTCTGGCAGACCGCGTAGGAGATGACGATGGTAACGATGATGAAGATGAACATGCCGGTGTTGACCAGCAGGAACATCGGGATGGCAAACAGGGCTGCAAACGCGGTGGACCAGATGTACAGGGGGCGGCGGCCGATGCGGTCCGTCAGCGCGGCCCAGGCCTGGGTGGCGAAGATGCCAATGGCCGAAGCGATGGACAGGGCGATCAGCGTCTGGCTCTTGTCCGCCAGGTGCTGGCTGTTGATATACGAAATCATGTAGGTGATGGACACCGCGTAGCCGGCGGTCTCGGCAATGCGGAGGCCGATGCCCTTCACGATGTTGCGCCAGTCGGTCTTGATGACCTCCGCGATGGGTGATTTCACGATGGTGCCGCTGTCCTTGACCTCGTCGAAGACGGGGGATTCGGGGACCTTGGAACGGATGATCAGGCCCACGATCACCAGCAGGATGCTGGCAAGGAACGGGATGCGCCAGGCGAGCTCGCTGCCCAGCTGGACGCTGAACAGGAAGGTCAGGTTGGCCAGCAGCAGGCCCACGGGGAAGCCGGCCTGGACGATGCCTGTGTACTTGCCCTTGTTCTTCCACGGGGCGTGTTCATAGCTCATCAGGATGGCGCCGCCCCATTCCGCGCCGAAGGCAAGGCCCTGGACAATACGGACAAACACCAGCAGTGCGGGCGCCAGCAGCCCAACTGCCGCATAGGTGGGCAGCAGGCCAATGGCGAAGGTGGCCAGGCCCATCAGGATGAGGGAGGCGACCAGGACGGGCTTGCGGCCCACTTTGTCGCCGAGGTGGCCCCCGATGATCCCGCCGAGGGGGCGGGCTGCAAAGCCGACGCCCAGGGTGGCGAAGGAAGCGAGGGTACCCGTGACGGGATCGCTTCCGGGAAAGAAGGCAGTGCCGAAATACAGTGCGGCAGCGGTTCCGAAGCCGATGAAGTCATAGGTCTCGATGACGGCCCCAACGCCGGATCCGATGGCAACTCGCCGGGCGTCCTTGGTGCCGTGGACCGGGCCGCGCATGGTCAGAGCATCTTTGCTCATGGTGGTTCCCTTTCGAAAAGCGGCTGTAGGAGGTGCCGCTGTCGACTGTTAACAAATGGTACGTCCCAGTGTGACCTCCATCATGCTCCAATGTCAACAGTCAACTTTGAGAGTTGACTGTTGACAGTTAACGCAACTACTGTGGTCACCATCACTAAAGTTCGTCCCGGACCAAAAGGATCAATGATGTTCCACTCCAGACTCGGGTGCTCTTCCATCAGCTTCCGGCACCAGGACCTGGGCAACGCCCTGCGCACCATGAAGGGGCTGGGCTTCGAAGAAATCGACTTGGGGGCGCTGCCCGGCGTATGTGACCACGTCCCGTACGTCCTGGATGCTGCCGCCGTCGCCGCAGTTTCGACTGACGTCAACGCTTCCGGGCTGCGCGTCCGCTCCGTCAACGGCGATATCGGGGACCTGAACAAGGTGCTCGACGGCGGGGGCCGGGCCGCGCGCGAGCGTCACCTTGCTGCCCTGCTCACCCTTGCCTCCAACGTCGGGGCCAAGGCGCTCGTCCTGCCGTGCGGCGCGCTGGACCACACGCCGGTCCGGAGCCCCGATGAGGACCTGGACCTCATTGCCGCCCAACTCATTGGTGCCGGCCAGCGGGCGGCGGAATTCGGCGTCGAACTCTGGACTGAATCCCTCCACTTCCTCCGGTTCTGCTGGAACCTGGAGCGCGCAGGACTGCTGGCGGACCGCCTGGCCGGATCCGGCGTCGGAATCGTCATGGACTTCAGCCACATCGTGGCGGCCGGCGGGGACCTCCAGTCCTACCTGGACCGGCATCAGGGCCGCATCAGCCACGTCCACCTTCGCGACGCCGTGCCGGGAAATATCAACCTCAGCATCGGCAACGGGGCTGCGGACTTCGCCGGCGGGCTGAAGCGGCTCGCCGCCGACGGCTACACCGGCCACTTCTCGCTCGAACTGGAAACCCGGGACGTCCCCAATGACGAACGCCCGGCCGCCGCCGCCAAGGCAGCAAGCTTCATCACCGACCTTCTCTAACCATCGATTGCTCCGTAGCTGCCGTTATGGCCCCTCATAACGGCAGCTACGGAGCAATCGATTCACCAAAACAAACCAAGGAGCACCACCATGACCACCACCCAGTGCACCGCCGTCCTCACCGGAGCAACCTCGGAGCGAGGCATCGGCGTCACCACCGCCCGCCGTTACGCACGCGAAGGCTGGGGCATCGTCATCCTGGACCTCGACGGCGAGAAGTCCGCCAAGGTCGCAGCTGAGATCGGCAACGAATTCAACGTCCCCGCCTTCGGCCACGAGATCGACGTCGCCAACGAAGCCTCCGTCACCGCCGCCCAGGCCGCCGTTGCCACAGAAGTTGCCGCCGGCAACCTCCCGCCCGTCGGCGCCCTGGCCAACATCGCCGGCATCACCTCGCCCCTCCCGTTCCTGGAAACCACCCTGGAGCTGTGGCACAAGATCATGGACGTCAACGCCACCGGCACCTACCTGGTGACCAAGGCATTCCTGCCGGACATGTTGGAGAACGGATGGGGCCGGATCGTGAACATGTCATCGGTGTCCGCCCAGCGCGGCGGCGGCGTCTTCGGCAAGGTTCCCTACTCCGCGGCAAAGGCAGCCATCCTCGGCTTCACCAAGGCCCTGGCCCGCGAACTGGGTGCCACCGGTGTCACCGTCAACGCCATCACCCCCGGCGCGGTGGATACCAACATCCGCGTGGGCAGCACCGAGGAACAGGAGGCCGCCATCAACGCCGGCATCCCGCTGGGCCGCAACGCCACCACCGAAGAAGTGGCCTCCGTGATCACCTTCCTGTCCTCGGAGGACTCGGCTTACCTCACCGGCACCACCATCGACATCAACGGTGGCAGCCACATCCACTAACAGCTCCTGACTGCCAGCTGGAAGCAGGGAACGCCATGCAGCCTTACCCGCACTACGCCTGGAACCGGTTGATCGGCGTCCCCGTGGAGATCCGGCGGGACTCTGCCGTTGTTCGCTCCGGCGTGGTGGATGATGCCATGCCGGAGCCCGCAGCCCTGTGGCTGGCGGCCGACGCCGCCGGCCACCGGGAGCTCTTCACCGCCGCTGAGGGGTACCAGGTGTGGATTAAGCCGCAGGCGCTCGAAGGAAAGCTCTGCTACAAGATGGCCGCCGCCCAGTTGCACCGTGCTCCTACACTGAGGTGATGATCACAGTCACCGGAAGTGTGGAAACCAGCCTGTCCGCGGAGAAGGCCTTTGCCTTCATGAGTGAGTTTGAGAACACCAGCAAGTGGGACCCCAACACCCCCGTCATGGACAAAATCACCCCGGGGCCCGTAGCCGTGGGACACAAGTACCACGCCGAGTCCGTGTTCCGCGGAAAGCGCCAGACCCTGGTCTACGAGGTCATCGAGCTCAGGGAGAACCACATTAAGCTGCGCGGCGAGAACAAGACCGTCACGGCCTTTGATTCAATCGACGTCAGCCCCAACGGCACCGGCTCGGTGGTCAAGTACACGGCCGAGTTCAGCATCAACGGGCCGGCGAAGATCATCCAGCCGCTCCTGAAGCCCGCCTTCAATTCCCTGCGGGATCCAGCGCTCAACGGGATCCGGGACACCCTTAACTCGCTGGCAGCAGCCTGACCGCTTCAAAGAACTCCCTGATCTCCTGCCGGGGGTCGGCCTCAAGCCGGGGTTCGGCGTCGAGCACCATGGTGTTGCGCCGCTGCCCGTATTCGGGCCAGGCCAGCTCCGCCGTGCCCGGCGTTCCCGTGCGCGCGAAGGACGCCCAGGCTCCACACATGGCGTCGCTGAGCGGCTGCGGCGCTTTGCCACGGGTAAGGAAGGCAGCCTCCGGCGCGTCAAGGTGCCGGAAGACGAAGGGTATGTCCAGGGCGTGGCAGGCGCCCAGCTTGCCTCCCATTGCAGGGCTCCGCCACGTAAACAGGTAGGCGAAGTTCTTCCCGGGTGCGTCGCCCCCCTGCCCTGCAGCAGCGGCGGTTGCGTGGCGTGCGGCCAGAAGGCTGTTGCTGGGCTGGCGGTACACGGAATCTGCGATGGCCGCCTCCAGGAGTTCCTTGCCGGTAGGCTCCCGGGAGAGCACCTGTGTGAGCGCCGCCGTGTAGCCCGCGGCTTGCGCCGGCTCAATCCCCGCCCCTGCCAGTACCGCGGCGGCGCGGTCAGGGTAGTCCGGATCCGTGGCGGCGGACGGCCGCATTTCCACGGCGAAGGATCCCTCGTTGAGGTTGGTCCCGATCAGCAGGTCAACGCCGCGGTTGACCCCGTTGCGGACAGATTCCAGCGGCGGCAGCGGCAGTGATGGCGTCCCCACCTTCGGCTGGAAAGGCAGCGGGACGGCGAAGGATTCCGCCGCGATGCGCCGTTCCAGGGCGGCCTGGGCCTCGAGCAGCCGCTCCACCGGGAGGGTCAGCAGTTCCTTCGCGGACGATTCGTCCAGGCCACATAATTCAAGGAACAGCGTCGTGATGCGGGCGGAATCTTCGGGCGGGCGGTACCGTTCGGCCGTTCCGCTTTGCATGATGGCCCGGTGGAAGAGCCCTTCCGACGCCGGCATGCCCAGCAGGGTGCCGATCGCTGCCGCTCCTGCCGACTCACCGAAGACAGTCACGTTGTCCGGGTCGCCGCCGAAGGTGCCGATGTTCCGCCGGATCCAGCGGAGGGCCTCAAGCTGGTCCAGCAGGGCAAGGTTTGACGAGTCCCCGTACGCAGGGCCCAGCAGGTCCGCCAGGTGCAGGAAGCCCAGGGCGCCCAGGCGGTAGTTGATGGACACCAGCACCACGCCTGCCGCTGAGGCGAGCCGGGCGCCGTCGTACATCCCGTCACTGTTGGCGCCCAGAAGGTAGGCGCCGCCATGGATCCACACCATCACGGGCCGGCCGGGGCCGTCGACCGCGGGGGTCCAGATGTTCAGGTTGAGGCAGCCCTCCTCGCTCCAGATGCGCGGCCTGGTGCCCGGAGGCGCAGGATCTTCGGGGTTCTGCGGTGCCGCGGGGCCGGGGGCAGTGCAGTCAAGGACGCCACTCCAAGGCGACGCCGGGACTGGCGGCCGGAATCGATTGGCTCCCGACGGCGGCCCGGCGTAGGGGATGCCCAGGAACCTTTGGACGGTGGTCCCGTCAGTCTCCAGGGAGCTGCCGCGGACGGACCCGCAGGGGGTGGAGAGGTGCGTCATGATTGACAGGTTACGGCGTGGGCGCAGGTAGGCTGGCATCACCGTTTGGCAGTGAGCGGCCACAGTTCCGTGGTTTTTGATTACTGTCCAGGAGGTATGGCGCGTGCTAGACAGCGGCGTCCCTAACGATGAGGATTTTGCAGACGTTGCCCTGCGCCTCCAGGAGTCGTTCCTGCACAACCCCGAAGCTGACGCACTTCTCCAGGATCTCGCTGCTTATGCCTCCTCCAGGCTTGGGAGCCAGGGCCGGGAGTGCTGCTGTGGGATCACCGTACTCCGGCCCAAGAAGGCTGCCGCAACTGCGGGCAGCAACCCACGTGCCAGGATGATGCACCAGGTGGAGTTCAATCTGGGCCACGGTCCGGGGCATACGGCCATGCGGACTGACAGTACCGTTCTGTTGGCTGACCTGAGGCGGGAAGACCGCTGGCCGGAGTATGTCGACGCCGCCCGGGGCCAGGGATTCCTTTCGGTGTTAAGCATCCCCGCCGTGTTGGAGGGTGACGCGCAGGGTGCGCTGACGTTCTACTGCCCGCAGCCGGTTGCGCCCGGCAGCAGCGGTGTCAACGCTGCCGAGGCCTTCGTGCGCCGGGCATCGAAAGGGCTGACCCTTGCCCTGCGGATGCTGAAGCTGGAGGAGACCAAGCACGGCATGAGCGCGGCGATGCAAACACGCACCGTGATTGACCTGGCCACCGGGGCCATCATGGCGCAGAACCGCTGCAGCCAGGCTGCTGCCTTCAAACTGCTGCGGGACGCATCAAGCACCCGGAACATGAAACTTCGTGATGTTGCGGCCGCCGTGGTGGCGTCCGTTGCCGGTGCCGGGGAGACCTTTACCTACTTCGACGAGTAGGGTCCCTTCCGCTCCGGATCATGCGGCTCCGGCTGCAGAAGGAACAGGGAATAGCTGCTGAGCGGAGCCCGCAGCGGCAGGCCCTCGGCAGCGCAATGTTCATTGACCGCCTGCGCCAGGGCGTCCCGCTCCTTCGGTGCAAGGGTTCCCTGGCCCGCGCAGTAGTCCCGGATGAGCTGTTCCGAGGCGTCCCCGCCCAGCCCAACGAACTCCAGCCACAGCTGCGCCAGATCCAGCCGGTGCTCCTTGATGACAGCGCCGGTCAGTGCTTGCTGGTCAACGGCATCCATCATCCCGTCCTGCCCTTGAATTGCACTCCTACATTTGCGATTCGGTACGGCCGGTGCGGCGGATTGGAAAAGAGGCAAAACTTTTGCTGGCAGACGGAAAATCCCAAGTGGTGATGTGCGCCCGCTTCCCGCTGCTGGCCGCCCTTCCCGGAGTTTTGATCCTTGACGTGGGGCCTTGGGGGTTACGGCCCCGGCCCTGGGAGGAACTGGAGCTCGTGGCGAACTGGCGGCGATACATGGATTCGCCTGAACGCTACCTCCGCCACATCCAGCGCCGTGGGACCTTTGCCCCTAGGCATTGCACCCGCCCAAGCAGTCAACTTGAGTGTCTGGAACAGGCGAGGACCACAGGAGGCAAGGGTCATGGGCGCATGTGATGTCTGCGGCAGCAGCGAGGGCCGCATGTTCACCGTCAGTATGGGAAACCAGACCGGCACGTTCGACAGCTTCGAATGCGCCATTCATATGATGGCTCCGGCCTGTGAGCACTGCGGCTGCCGAATCCTGGGCCACCCTGTTGAAAGCGAAGCAGGCATCTACTGCTGCCTCCACTGTGCAAAGGAAGCGGGAAACCCGCACCAGGCAGCCAAAACGGAGCATTCCACCGTGGCCGTGCCGGCGCAGGGCACCGCAACAGGCCAGGGCTAGTTCCGCCAGAAGCCTCACGACAGGAAAAGGGGCCCCCGTGTCCGGTAACGGAAGCTTCAAAATAGTGGTTGGTGTGGACGGTTCCGACCAGTCGCGGGCGGCGATGGACTGGGCAATCGAAGAATCCAGGCTGCGCAAGGGCGAGGTGCAGGCCGTGACGGCGTGGAGCTTCCCTTACGTCAGCGATGCTATGGGCACTGCGTGGGACTACGAGATTTTCGAGAAGGACGCCCAGGCCATCCTGGAGGCTGAGCTCGAACGCATAAAGGACCAGGGCGTGACCGTTACAGGACGCGTCGTGGAGGGCAATCCGGCGTCGGCGCTTATCGACGCTTCCCGGAATGCCGACCTTGTGGCGGTTGGTTCACGCGGCCACGGGGGATTCACCGGGATGCTGCTCGGCTCCGTATCCCACCAGACCATCCACCACGCGCACTGCCCGGTGCTGGTGATCCGCGAACCGGGCACGGATTAGGGCAGGCGGCAGGCTCCGCAGACCGGGGGGATGCAGCAGCATACCGCCTCACGGTACTGCTGGAACCTCTCGCCAAAGCGCCCCCCCAGGTCGGCTTCTTCCAAGGGCCGGACAACGTAGTTCCACCAAACTCCACTCGCCCAAACCCCACAGGACCAAGCGCGGCACGGATCCCTCCGGATCATTCCCGTGAATGAAAGCCGCCGCCTGTTCCTAGTGTGTCGGGCGGGCTGATGAAGTAGCGCCCCGCCCGGTGCGGCAGGGGGCTCGGATCTGCAAGGATGTCCAAAACATCATTCCCAGGAGGACTCATGCCATACACCGTGGATTTTAAGGACGTCTCAACCGTTGGTCTGGAATCATCACCAGTTGCCGACGCGCTGGCCGGGCTGCGCGCCAACGAGGCGCGCTACTACAAGAACAAGTACGACCACGAGTTCACCACCACGCCGGCGCGGGATGCCCCGGAAACGCTCGACTACGTAAACAAGATCCTCAAATCGGAGCGGGACCTGGTCATCAAGTCCAAGCCCCTTGAGGTGTCCTCCTTTGAGGTGGCTGGGCTGCGCATGGCCTACGTGTTTTACGAGTCCGGGCTGTCCATCAACGTCATGTACGGCATTGAGGAGGGTGGCAAACGGGCGGTGGGCTTCAAACTCTCGGACGGTATGGAGGTCCCGGAGGAATTGGCTTCCAGCTTCAAGTTCGCCCGGCAGAAGTCCAAGCTCGCCGGCACCATCCGCGGCTCCTACTTCGTGATCAAGGGCGAATACTGAGCACACTTTCCAGCGGATCGAGGACGGCGGCGCCGTCAGGATTACCCCGCGTGTCGTCGTCGCGGGCTTGAGCGCTCAGGGGAAGTAACTGTTCCTGGGTGACATCGAACTTGCAGTCGTCACCACCGTGCCACCGTGGGACTTCAGCGCAGGCGCCGTTGACCCCGTGCATGGGCGTGAGTACTGTGGGCCCACTATCCGTCCCGGCGTTGACCGGTTGCCTGTGCCTGCGGCGGGGCATTGGTCCGGGCGCGGCGGCAAAAGGAGGCAGGTGTCGTTCTTCCAGCTTTCGCTGATCGCCACTGTCGCGCTTCTTGGGCCCTTGCTGGCGTTCCCCCGGAATTGGCATCTGCCCATGGTGCTCGGGCAACTGCTCGCCGGCATCGCCATCGGACGCACCGGCCTGGGACTGGTGGATTCCTCCGATCCGACCTTCACGTTCGTTGCCGACGTCGGATTCGCCCTCATCATGTTCGTAGCCGGAACGCATGTGCCGGTGCGGGACCGGGCCATCCGCCCAGCCCTGGGCGGCGGTGCGCTGCGGGCCGCGATCGCCGCGGCGCTCGCGGCCGCCGTCGGAAGCGCCATTGCGTTCGCCTTCGGCACCGGGCACGCTCCGCTCTACATCGTCCTGCTCGCGTCGTCGTCGGCGGCCCTTGTCCTGCCGATCATTGATTCCCTGAGGCTGGCGGGGCCCAAGGTCCTCACGACGACGGCGCAGGTGGCGGTGGCGGATATCGCCTGCATTGTGGCGCTCCCCCTCGCCGTCGACCCGCCCAATGCCCCGAAGGCTGCACTCGGTGCGGCCGCCGTCGCGGCATCTTCCGTGGTGTTGTTCTTCGTTCTCCGGTGGCTGGAGCTCAGCGGCACCCGCGGGCGGGTGCATGACGTGTCCGAGGAACGGAAGTTCGCCCTGGAACTGCGGGTCCAGCTTGCCTTGCTCTTCGCGCTTTCCGGGCTTGCCGTCGCAGGCCACGTGTCCGTGATGCTCGCGGGATTCTCGTTTGGGCTGGTGGTGGCGGCAGTGGGTGAACCCCGGCGGCTGGCGCACCAGCTGTTCGCGGTCAGCGACGGTTTCCTCGGGCCCGTGTTCTTCGTCTGGCTGGGTGCATCGCTCAACCTGCGCGCGCTCGCCACCACTCCAGGCATGGTGCTCCTCGGGATTTGCCTTGGAGCGGGGACCCTTCTGGTCCACGGAAGCCTGCGCCTGCTCGGCCAGCCGCTGCCGCTCGCAGTGCTTTCGGCATCGCAGCTGGGCGTGCCGGTTGCCGCCGCCGCCATCGGCTCCCAACTGGATCTGCTGGCGCCCGGAGAAGCTTCCGCCATGATCCTGGGCGCCCTTATCACCATCGGGGCAAGCGCCGCGGCAGGTTCACGGGCTGCCCGCACGTTCACTCGTCCCGCCCCGGCGCGGCCGGGATAGGCAGCTCTGGCGCCGGACTGCGCCGGGGCGTCAGGGGTTTCCGGGAGTCTCTCCGCCCGCGTGGCTGCTGGACCAGATATCACCCATCTCTTCGGTGGACTGCTCCACGATCCTGCTCATGGCGGCGTGCGCGGCACCTGCATCGCGGTGTTGAATGGCGCTCGCCACGTCCACATGCAACTGCAGCGCTTCGTGGTCCGGAAGATGCGGCATTAGGCCGTGCTGGGTCCGCCCGGCCAGCACTTCAGCCACCAGGTTGTGAAGCTGCGAAAACATCAGGTTGCCGGAGGAATTGAGGACGGCGGCGTGAAACTCTATGTCCAGGCGCAGGAACTCGCCCTGGTCCCCCCGCTGCCCGGCAGCCCACAGCCTCGCAGCCATGGACACCAAGTCGCTGGCGGCGTCCAAGGAAGCGCGTTCCGCTGCCAGGCGCGCGGCCTGCGGCTCAATGGCGCCGCGCAATTCATTCAGGGCCCGCAGCTGCTCCAGCCGCTTGGCCGATGCCAGCCGCCAGCGGATCACCTGGGGATCGTAAAGGTTCCAGCTGGCCTCCGGCTGGACCACCGTGCCGAGGCGGCGCCGGGATTCGAGCATTCCCATGGAGGACAGGACGCGGGTGGCCTCCCGGATCACGGAGCGGGACACCTTGTGCTGCGCCTCCAGCTCGTCCAGCCGCAGGATGGAATTCGGCGCGAGTGTTCCCGCGGCAATGGCCAGGCCCAGGTTCTCGACCAGCGATGAATGCAGGTCGGGGGACAACGCCGCCTTTGGGATGGTCATGAATAAATCATATGGGCGCAAGGCAAGGTCTTGTATATGTCTGCCTTATTTGTCTATGCTCGCTGAACAGAGCAGACGTAACGAGGCGTCATGCAACCGGCCCGGTCTATCCGTGGCCTTGAGCATAGGGAGTCGTAATGAAGCGGCGTTCAATTGTGAAGTACGCGGCCGTGGCCGCGGCGATGTCGCTGGGGCTGACCGCCTGCAGCGGCGGCGGAGGTGGCAGCGACGAGGCCAAGCAGTCCGGCACCGTCCGCGTCACCCTCGCCAACCACGTCTGGACTGACGGCATCAAGGCCGCCATCCCGGAGTTCGAAAAGTCCACCGGACTGAAGGTCGAGCTCACCCAGTTGGGCGAAGACCAGCTCTCGGACCAGTACAACGTCAAGCTCAACGCAGGCAGCGATGAGATCGACGTGATGATGTACCGCCCGCTGCAGGAAGGCAAAGCCTTCGCCAAGAACGGCTACCTGGCGGACCTGACGAAGAACGTCTCGTCGGACTCCAACTGGGACTGGAAGGACTACCAGGAAGGCCCCGTCAAGGCCACCACCGTTGACGGCAAGGTGGTTGGCGTGCCGATCATCACCGAACGCGAGGTGCTGTACTACCGCAAGGACCTGCTCCAGGCCGCAGGACTCCAGGTCCCCAAGACCATGGATGAGCTGGAAGCGGCAGCCAAGGCCATCAAGGCTTCCTCCCCGGACACCGCAGGCTTCGTGGCCCGCACCGGCAAGTCCGCCGCCGTCACCCAGTTCTCCAGCTTCCTCTACAGCTTCGGCGGCGACTTCGTCGACTCCAGCGGCAAGGCGTCCGTCAACACCGATGCCGCCAAGAAGGCCTACTCCTTCTACGGCGGCCTGATCAAGAACTACGGCCCCGCCAACGTCAGCACGGACATGAGCTGGCCGGAGGCAATGGCTATCTTCACCCAGGGCGGCGCAGCCTTCTACACCGAGGCCGACTCGCTCTACAAGAACGCCACTGATCCCGCCAAGTCCAAGGTGGCAGACAAGGTTGGATTCGCCGCGCTGCCCGCAGGCCCAGCCGGTTCCAAGCCGTACAACATCCCCTCCTGGGCACTTGGCGTGAACCAGAACTCCAGCAACCAGGAGAACGCCTGGAAGTTCATACAGTGGGCCACCAGCAAGGAACGCACGCTGGAAGCCCAGAAGGCCGGCGTCCCCGGCCCCCGCGCGTCCGTCTGGGCCAACCCTGACGGAACATCCACCTACCCGAAGGACCTGGCCGACGCGATTTCCGCCAGCGCCAAGACCGGTGTGGGCCACGACCGCCCCGAGGTCGTCACGGTAGGCAAGGCACGGGAAATCGTGGGCGGGCCGATTGTTGCCACCATCACCGGTGCGGACCCCGCCGCCGCGGCCAACGACGCCCAGACTGCTTTCCAGAGCTTCCTGGACAGCGAAAAGAAGTAGGACGCAGGGCGCCAAACACGCCTGAACATCCCGCCGGGACGGCTTCGCAGCCGTCCCGGCGCGGCCCACTTCACCCCCAAACTCTTAGGTGAACCATGTCTGTAATGAACCCTCCCCGCAGTGCCCGCACACGCCGGGCCGGCGGACCCGCCGGCGCCGGGGGGAGCTTTTCCGCCTGGGCCAACCGGCACCGCAAATGGCTCTTCGCCGCGCCGGCCATGATCTTCGTCGGCGTCCTGATCATCTTTCCGCTCGCCTGGACCGTGTACCTGAGCCTGACCGACTCCCAGGGCTCAGTCCGGGCCGCCACGGAGTTCGTCGGACTGAAGAACTACCTCACGGTCCTGGGCGACATGGAGCGTTTCTGGCCCGCCGTGGGCCGCACCCTTGCCTTCACCGGCGTCGCGCTGGCCTTCGAAGTGATGCTGGGCATGGGCGTTGCGCTGCTCCTGTGGCGGCCCTTCCGCGGCGAAAAGTGGGTCCGGGTGGCCATCCTGCTGCCACTGGTGGCCACGCCCGTGGCCGTCGGCATGATGTGGCGGCTCATTTTCGACCCCAACATCGGCTTCGTTAATCAACTCCTGGGCATGGTGGGCATTCCGCCCCAGCCGTGGCTGTCCGGGCAGGACACCGCCCTGGGCACCACCATCTTCATGGACGTGTGGCAGTGGACCCCCATGGTGGTCCTGATCCTGCTGGCCGGCCTGACCTCACTCTCGGACGAACCCGACGAGGCCGCCCGCGTGGACGGCGCCAACGCCTTCCAACGGTTCTTCTACATCACACTGCCCCTCATGATGCCCACAGTGATCGTGGCTATCCTGCTGCGCGGCATCGATGCCCTGAAGACCTTCGACATCCTCTACGCCACCAAGGGCAAGGGCGGCGGCTCGTTCCATGAAGTGGAGACCTTGAACGTCTACGCCTACGGACTGAGCTTCGACTACAACCAGTACGGGCTCTCCTCGGCGGTGCTGATCCTGTTCTTCATGATCATCATCGGCTCCATGTGGTTGCTCACCATGCGCAAGAAAGCGGTAAGCAAATGACCGTCATGACAGATTCCGCCACCACCGTCGCTGACAGCCGGCCCACGCGCCGCCGCAAGCCCCTGGGCACCCGCGCCTACAAGGTGTTCCGCGTGGTGGCCTTGATTCTGGTGGTGCTGTTCCTGCTCGCGCCGCTGTTCTGGATGCTCCTGGCGTCGCTGAAGACCAACGTGGACATCTACGACACCGGCAAGGCCTTCGTGTTCTCGCCCACCTTCGAGAACTACGCCAACGTGCTGCAGCGCAACAACTACTTCGTGTTCATCGTCAACAGCTTCTGGGTGGCCTTCGTCTCCACCGCGCTGTCGATCGTCCTGGGCGTTCCTGCGGCCTACGCGATGAGTCGCTTCAGCATGCACCGCTCCGCGCTGGTGGTCCTGATGGCCCGCGTTATCCCGGGCGTCTCACTCCTGGTGCCCTGGTACTACGTCTTCTCGAACCTGCGCATGGTGGGCAAGTTCGAGGTGCTGATCCTCAGCCACATGTTCGTGGCCCTCCCGTTGATCGTCTACATCATGATGAGCTACTTTGACTCGCTGCCCCTCGAACTGGAGGAATCGGCCGAGGTGGATGGCCTCACGCCGATCGGCGCGTTCCGGCTGATCACCCTGCCGCTGGCCGTGTCCGGCATCGCCACCGCCGGCATCCTGTCCTTTATCTTCTCGTGGAACAACTTCATGTTCGCGCTGGTGCTCTCCGGCGCCAAGACCAAGACCTTGCCCGTGGCGATCTTCGACTTCGTCTCCTACGCCAGCATTGACTGGGGCGGGCTGATGGCCGCGGCGACCGTTGTCACCATCCCCATCATGATCATTGCGCTCTTCACGCAGAAGTACATCGTTTCCGGCCTGACCGCCGGCGCCACCAAGGGTTAGGACCGCCGCGTGACCGTCATCAGCAGGATCGAAACATTCCTCGTTCCACCCCGCTGGCTCTTTGTCCGCATCGAGACAGACAGCGGAATCGTGGGGTGGGGCGAGGCCACCTGCGAGGGCCGCAGTGAGACGGTGCGCGCCGCCGTCGAACAACTCTCGGAACTGCTCATCGGCAGGGACGCCCTCCGCATCGAAGACCACTGGCAGGTAATGACCAAAGGGTCCTTCTACCGTGGCGGCCCCATCCTCGCCAGCGCCGTCTCCGGCCTGGACCAGGCGCTGTGGGATATCGCCGGAAAGCACTTCAACACCCCGGTGCACCAGCTCCTGGGCGGCCATGTCCGGGACCGGATCCGGATGTACGGCTGGGTGGGCGGCGACGAGCCGAACGAGGTGGCGGACCAAATCAGTGCGCAGCTGGACGTGGGGCTCACTGCCGTCAAAATGAACGCCAGCGGCCGAATGAGCCCGGTGGCGTCTGTCGCGGAGATCGACGGCGTCATCCGGCGTGTCGCCGCGGCCCGCCAGGTTTTGGGCGACCACCGCGACGTCGCCGTCGACTTCCATGGCCGCTTCAGCCTGGCCAGCGCCCGGCGGGTGGCCCCGTTGCTGGAACCGTTCCGGCCCTTCTTCCTGGAAGAGCCCGTTGTTCCGGAAAACACCCATCTGCTCCGCGAATTCACTGCATCCACCACTACACCCGTGTCCACGGGGGAGCGGCTCTACAACCGGCAGGAGTTCCTGCCCGCCCTGCAGGCAGGCATCGCCGTGGCGCAGCCGGACCTCTCCCATGCCGGCGGCATCACCGAAGTCCGCAAGATCGCAGCCTTGGCCGAGGTCTACGAAGTCCAGCTGGCACCGCACTGCCCGCTGGGCCCTTTGGCACTCGCCGCCTGCCTCCAGGTGGGCTTTGCCACGCCCAACTTCCTCATCCAGGAACAAAGCATCGGCATCCACTACAACCAGGGCGCCGAAGTGCTCGACTACGTGGTGGACAAGACACCGTTCAAGTTCGTGAACGGCCACATCGAGCGGCTCACCGGGCCCGGGCTGGGCGTTGACATCGACGAAGCCGTGGTCCGTGCAGCGGACAAGCGCGGCCATGCCTGGCGCGGCCCCGTATGGCGCCACCCCGACGGATCCTTCGCAGAATGGTGAACCCCATGACGTCCCAGAATTCAGCTGTTACCTCCGCCAGCCTTCTGGCCGGAATCCGGCAGGCCCGCCTCGTCGGCATCGTCCGCGGGAACGACGGCGGTGCTGCCGCCAAGGCCGCGCTGGCGGCGATGGAGGAAGGCTTCCAGTACGTGGAGATCGCCCTCACCACGCCCAACGCACTGGAGGCGATCCGCGAGGTCCGCGCGGCTGCCCCGGCCGGCTGCCTGGTGGGTGCCGGCACCGTCATGACGCCAGCCGACGTCGAACGCGTCACCGCTGCCGGCGGCCAATTCATCGTCACCCCCTCACTGGCCCCCTCGATCAGCGAGGCGGCCAGTGCCGGGATTCCCGTCCTGGCCGGGGCGCTGACGCCAAGTGAAGCCTATGAAGCGATGGAACGCGGTGCCACCGCCATCAAGCTTTTCCCGGCGTCCATCGGCGGGCCCCGGTACCTGAAGGCCGTCCGGGATCCTTTCCCGGACATTCCCTTCATCGCCGTGGGCGGCGTGGGCCTCGGCGAGGCAACCGGTTACTGGGAAGCCGGAGCCATCGCTGTTGGACTGGGCGGGCCCCTGTTCGGCAGCGCGGCCTCCGGCGGGGACCTGGCGGAGATGCGGGAGCGCGCCCACGGTTTCCTGCGCCTCGCCGCCGAGTTCGCAGCCCGTACCGGGACCGCCTCATGACTGCTGGTCCCCGAAACACCCCGGCCCCGGACCCGGTGGGCCTGCTGACCTTCGGGGAGTCAATGGTCTCCCTGCGGTCCACCGGCCCCCTGGCCAGCGGCGGCGCGCTGAACATGCAGGTGGCCGGGGCGGAATCGAACGTTGCCATCGGCGTTGCACGCCTCGGCCATACTTCGGTCTGGGTAGGGTCCGTGGGTGCCGATCCCCAGGGCGAGTTCATCGTGAAGCAACTGCGGGGCGAGGGCGTGCACCTGCACCACAGCGTGCATCCGGAGCGCAGCACCGGGGTGATGTTCCTGGAGCAGCGCACGGCCGACCTCAGCCGGGCCTTCTACTACCGCGCCGGGTCCGCGGGGGCCACCATCTCACGTGAGCACGTGGCTGCGGCACTGGATTGCGGTGCCCGGATCCTGCACCTGACCGGCATCACCGCAGCGCTCAGCCCGGAAGCCCGGGACGCCGTGGAATATGCCGCGGAACGGGCGGCCGGTGACGGTGTAGCGGTGAGCCTCGACGTGAACTACCGCAGCAAGCTCTGGTCCCGGGACCAGGCGAGGGCGGTGCTCGGCCCCCTGGCGCGGCACGCCACCATCGTCATAGCGTCCGACGACGAGCTGGACCTGATTGCCCCGCCACAGGAGGGGAACGCGGCGGCTATGGACGAAGCTTCCGCCGCGGCCCGGCTGCTCGACACCGGAGTCAGCGAAGTGGTGGTGAAGCGCGGCGCAGCGGGCGCGGCGGTTTATACAGCGGAAGGGTGCCTGGAAGCACCGGCCCTCGCCGTGACCTGTGTGGACACCGTCGGGGCAGGCGACGCGTTCACTGCCGGATACCTCTCGGCCCTGCTCGACGGCGTCGATACCGCCGGCCGCCTGCACCGGGGCGTCCTGGCAGGCGCCTTCGCCGTCAGCACCCGCGGCGACTGGGAGGGGCTGCCCCGTCGCGAGGAGCTTGCCCTGCTTGATTCCGCCCGGGGCAGCACCGTGCGCTGACTCCAGCCCTTGACATTCCAGACCTTAAGAAATCCCGACCGAAAGCCAGCCGTGAAAATTATTGCCGCCGATGTGTTTGTTACCAGTCCGTCCCGGAACTTTGTGACGCTCCGGGTTACTACGGAGGATGGGGTGACGGGTATTGGTGATGCCACTTTGAATGGGCGTGAGCTCGCGGTCGCCGCGTATCTGAAGGAGCATGTGGCGCAGCTGTTGGTGGGCAAGGATGCGCACCGGATTGAGGATACGTGGCAGTTCCTGTACCGGTCCTCGTATTGGCGGCGGGGTCCGGTGACGATGGCGGCGATCGCTGCGGTGGACATGGCGTTGTGGGATATCAAGGGCAAGGTGGCCGGGTTGCCGGTGTACCAGTTGCTGGGCGGGGCGTCGCGGAACGGGTTGCGGGCGTACGGGCACGCGTCCGGGTCCGATATTCCTTCGCTGTTTGATTCGGTCCGGGAGCACCTCGAGCTGGGGTACAAGTCGATCCGGATCCAGACCGCGATTCCGGGGATCAAGGCCGTGTACGGTGTCGCGGCGCAGGCGCAGGCGTCGGGGGAGCGGTATGACTATGAGCCGGCCGGGCGCGGTGCGTTCCCGCAGGAAGAGGACTGGGACACCCGGGCGTATTTGCGGCATCTGCCGACGGTGTTCGAGGCGGTGCGGAATGAGTTTGGTCCGGAGATCCCGTTGCTGCATGACGGGCATCACCGGATGACGCCGATCCAGGCGGCGAAGCTGGGTAAGGCGTTGGAGCCGTATGACTTGTTTTGGTTGGAGGACTGCACGCCGGCGGAGAACCAGGAAGGGCTGCGGCTGGTGCGGCAGCACACCACGACGCCGTTGGCGATCGGGGAGGTCTTCAACACGGTGTGGGACTACCAGACGCTGATCAAGGAGCAGTTGATCGACTACGTCCGGGCCGCGTCCACGCACTTTGGCGGGATTTCCCCGTTGAAGAAGGTGATGGATTTCGCCGCGCAGTACCAGATCAAGTCAGGTTTCCATGGGCCGACGGATATTTCCCCGGTGGGGTTCGCGGCGCAGCTGCATGTGGGGTTGGCGATCCATAACTACGGGATCCAGGAGTACATGCAGCACTCGGACAAGACCAACGAGGTCTTCGAGCAGTCCATGACCTTCGTGGACGGGTATCTGCACCCGGGCGACAACCCCGGTATCGGGGTCGAATTCAACGAAGAAGCCGCCGCCGCGTACCCGTACCAGCAGGCCTACCTGCCCTACAACCGCCTCGTCGACGGCACGGTGCACGACTGGTAGCAGTTCAGGCTGATACCGGACGCTAGACGATGGCTCCGTTACTTAGCTGCAAGGACCATGAGGCTTTTGGTGTGGGAATAGCGTAGGCAATCAAGATGCTCGCCACGGCCAGAAGTACCTCCACGGCCGCTTGCAGAGGCCTGGCCCGGTATTTAGGGTAGGCCAGCCGGACCAGGGGGACTACCGGGAACAGGAACAGGCCGAGGCTGAAGACCACCCAGATGGTGTTAAACGCGAAAACCACCAGGCCCAGCACCAGCAGCCCAAGGAATTTCAGAACGTCCACGGCCCGGAGCGGGGTTCCCGTCGTCGATCGGCTCAGCAGCAGCCCCCAGGCCGGGAGCCCGAGCAGCCAGCCGCCGCACCAAAAACCCAGGTCCAGCAGTGCCAGGACCACGAGCAGGGCGCCGGGAAGCAGGAACGCCGCGGCCTGCCGCAGTAACGGGAGTTTGCCGGGTGGACCGAAGATGCACACCCCGATAAGCAGGTAGGCGGCCACGTACCCGGGCAAACGGGCACCTGCGTGAGGCCGAACACCAAGAGGGTGAGTGCGGGGACCATGACGCGGACTGCGGCGAACGTCCATGGGCGGCCGGCTGGCCGCTGCTGAATCACGGCAGTGACGCCAAAATGTTATGTGGCCACTCCTTGATTAGCACATCGTGCAGCTCCTGGTCCGAGCTGGACACGCAGTACGGAGTCTGGTCCACGTTGAGGACAGCCAAATCCACTGGCACCGCGAACAGGCCCCAGGGCTGAATCTTGTTAGCCAGGTACCCGGTGAGTTCCAGATCGGCGTACTGGGGCGCGTTCCAGACTCTGAAGGCGTGCTGGAGGTCACTGGGGTGGATGGCAATCCAGACCCCAAACCGGAACTCGTGGCCGCCCTGCAGCTTGATCGGAAGCAGGGCACGGACGAAAGGACTGATATTCGGGATTTGCATGAGCGTGGCTTTATTGGGGTCCGGGTCGCTCAGCCAGCTGTCCTCCGCGCGGTGCTGTTCAGGGCTCTCAAGCACCGGATCCGGGAGCCGGAACCGGACATCTCTGTCGTGGGCCGCCAGAGCCTGCCCGCACATCCCGCACGAGCGCTTCTTACCGAACATCAATCCCCCAATTGGTAGTTGCTCAGGTGAGTCTATGACGCGGGCCCAGTCGAAGCAGCACAAGGTAGGCAGGCCTTAAACGATTAACCCGTCGTCTAACTTCCGGGCGGGTACGACTTAAATTTTCCAGCTAATTTGGCAGCACGAAATGGATCAAGGCAACACGGTTCAGGGCAAAGGGTCTGATATCTCCAGCGTTTCACTCCACATCGGTTATGAGGCAGCTGATGGGGTAACGACGCGGGTTCAGCTGTCCCGTATGGGGATCGCTAACCGGGACACGCGTTGTCCGAGGCGCGGATTGCGTGCTCAGAGGCCGATCGCGGCGGCTGCTGTATCGTAACGGGCGATCTCGCCGGGGAATGCGTCAAGGCCTATTCCATCGTTTGCGCGTTCCTGAGTCGTGAACGCCCGGAACAGAAGTGCGCGCGCTACAGCAGCGACACGCACACCCAGTTCATCCGGCAAGGAAGCGGGCGCACGGTGCCAGCAGAGCGCATCGGCGAGGACGACGCCCTCGGCATACGAGGGCGGGCGCCAGTAGGGCGACACATCGATGACCGCTGGAGCCATTTTTGGGGCGAGCAGCACGTTCCTGGTCAGATCACCATGGACCAACTGGGCAGGGCCTAAGTCCGTGCACCCTTCACGGAGCCGCATGACGATTGGGCGCAGGGCGGGCGAGGCATTCAGGTCGTGGTCGTCCCATGCCCGTCGATCGGCGCGAGACCACCAGGTGTCTGACCGATTCAAGAACGGTGGCTTCGGAAGCCGGGAGGTGGCTCGATGAAAGGCCCGTCCTGCCTCGATGATCTCTCGCCATGCCGCGTTCCTAGCGTGGTCTGGCTCTTTCCCTGCAACCAAGAAGGTCGCCGACCAGCCCTCGTGCGTCCACGCACCGTCCAGGGTGGGAACAGCCCGTGCGAGGCGGAAGCCTTCGCCGGCGATCCTACCCAGGGCAGACCCGAGCCACGCCTGATACTCAGGATCGGCGCCGGGCTTGAGCACCACCCCACCCGAGGCCCATGAAGTCCCCTGCCCACCGGGGATCGGACGAGCGGGCCCGCTCAACCCGAATGCCCGCATTGTTTCAGGACTAGGTGTACTAACCCGGTTGGTTGGTGACGCGGCTGGCGGGTGAGGCGCCTTTGAGTGCGGTGTGGGGCCTGCTCTGATTGTAGTAGTCGATGAAGTCCAGGACAGCAGGCTTGGCGTTCGGTCTCTGAGCCATAGGCTCTGGCATAGGCCCATTCCTCTTGCAGAATGCGGTTGAAGCGCTCGACCTTGCCGTTGGTCTGGGGCCTGTACGGACGGGTGCGTTTGTGCTTGATCCCGGCCTCGGCCAGGACGGCGGCGAAGGCCCGGGAACGGTAGCAGGCCCCGTTGTCCGTGAGCACTCTCTGGATTTTGACGCCCTGGGCGGCGAACGCGGTGATGGCGTTGCGCATAAAGGCCGACGCGGTCTCCTTGGTTTCGTCCGGCAGGATCTCGGAGTAAACGAACCGGGAATGGTCATCCACGGCGTGGTGAAGGAATGTGTAGCCCCTGACCTGACCACGGTCCTTGGGCCGGCCTTCGGCGAGGTTCCTGGCCCGGGAGTTCGCCTCGCCCTGCACCCGCCCGTGGATGCGGTGCCCTCCACCGTTGGGGATACGTCCGAGCTTCTTGATGTCCACGTGGATCATTTCCCCTGGCCAGCCGTACTCGTATCGGCGGGCCCGGTCCCGGCCGCGGACCCGGATCCCTGTTGCCGGATCTGTGAACCGCAGCGGCGGACAGAGGTAGCGGGTGAGGATGCGGTGGACGGTGGAGACGTTCAGGTGAAGGTGGTAGGCAATTCTGGCCGGGCCCCAGCGCCTGCTCACGCGCAACCCCAACACACGCCGTTCAGTGCGCATCCGGGTCCGGTGCGGGCAGGTCAGTGGCCGGCTCCTGCGATCCTCCAGGCCAGCTTCACCGAACTCCCGGTAGCGGCGGGACCAGCGCGCCGCCGTTGGGACAGAAACGTTGAACCGCTCAGCAGCCCGGCGCAACGGCCACCCATCAACAACAATGCAGCGGGCCAGCTGCAGACGCCCCGAATAAGCCAAAAACGCGTTACGGTGGGACACGAGGACCTCCTGGTTTGTGTTCGCTCTCGACAAGCAACACACAACACCCGGAGGTCCTCTTATTGCGTCAAATCAATTCCCGTGTCACCAACCTGCCGGGACAGTACAACTAGGCGCTTCACCAGGCTGAGGGATATTCACCGGACAAGTCCCACATTTCGGCCGGGCGACCACGCCGGACCGCGTCTTGTGTCGTCACCATTCACGTGGCGGGTGCACTCTTGGGGATCCCCCATCGGACATTCCTTTGCCTCCGCTTTTGTCAGATTACAGAGCGCGCCCACGCCGCTCCCAATCAGCTCTCGCAGCCTCTTCTTCCTCCCAGAACCTGCCATCGTGGTGGCGAACATATAAGAGGTAGACCAAGGCTGTCACACCAAATATCAAAGCTGTGAGGGTCCAATAGTCCTTCGAAGCCCAGACGGTTGCCGACGCCAAGTGCATGATTACTGGAACGAGCTGCAGAACTGTCCACAAGGACCATATGACGAACTGCCAGCGGAAGGCGCCGCGCGTCATCTTCGGCTGCAGTCTTTTCGGACCCTTCTTGCCCCCGCTCATCTGCCGAGGCTACAACTCTTGATCGCAGTTTGAGAACCAAGCCTGCAACGGTACGGGCGCCCGCAAGACGGTCCCTCACCGCGACAACCCGCTCTGACGTGCGGTTCTGAGGGACAGCAGTTTGCGCTGTCCCGTATACCCCGCCCGCAAAACTGCCCGGTGAAGGTGCCCTAAACGCTACACATGTCGCTAAGTCGCTTGCGACATCCTTGCGCGAGGAAACCAAGCCACCCGGATACGATGTGGCGGTTTGGGCAATGTTCATGAAGTAACTCCCGGGTCACGTCGGACAGATGGGACCCAGAGCGAAAGCAGCCACCTGGTGGCGTCCGTCAGAGGTGGGAGGTGCCTCTGACACAGGAGGGCAACTTTGTTGGTACCGATCATGTGCTTCCCGTTACGGCCTCTATTTTGAGAGGGCGCCGGTTGTGATCCGTCTAATAGGCGTAGGCTATCGACGGCTGGCGGCGGGTCTTTGAGCCCTGTAGCCGACCGCGTGCAGAAACCCATGAGCGGGTGATTTAGGAGTTCGAGTGGATACCCGGAAGCTGAAGTATTTTCTGGCCGTCGTAGACCACGATGGCTTCAATCGCGCGGCGGAGCACCTGCTGATTGCGCAGCCGTCCCTTTCGCAGACGATTGCCGGTCTGGAGAGGGAACTAGGGGTGCCGTTGTTCCACAGGATCGGACGGCGCGCTGTTCTCAGTGAAGCAGGTCAGGCGTTGGTTGGGCCTGCCCGGCTGGTGATGCGGGACCTGGACGCGGCTCAGTCGGTGGTGGGGGCGCTGAGGGGTGTTCGGAGCGGCCGGTTGGATATCATCACGATGCCGTCCCCGGGCATTGAGCCGTTGACCTCGATGATTGCCGGCTATACCAGGCTTCATCCCTCCGTCAGGCTTAATGTCAGTGCCGCGTTCACGCCGGAAGAAGTCATTGAATCCGTGCGCAGCGGCAGCACAGAGATCGGGCTGGCGGGCTCACCCAATCCGATCCGGGTACCCGGCGTTCGCGTTCTGGAGCTGGAACGCCAGCCCTTGATCCTGATCGTGAACCCGCACACCGATAGCTTCCGGCCCGGGAAGGCAATTGAGCGGGAAGACTTGAGCGGGCACCGGCTGATTGCCAGCCAGCGGGGATCGTTGATGCGTTGGCTGGTCGATGATGCCTTGGCCCAGGGCGTCGACATCGAAATCGTGGTTGAGGTCGCGCATCGGACGTCGATTTTGCCGCTGGTCTTAGCTGGCGTCGGCCACGCTGTCATGCCCTCCTCATGGGCGCCGCTGGCTCATAAATCCGGGCTGCGGACCCTTCTGATCGAGCCGGTTTCCCACCTCGACGTGGCCATCCTGAGCCGCAAGGAAGACCTCACTCCAGCCGCGAGGGCATTTCTGGAAGTCGCGGCACTGCACGTCGTAGAGGGGTCCAAGGCAGGCGATGCCTAATCAATAGGCTTCGCCTATCTAGCGGATTCAATCTTGGTCTTGGACGCCGCGGAACGGCAGCCCGTCTACTTGAAGAGGAAGGAACGGTGTGACCCGCTAACAAGGGAAATCACCACGCAACACTCAACGAGGAGACATGGCACATGAGCGCCACCCAGAAATTCAGCATCGCATCCATCCCCGCAGACGGCGTGGGCAAGGAAGTTGTTTCCGCCGGCCGACGGGTCTTGGACGCCCTGGCAGAAAACTCCGGCGGTAGGTTCGCCTTCGACTGGACCGAGTTTCCCTGGGGCTCGGAGTACTACGCAAAGACCGGCCTGATGATGGACCCCAAAGGCCTGGATGCCCTGAAGGACTTCGACGCCATCTACTTCGGCGCCGTCGGCTGGGAAAACGTCCCCGACCACATCAGCCTTTGGGGCCTGCGGTTGAACATCACGCAGAACTTCGACCAGTGGGCCAATATCCGCCCGGTGAAGTTCCTGCCGGGAGTCCAGTCCCCGCTCCGCAAAGCTGACAACACTGAACTCGACTGGGTAGTTGTGCGCGAGAACAGCGAAGGCGAATACGCCGGACTGGGCGGCCGGAACCTGTCCGGACGCGGTCCCGGCAACGAGGTTGCCCTGCAGACCGCACTGTTCACCGAGAAGGGCTGCGAACGCATCATGCGCTTCGCTTTCGATCTGGCACGGACCCGCACGGTTAAGAAGGTCTCCTCCGTCACCAAATCCAACGCCCAGCAATACGGCATGGTCCTCTGGGACGAAGTCTTCAACCGCGTGGCCCTGGACTACCCTGACGTCCAGACCGAAAGCGTTCTGGTGGACGCCATGAGCGCTAAGTTCATCCTCAAACCCGAAGACCTCTCCGTGGTGGTGGCTTCCAACCTCAACGCTGACATCCTCTCGGACCTTGGCTCGGCTCTTGCCGGCAGCCTGGGCCTGGCGGCCAGCGCAAACCTCAACCCGGAGCGCCGCTTCCCGTCCATGTTCGAACCGGTCCACGGTTCTGCCCCGGACATCGCCGGCAAGGGCATCAGCAACCCGATCGGTGCCATCGCCTCAGCTGCCCTGATGCTGGACCACTTCGGCCTGCACGAGGAAGCCCGCAAGGTGGAAACCGCGATTGAGCAGACCACCGGCGCCGGCTACCTGACCCGCGACATCGGCGGCGAAGCCAACACCGAAGACGTCACCGAAGCCATCATCAAGGCCCTGACCAGCACGCTGGCAGCCGTCTAGCCACACTGCCGGCGCGCCCCGGCCACCGGCCGCCGCAACAAACGCCCGGGACGGGCGGCTCTGTACAAGTTCCTGCCCGTCCCGTGCACTCAACTTCTCCACAGACATTCCACAATGAGGTAGGAATCATGGACCACATCACCACCGCCAGCGGCACAGCGGCCGGCGCGAAAGCGCCGAAAGCGCGTTGGTACCACCAGTTGTATTTCTGGGTACTTACCGCGATTGTCATCGGCATTCTGGTCGGCTGGCTCGCCCCCGCGACCGGGATCGCCATGGAACCGATCGGCACTACGTTCGTCAACGCGATGAAGATGCTCATCGGGCCTATCGTGTTCCTCACGATCGTGGGCGGCATCGCCAGTGTCGCGGACCTGAAAAAGGTCGGCATGACCGGGCTGAAAGCCCTCACGTACTTCCAAATCGGCACCATCTGCGCTCTGGCATTCGGGCTGGTCGCCATCAACGTCTTCCGCCTTGGAGAGGGCGTCAACGCCGACCCGGGGGCCATCAAGACCTCCGACTCGGCCGCCAAGCTGATCGACGCCGGGGCCCACCAGGAATGGTGGCAGTTCATTACCAACATCATCCCCACCAGCGTTGTCCAACCGTTCGTCGCGGGCGACATCCTGCAGATCATCTTCATCGCCGTCGTCTTCGGCATCGCCCTGAACGCCATGGGCAAGGTCGGGGCCCCCGTTCTTGACGGAGTGCAGCGCCTCACCGGGGTCATGTTCAAGATCCTGAACTTCATCATGAAAGCGGCCCCGCTGGGCGCCTTCGGGGCCATGGCCTTCGCCGTGGGCAAGTATGGAGTTTCTTCCCTGTCCAGCATGGGCGGGCTCATCGCGTTGTTCTACGCCACGTCCATCCTGTTCGTCGTGGTGGTCCTCGGTTCGGTCATGGCCTTCCTGAAGCTGAACATCTTCAGCATGATCCGGCACCTCAAAGAGGAATACATGCTTATCCTCGGCACCTCCACTGCCGAGCCCGCTCTGCCCGGCCTGATGCGCAAGCTGGAAAACGCCGGCGTAAAGAAGGAAACCGTCGGTCTCGTCGTCCCCACCGGTTACAGCTTCAACCTCGACGGCGCCGCCATCTACCTCTCGCTTGCCGCCCTTTACATCGCCCAGGCCACCAACACGCACCTGAGCCTCGGCCAGCAGCTGGGACTGCTCGCCGTCATGCTCCTGACCTCCAAGGGCGCGGCTGGCGTAGCCGGCGGTGGCTTCATCGCCCTGACCGCCACCCTTGCCACCATCGGCACCATCCCCGCGGCCGGCATAATGCTCATCTTCGGCATCGACAAGTTCATGTCCGAATGCCGTGCCCTGGTGAACTTCACCGGCAACGCCGTGGCCACTCTCTTCATTGCCTGGTGGGACCGCACCCTGGACGCCGACCGCGTCCGCCGCGCCTTCCGTGGCGAAACCGTGGAGCCCCTCCCTGCTGAAGACCCGGTCCATCTTGACGACGTCACTGACCTTGACGACGACCTGACTAAATACGGGCACCATTCCCCCAAGCAAGCCCACGAATCCGGGGATCTGGCGCCCAACCACGTTGCTGATGCCGAACGCCGGCCCGCCTACTCGAAAAATGCCTGACATGACCAGCACCGCTGTCCCGAAAACCGTGCGTACCCTCATCGCCCCCGACAAGTTCAAAGGCAGCCTCACCGCCGGCGAGGTGGCGCGGGCCCTGGCAGCGGGGCTTCGGTCCGCCGCTGATGTGCCCGGTGCGGCCGGGGCGGTCCAGTGCGAACTTCTTCCCCTGGCCGACGGCGGCGACGGCAGTGTTGACGCCGCCGTCGCCGCCGGCTTCACCCGCCGCACCTACACGGTTGCAGGTCCCACCGGCCAGCCCGTCCTGGCAAGCATCGCGTTCGACGGCACCACCGCCGTGGTCGAGGTCGCCAATACCTGCGGACTGGCGCTCCTGCCCGAGGGTAAGCTGGAGGCCCTAAAAGCCTCCAGCCGCGGTTTCGGTGAGGCCATCCTGTTCGCACTCAGCCTCGCCCCGGCCCGGATCGTGCTGGCCCTCGGGGGAAGCGCCAGCACCGACGGCGGGATGGGAATGCTCGCTGCCCTGGGTTACAGCTTCCGGGATGCCGACGGGCGTCGGCTTTATGGCAGCGGGCGTGAACTGGTCCAAATTTATTCCGTCCACCGCACAGCGCTGCCGGAACTCACCGATACAGAGTTGATCGTTGCCAGCGACGTGCTTAATCCACTACTCGGTTACAGCGGAGCTCCGGCGGTCTTCGGCCCACAAAAGGGCGCGAAGGCCGAGGATCTTGAAATTCTCGACGCCGGTCTGGAGCACTACGTGTCGACACTGGCTAAAGCAGGTTTCGCCGACGCCGCTGCATTGGCGGAGCACGAAGGCGCCGGGAGCGCCGGCGGCATCGGCTACGCCTGCCTCCTGCTCGGGGCCCGGCAGGTCTCCGGCGCCGATTACTTCCTGGACCTGCTGGACTTCAACACCCGCAAGGACTCTTGCGACATAGTCATCACCGGCGAAGGCAGCATCGACGAACAGACCCTGGCCGGCAAACTCCCCGCAGCGGTCGCGCGGCGGTCAGGAAACCGCCCCATCATCGCCGTCGCCGGACGCTCCCTCCTCCCGAAGGAGCGCTGGTCCGAAATGCCCTTGACCCGGGTTTACACACTGACCGAATACACCGATCAGGACTCTTCGAAAGACCCCGAACTTTCTGCCTCACTGCTGCGCAGGATCGGGACGGACATCGGAAGAAGCCTCCTGTAGCTATTCAGACGCTGCATCAAACAGGAAATGCCTGCCCGTACCACGTATGGGTAGGCAATTCCCGTTAAGAGACCCTCGCAAGCCTCTTGTACAAGAAACCCAAGCTGGGGCAGTTACTCCGCCGCGCCCCACAGCGCCT
Organism: Arthrobacter sp. ISL-85; assembly: GCF_018613675.1. Lineage (GTDB taxonomy): Bacteria > Actinomycetota > Actinomycetes > Actinomycetales > Micrococcaceae > Arthrobacter. The sequence goes on along the minus strand of NZ_JAGGPQ010000020.1, from coordinate 94,447 downwards.
TGCGGAGCAGCCGCTTCAATTCCTGCGACTCATCGTCAGAAAGCCCGGCCAACTGTGTTAGCTCCGCCGCGTCCATTGAAGCGCGCGCTTTGGTGTGCATTTTTCGTCCCTCGGCCGTGGAAACAATGATTTTGGCGCGCCGGTCCTGCTTGCCCTGCGCCCGCTCCACGAGGCCACGGCGCTCCAGGTCGTCCACCAGGGTCACCACCTGGCTGGGGTCCAGGCTGAGGAAATCCGCCAGTTCGCGCTGCGTCGGCTCCAGTCCGCTGCACGCCAGCGTGAGGATGGAGAAGGAGCGCTCCCGCAGGCCGAAGTCAGCCAGGGCCTTGTTGTTCAGCACCGAGCCCGCGGCATGCAGTTTGGCCAGCAGCAGGCCCACATCACTGCCGATCCTGGCGGCCGCAAGGCGGGGGGTCTGAACGTCTGTGCCCAAGGTGGCCATCACAACTCCGGTGTAAAAAACAATCGTTGACTTTTTCAATGATCCGTATTTTCATTGATCTCAACAAGGATCTCACACGGCAGTGGGACCACCCCAACGGCTTCGGCCGGCGCATGCGAAGGAGCAGGCCATGAGCTTGAACGGCAAGGTTGCAATCGTCACCGGCAGCGGGCAGGGCCTCGGCCTCGCCTACGCAAGGGAACTCGCCCGCCAGGGTGCCGCCGTCGTCATCAATGACGTCAATGCCGACACCGCCGCGCAGGCAGTCGCGCAGATCGAGGCCGACGGCGGCCGCGCCACCGCCGTGGTGGTCCCGGTGGGAACCACAGACGCTGCCAAGGCCCTGGTGGCCGGCGCCGTGGACACCTTCGGCCGGCTGGACATCCTGGTCACCAACGCCGGGATCCTGCGGGACAAGTCCCTGCTGAAGATGACGGACGAGGACTTCGACCTGGTGATCAACGTCCACCTCAAGGGCACCTTCACCTGCGTCCGCGAGGCCTACGCCTACTTCAAGGAACACAACGTCCAGGGCCGCATCATCACCATCGGTTCGCCCACAGGCCAGCGCGGCAACTTCGGCCAGACCAATTACGCCGCCGCGAAGGCCGGCATCGTGGGCATGGTCCGCACCTGGGCATTGGAAATGACGAAGACCGGCGTCACGGTCAACAGCGTCATCCCGGTGGCCGCCACCGCCATGACCAAGACCGTCCCCTATTTCCAGAAGGCCGTTGAGGCGGACGAGCGCGGCGAGGCCATGCCGGCCTTCTTCCGCCACGACCTGGGCTTCGGAACGGCCGACGACGTCTCCGGACTGGTTGCCTTCCTCGCCTCCGCCGAGGCAGCCGGCATCACCGGCCAGGCCATCGGCGCCGGCGGTGACCGCCTGCAGGTCTGGACCCACCCGGAAGCAGCCACCACCGAGTACCGCGAGGGCGGCTGGAGCTACCAGGCACTCAAGGAAAACGCGGGCCAGCTGTTCAACGCCGAAACCCTCCAGAGCTACGGCGAGGAATTCCTGCCGCTGCCGGAGGACCTGAAGCCGGCACAGCCTGCCGAGGCCCGCTGACCATGGCCGACCGTTACGAACTGGACATCGACCCGGCGAAACTCGACGCCATCGACATGCACGTCCACCTCGAGGTGGACAGCTGCGGGCACGGCTCCCTGCCGGAGGCACTGACCGAAGCCTCGGCCAAGTACTTCAAGGCCGAGGACCGCACCCCATCCCTGGACCGGATCGCCGAGGTCTACCGCGAACTGAACATGGCCGCCGTCGTCTTCACCGTTGACGCCCGCACCCAGCTCAAGCACGAACCCAACAGCATCCCCGAACTCATCGCCGGCGCCGCCCGGAACAACGACGTCCTGATCCCGTTCGGCAGCGTTGACCCCCGCACCGGCGAGGACGCCATCGCCGGGGCCAAGCACCAGGCCATCGAACTCGGCGCGCGCGGCTTCAAGTTCCACCCCTCGCTGCAGGGCTTCGACCCCTCCAGCGAGCGCTTCTACCCGCTCTGGGAAACCCTCCAGGAACTGGGCCTGCCCGCCATCTTCCACACCGGCCAGAACGGCATGGGCGCCGGCCTTCCGGGTGGCTACGGCATCAAGCTCGCCTACTCCAACCCGCTCCTTCTGGACGCCGTGGCCGCCGACTTCCCGGGCCTGCAGATCATCATGGCCCACCCCTCGGTGCCGTGGCAGGACGAGGCCAACTCCATTGCCACGCACAAGGCCAACGTGTTCATCGACCTCTCCGGCTGGTCGCCCAAGTACTTCCCGGAATCCCTGGTGAAGGCGTCCAACTCCTACCTGCAGGACAAGGTGCTGTTCGGCACCGACTTCCCGCTGATCACCCCGCAAAAATGGCTCGGCGCCTTCGCCGACCTGCCCCTTAAGGACGACGTCCGGCCCAAGATCCTCAAGGACAACGCGGTCCGCCTCCTTGGGCTGGGGGCCTGAGATGGGCACGCTGACGACGGCGGATGCCGCCCTGGGTGCCCGGCTGTACGAAGTAGCGGACTGGTACGACGCCGAGTCCCTACTCACTCCCGAGGAGCGCCAGGTCCTTTCCCGCCTCCGGTCGTTCCTGGACACAGAAGCCAGGCCCCTCCTGGCCGAGTACTGGGAACGCGGGGAGTTCCCGGAGCAGCTCGCCCGGCCGCTGATCGACCTGGACCTGATGGAACCTGCCGAACTCACGGCTGACGGCCCGGCCCGCGGCATTTACCAGGGCTTTCGGATCTTCGAGCTTGCCCGCACGGATGCGTCGCTGGCCACCTGGTACACCGCCCAGGCCGGCCTGTTCCGGACGGCCATCCGGGTGGGTGCCTCCGAGGACCATCAGGCCGAATGGATGCCCAAGGTCCTCGACTTCTCGCTCAAGGGCGTGTTCTCGCTGACCGAACCCGAGTCCGGATCGGACATCGCCGGCGGCCTGTCCACCACTGCCCGCTTCGACCCGGACGCCGACACATGGGTCCTGGACGGCGCGAAGCGCTGGATCGGCGGCGCCGCCACCGCGGACGTCCTCGCGGTGTTCGCCAGGGATGCCGCTGACGGGCAGGTCAAAGCCTTCCTCGTTGACCGTAAGGCGCAGGGCGTCACCCTGGAAAAGATCCACGGCAAGACCGCGCTGCGGATGATGCAGAACGCCCACATCACCCTCAGCGGTGTCCGCGTCCCCGAGCCGATGCGCCTGCAGAACGTGAACTCGTTCAAGGACGTTGCCGCGATGCTGCGGGCCATGCGATCGGACGTGGCCTGGATCGCCACCGGCATTGCCGCCGGCGCCTTCGAAGCCGCCCTGGCCTACGTCAACGAACGCCGGCAGTTCGGCCGCACCCTCGGCTCCTTCCAGCTGGTCCAGGAGAAACTGGCCCGCATGCTGGGAAACGTCACGGCCAGCCTGTCCCTGGTGGTCCGGCTGACCGAGCAGCAAACCAAAGGCATCTACCGGGACCAGGACTCGGCCCTGGCCAAGATGCAGACGTCCCTGTTCATGCGCGACACCGTAGCCCTGGCCCGCGAAGTGGTGGGCGGCAACGGCATCACCCTCGCGGCCGACGTCGCGCGCTTCCACGCCGACGCCGAAGCCGTCTACTCCTACGAAGGCACCCACGACATCAACGCCCTCATCATCGGCCGCGCCCTCACCGGCGAAAGCGCCTTCACCCGCTGAACCCCGCTTCACCCGCTAAACCCAGCAACAACACCGCAAGCAACCACAAACCCAAACCAGGAGGCAACGATGCCCAATCTCGTGGTCGATTTCGACACCCTGCTCACCCTGTCCGGCAAGGACCTTGGCACCACCGACTACCGCCAGATCACCCAGGAACAGATCAACCTGTTCGCCGACGCCACCGACGACCAGCAGTGGATCCACACCGACCCCGAACGCGCCAAGGACGGCCCGTTCGGTGCCCCCATCGCCCACGGCTTCCTCACGCTCTCCCTGATCATCCCCTTCTGGGGCGAGCTGTTCGACGTCGATGGCGTCACCACCAAGGTCAACTACGGCCTGGACAAGGTCCGCTTCACCTCCCCGGTCACGGTGGGCTCCAAAGTCCGCATGCAGGCCACCATCGCCGACGTAACCGAGGTTAAGGGCGGCGCCCAGATCAAGGTCAACGCCACCATCGAAATCGAAGGCCAGGAACGCCCCGCCGTCGTCGCAGAATTCCTCGCCCGCTTCTACAAGTAGCCGCTTCTACAAGTAAGCCACTTCTACAAATAGGGCCCACCCAGAAGCAGCACCATCAGCAAACCGGCGGTACCCCCGCGGCGACGCCTCCTCCGGCAACCCCAAAACCCCCTTCCCTCCGTCCCTAGGAACAGCCATGTCCGGACACACCACGCTCGCACCCGCGGGCACGGCCGCCAAGCGCAAGGAAGCGCGCACGGTCATCCTGTCCAGCTATTTGGGCAGCACCATCGAGTTCTACGATTTCCTGCTTTACGCCACAGCCGCAGCAGTAGCGTTCCCCAAGGTCTTCTTTGCCGGCATGGACGATTGGGTGGGCGTTGTGGCCGCCTACGCCACCTTCGCCGCCGGCTACGTTGCCAGGCCGCTGGGCGGCGTCATCTTCGGCCACTTCGGTGACAAGGTGGGCCGCAAGGGGAATGCTCATCATCTCCATGGCCGTAATGGGCATCGCCTCCACGCTCATCGGCTTGATTCCGGGTGCAGGCGTGATCGGACCCTGGGGAGCCGTCATCCTGGTGCTGCTGCGGGTCTGCCAGGGCATCGCCGTCGGCGGCGAATGGGGCGGGGCCGCGCTGATGGCGCTGGAACACTCCGACCCCAAGCGGCGCGGCTTTGCGGCCTCCTTCGTCAACGCCGGCGCCCCCACCGGCGCCGTGCTGGGCACCCTTGTGATGGGCGCGTTCTCGGCGCTGCCGCAGGATGCGTTCCTGGCCTGGGGCTGGCGCGTGCCGTTCCTGCTGTCCTTCGTCCTCCTGATCGTGGGCATGTTCGTTCGCCTCAGAGTGTCCGAAAGCCCGATCTTCGCCGAGGCCGTGGCCAAGGAAAGCGCCCAAGGGACCAAGCGAAAGATTCCGCTGCTGGAGGTGCTTCGCCGCCCCAAGGCGCTGATCATGATCATGTTCGCCGGTGCCGCCGGATTCGGACTGCAGGTGGTGCTGCCTACGTTCTCGGTGACCTACGCCGTCTCCAAGGGCGCACCGCAGCAGGGAGTGCTGTATGCGTTCGCGGGAGCCTCGGCCATCTCCATCATCTTCGTCCTCCTGGGCGGCCGCCTGTCCGACCGTTTCGGCCGCCGTCCGGTGATGATCGCGGGCCTGGCCCTGTTCATCGTGTACCTCTTCCCGATGTTCGGCATGCTCGGCTCCGGCAATGTTGGCATGGTCTTCCTGGCCTTCACCGTGGCGCTGATCCTGCACTCGTCCCTCTACGGGCCGCTGGCAGCGTTCGTCTCCGAACAGTTCGGCACCACGTCCCGCTACACCGGCGCCGCCGTGGGCTACCAGCTCGCCACGCTCATCGGCGCAGGCTTCACCCCGGGCATCCTCGCCGGGCTCTACAAGGATTCCGGGCAGAACATCCTTCCTGTGGTGGTGTTCCTCTCCGTCATGGCCCTCGTCTCGATTGTCTTCATCGCCCTGACGCGGGAATCTAAGAACAACGACCTCACCACGGTCCGTTAGGAGAACCATGGACAACAACGGAGTTGGATCCTGGCTGCAGCGCCGCCGCCGGAAGTCGGGTTCCAAGGCAGCCCTCGTGTCCCGAGCCGGCACCCTGAGCTACGAAGAGCTTGCCGAACGGACCGACCGCCTTGCCAACGCGCTCCGCGACAGGGGAGTGGCCAAGGGGGACCGGGTGGCCTACCTCGGGGAGAACCACCCTTCCTTCGTGGAAACGTTCTTCGCGTGCGGCCTCCTGGGCGCCATCTTCGTGCCGCTCAACACCCGGCTCGCCCCGCCGGAACTGCAGTTCCAGCTGCAGGATTCCGGCGCCCGGCTCCTGGTCAATGCGGCCGCCCTGGAGGCCTCCGCAGCCGCGGCACTGGAGGGGACCGGCATTGCCCACCGCCTGGTGGTAGCGGCCGACGGCGGGACGGAACCTTCCGCCGTAATGGCACCGGCCGCCGTCGAACGCTTCGCCGCGGTTTCGCATTACGAGGCGGCGCTGCAGGCAGCGTCGCCCGAACCGATCGACGTGCCGGTGGGCCACGACGACCCGGCCATGATCCTCTATACCTCGGGGACCACGGGGAAGCCCAAGGGTGCCTTGCTGACGCACGGGAACATCACGTGGAACTGCATCAACACCATCGTGGACATGGACCTGAACCGCAACGATGTGGCGCTGATGATCTCGCCGCTGTTCCACGTGGCGTCGCTGGACATGGGGCTGCTGCCCATGCTGCTCAAGGGGGCCACCGTGGTGCTTGAGGCCAAGTTCGATCCCGCCCGCGTCCTGGAACTGATCCAGGAGCACAAGGTGACCACCCTGAACGGGGTGCCCACCACGTTCCAGCTTCTCTGCGAGGATCCGGGATGGGCAACTGCGGACCTCAGTTCCCTGGACAAGCTCACGTGCGGCGGCTCCGCCATTCCGCGCCGGGTCCTGGACGCCTATGAGGACCGCGGCATCGGCTTCACCAGCTGCTACGGCATGACCGAAACAGCCCCCGGTGTCACCATGCTTCCCGTGGACCGGTCCCGCGCCAAGGCCGGCTCGGCGGGCCTGCCGCACTTCTTCACGGAGGTCCGGATCGCCGATCCCATGGGCGGAACGGTGGCACCGGGCGAGGTGGGGGAGATCCAGATTTCCGGTCCCAACGTGATCAAGGAGTACTGGAACCGCCCGGAGGCGACAGCTGCCAGCTACGCGGACGGGGCCTGGTTCCGCTCGGGTGACATGGGCTACCGGGACCAGGAAGGTTTCCTGTTCGTCTCGGACCGGCTCAAGGACATGATCATCTCCGGTGGGGAGAACATCTACCCGGCCGAGGTGGAAGCCGTCATCGCGGAGCACACCGCCGTGGGCAGCGTAGCCGTCATCGGCGTCCCGGATGACAAGTGGGGCGAGGTTCCCCAGGCGATCGTGACCCTGCGCGAGGGCGGATCACTGACCGCGGAGGAACTGCGCGGCTTCCTCGATGGCAGGCTGGCCCGCTACAAGATCCCCAAGTCGCTGGTGGTGGTGGAGGACATGCCGCGCACCGCCAGCGGCAAGATCCGGAAGATGGAGCTCCGTAAGCAGCTCTGACTACTGATGTCACGGGGAGTCCGGGCGCAGTATGGTTCCGCCGTTGTTACCGTTCACGGTCATCAATTGGCGGAACCGTACCAGCCGGTGCCACCATGATTGGATGCTTGAGGCAACTAAACCCCAGAATTCGGACGGGACACCCGTCAACCCCGCGCTGCAAGCGGAGAGCAGGATCGCCCGCATCGCCGTGACGGTGTTCCCCATCCTGGTGGTCGTCGCAGGCATCCTCGGCTTCCTGCTCCCCGGAGTCTTCAAACCCATGGCCCCCAGCGTGCCCTATCTGCTGGGCATCATCATGTTCTGCATGGGCCTCACGCTGACTCCGCCGGACTTCGCCGCGGTGGCCAAACGCCCGTGGGCGGTGGCGCTGGGCATCGTGGCGCACTACGTCATCATGCCCGGCGCCGGCTGGCTCATCGCCGGCGCCCTCAACCTCCCGCCGGAACTGGCTGTCGGCGTGATCCTGGTGGGCTGCGCGCCCTCCGGTACGGCCTCGAACGTCATGGCCTTCCTGGCCAAGGGCGATGTTGCCCTGTCCGTGGCGGTGGCCTCCGTCTCCACCCTGATCGCCCCGATCGTCACCCCTTTGCTGGTCCTGTTCCTCGCGGGTTCCTACCTGCAGATCGACGCCGCGGGAATGGTCCTGGACATCGTCAAGACCGTCCTGCTTCCCGTAGTCGCCGGCCTCCTCGCCCGGCTCTTCCTCAAGAAACTCGTGGCCAAGGTGCTGCCCGCACTGCCGTGGGCGTCCGCCGTCGTGATTTCCCTGATCGTGGCCATCGTGGTGGCCGGAAGCGCCAACAAGATCATCGATGCCGGGGCTATCGTGTTCCTCGCGGTGGTGCTGCACAACGGCTTTGGCCTGGGCCTGGGCTACCTCGCCGGCAAGCTGGGCCGCCTGGACGACAAAGCCCGCCGCGCCCTCGCGTTCGAAGTGGGCATGCAGAACTCCGGCCTGGCAGCGACCCTTGCCACGGCCCACTTCACGCCCCTGGCCGCACTGCCCTCCGCGGTCTTCTCGCTGTGGCACAACATCTCCGGTGCCATCGTGGCGGCCTGGCTGGCCCGGCGGCCGCTGCAGGACAAGCGCGTGCTTCAGGACGAGCCGGCCACGCCCGGAAAACAGGCCTGACCAGCGCCGCCACCTTTCCAGAGCCACCAACCCGTCAGTTTCCGCCAGCCCTTTTTGGGTACGGGAGCCGGTAGGGACAACGCCGTTCCGGCGCTGTCCGCCAGTTCCTGCGAGGAGATGGACAGATGACTCGGATTGACCGAATAGCTGAACCATGGGGGACACGGACGCCATACGGAAGCGGCGGTGAATGGCCGGTCCGGGTGGACACCCACCTGGCCGAGGGGGTGGCGCCGGAGGACGTGGACCGGTGGGTCCAGACGGCGTCGCTCCTCCACTCAAACGGCGACGCCATGGACATCGCGGTCAAGGACAAACGGATCGTCGGCGTGCGCGGGCGCGCCTCGGACCGGGTCAACCACGGCCGGCTGGGACCGAAGGACCTCTACGGGTGGCAGGCGAACGCCTCACCGGACCGGCTCACCAAACCCCTCATCCGCGAGGGCGGAAAACTGGTGGAGACGGACTGGGACACCGCAATGAAGCGCGTCGTGGACAGGTCGAAGTCGCTGCTGGCGGAGCAGGGCCCCAGCGCCATCGGTTTCTACACCACCGGCCAGCTCTTTTCCGAGGAGTACTACACCCTGGGCACCATGGCGCACGGCGGCATCGGCACCAACCACGTGGACGGAAACACGCGGCTGTGCACGGCCACGGCGGGGGAGGCGCTGAAGGAATCGTTCGGCTGCGACGGCCAGCCCGGCTCCTATACGGACGTGGACCACGCCGACGTCATCGCACTGTACGGGCACAACGTCGCAGAGACGCAGACCGTCCTCTGGACCAGGATGCTGGACCGGCTGGCGGGACCCAACCCGCCCAAAATCATCTGCGTCGATCCACGGATGACGCCCGTTGCCAAGGCCGCCACCCTCCACCTGGCGCCGAGGCCCGGCACCAACGTGGCCCTGATGAACGGCATCCTGCACGAAATCATCCGCAACGGCTGGATTGACCAGGAGTACATCCAGGCCCATACCGTGGGGTACCCGGAGCTCGAAAAAGAGGTCAGGAACTACCCGCCGGCACTGGTGGCGGAAATCTGCGGTGTCCCGGCGGAGCAAATCCAGGAGGCAGCGAGCATCATCGGCCATGCCGAGCGGCTGCTGTCCACGGTGCTGCAGGGCTTCTACCAGTCCAACCAGGCCACCGCGGCCGCCGTCCAGGTCAACAACGTGAACATCATCCGCGGCATGCTGGGCAAGCCCGGCTGCGGCATCCTGCAGATGAACGGCCAGCCCACCGCCGAGAACACCCGTGAATGCGGGGCCGACGGCGACCTCGCCGCCTTCCGCAACTGGTCCAACGATGCCCACATCAAGGACCTGGCCCGGGTATGGAACGTGGACCCTATGTCCATCCCGCACTACTCCCCGCCCACGCACGTCATGCAGATGATGCGGTACGCGGAGGACGGCTCCATCCGGATGCTGTGGGTCAGCGGCACCAATCCCGCCGTCTCGCTGCCCGAGCTGGCGCGCATCCGCGGCATCCTGGAGCAGGACCGGCTGTTCCTGGTGGTGCAGGACATCTTCCTGTCCGAGACAGCCCAGCTGGCCGACGTCGTCCTTCCCGCCGCCACCTGGGGCGAAAAGACCGGAACCTTCACCAACGCGGACCGCACCGTCCACCTCTCGGAGAAGGCGGTGGACCCTCCCGGCGAGGCCAAAGCTGACCTGGACATCTTCATCGACTACGCACACCGGATGGGCCTGCAGGACAAGGACGGGCAGCCCCTGATCAAGTGGCACGATTCCGAATCCGCCTTCGAAGCCTGGAAGGCATGCACCCGAGGGCGCCCCTGCGACTACACGGGCATCACCTACGATAAGCTGCGCGGCGGCTCCGGCATCCAGTGGCCGTGCAACGAGGAGAACCCGGACGGCACGGAACGCATCTACGCCGATGGCAAGTTCTGGGCACACCCCGAGTACTGCGAAACCTACGGCCGCGACCTGATCACGGGTGCCCCTGTGGACCCGGCCGAGTACAAGGCCCTCAACCCGGAGGGCAAGGCCATCATCAAGGCCGCCGAGTACATGCCGCCCCACGAGTTGCCCAGCCAGGACTTCCCGCTCCAGCTCATCACCGGCCGCACGCTCTACCAGTTCCACACCCGCACCAAGACCGGCCGGGCGCCGGAGCTGAACGCGGCGGCACCGGACGTGTGGGTGGAGTTGTCAGCGGACGACGCCGGCGCGTACGGGATTGCCGAAGGTGACCTTGCGGAGGTGGAGACACCCCGTGGGTCCGTCCGTGCCAAGGTGCGGATCAGCGGCATCCGGAACGGCGTGCTGTTCCTGCCCTTCCACTACGGCTACTGGGACACCGACGGCGGCCACCAGCCGGACGGGGCGGGCAGGGCAGCGAATGAGCTCACCATCACGGACTGGGATGCGGCATCCAAGCAACCCATCTTCAAGACGGCAGCTGCGCGTATCACGCGGGTTTCCGGCGGTGACGCGCCGTCCCCGGCGCCTACCAACACCGCGTCCGCCCCTGTTGGCGACTTCCCGGAAGACGCCAGGACCAGGGGAATTGCCACTGCCCTGGCAGACGAAGCGACCGGTACGGCAGGAGGGGCACGATGAAGTTCGGTCTGGTTCTTGAGGAAATGCACCGATCCGAAAATGACCTGGCGCACCACTTGCTGACCATCTCGGAGCGGCACAAGGTGGACCACGAGATCTACCACCTGGCGCGGGACCTGGCCCGCTGGTCCCAGCAGCACGTGCGGGATATCGCGGCCATGGGCAAGAACTACGGCCTGGACCTTGACCCTGAACCGCGGGGCGAAATGGGGCTGATGGAAACCATGCGGGAGAAGGGCAGCGAAATGGCGGGCCGGCGCCCTGAAACCGGTTTGCTGCTGCTGCGGGATCTCCGCGAGCTCTACCTGAAGGCCTGCGGGGTGTCGGCCGACTGGGAACTGCTGGCCCAGGCCGCGCAGGGGATGAAGGACAAGGACCTGCTGGCCCTGGCCGAAAAGTGCCATCCCCAGACCATCCGCCAGATGAAGTGGGCCAACGGCAAGCTGAAGGAATCGGCCACCCAGGTGCTGGTCAGCTGAGGGGAACTGCCAGGCAAGGCGGGGTCGTCAGCTGACGTCCCCGCCCTCCGCCGTGTCCTGGGCTGCGCTGTCCTGGGCTGCCTTCCGCGCTTCCTGCAGGTGCGCCAGCAGCGCCTGCATTTGTTGAGCGGTCCAGGGCAACGCGCTGCTCAGCTCGGCGCTGTTCTCGCTCCACATGGAGCGGGCTGCCGCCTTGGTGCCCTCGCTGCTGTGAAAACGGGAGCCCAGCTCATCCCAGCGGCTCACCAGTCCCGTTGCTTCGACGCTGGTGGCGGGGACACCGCCGTCGACCTGGCGCAGGCCCTCCTCAACCAAGCCCACCCACTCGTTCCGTGAGTCCTCCGTGGCTTCCTGGCCCAAGCGGGCACGCTGCCCGTCGAGTTCCCGGCGCTGGTCCTCCGTGAAGTAGTTCTCAAACATGCTCATCCTTTCCAGTACGGTCATGAAGTAGGCGGGCTCAGCGTCCCCGTTTCCGTTGAGGCGGTCCAGCAGTTCCCGGATGGTCCGCTGGAGCTGCTCCAGCTGCAGGGCCTGTCCGCCCAAGGCATCAAGCTGCCGCAGCAGCAGCTTCTGCAGGGACTCCGGACCCCGGTCCGATCCGCCCAGCACCATGGCGATGTCGCCAAGCGGCATTCCCAGGCTGCGCAGGGACCGGATGCTGTAGAGCTGCCGCAGATCCTGCTCCGTATAGCGACGGTGGCCGGCCGCGGTCCGCTCGCCTGCCCGGAGCAGCCCGATGCTGTCGTAGTGGTGCAGCGCCCTGACAGTAACGCCCGTTGCCGCGGCCAGCTCGCCGATGCTCCAGCGGGGTTCTTCGAAATCCTCCATACCGCCAACCGTAGGACCTGACGCGACGTCAGGTTCAAGCCCGGTGCCCTAATTCCTTAGCCAGCGTGCCGTGGCCGCCGAACCAGTTTCATTCGCGCACCTCCGCCCGAGGCCATGTAATACGGGACCGCCTCGCCGGGCAGCGCGTTGGCCACCAGGAGCTGCTTGTTCATTTCCTTAACGCTGAGGGACATGGTTTACTTCTTGCCAGTCGGCCGGCCCTTGCCGGAGCGTGACCTACATCATGGCTGGCGCGCGCTCCGGCCACGAGGCCGGATTCCATTAGTTGAAAACCGAACCTGGCCGGCCAAGGTCCCCCTGCTAGCCCTCACATTCCTTGCAGTACTTCCTGCCGTCCTTCTCACGGGCCAACTGGCTGCGGTGGTGCACCAGGAAGCAGGACATGCACGTAAATTCGTCTGCCTGCACAGGGACCACCTGGATGAGGAGTTCCTCGTTGGAGAGGTCTGCGCCGGGCAGCTCGAAGCCGTCCGCGAGGTCCGATTCGTCCATGTCGGGAGCGGCCTCACGTCGGCCGGACTTATCGGACTTCAGCTCCTCCAGGGCGACGTTCGGCTCTTCCTCCGGAGCCACCCGCGGAGCGTCGTAGTCAACTGACATGTGGTGTGTTCTCCTGTCCAGCTGCTGATGTCCAGAATGTTCCGGACAGATCGACAACGCCGGATGGGCGCAACTAATTCCCGGCAAGAATTTTCGACGACGGAGGGTCCCCACGCGCCGCACGACAGGCCTTCCGCGGAGTCACCCGAAGCCGGCGAGACGCGCGCACTCAGCCCAGAGCCGCCGTCGTGCCTCCGGGTCAGAACCCATGCCGGGGGTTGGCAGCTGCTTGCGCTTGGACCACAGCCTGCCCGATACCGCCGCCGTTTCGGGCGCCGTGGCCAGCCACAGGGGCGTGTCCGCTGCTTGTTCCGTGCTCTTGCCAAACGTGTTGGTGAGCCAGCGGAACGGGCCCCCGATATCCAACAGCAGCGACGTGTCCTTCACGAGTCCCGGATGGACGGCGTTGGCCACCACTCCTGAACCGTGGAGCCTCTCGGCGAACTCCTGCGTGAGGAGCACCCGGCCCAGCATGGTGGGCGGCGTGGAGCGCAGGAAACTGTACTTGCCGGTAGCGGTCTGGAGGTCGTCGAAGTTGAGCCGGACGTTGCCGTACTTCGAAGCGAGGTTCACGATCCGCGCCGTTCCGTTTGCGGCCGCGCCACGCTTGAGCGCGTCGAGGAGGAGATTGGTCAGCAGGAAATAGGACATGACATTCGTGGCGAAGGTGAGCTCCAGGCCGTCCGCGGTTACATGCCGTTCCCTGCGGAAGACGCCGGCCGTATTCACCAGTACGTCAAGCCGGTCATGGCGTGACAGGAATTCTGCCGTGGCGGCCCTGAGGGACGCCTGGTCGGACAGGTCACAGGCAAGGGGCTCCACGGGGGCCGCCGTGACTGCGGCGCGGATGGCCTGCACAGCGTCCGCAGCCCGCGCGGCGGAGCGCCCCACCGCGACGACGAGGGCACCTTCACGCGCAAGTCCGGCGGCTATGGCGCTGCCAATGCCGCCTCCCGACCCTGTCACCAGCGCAATCCGTCCTTCGAGTGAAGCCATGCCCATCGCCTCCAGCCGCGTTCATAGTCCCTGCCCAAGGACTATCCCAGCACTGTTTGGCAGTGCTGGCCAGTATCGCGGACATGGTTCGGGTTTACTGACTGATGACATTGTTAAAGCCCTTGATTACGCTTTTGAGACCCCGCGTCACGTGAGTTTTGGCATGCTTGAGCTTATGCCCACCTTCCAGGTCCCGGCGGCCTGATCTTCGACCGCCGCGGGCAGAACGGCTGACACCCCGGACAGCACCACATTTCCGCTACAACCGATAGGTCCCAACCAATGCAGCCCGTGCACACCGTCAGTTTCCCGGATTCCCAGCTCCTGGCCGACCTCTCGCCACTTCCCGAAGGGCTACGGGGCGTGGTGTGGGAGATGAAGGACGAGCCGGGGGAGGAGCTGGGTGGCATCGACGGCGTCATCCTGCCCTACCTCAACGCGGGGGCGGTGCTGGGGTCCCTGGGCAAGGTCGCGGGCCTTAGGTTCGTGCAGACGCAGTCGACAGGGTACGACGGCGTCTGCGAGGCTGCCGGGCCGGGCGCCGCGGTGGCGAACGCCTCAGGCGTCCACGCAGCTGCCACCGCCGAGCTGGCCGTGGGCCTGATCCTGGCCAGGCTGCGGGGCATCGACCAGGCCGTCAAGGACCAGCAGGTTGAAAGCTGGAAGCCGCAGCGCCGCCAGTCCCTGGCGGACCGGAAGGTCCTGCTGCTGGGCGTCGGCGGGATCGGCAAGGAAGTCGCGCGACGCCTGGAGCCCTTCGAAGTCAGCATCACCCGGGTGGGAAGCACGGCCCGCACGGACGCTGACGGACCGGTCCATGGCCCGGAGGAACTGACGGCCCTGGCCGCGGAGCACGACATCCTGGTCTCCGTCCTGCCCCTGAACGAGGACACGCACCACCTGGTGGGCCGGGATGTCCTGGCCGCCCTGCCCGACGGTGCGCTGGTGGTGAACGTGGGCCGCGGCGCCGTGGTGGACACGGAGGCCCTGACCCGGGAAGTGGTGTCCGGCCGGCTGCAGTGCGCCATCGACGTGGTCGATCCCGAGCCGCTGCCCGCCGGGCACCCGCTGTGGTCCGCGGAGAACGCGCTTATCACCCCGCACGTGGGCGGGAACGCTTCGGCCTTCGAGCCCCGGATCCTGAACCTCCTGAAACAGCAGCTCGGGGCGCTGGCCGCCGGCCAGACCCCGGCCAACCTGGTGCAGCAGGGACCGTTCCAGCGGGGGCCGTTTTGAGGGTCGCCGGGATCTGATGCAGGCCGTGGCACGAATCAACGATGAAGAGGAAGTAACCAGGACATGACAGGGCTTTTTGATCTGACGGGGCGCGTTGCCCTGGTGACGGGTTCCAGCCGGGGTATCGGTTCGGCGCTTGCCCGGGCGTTGGCCGACGCCGGCGCGACGGTGGTGCTGAACGGCGTCAATGAGGAGCGGCTCAAGGACGCCGAGGCCGCGTTGGGAGTTGATTTCCCGCCGGGCCGGGTCCACAGTGTGGCGTTCGACGTCACGGACGACGACGCTGCCGCCCGCAGCATCCTTTGGATCGAGGAGAACGTGGGTCCGCTGGAGATTTTGGTGAACAACGCCGGGATCCAGCACCGGGTGCCGATGCTGGATCTGGATGTGGCGGACTGGGAACGGGTCCTCTCCACGGACCTGACCAGTGCGTTCCTGGTGGGCCGGGAGGCTGCCCGGCACATGATCACCCGGGGCCGGGGGAAGATCATCAACATCTGCTCGGTCCAGGCCGACCTGGCCCGGCCGACCATCGCCCCGTACATAGCTGCTAAGGGTGGGTTGCGGAACCTGACCCGTGCGATGACGGCCGAGTGGGCGGCATCCGGGCTGCAGATCAATGCTGTTGCGCCGGGCTATATCCATACCGAGATGACGCAGAACCTGGTGGATGATGAGGAGTTCAACTCCTGGATCCTGGGACGGACGCCGGCGCACCGGTGGGGCACTGTGGAGGACCTTGCCGGTCCCGTGGTGTGGCTGGCCTCGGACGGGTCCAATTTCGTGAACGGGCAGACCATCTTCATCGACGGCGGAATGACGGTGGTGGTCTGATGGCTGCGGCCCTTGATCTTGAATTGCCCGCGACCGGCCCGGCGCTGGTGGCACACGCGGCCGGTGACCTGCGGATCGACCAGGTCCCGCTGCCCCGGCCCGCACCCGACGAAGCGGTGGTCGAGGTCCACTACGGCGGGATCTGCGGCTCCGACCTGCACTACTGGCTGCACGGTGCGGCGGGGGAGTCCATCCTGAAGGCGCCGCTGGTCCTGGGCCACGAGATTTCCGGGGTGGTGGTGCGCCCGGCCGCAAACGGCGCAGGGCCAGCGGCCGGGACCGCCGTCGCCGTCCACCCGGCAACTCCCGGTCCCGGGGCGGCCCGCTACCCGGCGGACCGGCCCAACCGGTCCCCGGGCTGCACCTACCTGGGCAGCGCCGCCCGCTACCCGCACACCGACGGCGCGTTCAGCCGGTACGTGAACCTGCCGGTGCGGATGCTCCGGCCCCTGCCGGACGGCATCAACCTGCGTACCGCCGCCCTGATTGAACCGGCCTCCGTCGCCTGGCACGCCGTCGCCAGGGCCGGGGACGTGCGCGGGAAAACCGCGCTGGTCGTCGGGTCCGGGCCCATCGGCGCCCTTGCCGTCGCCGTCCTCAAGCGCGCCGGCGCGGCCCGGATCACCGCCGTCGACCTCCACGCCAGGCCGCTGGAGATCGCCACGGCCGTGGGCGCGGATGAGGTGATCAACGCCGCGGACACCGCAGCCATCGCCGCCGTCGAGGCCGACGTCGTGATCGAATCCTCCGGCAACCACCACGGCCTCGCCTCCGCCATCAACGGTGCGGTCCGCGGCGGGACCGTCGTCATGGTGGGCCTGCTGCCCACCGGCATGCAGCCGGTGCCCATCTCGCTGGCCATCACCCGCGAACTTGACCTCAGAGGCTCGTTCCGCTTCAACGACGAGATCGACCAGGTGATCGCCGCCCTCGCGGACGGCTCCCTGCACATCGGGCCCGTCATCACCCACGAATACCCCCTCGCCCAGGCCCTGCACGCGTTCGAGGTCGCCAAAGACTCCACCACCTCCGGCAAGGTGCTCCTCGGCTTTGGGGCTGGACCGCTTTCTCCACCGGAGGATGTCCGGACCGCGTGAGTTCAGGGCACAGGAGAGGGGTAGGTAGACTGGTCTACCTACCCCTCTCCTGAAAGGAGCGCCCGTGGCTGCGTCAGCCCTCCCGACTTCTGCCCGCCGCCCTGCCCGCGAGCTCCTGCTCGACGCTGCCGCGCGCCTCTTCTACGCCCACGGCGTCGCCGCCACGGGAATCGACACCCTCACTGCCGAAGCGGGAGTGGCAAAGAAGAGCCTCTACAACAACTTCAGCTCCAAAGCGGACCTGGTGGCCGCCTACCTTGAGGCCAGGCATGAGGAATGGCTGGGCCTGTACCGCCGGCGGCTGGACACGGCGCAGACACCGCGCGACCAAGTCCTGGCGGTCTTCGACGCGTACCTGGACCACGCCAACTTCGCCTACGAGTACGGTTTCCGGGGCTGCGGGCTGCTCAACGCCGCGGCGGAACTGCCCGCAGGCGACCCCGGCAGGGCCGCTGTGCGCCGCCACAAGGAAGAAGTGCAGCAACTCCTTGAGGGGCACGTGGCAGGGCTGTTGCTGGGCCGGGAAGAACAGGCCGCCGGAACAGCCGCGCACCTCGCGTTCCTGCTGGAGGGTGCCATGGCCAGGGCCGGCCTGGAAGGCAATGACGGTCCGCTTCAAGAGGCCAGACGCATCGCCAGACAGATGCTGGACGCCCTGTGAACACCAGCCAGACCCACCCGAAGGCGCAACTGTGGGGAGCATTGTCGGTGGTGGCGGCGTCGGTCCTGTGGGGCACCACGGGCACAGCTGCCACCTTCGCGCACGGCGTTAGCCCGCTGGCAGTCGGAGCCGTGGCGATGGGGCTGGGTGGGCTGCTGCAGGCGCTCTTCGCCGCACGGCACGTCGCCGCCCAGTCAGGCAGCCTGTTCCGCCGCTGGCGCCCGGTTTCACTCGGGGCTGCGGCGGTGGCCGTCTATCCCCTGGCCTTCTACAGCTCGATGCACCTTTCCGGCGTGGCAGTGGGAACCGTCGTCTCGATCGGCTCTGCCCCCGTCGCGGCAGCCCTCATTGAGCGCCTCGTGGACAGGAAACCGCTGCGTCGGCGATGGATGCTTGGGGCACTGCTGGGAGTCGGCGGAGCCGCGCTGCTGTCCTTTGCCGGGCATGCGCCGTCAGGATCAACTCCGGCAACCGCTGCGCCGGCGGCTGGGGATTGGAGTTCGACGGCGGGACTCCTCCTTGGGCTCCTGGCAGGCACCACCTACGCCCTGTACTCCTGGACGGCACACCGCCTGACCGGCCAAGGCGTCACTTCCAGGGCCGCCATGGGCAGCATTTTCGGACTGGGCGGAGTCCTCCTGATGCCTGTCCTCGCCGTGACGGGCGCCCCGCTGCTGGACTCCTGGGGCAACATCAGTGTGGGTGCCTACATGGCAGTGGTGCCGATGTTTGCCGGGTACGTGCTGTTCGGCTGGGGCCTGGCCCGGGTGGGGGCGAGCACAGCCACCAGCATCTCCCTGCTGGAAACCGTGGTGGCTGCTGTACTGGCCGTACTCGTGGTGGGCGAACGTCTGACCGCACTTGGCTGGCTTGGCGCCGCCGTCGTCCTGGGCAGCCTCTTCATCCTGGCTCCACGTACCCGTCCAACGCCATGGACCACGGCAGGATCAGCCGGTGTGTTGCCGCCCCGCGCTCCGGGCCAACACCGTCTGGCCCAGCAGCAGGCAGGCGCCCAGCCCCAGCAGAAGAATCCCTAGCACCACCGCGCCAGGCGCCGGGATCCCGGCACCTGCAACGATGAGCACTACGCCAACCAGCGCCGCCGCCATCCCCGGGAGCAGGCCCGCGGGGAATCGCCGCGCCGGGTACCCGGACAGCAGCTCCATGGCCAGGTGGGGATCGTCCGCGATCAACCCCAGTTCCAGCTCCTTGAGCAGGCGTCGCTCCTCATCGGACATTGGCATGGCGGGCCCCTGTTTTCCCTGGGAGGCTGTAACGGTATCGACCGTAGGAGCCTTCTATCGCTTAGTCAATAGCCTCAACGCCACCAATCCCACGTTCACTCGGGGACGTCGTAGTACAACCAGCTCAGCAGCGGCAGCCGCAAAATCCTCGCTGCGCAGATAGCCGACATACGCGCGGAACGACTCATTGCGGAGGGCCGTATCCGGAGAGCCCGGAAGCAGTTTGCGGAAGCCGCCCAGCCGTTTCTCCCAGCGGTAGTCGATGCATGGCACCTGGGTCCTGTGACCCGCAGAAGCCGGCTACCGTCGTCGTAATTCCGCGAACTCGATGGATGGCACAATGGCGCCCGCGTCCCGCTCCACGAAGTTGGTGCCCGGGGGCACCAGGTCGTCGATGGCGTCGAGTACCGTCTCGCCCAGGTGGACGTCCGCCGCGCGGAGGTACGCCTGGAGGTGCTCCTCGGTGCGCGGGCCAATGATCACGCTGCTGATGGCGGGGTGGGCCAGGGCAAACCCCACGGCCAGGTCCACCAGGGACATCTCCAGCTTGTCCGCCAGACGGGCCAACGAGTCTGCGGCAAGCAGTTTCCGCTCGCTGGATGGCCCGGACAGGTCGTACCGGCCCGGCAGCGTGTGCACCCGCGTTCGCGGCTTGCCTGATTCCAGGGCGAAGCTGCCGGAAAGCCACCCGCCCGCCAAGGGGCCATAGGCAAGGACGCCCAAGCCGTACTGCTGGGCGATGGGCAGCACATCGCGCTCATTGCCCCGGACCAGCATGGAATACGGAACCTGGTTTCCCAGCGGAGGGATCAGGTGGTTGGTGGTGGCAAGCCATTGCGCCTCGACGAGCTGCGCCGGCGTGAATACCGAAGTTCCGTAGTACAAGATCTTTCCCTGGCGGATCAGGTCATTCAGGGTGGTGATGGTTTCCAGGACGTCAGTGTTGTAGTCCGGCCGGTGCGCCTGGTACAGATCGATGCGGTCCGTCTGCAGCCGGCGGAGGCTGCCCTCCACTGCTTGGGTGATCCACCGCCTCGAGTTGCCGGAGTGCGCTGGGTTGGGGCTCATTTGGCCGTGGAACTTGGTGGCCAGGAAGACGTCATCCCGGCGGCCGCGCAGTGCGCGGCCCACCACCTGCTCCGATTCGCCCTGCGAGTAGACGTCAGCTGTATCAATCGCCGTGATGCCGGCGTCCAATGCTGAATGGATAATGCGGATGCCCTCATCCGGCCCGGTGGGGGCGCCCTGGCCGTTGCCGGTTCCCTCGCCGAAATTCATGGTCCCAAGGGTGAGTGGACTGATGGGGGTTCCCGACCGTCCGAACACCCGCAGTTCGCTCAGGCTCATCTCCGGTCTCCTCCATTTAGTTGCCGTGCCCTGGATCGTCACGACGCTACACAGATCCGGCCGGCCGCAGCAGATTTCCGTTTTAGTCCTTCTCTTTTCGTCGCATGGAGTAACCGGTGCGGCGGGGGATGACGTTTTGTGGCGCCCGGCCGGCAAGGCCACAGGACGGCCGGGCACGCACTTCGATCCGTAGGAGCCCGGATCCACTCCAAAAACCTGTCCTGACATGCCCGTATGCCGGCTGGGTTTCGCCTCTGCGCCGCACTGCAATAATCTGAACCAACGGTTGTGCACTGGGGTGTGAGCGCCCGGCATGACAGGCAGCACTGTAAGTTCCGGGACCATCACAGACGAGGCGGACACCCATGACGGCTTCAGACCAGCAGCACGCAGCACGGCCAACGATGCCCGCTGACCCCCCAGCCGCTGCCCCCGGCCCGGTGGATCCGCACCTGCTGCAGCAGCTGGCCGACGCCCATGGCGTGGGCACGTCGTTCCAGGGCTGGGACGGCCTTCCCCACTCCGTCGCCCAGTCGACGCTGATCAAGGTGCTGGCCGCGCTGGGAGTTGAGGCGCACACCAACCAGCACATCGAGGCTGCCTTGGCCGAGGCCGAACTGGCGCCCTGGCGGCGGATGCTCCCGCCCGCCGTCGTCATCAGGCAGGGCGAACCGGCGCAGGTCCCGGTCCATGTACGGGATGGGGCCATCGCGAGCCTGGAAATCACCCTCGAAGGGGGCGCCGGATCCCGGGAGGCGCTCCAGCAGGATGTCTGGATCCAGCCCCGGGAGGTGGACGGCGTCTCCACCGGACGGGCCACGTTCTCGCTTCCTGAGGACCTGCCTTTGGGCTGGCATACCCTGCACGCGGCATCGGAAGGCGCCACGGCCACAGCCACCCTGGTGGTCACGCCGGCCCGGCTGGCTACTGCACAACCCTTTGAGGAGCGGCGCGGCTGGGGGCTGGCCACGCAGCTGTATTCGGTCCGCTCAAGGCGGTCGTGGGGCATCGGAGATTTCGCGGACCTGGCGGACCTGGCCGCAATCAGCGGCTCGCGGGGCGCCGATTACGTCCTGGTCAACCCGCTGCACGCCGCCGAGCCCATTCCGCCCGTCCAGCCTTCGCCCTACTCACCGTCCACCCGCCGGTTCTTCAACCCCCTGTACATCCGCATCGAGGCCGTCCCCGAGCTGGCGTACCTCCGGCCGCGGAAACGCGCGGCCCTGGAAAAGCTGCACGAGGAAGTGGCAGGGCTGAACAAGGACGGTGTGCGGCTGGACCGGAACGCCGTCTACGCTGCGAAGCTGCAGGCCCTGGAGATGCTGTACCACACGCGGCGTTCGCCCGCCCGGCAGGCCGCGTTCGACGAGTTCTGCCGCATCTCCGGCAAGGGTCTGGAGGATTTTGCGCTGTGGTCCGCCATCCGTGAGGACCTGGCACCCGGCGATCCGCTGTGGACGGATCCGGAGTGCGCCATCGGAACACCGGCCGCGGAGGGCCTCCGGGAGAAGCTGGCGGACCGGATCGGGTTCCACCGCTGGCTGCAGTGGATTTGTGACGAGCAGCTGGAAGACGCCCAACGTGCCGCGCTCGGATCCGGCATGAGGCTGGGTGTGGTGCACGATCTCGCCGTCGGCGTGGACCACAACAGTGCCGACGCCTGGACGTTGCGCGGCGTGCTGGCCCCGAACACCAGCGTGGGTGCGCCGCCTGACATGTACAACCAGCAGGGCCAGGACTGGGGCCAGCCGCCGTGGCACCCCGCCCGCCTGGCTGAAGCCGGCTATGAACCGTTCCGCAACATGCTGGCAAACGTATTTCGGCATGCCGGCGGCATCCGCGTGGACCACATCCTGGGCCTGTTCAGGCTGTGGTGGATCCCCAAGGGGAATGCGCCGGGGGACGGTGCCTACGTCCGCTACGACCACGAGGCACTGATCGGGATCCTGGCCCTCGAGGCGCACCGTGCAGGTGCCGTGGTGATCGGGGAGGACCTGGGCACCTTCGAACCATGGGTGCGTGACTACCTCGCGGCCCGCGGCATCCTGGGCACGTCCATCCTTTGGTTTGAGTACGACGGCGATTCGCCCCTTGCGCCCGAAAAGTACCGCACGCAGGCGCTCGCCAGCGTGAACACCCACGACCTTCCACCCACGGCCGGCTACCTTGCCGGGGACCACGTGGGCCTGCGGAGCCGGCTGGGGCTGCTGGAGCGGCCTGAAGAGGAGGAACGCGCCGAGCACAACGCCTCGCTGGAGAAGATGTTTGCCCTGCTGCGCGAACGCGGTTTCCTCGCTGAGGGGAACGCGGCCGGAGCAGGGGGGCCGTCGGCGGAGGAACACACCATCGAGGCGCTGCACCTCCTGCTGGCCCAGGCACCGTCGGTACTGCTGGGCGTGGCATTGGTGGACGCCGTGGGGGAGCGGCGGGTCCAGAACCAGCCAGGAACCACCGAGGCCCTGTATCCCAACTGGCAGGTGCCGCTGGGTGGTCCGGACGGCAGGCCCGTTTACCTGGACGACCTTCCCGGCAACAAGCGGTTCAACGCGCTGCTCGCCGCGGTGCAGGGCGCACTGCGCAAGTCGTGATCCGGCAGGTCCCAAGCGCTTTTCGATAACATCACGGCTGAAACACCATGGCCCCGCCGCTTCCGTAAGCGGCGGGGCCATGGTGCCTGTTCGGGCAGCTAACCTAGCCCGCAGTGATCACGTGTGTGAAGTGGTCGTACCGGAAGGTGACCGGACCGCCGTCGTGCTCAAGCACAATGTTGGCCCCGGGAGAAGCCCCGCCGGCCCCGTAACTCACGTCCCATGACTTATTGAGGGCCGCCTTGAACTCGTAGCTTCCGGCCGGCAGGTCCGGTACGGTGAGCTTCCACACGAGGTCTGCCGGGTCCAGCGCCAGCTGCGCCCGGCCGCAGGTCGGTTCCCAGTCCGAGGCGCAGCCAAGCTCGCTGTCCATGCTTCCCGCTGCCGCCACAGCGGAGGGCTGCTGTGAAGCGTAGGCGGCGCTGAGCAGGTGCGTGCTGTTGTCGTAGCGGAACGTGACGGGGCCGCCGGGGTGGTCCAGTACGATGTTCTGGCCGTTGAACTGGCCGTCGGCACCGTAGTTTTCATCCCAGCCGCCGTTGAGCGCTGCCTTGTATTCGTACTTCCCCGCGGGCAGGTCCGCGGTCAGCCGCCAGATGCGGTCCACCGGATCCAGGACCATTCGCGCCTGCGAACAGGCAGGATCCCATTGCGCGCTGCAGCCCATCGGCTGGTTCAGCGATCCCGCCACCGTGACCGAGTCGGGCTGCGGCGCCTGGCCCACCGTGACGGTCCTGATATCGCTGGTGACGTTGAAGCTGGTGCCGGTCATGGCGGCCCGGTACTGGACCTTCGTGCCGTCGGCGAGCCCGGTAACGTCATCGGTTGCGGAATACACGGGCGACGATGAGTCGGTGCCTACAGCGGTCCAGTCCCCGCCGTTGACGCTGCGCTGGAAAGACACCACATTGCTGGCTTTCTCCGGATCGGCGGTGGCGCTCAGTTCCACCTTGCCCTGGACGCTGCTGCCCTCGGCGGGCTTCTGGAGGGTTAGTAGGGGCGCCGGGACGCTGGCTGGCCGTGTTGGGCTTGTGGCAGTATGTCCGCCGTTGTCCAGCACGGTGGCGCGGTACTCCAAAGGGGTGCCGGCATCCAGTGCCGCGACGTCGTGGAACACCTGGTACGGCGCTGTGTCGTCCGTGCCGATTGGCTGCCATGCGCCGCCTGCCGTCCTTGCTTCGAAGGTGACCTCGTAGAACGAAGAACCGTCGACGTCGGCCGTCACGTTGATGCGCCCATTGTCACCGGGCGCTGCGGCCGGCTGTCGGAGGGCGACGGCGGGAGCCGCCTTTGAGTGCGGTATCCGTCCCGAGGATTCGTAGACGACGGCGGAGAGCGGCGGCACGGTCACCGTCAGCTTGGCGTCGTCCGACGTCTTTTCCTCGTCCGCGCCCTGGCCATAGATGCGCGTGTAACTGCGCTTGGCGATGTAGGTGGGGACTTGTGCGGTCTGCGGCTGTGCGCTGTTGTTCAGGGCCACCACGTATTCGCGCTGGTCCTGCGCATCGGTGCGGGAGAAGGCGTAGATGCCGGGCCCGTCGGAGGCATAGCGGTGCTGGTGGGCGCCGTTCCGCAGTGCCGGGTGCTCCTTGGTGAGGGCGGCCAGTTCCTTGATTTTGGCGTAGAGCGGGTGGTCCGGGTTGAAGTTGTCGGTGGCGTGGGTGGCGTCCGTGCCCAGCAGGTCATCGTCGAGGTAGTCCGGCACCTTGCTGGCGAACAGCGTCTGGCGTGCATCCTGGTCGCCGCCCGGCCCGGTGAAGCCCTGTTCGTCGCCGTAGTAGACCACCGGGTTGCCGCGGGAGAAGTACATCAGCTCGTGGGCAAGCTCATCCCGGGCCACCTTCTCGGCGTCGCTCGCGGCGGGATTGTCCTGGCTGATGAAGCTGCCAATGCGGCCCATGTCGTGGTTGCCCAGGAAGGTGGGCAGTTCGTAGACGTTGGAGTCGGCATCAGTGTACCAGTCGTCACCGGCGAAGAAGGTCTGCAGCGCCTTGGCGTCCTGGCTCTTGGACGCGAAGTTCCGGGCCGCGTCCTGGAAGGGGAAATCCAGGACTGCCTGCATCTTGTTGCGGGTGGTGAACTGCGAGGTGAAGCTCTTGCTGGTGTCGAAGACTTCGCCGAACATGAAGAACTCGTCCTTGCCGTGTTCCTTGGCGTAGCTGAGGACGTTGGGGCCGAATTCCTGCCAGAACTCGTTGTTGACGTGCTTCATGGTATCGATCCGGAAGCCGTCCACGCCGAAGTCTCCGATCCAGGATTTGTAGATGTCCTCCATCCCGTGCACCACTGTGGGGTTTTCGGTGAACAGGTCATCGAGGCCGAAGAAGTCCCCGTACATGGAGTCCTCGCCGGTAAATGTGGTGTCGCCTCGGTTGTGGTACAGCGTGGGGTCATTCAGCCATGCGGGGACCTTCAGGTTTTCTTCGCCGGGTGCCAGGACGGGTTTGTAGGGGAACGACGTGTTTGCGTCCAGCTTGGGGAAGGTTCCGGTGCCGGCGTAGTCGCGGTCATCGAACGCTTCACCGGTGGCCGTTTTATACGGGACGGCGTCCTTGGACACGTAGCCTTTGCGGTCGCCCTCCTGGTACCCGATGACGTCCGCCGTGTGGTTGGTGATGATGTCGAAGTACACCTTCATGCCGCGCGCGTGGGCCTCGTCAATAAGGGCCTTGAGTTCGTCATTGGTGCCCAGGTGCGGGTCGATCTGGGTGAAGTCGGTGACCCAGTAGCCGTGGTAGCCGGCGGACTTGTCCTCAGGCTGGACTGCCTTGTTCTTGAAGCTGGGCGTCAGCCAGATCGACGTGGTGCCCAGGCCCTGGATGTAGTCGATCTTGTTGCGGAGGCCGGCCAGGTCCCCGCCGTTGTAGAAGCCCTTTTTTGTGGGATCAAAGCCGGAAACCATGGGGTCGGGGCCCAGGCCGCCATGGTCGTTGGCAGTACTGCCGTTACTGAACCGGTCCGCCATGACGAAGTAGAAGTTCTCATCCGTTACCGGGCCGCGGAGCGAATGCAGGGCCGATGCGGATGCCTGGCCATTTCCGCCAGGATCCTTGGAACCTGGACCATTGGGAGCCGGGGCAGCGTGCGCCGGGAGGACTGTTGCGGAAACGGCGAGTGCGGCAGCCAGGAGGCCCGCCGCGGACCGGCCAGCAAGGCGTTTGCGGGATTGCCGGGTGCGTGAGGGGTGCGGTGTTCCTGCCGGACTTGCCGGCAGGTGGGCGCGTGGGGGCGCGCCGGGAGGGGTGCGGAATACCAAGGTGAGACCTTCCTGGGAAGCAGCGCTGCTGTACAGGCGTGCCGTTGACATGGGGATGCGGCAGGAGGGTTCGAAGGGCAGCCTGCTGCCTTGTGAACCGAGTCACAACTGTAAGCGCTTGCACTGGATTACTCCAGTGTTTTGGGAAGGTACTCCTGTCCGGGTGTTCTGCGGGCCGGCAGTGCTAGTCAGCGGCCACCAGGGCGGTGGGCGACGGGGTATGCAGGTTGTAAACCGGGGGCCCGGGGAGGCCGGTGATGGGATCCAACTCAAAGGTGGCGATGTTGTCGGAGCGTTCATGGGCCACGTGCAGCCAATTTCCCCGGACCAGGTGGTGCCGCGGCCAGTCCCCGCCGCTGGCAAGGTCTTTGACGGGAATCAGTTCGGTGCCATCCCCGGCAACTTCCAGGACGCTGATGAGGTTGGAGCCGGACGCCCGCGTAGGCAAAGGTTCCCTGGGGACCCAGGCAGATCTCGGCTGCGGAGTCGCCTTCCTTGCTGCCGCCCGCCGTCGCGGGTCCGCGGAATACCAGCTCGTAGGTGCCGGCCTCGGGGCGGACCACGAAGACTTCCACGGAGTACTCCGACACGATGAAGACGTTCCCGGTGGGGTGCTCCACCAGGTGCCGGGGACCGCTGCCGTAAGGGAGGACCACCTCGTGGTCCGCCACCAGTCCGGTGCCCGGCACGTAGGTCCAGATGCGCAAGGTGTCGTGACCCAGGTCAGTGGTCATGATGCGGCCATCCTGCAGCATCAGGCTGGCATGGGCCCGGCTCTGCCTCGGGCTGCCCGGGGCAAGGGCGGCGTGGGGATCAACCGATGGTGCGGCGGGGAACCGCCCGCTCAGGCCGCCGTCTGCATCCAGCTCGTAGAGGAGGACCTGCCCGTCGCCCCAGCACGCGGCGGTGACAAAGCGGCCGTGCGGGTCGACGGCGACGTGGCAGGTGGCCTCCCCTGCCGACTGCGGTTCCCCGGCGGGTTCCAGGGCGAATTCGCCGCGCCGGCGGTACCCCTGGACTTTCCTGCGCTGCTCGGCCGCCGCGTACACCATCGCCAGTGTGGGGTGGACGGCTACGAACGACGGCGATTGTGCCTCGACTGCCGTACCCAGCCATTCGAGGCTGCCGTCCTCATGGCTGCGGACAGCGCCGATGCCCTGGGCGCGGCCGCCACCGTCGGGGGTGTAGGTGCCGATCCAAATGATGTTGCTGGCTGCACTTTTGGTCGCTGTGCCGGTGGTCATGGTCCCATCCTGTCAAGGGTTTGCCCCCATTCCCGTGCGCCGGGCCGCCGATTAGCATGGGATTTCCGGCAGTTGCAGAAGGGAGATGGGCGCGGTCATGGCTGTATCCACGTTGAACCCCTCCCTGCGCCCTCCGGAGACCTGGGCCTAGCCGGCGTGGAGGCACCCATCCGCTACCCGGAAGGCGCTGCTCCGCGTCCTCTTGGACTACGGGATGTTCACGGCCAGTCCCCGCCGCGGGACTTCGACCGGATCGTCTCTCTTTTGCGGTCTGCAGGTTGTGTTTTCGCCGAGCAGGAAGCCTCGCTCTTGCTTGCTGAGGCTTCCACTCCCCCGGAACTTTCCCGGAACGTTCAGCGCCGGATGGAGGGCGTTCCCTTGGAGCACATCCTGGGATGGGCGGAATTCGCCGGTGGCCGCGTTGTGGTCGAACCCGGCGTCTTTGTGCCGCGCCGCCGGACCGAGCTGCTGGTCAACGAGGCCCTGGCCCTGCTGGCGGACGGACCCCAGCTGCCGCCTCCGGTCGTGGTGGACCTCTGCTGCGGATCCGGGGCCGTGGGAGCGGCAATCATGCACCAGGTGCCGGGGGTGGAACTGCATGCTGCGGACATCGAACCAGGGGCCGTTCGGTGTGCACGGCGGAACTTGGAACCCCTGGGCGGCCAGGTCCATGAGGGGGACTTGTTCGCAGCCCTTCCGCCCGCGCTGCGTGGCCGCGTGGGGGTGCTCGCGGTCAACGCGCCGTATGTGCCCACGGAAGCCATCCGCACCATGCCGCCGGAAGCCCGTCTGTACGAACCTGTTGGGTCGCTCGACGGCGGTCCTGATGGCCTGGACTTCCACCGGCGGGTTGCCATTGGGGGCATCCAGTGGCTGTCTCCCCATGGTCATTTACTCATCGAAACCAGTGCACGTCAGGCACACGGCACCGCCGAAATCCTGGCCGCGGCCGGATTCGCTGTCCGGACGGTCCGTTCGGAAGAACTGGATGGGACTGTGGTCGTCGGGCGACGAGTGGCTGAGAGCGTGCGGCGGTAGCGTTCCGGCGATCCGGTTCACCGCCGGACTGGTGGCTCCTGGGTTCGGGTCCTTCCACGGCGCCCCCGGCGCATGAGCCGTTACGTCCGGTTGTGCCGGGGCGGTTGAGGATGGCTGTCCCAAAACCCCTATGTGGAAAACCTGAGCGGCGGCTTAAGCACTGCCAGCCGCCGCGTCCCCCAAGGATCGCGACGGCCGGCAAGGCGATTCAGTTGTAGCACACTGGCCGATCATTCAGTTGTCACGCGGCTATACCTCGTAACGAAAGCGGTAATCAGGGCTTCGTGCCGTTCCCATCGGAAGTACCAAGGTTGGTGGTTTCCGGGTGGGTGCTGTGGGCGGGAATGTGGTCCCCACCGAGGCCGCCGGATTCGCCGGCCGTGGAAGGGCCCCCGCCGGATGCTCCGTCACGGTGGATTGCGGAGCCAATCACTGTGCCCGCCCTGCGCGCGGCTTCCCCAAGCTGGTCTGCCACCTCGGGAGCCTTTCCCTTGATGGTTTCCGTAGCCACGGCAACCTTGTCCTGGACCGGCTTGCTGTCCCAAACACCGGCAGCGCGGGCCTTCAGCTTGTCGTAAGCGGCACGGCCTGACCGCGAGCCGAGGACGTAACCAACGGCAACGCCTACACCCAAAAGAAGCTTGTTTTTCACGATGAACTCCTGCTCTGCGAGAAGGTTATCTGTCCCGGCTGGGGCAGCTGGCGCCCGTCGCCGGAGAAAATGAAAGCCGGCCCGGGGATGATGTCCCCAGGCCGGCTTCCTGGCTTGCCCGCGAAGTTATCCGCGAACGCTGCGCTTGGTGACCATGCCGTAGATGGCAAGGACGATCAGCGAGCCGACGATCGCCAGCAGCCAGGTCTGGATCGAGAAGAACTCCTGCAGTCCACTGCCGAAGATCATCCCGCCAAGCCAGCCGCCGAGGAACGCGCCAACGACGCCCAGGATCAGGGTGATGACCCAGCCGCCACCCTGCCTGCCCGGGAGGATCGCCTTAGCGATCGCACCAGCGATAAGTCCGAGAATCAGAAATGCAATAAATCCCATTTGAATGCTCTCTTCCTAAGTAGAGGAGGCCTCCAGGTCCGGAGGCACTTCATCCTTCTGCCCTAATAGTAATCATGCTTACTATCTTTATGCCAACCCCATATCGGGAAAAAGTGCAGTTCAGGCTGGTTTTAGTGTCCTGTTTTGTCCGAGTCGTTGCCTGCCCCGGGGCCCTCGTCCAGGACCGAAATTTCCGCTAGATCCTGCGGGTCGAGGGCGAAATCGAACACGTCCAAATTTTCCGCCATCCGCTCCGGGGAGGCGGTCTTTGGAATCGTTACCAATCCGTTTTGTATGTGCCACCGCAGGACGAGTTGGCCCGGGGTTTTCCCGTGTTTTTCCGCCAGTTGGGAAAGGACAGGGGCGCCCAGCAAACCTGCCCCCGAGCCGCCCAGGGGGCTGTACGATTCGGTGACAATTCCGTGGCGCGTATGGAATTCCCGCTCTGCGGACCGGGTGATGGCCGGGCTGAGCTGGACCTGGTTTACCGCCGGCACCACATTGGTCTCCGCCATCAACCGTTCGAGGTGCGGCGGCTTGAAGTTGGACACCCCGATGGAGCGGACCTTGCCCTCCGCCTGCAGCCGTTCAAACGTCTGCCAGGTGGAGACGTACTGGTCCCTCCCGGGCAGCGGCCAGTGGATCAGCAACAGGTCCACATAGTCCAGCCCCAGCCGCTTCAACGACCCTTCCAGGCCCGCTACCGCACGGTCGTGGCCCTGGAATTCGCCGTCAAGCTTGGTGGTGATGAAGAGTTCGGTGCGGTCCACGCCGCTGGCCCGGATGCCGTTGCCCACGCCGCGTTCGTTGCCGTACTTCACTGCGGTATCGATGTGCCGGTACCCGGCTTCCACAGCTTGGACGACGGCGGCCGCCACCTGTTCGTCGTCCAGCGGCCAAGTGCCAAGGCCCAGCTGCGGGATCCTGTTGCCGTCATTGAGTTCGATGAGCGGTGCAAGTGTCATGCCATCAGTCTGCCCCGGATCGGGCCGTCCCGGCCCCTCGAACGCGCGGAGAATCTTCCGGTATTCCTGAACGGCCCGGTACGTCAGGGGGACGTAACGACCTCCTGGTCCAGCACGTCACCGACCACTGCGGCAACCCTCGCCGCTCCGCGACCGCCCATGACGATTGTGTAGTGGTTAACGTCTGGGACCAGTTCAGCCCGCACGGACGGCCGGCCTTGAAGGTGGGCGTCCACCGTCTCCTGTGTGTACAGTCCGGGGGACTCGTCGCGGAGGCCTCGCGGCGCCCACAGCAACACGGCCGGATGCAACAGGCTCTCCAGTGAGCGGGGAACTGATTCCCCTGCCAGAAGGTCTGTGGAGTCCTCGGTCATGGCCTCGACGGCGGTGGAGGGGCGAAGCTGCGGAGCCGTGCCCAGCAGGTCATAGCGTGCATAGGCTTCGACGGCGTCGTTCCAGTTGTCTGCGAAGGCCGGGTGGCTGCGCCAGAAATCCAGGTACGTTTCGTGGTCAGGGAACGTCATGGAGAGCCTTGCCGCGGCTGGCCCGAGGATCGCCTGGATGGCTTGGGGGATGGTGACGCCCGGCGGTACCGGGAGCGGCAGCCCGCCATCGACCAGCACGAGTGAGCTCACGCGGTGCGGCTGGAGGTGGGCGAAGACCTCTGCCACGAAAGCGCCCATGGAATGCCCCAACACCAGTACCTGTCCGACGGCGACGGCGTCGAGGAGGTCTGCCAGGTCCTGGGCGTGGGTGGCCATGCCGTACGGCCCGGGCAGGCTGCTGCTGCGGCCCCGTCCGCGCAGGTCAGGGGCGATGATGCGGATGCCGGGGAGGGCGTCGGCGAGGACAGCCCACTGCATGTGCGACGAGGTCACGCCGTGCACGGCAAGGACGGTGGCCACCGCGGGGTCCTGGGGCCCCCAGATCGCGGCTCGGAGAAGCCCGCCCCGCACCGGAACGTCAACGGTGGTGTAGTCGGTACCGCTGGACAGGCTCACAGGTTGGGTCCTTTCCGAAGCACGGAACGAATGTGTTTTCTCATGCCGTGCGCCCGGCGGTCCCCGCCTCAGTTGGGTCCTCGGCCAGTTTCCGCTTCAGGATCTTTCCGCTGGGACCCAGCGGGAATTCGGAGAGGATCCGGACTACCCGGGGGTACTTGTACGCAGCGAGTTGGGCGCTGGCAAAGTCCACCAACTCGACCTCGGAGACGCTGGCCCCCGCGTCCAGCACGATGGCGGCCACGATTTCCTGCCCATGGACGTCATCCGGGATGCCGTAGACCGCGGCGCTGACC
Organism: Arthrobacter sp. ISL-85; assembly: GCF_018613675.1. Taxonomy (GTDB): domain Bacteria; phylum Actinomycetota; class Actinomycetes; order Actinomycetales; family Micrococcaceae; genus Arthrobacter. Next base: position 62,761 of record NZ_JAGGPQ010000020.1, on the reverse strand, counting down.
ACCGCTGGGTGGTTCAGCAGGACTTCCTCCACTTCCCGGGGATACACGTTGTACCCGTTACGGATAATCATGTCCTTCTTGCGGTCCACGATGGTGAGGTAGCCGTCGTCGTCCTTGGTTCCAAGGTCACCGCTGCGGAACCAGCCGTCCACTACCGCCTCCGCCGTGGCCTCGGGCCGGTTCAGGTAACCCTTCATCAAAAGGTGGCCCCGGATCACCAGCTCGCCCAGTTCCCCGTTGGGCAGCAGCTCGATCCGCTCTGTCACCTCAGGGCGAGCGATTTCGATGTCAACGCCCCAGATCGGAACCCCAATGGTCCCCGGCCGGGGCTGCGTGCCCACGTGGTTGAAGGCCGCCACCGGCGAAGTCTCCGTCAGTCCGTACCCTTCATGGATCTCCACCCCGTAGACATCGCGGAACTTGTCCAGCACGGCCAGGGGAAGGGCTGCGCCGCCGGAGATGCCGTACCGCAGCGCCGTTGGCCGGTCCGGCATGGTCTTGGCGGCTTCCAGGAGCGCCACGTACATGGTGGGCACCCCCAGGAAGATGTTGACGTTGTGCCGGGCCAGCAACTTCAGGGCATCCGGGCCGGTGAAGCGCGGCATCAGGACGATGGTGGCCCCGGCGCGCAGCCCCGTATTGAGGACGACGGTCTGGCCAAAGGTGTGGAAGAGCGGCAGGCCGCCGAAAAGGACGTCACCGGGCCGGAAGTCCATCACGCTGGTCAGCAGGACGCTGGTCTGCTCCACCAGGGCGAAGTGTGTGCCCAACGCGCCCTTTGGTTTGCCCGTGGTGCCAGAGGTGTAAAGGATGGTGGCCGTGTCCGAGGGGCGGCACGGTTCGTACGTCCGGATCGGCTCGGCGCCGGCGGCTTCCGCTTCCAGCCGTGGGAACCCGCCGTCGTCGTCGGGAGCCATGACGGTCAGCACGTCTATTCCGGTAGCCAAGGCGCCTGCGGCACCCTCCGCGAGCAGCGGCGCGGCGCACACCAGCAGCTTGGCACCGCTGTCCTGCAGGACGTACTCGATTTCGCGGGCCTTGAGCAGGGCGTGCACCGGAACAACAATGGCGCCGAGCGCCAGGATGGCGTAGTACACCCGTGCGAAGTCCGGGACGTTGGGGATCAGGACGGCGACGGCGTCTCCGGGGCCAATGCCGCGGGCACGCAGCGCGCCGGCGTAGGCGCGGGTCTGGTTCCACAGGTCTCCGTAGCTGACCTGGTCCTCACCGACCACGAGGGCGATGCTGTCCGGATTCCTCTTGGTCGATTCAGCCAGGATTGCTGCGACGGAGATAGTGGCGAAACCGTCGGCGGAGTTGGTGTTGGTCATGGCCTGCTTCTTCGTTGGGATGGTCATGCTGTGAGGATCAGGGCGTCGCCCTGGCCGCCGCCCCCGCAGAGGGCTACGACGCCGGTGCCTCCGCCGCGGCGTTTCAGGGCCAGTGCCTGGTGCAGCACCAGGCGTGCGCCCGAAGCCCCCACCGGGTGGCCCAGGGCGATGGCACCGCCTTCGGCGTTCACGGCTTCGGTTTCGATGCCAAGATCGTTGGCGGACTGGATCAGGACCGAGGCGAAAGCCTCGTTGATTTCCACCAGGTCCAGGTCCCGCACGGTGAGCCCCTGGTCCTTGAGGGCGCGCTCGATGGCGCGGGCTGGCTGGGAGTGCAGGGATCCGTCCGGGCCTGCGGTCTGCCCGTGGGCGCCAATCTCGGCAATCCACTCCAGCCCTGCAGCTTCCGCCGCTGCCTTGCTGGCAATGACCAGCGCCGCAGCGCCATCGGAGAGGGGCGACGACGACCCGGCCGTGATGGTTGCTGTCTCCGCCTTGGAGAACGCCGGGCGGAGTTGCGCGAGCGATTCTGCAGTGGTTTCCGGGCGGATGCCCTCGTCATGTTCAAGCGTCACGGCCGGGCCCTTGCGCTGCGGTACCTGGATCGGCGCGATTTCCTCCGCGAACACCCCGGCGGCGCGGGCTGCCTCGGCACGCTGGTGGGAGCGGGCTGCCACGGCATCCTGCTCTTCGCGCCGGATGCCGCGTTCGGCGTTGCCGGCGTCGGTGGCCTCGCCCATCAGCTTGCCGCTCACCGGGTCCTGCAGCCCGTCGTGGTTCAGGGAGTCCAGCATGGGGGCATCACCGATGACGACGCCGGCGCGCAGCCCGGGGACCAGGTGCGGTGCGTTGGTCATTGACTCCTGGCCGGCGGCAACAATGAAGTCCGCTTCCCCGGTGCGGATCATCCGGGCGGCGTCGATCACGGCGGTCAGCCCGGACAGGCAGAGCTTGTTGATGGTGATGGTGGGGACGTCCCAGCCGATGCCGGCGGCCAGGCTGGCCTGGCGTGCGGGACCCTGCCCGGCGCCGGCCTGGATGACCTGCCCCACGATCACGGCGCCGATCTGCTCCGGTGCCACGCCGGTGCGTTCCAGGGCGGCCCTGATGGCGTGGGCGCCCAGTTCGCTTGAGGAGAAGGGCGTGAGGCCGCCGCGGAACCTGCCGAACGGGGTGCGGGCGCCGCCCAGGATGACGGGGATGTTGGCGTTCTGGTTCAAGAACAGTCCTTTCAAAAAATGATGGGCGGAGCTCAGGCGGCAGGGGTCAGGCGAAGGCGGAGGTGCCGGTGATGCCGCGGCCGATGATGAGGGCCTGCATGGTCTCGGTGCCCTCGTAGGTGTGGATGGCCTCGATGTCGGCAAGGTGCCGGGCCACACGGTTTTCCAGCAGGATGCCGTTGCCGCCCAGCAGGTCGCGGGCGTTGGAGGCGATTCCCCGTGCGGTCCGGGTGCAGGTGAACTTGGCAAGGGAGGCCTGTTCGGGAGTGAGGGTTCCGGCCTCATCCAGCTGCGTCATCTGCACCACCATCAACTGCATGGTGGCCAGCTCGCTGAGCATCCGGGCCAGCCGTTCCTGGACGATCTGGGACGCGGCCAGCGGCCGGCCGAACTGCTTGCGCTGCTTGGCGTACTGGACGGCGGTTTCGTAGCAGGCCGTTGCATGGCCGACGGCGGACCAGGCCACGCCCAGCCGGGTCGCCAGCAGGACACGGGCGGTGTCCTTGAAGGTGCGGGCGCCGGGCAGGACGTTCGCTTCAGGGACGAAGACGTCCTCGAGCCGGATATGGGCCTGCCAAATGGCGCGGAGGGCCAGTTTGCCTTCAATTTTGGTTGCGGTGTAGCCGGGGGAGTCCTGCGGAACCAGGTAACCGTGGACCTGGCCGTCCCCGCCCCGGGCCCATACGATGCTGACGCCGCCCACGGAGCCGTTGCCGATCCACTTCTTTTCACCGTTCAGCACGAACCCTCCCTCCGCAGGGATCGCCATGGTTTCCAGGGCCACCGAGTCGGAGCCGTGGGTGGGCTCCGTAAGGGCGAACGCCGCGTATTCCGTGCCCGTGGCAATCGCCGGCAGCCAGCGCTCCTTCTGGGCCGCGGACCCACATTCGGCCACGGAACGCAGGGCCAGGCCGCCCTGGACCGCAATCATCGTGGCCACGGAACCATCGCCCCGGCTGATCTCCATGTTCACCAGGCCGGCGGCCATGCTGCTCATGGGTGTGAAACCCTCTACGGGCACGCCATCGCGGAGCAGGTCGAGCTCGCCGAGGCGGCGGAGGAGGTGCAGCGGGTATTCGCCGCGTTCCCAGTAGCCGTCAATGACGGGGAGGATCTCATCCTGGACGAAGCTGCGGGCGCGGTCCCAGTACGCCCGGTCCTCGTTGCCGATGCCGGCCAGGATGGACGCCGGGTCTGTCCCGAGGGCCTCGGTCAAAACGTAGTCCGGCTCAACGGTGCCGGCGGGAAAGCCGGTGGGGTCTCCGGTGCGGGTGGGCACGAGGCTTGGCGACGTCGTCGTCATGTATCTGCATCCTTTGAATCAGCGGCGGCGGAGGCCGGGACGGTGTGGCTTGCACCACACGGTCTAAGGATGCAATGAAACGCAGTTCCACGTCAAGAAACTGCGTACCAAGCCTGCACGGCTGCGCCTAAGGCAGCGCGTCCCGGACCGCCTGGGCAATAGCGTCCTTGTCGGCGGGGCCCGAAAGGACGGTCACGACGACGGTCGGCGCGGGTTGGGCGGTGGCTTGGACACCGAGGAGTGCGGTCCGGAACGTTTCGGACAATGCCTGGAGTTCGCTGGCAAGTGCCGTTGCCCGCGTCGGGTCCGTCGCCGCCGTGTCCCCGGGCCCAGTAGCTGCGCGCAGCCACTTCCGGAGGAAGGCATTGTGCACTGCCACCACGGCTGCCGCGAAGGCGACGGCCATGTATTCACGCCGGCCCTCCCGGGGCAGCTTGTCGGTCAGGTAGTGCAGGAACGCCCGCTCGTAGCGGTGTGAAGTGACCAGCTCCCGGTCCCGCAGCGCCGGGACCGCTTGCAGCAGCCCATAGCGGGCGCGGGAGGTTTCGGGATTCCGCAGGTGGTGCTCGAAGACCAGCATGGCGGCGTCCGTCACGGCGGCGAGCGGCTCGAGCCTGGATTCCGCGAGCCGTTCCTTGACCTGGTGCAGGATCCGCTCGTGATCGGCGAATACCACGTCCTCCTTGGACCCGAACCTGCGGAAGAACGTGCTGCGGCTCATGCCGGAAGCTTCCGCGAGTTCTTCAACGGACGTCGCATCGAAACCCTGCCTGGCCAGGAGGCCAATGGCTGCCGCAACCGGCCCGTCGGCGGGATGTCCGTCGACGGGACGGCTGGAAGGGGGCGAAGTCATGCGCCGAAATGTAGCACAGCAGCTAGCCTGAGGGCTGGCCTGGCGCCGTGCAGCGGCAGGCCAGCCCTATTGGAGACGGCAGGTCAGGCGCCTTGCCGCGACCAGCTGGTGAGCTTGTCGGAAAGCTGCATGTAGGACTCCGTCACCTGCTGCAGCTCCGGGTGGCTGTCGTACCACTCCACGATCTCCCGGGCACCGTCGGCAAAGGGGATGGTAGCGGCGTAGTCCGGGACCAGGGACTTGATCTTGGTGTTGTCAAAGACCACCGAATGGGACCGGTCGCCCAGAAGGTTGGACCCCAGTTCCTGGTCGTGGGCGGCGATGGTTTCGGACGCCACATGGACCAGTTCCGGTTCCCGGACCCCCGCGGCCCTTGCGAAGAGTTGGTAGATCTGGTTCCAAGGCAGGTACTCGTCGGAGGTGATGGTGTAGCTCTCGCCCACTGCCTGCGGCCTTCCGAGCAGGCCGACGAAGGCCTTGGCGAAGTCCCTGCTGTGCGTGAGCGTCCACAGTGAGGTGCCGTCGCCGTGGACCATGACCGGAAGTCCGTTGCGCATCCGGTGGATGTCCGTCCAGCCGCCCACCATGGCGATCTTGGTGCGGTCGTAGGTGTGCGACGGCCGGATCACCGTCAGGGGAAAGTCGTCCTCACGGTAGGCCCGGAACAGCAGCTCCTCGCACGCGATCTTGTCCCGTGAGTACTGCCAGAAGGGGTTCTTCAACGGCGTGGACTCGCGGATTGGAAGCCGGGTGGGCGGCTTCTGGTACGCGGAGGCGGAGCTGATGAAGACGTACTGTCCGGTCCGCCCGCTGAACAGCTCCATGCTGGTTTGCGCCTGGTCCGGGGTGTAGGAGATAAAGTCCGCAACGGCGTCGAACTCCCTGCCGCCCAGCACCTCCCGCACAGCCGCTGCATCACGGACGTCGGCGTGCAGCACTTCCGTCCCCTCCGGGATGGGCCGGGTGGACTGGCCCCGGTTCACGATGGTCAGCCGGTGGCCCAGCGCGACGGCACGTTCTGCTGCCGCCGCGCTGATGACCCCGGTGCCGCCGATGAAAAGGATGCTCCTCGGCGCCACCGTATCTGCCGGTTGTGGCGTTACCACGCGTAGTCTTCCGGTGCCGTACGGTGGCCCGGGAAGATGTCGTCCAGCCGTTTGAGCGCGTCTTCATCGAGGGAGACGTCCAGGGCGCGGATGGCGGCATCGAGCTGTTCCTGGGTGCGCGGCCCCACGATCGGCGCGGTCACCGCGGGCTGGTGCAGGAGCCAGGCCAGTGCGACGTCGCCGGGTTCGTGCCCCAACTCGTCGGCGAAGTCCTCGTACTGGCGGATCTGGTCCTGGTGCTTCTTCAGCGTCTCCGCGGCCCGGCCCTCCGTGCGGCGGACCCCTTCGCGTTCCTTCTTGAGCACGCCGCCCAACAGGCCGCCCTGCAGCGGCGACCACGGAATGAGGCCCAAGCCGTACTGCTGGGCAGCCGGGATGACTTCCAGCTCCACCTGGCGCATGAACAGGTTGTAGATGGACTGCTCGCTGACCAGGCCGGTGTAGTTCCGGCGCCGTGCTGCTTCCTGTGCCTGGGCGATGTGCCAGCCGGCGAAGTTGCTGCTGCCCGAGTACAGGATCTTGCCCTGCTGTACGGCAACCTCGATGGCCTGCCAGATCTCGTCCCATGGCGTATCGCGGTCCACGTGGTGGAACTGGTACACGTCGATGTAGTCCGTCTGCAGACGCTTGAGGCTCGCGTCCAGCGCACGGCGGATGTTCAGTGCCGAAAGCTTGGACTCGTTGGGCCGGTCCGTCATGGTGCCGTAGAGCTTGGTGGCCAGGACTGTGTGTTCGCGGCGCTCGCCGCCCTTGGCGAACCAGCGCCCAATGATCTCCTCGGTCCAGCCGCGGTGGTCAGCGCCGCCGTACACGTTGGCCGTGTCGAAGAAGTTGATGCCGGCCTCATGGGCGGAGTCCATGATGCTGTGGGCGTCCGCTTCCTCCGTCTGCGGCCCGAAGTTCATGGTGCCCAGGCAAAGGCGGGAGACTTTCAGGCCGGAGCGGCCCAGATGGGTGTACTGCATGGAAAATCCTTTCAATGGGGAAGCCTGCCAACCGCTGGTTGGGCCTGCTGGAACCTACATCTGGGTAAAGGAGGCGACGGCGGGATCGGAACCAATGCGGGCACCGGACTCCAGCGCCGTGATGGCAGCCAGTTCGTCCTGGGACAGCGTCAGGGACGAGGCCGCAAAGTTCTCGCGGATGCGGTCAGGGTTCGCGGACTTGGGAATGACGATGTTTCCATTGGCGAGGTGCCAGGCGAGCACCACCTGGGCCGTGCTGGCATTGTGGGCAGCGGCAATTTCGGTAACCGCGTTTCCGTTGAGGTCCCCGCCCTGCCCCAGCGGGCTGTAGGCCTCGACGGCGATGCCCAGGCCGCGGCACTTGGTGGCAAGGTCAGCCTGCTGGTAGCTGGGGTGAAGCTCGATCTGGTTGACGGCCGGCACGGTTTCAGCGGACTCCAGCAGGGTGTCCAGGTGGTCGGAGAGGAAGTTGGAGACGCCAATGGCGCGGATTTCCTTGTTCTCGTACAGCCGCTCCATCTCCTTCCAGGCCTGGATGAAGAGTCCCTGTGAGGGGACTGGCCAGTGGATGAGGTACAGGTCGATGAAGTCCAGTCCCAGCGCCTTGCGGCTGTTCTGGAATGCTTCCTGCGCCCGGCCCTGCTCGCCGTTGCGGAGCTTGGTGGTAACGAAAATGTCCTCGCGTGCGATCCCGGTGGCGGCGAGGGCTGCGCCGACTCCGGCTTCGTTCCGGTAGGCGGCTGCGGTGTCAATGTGGCGGTAGCCCGCTTCCAGGGCGTCCTCCACTGTCCGCTGGGTTTCTTCCGGCGGGACCTGGAAGACGCCGAAGCCGAGCTGCGGGATGGTGACGCCGTTGTTGAGTGTCAGCTCTGACATGGGGGTGCTCCTTCTGTGGGAGGTGTTGCTGGAAGATATGGTGCTGGAATGTACTGCCGGCTGCTCGACCGGGTGAGAAAGCGGTTTCCACCGGCTCACTCTTGAGCCTATGCACTTTCCGCCACCAAGTCAGCAAACAAAGCTGTTCCTGTTTTTCCTAGGACTGCCAGTCCTACCTTCGTTGTAGAGTGGACCGCCCGACGCAGGCACAATGGTCTGCATGGGTCAAAGCGCCGAGTTCGGAAAATTCCTCAAAGTTATGCGGTCCCGCTTGAGCCCGGAAGTCGCCGGGACGGGTCCCAGCACGGGGGCCCGCAGGGTTCCGGGCCTGCGGCGGGAGGAAGTTGCCAGGCTGGCCGGGGTCAGTACGGACTACTACGTCCGGCTGGAGCAGGGCCGCAACATCCACCCGTCCCGCACGGTCCTGGATGCCGTTGCAAGGGCGCTGCGACTGGACAGCAGCGAGCACGCGCACATGCTGGACCTCCTGGAGAACTGCGCAGGTGGCCCGCGCGAGCCCGGAGCCAATGCCGCCCAGGGTGTTCGGCCCGCGCTGCGCCAACTCCTCGACGCTGTGGGGGAGGTCCCCGCCATGGTGCTGGGCCGGCGCAACGACGTCCTGGCCGGCAACAGGATGGCTTTCCTGCTGTTTGCCAATTTCCCGGCCTTGCCGCCCGCGGAGCGGAACCTGACCCGCTGGACCATCCTGGATCCCGCGGCACGGGAATTATTCAGGGACTGGAAGACGGTGGCCGCCGAAGCAACCGGATCCCTGAGGCTGGACGTGGGCCGGCATCCCAACGATCCCCAGGCCAGCCGCCTGGTGGGCGAGTTGGCTGTGCATAGCGAACACTTCCGCCAGTGGTGGGCCGGGCACCGGGTGGCCACGCGGGCCGCCGGGACCGTCCGGTTGCATCATCCGTCCGTGGGGGACCTGGAACTGAACTTTGAAAACCTGGTCCTGCCGGAGGATCCCGACCAGACGCTGAGGGTGTATTCGGCACGGCCGGGTTCGCCGTCGTCGGACGCCCTGGCCCTGCTGGGAAGCCTTGGTGCCGTGCCGGACGATGACCAGGAGCGGGATTCAGCTGTACTGGCCCAAGGTGACGCGGCTGTCTGAACGGGCACCCCGTTCAGCCAGAAGCGCGCCACTGTACATTCGTCCAGCACGGAGGGGGGATTCTGGCCACCCGCCCATTGGGCCGGGGCCGACCCTTTCCTAGGGTGGGAGTACCCGCTTTCGCCACGCCAATTTCTTAAACCCAGGATGGTCTCAACGATGAAACGCATCGCCCTGCTGAAGGAACGCCAGGCATCCGCCGGCCCCGCCTCCACCGCCACCGGTTCGCACTGCCCTGCATCGGGACTCTGGAGCCCGGACCTGGACCCGCACACCGTCCTGTCCTTTTTTGAGGGCCATGTCTTTCCCGCGTTCGACGGCGTGCCCACAGTCTGGCGGCGGCGCAGCCCCGGTACGGCAAACTAGGGACCGCTTAAACAAAACTGACCCGCAGCTATCGTCGGCCAAGTCCGGCGGCGACGGCTGCGGGTCTATCTGTTGCGTGGCTACTGCTCTTCCAGGCGGAAGCCGAGTTTGATGGTGACCTGCCAGTCCGCCACCTTCCCGTCCTGCAGGTGGCCGCGGACCTCCTTGACCTCGAACCAGTCGAGGTTCCGCAGGGTCTGGGATGCCTTGGCAATGCCGTTGCGGACGGCGTCGTCCACGCCCTCGGTGGAGGTGCCGACAATTTCAGAAATGCTGTACGTGTGGTTGGACAACTTCGCTCCTCGTGATCATCGTTGCTCCCGGATGCGGGCCGTCCCTGAAGCCTAGTAGGACTCCGGGAGCGTTGAACAGGGGCCTGGGACAATCAGGGCAGCAGGCGCCAGGGGCTACTTCGCTTCCAGGACCAGCTGCTTCAGGTCATCGAGTGTTTGCTGCATGTGCGCATCCATGGCCTGCCGTGACCGGGAGGCATCGCGCGATTCCAGGGCTTCGGCAATGTTCTGGTGATGGCCGATTGCGTGCTCCTGGATCGCCGGAACCGCGGATGTCTCAGCCCTGCGCTTTTCCAGCACCCGGTGCAGCGGCTCAAACAGGACCGAAACAAAGACATTCCCTGACGCGTGCAGGATGACGTCATGGAAGGCGAGGTCCGCCTCCACGAAAGCTGCGACGTCATTGATGCTGTGGGCGGCCTTCATCGCCGAAATGTAGTTGAACAGGGAGGCGATGTCCTCCTCCATGATCCGTCCGGCGGCCAGCTCGCAGGCTCCCGTTTCGAGCATCCTGCGCAGTTCGATGAGCTGGATGGAGGCATCGGCGTCGTTCTTGCCCTCGGAGGCGGCGCGGAGCACGGCTTCCAGCGAGGCCCAGCGGCTCAAGGGATTGACGAATGTTCCCCGGCCCCGCTCCACGCTCAGGATGCGCTGGGCCTGCAGCGTCTTCATCGCCTCGCGCACGGTCATGCGGCTGACCTCGTGGCGGGCGCTCAATTCATGCTCGCCGGGAACGGTGGAACCGGGCGGAAACTCGCCTTCGATGATGCGGTCCAGCAGCTCGTCGGCCACCACGCCCACCAGCGACTTCCTTGCCATGTTGCCCCCGATCACTCTTCCGGCCGACGCCTGGCCGATATGTCAGACAAGTGTACTTGCGCGTCCGTATGCCGTGTGCCACACTGATTTCCAGATGCGAGATGTCAGACATCTTACAGTTACCTTTACATCAGGATCCGGTAACCCGGATCGCGACACAACGGAGTGCACCGTGGCACATGAAGAAGACGTCCTGGCCGCCTATCCGGCAGACCTCGAGATTCCTGCCGGGCTGGTTACCCGCACGCTGGCCGCTTCCAACGCGGCAGTTCCCCGCGTCCTGGTAGTGCTCGACGACGACCCCACCGGCACGCAGTCCGTGGCAGACCTGCCCGTGCTCACCCGCTGGGAAGTGGAAGACTTCACCTGGGCCTTCGGCCAGGGCAAGCCCGCCGTGTACGTCCTGACCAACACCCGGAGCCTGGACCCTGCCGAAGCGGCAGCCCGGAACGAGGAAGTGGTCCGCAACGCCCTGGCGGCAGCAGGATCGCCGGAGTCATTGCGCCTTGGCTTCGTCAGCCGCAGCGATTCCACCCTCCGCGGCCACTTCCCCCTGGAGCCGGACGTCATCGCAGCCACGGTTGCGGAAGTCAGCGGTCAAAAGACCGATGGCGTTGTCCTGGTCCCAGCCTTTCCCGACGCCGGCCGGCTCACCATTGGCGGCGTCCACTACATGCGCGGCACCGGAGAAACCAAAGGAACCCTGGTCCCCGTCTCCGAGACCGAGTTCGCCAAGGACGCGTCGTTCGGCTTCAGCACGTCCGTCATGGCCGACTATGTTGCTGAGAAGTCGCAGGGGAAGTACCCGGCCGACTCGGTGATCGTCCTGGACCTGAACATCATCCGGGCCGGCGCCCCCGTGCAGGACCCGGCCATCTCCGCCAAGGCCATCGCCGACGCCATCGAGCCGGCCACGGACTCCACTCCCATCGTGGCGGACATTGTCACCGAGAATGACTTCCGCGCCCTGGCCCTGGGCCTTGAAGAAGCCGAACGCCGCGGCAAGAAACTCCTGTACCGTGTGGGGCCGCCGTTCGTCCGCGGCCGCATCGGCCAGGAAATCCGCACCGCCTTGACCTCCGAAGAGGCTTACGCAGGGAACACGCCCTCGGAGGCCGGCGGCCTGATCGTGGTGGGCTCGCACGTCGGCCTCACCACGCGCCAGCTCAACGTCCTCACGGCGGAACACAGCTCCGCGCGCATTATCGAGATCGACGTCGAGAAACTCCTCGGTGCCGAGCCGGACGCCAAGGCGCATCTGGACCACACCGTGGCCGACGTCGTCGAAGCCCTCCGCGCCGGCGACGTCATCGTCCACACCAGCCGCCTGCTCATCAAGACCGACGACCCCGCCGAAAGCCTGCGCATCGCGCGGACCGTCTCCGCCGCCGTCGTGGACGTGGTCAACCGGACCCTGAAGACCTTCCCGCCCCGGTTCGTCATCGCCAAGGGCGGCATCACGTCCTCCGACGTGGCAGCCCACGGCCTGGAAATCCGCCACGCCATTGTCCGCGGGCCCATGCTGCCGGGCATCGTTTCCCTCTGGGAACCGGTGGACGGACCCGCCAAGGGCATCCCGTACATCGTCTTTGCCGGGAATGTGGGCGACGACGATTCCCTGGCCCAGGTCACCCGCAAGCTCAGCAACAAATTCTAAGCCCCACCGGCTCCCAGCCCTCGCAAGCTCGGGCCGGGTCCCTCGCCGGCGTGGGCCCACCCACCGGCTCCCAACCCTCGCAAGAATTCAACGGAGAAACACCATGACCAGCAACTACACCGTCACCGTCCTGGGCCTCGGGGCCATGGGCCTGCCCATGGCCACCCGCCTGGCCTCCCAGCTGACTGTCCACGGCTTTGATATCGCCGAGCCCCGCCTGGAACTCGCCCGGGAAGCCGGCATCGCCACGTTCACCACGGCCCGCGAAGCCGCCAAGGGCGCCAACGCCGTCCTCCTGGCCGTCCGCAATGGTGAGCAGCTCAACGACGTCCTCTTTGGAGAGAACGGAGTGGCGTCCGTGCTGGAACCGGGCTCCGTCGTCATCCTCGGCAGCACCGTTGGCACCGACGCCATCCCCGCCACCGTGGCCAAGCTGGCCGAATACGGTGTGGACCTGGTGGACGCCCCGCTGTCCGGCGGGCCCAAGCGCGCCGGCGAAGGCGACCTGCTGATCGTCGTTGGAGCGTCCCCCGAAGCCCGCGAAAAGGCTGCCCCCGTTCTGGAACTGCTGGCCTCCACCCTCACCGTGGTGGGCGACAAGCCCGGCGACGGCCAGGCCCTGAAGACCGTCAACCAGCTCCTCTGCGGGGTCCACATCGCCGCCGCCGCCGAGGCCCTGGCCCTGGCCGACGCGCTGGGCCTGGACCAGGCCAAGACCCTCGCCGCCCTGGAAGCCGGAGCGGCCGGTTCCTTCATGCTCTCCAACCGCGGCCCCCGCATCCTCGAGGCCTACAACGAGGAAGGCGCCGAGGTCCTGTCCCGCCTGGACATCTTCGTCAAGGACATGGGCATCGTGGGCAAGGCCACCCGCGCCGCCGGCCTGGCAGCCCCCGTTGCCGCGGCCGCGGAGCAGCTCTACCTCCTGGGCCAGGCCCAGGGCCTCGCCGCCGCCGACGACTCTGCCGTCATCAAAGTGGTCGCGCCCGCCAAGCGCACCAAGTAGGCCACCTCCTGCCCTCGCGGGCATAAAGGTACGACGGCGGCGGTCCCCCCTCCGCCGCCGTCGTACCTCACATCGTTGCCGGCGCAGTCCCGCAACGTTTATCCCCACCCCACCCTTCCCTGATGCCGCCCTGCCCCGGGGCCGGCACGCCAAAGGAGACAGCTCCCCGTGAACCACCTGATGAACCCGCTGATACAGCGGGCGGCCGATGCACCTGCCATCAAACCCGCCGTTGAGCTGGGCACTCCGGTACTGCTCACCATCGCGGCGGTGGGCATCGCCATCCTGCTGGTGATGATCATCCGCTTCAAGATCCAGGCCTTTGTGGCCCTGCTCACCGTCAGCATCCTGGTGGCCGTGGCCGCCACCATTCCACTGCAGGACATCTTCACGGTGGTCTCCAGCGGCGTGGGCAGCACTATGGGCAAGGTCGCCATCCTGATCGCGCTCGGCGCCGTGCTGGGCCGCATGATCGAGGTGTCCGGCGGCGTCCAGTCCCTCGCGGACCACTTCACCCGCAAGCTCGGTGCCCGCCGCGTGGCCGTGGCGCTGACCGCCGTCGGCTTCCTGGTGGCCATTCCCGTCTTCTTCGAGGTGGGCATCATTGTGCTGGTGCCCATCGTGTACGCGTTCGCCAAGATCGCCAAGGTCCATCCGGTCAAGTTCGGCCTGCCCATGGCCGGCATCATGCTCTCCATTCACGTAGCAGTCCCGCCGCACCCGGGCATCGTGGCCGGCGCGGGCGTGCTCGGTGCGGACATCGGACTCATTGCCCTGATCTCGCTGATGATCTGCGTGCCCCTCGGTTTCCTTTCCTACTGGGTGGCATCCATCATGAACCGCAAGGACTATGAACTGCTGCCGGCCGTTAAGACCCAGGTAGAGGAGTTCGGTTCCAAGTCACTGGTCAAGGTGGGCCAGGACGGCCCCGGCGCCGCCGCCATCGCTCCGCCGCGGCCGGGCCTGATCATCTTCCTGATCGCGGCGCCGATCGTCCAGATCCTGCTCGGCACCGTGGGCACGCTCATCATCCCCAAGACCGACCCCCTGTACGGCCTGGCATCTTTCGTCGGCAACCCGTTCCTGGCACTGCTGGTGGCCGTGGCGCTGTCCTTCGTCCTGCTGGCCGTCCGCCGCGGCTGGTCGTTCAAGGAAACCGGCGAGATCTTCGAAGGTTCCCTCCCACCCATCGCCTCCATCCTGATGGTGGTGGCCGCAGGCGGCGTGTTCGGAAACGTTCTGCAGGTCTCCGGCATCGGCGGGGCACTGTCCAAGACCCTGGACACACTGGGCGTGCCGCTCCTGCTGCTGGGCTTCATCATCTCGCTGGCACTGCGGGCAGCCCAGGGTTCGGCCACTGTGGCCATCGTGACCACCACCGGCCTGCTGTCAGCAGCGGTCAGCGGCGGCGGCTACACCCCCGCGCAGATCGCCGTGATCGTGATTGCCATCGGCTTCGGTGCCCTGGGCCTGTCCCACGTGACGGATGCCGGGTTCTGGGTGGTGGTCCGCTACTACGGCCTCACGGTTTCCGACGGCCTCAAGACCTGGACCGTCCTCACCACCATCCTGGGCCTGGCCGGCTTCGCGCTGACCTTTGTTGCCTGGATCCTGGTAGGAGGGCTGGGCGCCTGATGCATACTCGACTTGACCACCTGGTCATCTCCGCCCTGCAGCAGGGTTCCGCGGTTCCTGCGTTCACCTGCTACGACTTCAGCACCGCGCTGGCCGTGGTGGGCGCTGCCGAGGAATCGGGCCGGGGCGTGATCCTGCTGGTGGCACCCAAGACCGCTGCCACCGCCAACGGCCTCCGGCTCATTGCCGCGCTCCGTGGCCTGGCCGACGCCGCTACCGTCCCCGTCGCGGTGCAGCTGGACCACGCCTCCGACCTTAAGGTCATGGCCGACGCCGTCGCGGCAGGGGCGGATTCCGTCCTTGCGGACGGTTCCTCCCTTCCTTACGAGGACAACATTGCGCTGGTCCAGGCTGCCCGTGCACTGCTGGGCCCAGAGGTGGTGCTTGAAGCCGAACTGGGCGGCCTGGCCGGCGACGAGGACCGTGCCTTCTCCGCCGACCAGCCGGCGGACCAGTCCGGCGTCGACGTCGCAGGCCTGACTGATTCGGCGCAGGTGGAGGACTTCGTAACCCGCACCGGCGCTCAGCTGCTGGCCGTCGCAGTGGGCAACGTCCACGGCAAGTACAAGGGCGAGCCACGGCTGCGCTGGGACGCGCTGCAGGACATTGCCGCGCGGATCCACATCCCACTGGTGCTGCACGGCGCCTCCGGCATCCCCGCTGAAGAGCTGGTCAAGGCCGCGGCCATGAACGTTGGCAAGGTCAACTTCAACACCGAGCTCCGGACCGGCGTGCTGGCCACCCTCCAGGACCAGCTGCCCGCCCACCGTGCTGACGGCGAGAACCTGCAGGGCCTGCTGGCCCTGTGGAACAAGTCAGCGAAGGGCTTTGCAGCCACCACATTGTCGACGCTGGCCCGGTAGCTACAACGCGGACGGGCCGGTGGGCCGGGGAGGCTAGGATCGAGCAATGATCCTGGCCTCCCTTCTTTTTGCCTTCCTTGCCGGCGCGCTGCACGTCTTCATCTTCACCATGGAGTCCCTCACCTGGACCCGGCCCGCCACTTGGAAGCGGTTTGGGGTTGCCTCCCAATCGGACGCCGAGGCCACCAGGTCCCTGGCATACAACCAGGGCTTCTACAACCTGTTCCTGGCCATTGGGGCGTTCATCGGCGTGGGGCTCGTGGCGTTCGGCGGCGCGGGATCGGGGCAGGACGTGGCGGGCTGGACCCTCCTCTTCACCTGCTGCGGTTCCATGCTGCTGGCGGCCGCCATCCTGGCCTTCACCGGACGCAAGTACCTCCGGGCCGCGGCAACCCAGGGCAGCACGCTGCTGCTCGCCGTCGTGCTCGGACTGCTGGCGGTGCTGCAGTAAAGGGCGCAACTGCACCCTAAAGTCCCTTAGACGGCGGAGGCAACAGGGGCACAATAGTGCCGTGGACAGCGTCGAGCCATTGTAGGTCCCATGCGCAGCACCGGCAGGCGGCGGACAGGAACCGGGCCGGACACGGCAGACCGTGATCCGGCCATCGACCTTGCCCGCTTCATCTGCCTGGTGCTGGTGGTGGTGGGCCACTCCATGATGGTCAGTCCGGTCCTGCACCCGGACGGTACCGTGACCACCGAGAACACCTTGGCGCTGCAGGACTGGTTCGAGCCCGTCATCTGGATCTTCATGGTCATGCCCCTGTTCTTCGTCACGGGAGGGGTGACCGGGCTGCAGTCCTGGCGCCGCCTCAAGGCGGGCGGCGGTACGGCAGCCCAGTTCGTGCGCGCCAGGCTCCTGCGCCTTGTCCGTCCGGCTACCGCGCTGCTTGCCACAATGGTGGCGGGCCTGTCCGTGGCGGCACTGCTCGGGGTGGACCAGCAGGTCATCCAGTTGATAGCGACGGGTGCCGCCATGCCCCTGTGGTTCCTGGCAGCCTACCTCGCGGCGCAGTTGAACATTCCGGTGCTGGCGGCGCTCCATGCCCGCGCACCCTGGCTGGCCATCGGCCTGCTCACCGCTCTGGTGGTTGCTGTCGACTGTCTGCGGGGCGCGCTGCCGGACCTTGCCAACATCAACCTGGTCTTCGTATGGTGCGCCGTCCAGCAACTGGGTTTCCTTGCTGCCGATGGATACTTTTCCCGCCTTTCCCGTTCGGGGCTGCTGGGTATGGCGGTGGCGGCACATCTACTTCTGGGACTCGTGACGGGGCTGGGCCTGTACCGGGGAAACATGCTGGTGAACCTCAACCCGCCCAACCTGACCCTGGTGATCCTGGCCGTCCCGCAGTTGGCCGCGATGGAACTGGCCCGGCCGGTTTTGGCACCCCTGGCCGGGATCCGCTGGGTCGGCCAACTCCTGACGTTGGCCGGCAGCAGGTCGTTGACGGTCTACCTTTGGCATCTGCCCCTGCTGGCGGCCATGTCCGGCTTGCTGCTCCTGGCGCCGATCCCCAAACCGCTCTCCGGCACCCCTGAATGGTGGTGGTCCCGTCCCCTGGTGGTCCTTGTGCTGGTCCTACTGCTTCTGCCAGTGGCTGCGGCCTTTGGACACTTGGAGGAACGGACGACGGCGGCACGCGCCTTCCGCTGCCGGCCCGCCGTGGCGGGGGCCGCCGTCGTGGTGGTTTTCATCCCCGTGGCGGACGCCGCACTTAACGGGCTGTCACTGGGACTGCTGTCGGCGGGCACTGTGTGTTTCTCGGTGGCGATCGTTCTGCTGGGCGGCTTTCCGCTGCGGCGCCGGCAACCGAACTGGCGCCGCCATGGCCGAAGGACCATTGCCAGTGGACTGAAGTAGTGCCAGTGTCGAACCATGACCGAGAACACCACGTCCGCCGAGGACAAGTTCACCGCAAATGTCTCGCTGCGGCGCAATGACGCGCAGCACCGGTACGAACTCCTGGTGGACGGCAGGCTGGCAGTCCAGGCCTTCTTCCACGACCTTCCCGGGCACATCGACTTCACCCACACCGAGACGGGACAGGATTTCGAGGGCAAGGGCCTGGGTAAGGTCCTGGCCCACTTTGCCCTGGATGACGTGGTAGCCACCGGCAAGCGCATCATCCCGCACTGCCCCTTTATGTCCAGCTACCTTCGGAAGCACGAAGGCTACGAGCAATTCGTGGACTGGCCGGAGGGCTGAGACTTAGTGCGCTGACGCGTCCCTGGTTGGGGCATCCGTTATTCCCCGGGCCGCCCCGGGTACGCCTTCAATATGGCGGAAAACCAGGACGACGTATTCGATGTTGCTGTCATTGGCGGGGGACCGGCGGGTTTGAGCGCGGGGGTAGCCTTGGCGCGGGCGCTGCGTTCGGTGGTGGTGATCGACGCCGGGGAACAGCGGAACCTCGGAGCCGGGAGCGTCCATGGGTTCCTGAGCCGGGAGGGGATGAGCCCGCGGGACCTGATCGCCGCCGGCAGGGAAGAACTGGCCCGGTACGGCGGGACGATGGTTACCGGGTTGGTCCGGTCAGCCAGCGGCCGGGAAGACGACTTCATCCTGGCAATGGACGACGGTTCCACCCGGGCCGCGCGGCGCCTCTTGATCGCTACCGGAATGGTCGATGAACTGCCGGACCTTCCCGGGGTTGCCGACCGCTGGGGACGGGATGTGCTCTACTGCCCCTACTGCCACGGATGGGAAATCCGGAATCAAAAGATAGGAATCCTGGCCGCCGGCTCCCAATCCGTCCTGGAGGCCCTGACGTTCCGGCAGTGGAGCTCCGACGTGACCCTCCTGCTCAATGACGCCCTGCAACTTAGCTCGAACCAGGCAGAACAGCTGGCAGCTCTTTCCGTCCAGGTGCTGGAGGGAAAGGTCCGGTCCCTGGCTGTTCGGGACGACCGGCTTACCGGCGCCACCTTGGACTCCGGAGGGACCGTGGCCCTGGACGTGCTGGCGGTCAGTCCTGCCACCGTGAGCAAGGCCAACATGCTGCACCGCCTGGGACTGGAGCCAGCCGCCCTCCAGGAAGGCCCGGGGACGCGCCTGGAAGCGGACGATAGTGGCCGGACATCCTGCCCGGGCGTATGGGCCGCCGGTAACGCCACGGATGTTACCGCGCAGGTCATAACCGCGGCCGCCGCCGGCCTTCGCGCGGCAGAGGCCATCAACGCGGACCTGGTCATGGCGGACACCCGGCTGGCGGTTGAGGCCGCCAGGGTTCCTGTTGGGCCATAGCACGCGGGTATGGGTCGGGTCGAGGTGTTGGGCCGGTTCCGGGGTGTTGGCCGAGCCGACAAGGCCCCTGCCGGTTATGCAGCCGGCAGGGGCCTCAAAGCCAAGCGGAGCCAGTCAGCTGGCCAGGGCCGGCCCACTGACGGTCATGGCCGTGCCAGGATCGTCGATGGTGAAACCGCAGGCGCAACGGTAGGTGACCACGCTCTCCGGAACGGACCCCGGCCGCAGGGCAACAACGGAGTTTCCGTCAACGTAGACGGGTTGCCGGACCGGCAGCTCCTCGTGGTCAACACGCTCCATGGGGGTTCGGCAGTGCATGCGTGAATTCAGGGTCATCAGCAGCCCTGCGTCCACGGGTACGGTGGCGGTCAAGAGCTGTTCAGCTGCCTCAGCGCGTTCCCCAAACGCGGTCAGCTGGTGGTCCGTTGCGGTGGTCATTATGTTCTTCCCTGGGCTTCTTTCACGGAGCCGCCGGCGTTGGCAGCCCCGCCGCGAACTGCTTGCGGAGGTTCATCTATCCCCGTAAGCAAAGCATGCTTACTATTTGATGCACAAGTCGCGTTCGGGAAACGGGGGTCACCCGCGCCGGCGCTGCCACTGCCAGGACGGTCCATCCTGCCGCCTCTCTGGCTAGGCTTGCAGCATGACGCCATCCAGCATCCGAACAACAGCACTCGTCACCGGCGCCAGCGCCGGGCTGGGCCACGAGTTTGCAAAGCAACTCGCCGCCCAGGGGCACAACCTGGTCCTGGTGGCGCGCAACGCCTCCCGGCTTGCCGAGACGGCGGAGGACTTCCGGCGCCGCTACGGGATCACGGCTGAGGTGCTTCCCGCGGACCTGACGCAGGACGGCGACGTCGCGGCCGTCGTCGAACGCCTTGAAGACGCTGGGCGGCCGGTGGGAATCCTGGTGAACAACGCTGGCATCGGCCTGCTGCACAACTTCGAGGACAACGACGCGGCGGAGGAGAGGAGCCACCTGAAGCTGCACGTGGAAACCTCCATGGTGCTTACCCACGCGGCACTCAAGGGCATGCTGGAGCGCGGGGAGGGCAGGATCATCAACGTGGCCAGCGTGGCCGCGTTCCTGCCCCGGGGAACCTATTCTGCGGCGAAGGCGTGGCTGGTGAGTTTCAGCAGGTGGGCAAACCTGGCTTACCGCAAACGGGGCATCAAGGTCACGGCCGTCTGCCCGGGTTTCACCCACACCGAGTTCCACGACCGGATGGGGATGGACAAGTCGGTGGCCCCGTCCTGGACGTGGCTCCGAGCGGAACGGGTGGTCAGTGAAGGCCTTGCGGACAACGAACGCGGCAAGGCGGTGTCCATCCCGTCCAAGCGCTACAAAATGGTTGCCGCAGTGGCCAAGGTGGTTCCGGCGCGGCTAATGGCCGGGCCGGCGCGGAAGCCGAAGTAGGGGCGCGCGCCCGGCCGGAAGCCCGGGAAGAACTTTCCGCGGCCGCGAACCGGGCCTCCGGACAGCCAGCACCACCAGGATCCCCAGCAGCGCGCCCACCAATGTCTCCACGGCCCGCTCAAGTATCAGGACCCGCGGCTCGACTGGGGAGGCCAGCTGGGTTATCAGCAGGATGACCGGGGTGAACCAGACCATGGCCAGGCCATAGTGCCTGGTCATGAACAGCTCAGTGGCGAACTGGAAGAGAATGACCAGAAGGGTCAGCACAGCCGCCCGGTGCAGCGGCTCCTGAAGCGGTGGGTACAGCGCCGCCAGGGTCCAGGGGCCAGGGATGATGACGACGGCGGTCACCACCAGTCCCAGCAGCGTCCCCACGACGCGGTGGACACCCCGCCGGACGCTGCTGGGCAGGTCAGCTCCGGCCAGGGGTACGGCAGCCGCGGCCATGGCCCAGTGCGGGTGGCCCGTGCCGCTGATGACTCCCACTGTCCCGGCAGCGCCCACCGCCAGTACATACCGTGCAGCGTGGATGACCAGTTCGCGGCGCCTTGCCGCCGAGAGGCGCGGCACCTGCCTGGCCGCCCCCGGTTCCCAGGACCTTCGCCGCACCCAGCCGCTGAAGCCAATCAGGATGGAAAACACGGATGATGCCGCCGCGATAAGGATGGCCAGGTACCAAGGGACTGCGGCGGGAACGGAAGCGCATGCGCCCAGGGCGAGGATGCCAAAGAAGGGTCCGTTTGGTTTAAGCCGCACCCGGTCCGAATACACCGAGCCGACTCCGGCCAGGGTGGCTTCCACGGCCACCAGCCACCAGGAGTGGATGTGGTTGACGGACAGCGTTACTCCCACTGCCACGCCGCTGAGCAGCACCAGGGCACCCTGGCCCTGGTGGCGCAGCCGCAGCTGGTGCGGTTCCGAGCGGCCGTACATCCCGGTCAGCGCGCCGAACACAGCGTAGATGATGAGGTCGGTTTGGCCTGCGGCCAGCAGGAGCAGCGAGGGGACAGCTACGCTGAGGGCCACGCGCAGCGCGGCAAGTTGGTCGCCGGTGGCAGGTTCCAGCCTGTGGAGAGCGCGCAACTGCTCCACTATGCGCTTCATGTTTTCGACCTGTCCTGTTTGTTGACTTACTGCAGCCCGAAGGCCCTTGCGAAGGTATCACCGCGTCCAGGGGGAGTCACATGCCGCAGTCACAAGGGGACATCCGGCAGGCACGCAAAGGCCCGTCCTGCGTAGTTCCCCCAAGGAAGCACGCGGGACGGGCCTGTGAGCGTGGGCTACAAGAGTGCCCGGGCGGCGGCTTGGACTATGCCCCGGCCGGAACCCCGCGGTGTGCCTGGGAGTCGGTGCCGTCCTGGGTTTCGAACGGCAGTTCGTCCAGGTTGATCAGCGGGTTCTCGTCCTGGGTAGCCACCAGTTCCTTCGCTTCCGCCTCAGTGTCGACGCTGGGCATCGATCCGGGGAGCGGGCGGTTAGCGGATTCCTTGAGGAAGTAGATGGCGATGGCGCCCGCCAGTGATGTGGCCATCAGGTAGTAGGCGGGCATCATGTCGTTGCCGGTGGCGCTGATCAGCGCGGCCACGATGAACGGCGTGGTCCCGCCGAAGATGGCGACCGCGAAGTTGTAGGCAATGCCCATTGCTCCATAGCGGCTGGAGGTGGGGAACTGGGCCGGCAGGGCCGATGCCAGGTTGGCCACATAGAAGGTCACGGGGAAGGCAATCAGGGCCAGCCCGGCAAGGGTGGACCAAATGGCGCCGATGCCGATCAGCAGGAACGCCGGTATGGCCAGTACAATGGTGCTGATTGCACCAATCCAGAGCACCGGGCGGCGGCCGATCCGGTCGGAGAGCTTGCCTGTGAGCGGGATGCAAAGGCTCATGACCACCAGCACGGGGATGGTCAGCAATGTGCCGTGGAGCTCGTCGTAGCCCTTGGCGTCGGTCAGGTACGTCGGCATGTAGGACGTCAGCGCATAACCGGCCGTGTTGGCAGCGGCCACAACCACCATGGCAACGACGATGGGGCGCCAGTAGGCCTTGACGATTCCCACGGGTCCCTTGGTCGCGGCAGCGTCACCCGCCGAGGCGTTCTTGGCGTTCTCCTCCTGGGCGTCAAGGGTGGCCTGGAACTGCGGCGATTCCTCGATCTTGCTCCGGAAGTAAACGGCAATCAGGCCCAGCGGACCGGCCACCAGGAACGGGATGCGCCATCCCCAGTCCTCCATGGTTGACTGGCCCAGCATCAGCTGCAGGACCGACACCAGTGCGGCGCCGATGGCGAAGCCCATGTAGCTGCCCAGGTCCAGGAAGCTGGCGAAGAAGCCGCGGCGCTTGTCGGCGGCGTACTCGCTGACAAACGTGGTGGCGCCGGCATACTCACCGCCGGTGGAGAAGCCCTGGACAACCTTGAGGAGCACCAGCAGCGCGGCTGCCCAGAGCCCAACCTGGGCGTACCCGGGCAGGAGGCCGACGGCGAAGGTGCTGGCCGCCATGATCATCAGCGTGGTGGCCAGGATCTTCTGGCGGCCCACTTTATCGCCGAGCCAGCCGAAGATCACGCCGCCCAGGGGACGGGCGATGAAGGTGGCGGCAAAGGTTCCCAACAGGAACAGCGTTTGGGTGGTGGGGTCCGACTCGGGA
The DNA here is from genome assembly GCF_018613675.1 of Arthrobacter sp. ISL-85. Taxonomy (GTDB): domain Bacteria; phylum Actinomycetota; class Actinomycetes; order Actinomycetales; family Micrococcaceae; genus Arthrobacter. Next base: position 40,045 of record NZ_JAGGPQ010000020.1, on the reverse strand, counting down.
AGGAATACCGGGCCCATGGTGGTGATGAGGTAGCCGAAAACGCCGACGTCGTACCATTCCATGGTGTTGCCTACGATGGTTCCGCCGAGTGCTTTTTTGAGCATCGGCTGGTCAACCACGTTGACATCGGATTCCTTGAGCCTGCGGCGTGGCAGCAGTCTGGGCTTCTTGGCGGCCAGGGCGGCTGCCGGGTCGGTTCCGCGGGCGTTTGTGGCGCCTGCTGAAGAGTCTGTCCTGCTTCGGTCTGTGGGCATTTGGGCAACTCCTGTGGAGGTCATTTGCTTGCGACTTGTAGCTGCCCCGCTCCGGGCAGGCCTTCAATTTTACGGGAAATTGGTACCGCAGGCTTGCCGGATAGCCTAGGATGCGCCCGTTTATACGCTTGGAACGGGCGCGAACCGGAGCTTTTTTCCACCGGTTTTTCCGCGTCATCATTGGGAAGCAGGCTGAGGAACCGCACCGTTACCGAATTTTTTCAGCCGTGGCCCCTTTCCGGGCTCTTTCTGCCGTCGATCCGGTCCCGAAAGTGACCGCTGCCACTGTCTTTGGAGGGGTTCACAGGAGCCTCGGACGTGCCTATGGTAGAGCGATGAACACACTTCTTTCCGGGCTGTAGTCCACGCGCGCCCGGGCGCTTGATTGGCGTTTCGTTTCAAGGAAGAACGAAGGAAAGAAGGGAAGTGCACAATGGGTGAAGAGTCCAGCCAGTTCCACATCAGGCCTGAGGTTGCGGACCACCTTGCGGCTGCGATGGATACTCCGGTGACGCCCGGCCCCGCCGCAGCCGGCGACGTTCCCCTGGCAGACCAGGGCGGGTGGCCGGACGGCTACGGGAAGCGGCGGCACCCCAAGGACCGGGGCGCCGGCCATGGCAGGATGGGCCACGAAGCCGCAGTGACGGCGGTCCACCGCACCGGGCGGCCACAGATGCCGCATTCCTCGTAGTCTCGGGCTGTCCGCGACGCACATCGTCAATTTCGACACGGAAATTACCTGGCGCCTCCGAAATATGGGGGCGTCAGGTAATTTGCGCGTCATGGATTCGCGCGCGCGTCGAACTGGCGGCGGCCCTGCGGGGTTCAGCCTTCCCGGACCACCTCCGACGGGTCCTTGTCCACACGCCAGCCCCGCCACCGCGGATGCCTGAGCCTGCCCGGCCCCGTCCACTCGCTGTAGGTCACTTCGCCCACCAGTTCGGGTGACACCCAGTGGGCATCGGCGGAATCGGGGCGCGGGACGTCATGGAATGGTGAGGTCTTCCGGCCAAGGCGTTCAACCGTCTGCCGGAGTTCCGTGAGTTCCCGGGCGCTGAAACCGGAGCCGACGCGGCCCACATACTGGAGCTTGCCGCCGTCGGGAATGCCCACCAGCAGCGATCCCACCGTGTCCTGGCGGCCTCCTTTACCCGGCCGCCAGCCGCCTACCACCACTTCCTGGGTCTGTTCGGTCTTGAGTTTGATCCAGGTCCGGGTCCGCTGGCCGCTCACGTAGCGGCTGTCCGTCCTCTTGGCCATCACCCCTTCAAGGCCAAGCTCCTGCACGCTTTCGAGGAGGAGTTCCACCCGCTCCGCGAGCACCATGGACAGGTCCGCCGGGCAGCCGGACGGTTGGAAAAAACCCTCCAGTCGCTCCCGCCGCTTACTGAGCGGCAGGCGCCGGAGGTCCTTTCCGTCGTCGAAGAGGAGGTCGAACAGCATCAGCTGGACCGGGATCGAGGTGCGGGCCTTGGCGACGTCGGCCGCACGGGTAAGTTTCATCCGCCCCTGCAGCAGGCCGAAGTCAGGCCTTCCACCGGGCCCGACGGCGATAATCTCACCATCAGCCACGAACGGCTGCTCCGGCCAGCAGCCCCGGTCCGTGAACTCGGGGTAGGTCCTGCTGACGTCGTTGCCGTTGCGGGAGAAGATCCGGACCTTCTCCCGGTCCGCCACCAGGAGGGCGCGGACGCCGTCCCACTTGAGCTCGTACTGCCACGTGCTGCCCCGCAGATCGGCAGTGCTCCCGGCGGTGGCCATCATAGGCCGGTACTCCAGCGGGTCGGGGTCGGGGTCGGGGCCTGGGTCGCGATCGCTGGCAATGTCGGCGCTGGGTTCGGCCACTTGCTTACCGCCCGCTTGTTGCCCGGGTGCTCCGTCGTCCTCTTCCGGGTCATCCGCCTGTGCTGCCGGTGCCAACGGAGCCGTGGGCCGCCGTCGTCCGCCTGGATGTTCCTGGTCCATCAGGTGGATGAGCCATTGCCCCTCAGCTTCCTTGCCCTGCCCGCGGCCGGTGTGGATGAGTGCCACCTTCCTGCTGCCGCCCAGGCCGCCGCCTTCCGACCCCGTCAGGGTGACGATGACTTCCTTGCCGTTGATCCACTTATGCAGCTCGTAGGTGCCGGTGTCCCAAATGGTCATGACGCCTGCGCCGTACTGCCCCTTGGGAATGGTCCCGTGGAAGGTGAGGTAGTCCATGGGATGGTCCTCGGTCTGGACAGCCAGGTGGTTCTTGCCCCCGGACTCCGGGACGCCTTTGGGCAGGGCCCAGGACGCCAGGACCCCCTCATGTTCCAGCCGTAGGTCGTAATGCAGGCGGCTGGCGTGGTGCTCCTGGATGACAAAGCTGTTGCCGCCGGCCGGAATGCCCGCGAACGGCTCCGGTGTTTCGCCGGGGTCGCGCATGGAGCGGTACTTGCCGAGGCGGGGGTCGACGTCGTGCTCCTGCTCGGGGCTGCCGTCCGCCCCACCGTCCGCCGCGCTTGCCGCAGCGTTCACGACGGCGGCGAACGGGTCCGCGCCGTCCAGCACCCGCCGCAGTACTTCCTGGTAGTCCAGATGCCTGAGTTCGGGGGACTCGATTTCCCGCCATGTCCGCGGTGCGGCGACCATGGGCGTGGGCCGGCCGCGGAGCGAGTACGGGACCACCGTGGTTTTCGCAGCATTGTTCTGGCTCCAGTCCACCAACACCTTGCCCTTGCGCAGCGACTTCTTCATGTCGCTGACGGCGAGGTCCGGGTGGTCCGCCTCGAGGGCGCGGGCCAGCTCCCGGGCGAAGGCGGAGATTTGGTCCGAGGTCTGGGTCCCGTCCAGGGCCGCGTAGAGGTGGATGCCTTTGCTTCCGCTGGTCACCGGGACCGGGTCCAGGCCCACGTCCTGCAGGATGGACCGGGCCAGGAGGGCCACCTCGCGGCATTCCGGCAGGCCAGCTCCGTCTCCCGGGTCCAGGTCCAATACCAGCCGGTCCGGATTGAGCTGGTGGCCGTGCGGATCCACCCGCCACTGCGGCACGTGGATTTCCAGTGAATTGATCTGGCCGAACCAGGCCAGCGTGGCGGCGTCGTTGACCATTGGATAGTGAATGGTCCGGTCTTTGTGCGTGATCGCCGCCCGCGGCAGCCAGCCGGGAGCTGAATCCTCCAGGTCCTTCTGGAAGAACACCTCACCCGGCCGGTCAGCGGTGCCCACCCCATTAACCCACCGCTTGCGCGTGGCAGGACGGTTGGCCGCGGCCGGAATCAGGACGTGGGCCACCGCTGCGTAGTAGGCCAACACATCCGCCTTGGTGGTGCCGGCCTCGGGATAGATGATCTTGTCCAGATTGGTGAGCGTCAGCTCGCGTCCTGCAACCCGGACACGTTCCCTGCTACTTGCCACGGGTCTTCACCTCCGGCCCGGTCTGATGTTGACTGTAGGGATGAGAGCCATCTGGAAAGGTGCCATCGCGTTCGGGCTGGTCAACGTGCCCGTTAAGGTCTACAGCGCCACTGAGGATCATGACATCAGTCTGCACCAGGTCCACAATGCCGACGGCGGCAGGATCCGCTACCAGCGCCGGTGCGAGGTGTGCGGCGAGGTGGTGGACTACTCGGACATCGAGAAGGCGTTCGAGGAGGACGGCCGCACCGTCGTGCTGTCCAAGGATGAGCTCAAGTCCATTCCCGCGGAGAACAGCCACGAGATCGAAGTGGTGCAGTTTGTCCCGTCAGAGCAGCTTGAACCCATGATGTTCGAAAAAAGCTACTACCTGGAGCCGGATTCGAAGTCACCCAAGGCCTATGTGCTGCTGCGCCGGGCGCTGGAGGATACGGACCGGGTGGCCGTCGTCCAGTTCGCACTGCGGGAGAAGACCCGGCTGGGTGCCCTCCGGATCAAGGACGACGTCCTGGTGCTGCAGTCACTCCTCTGGCCCGATGAGGTGCGCGAGGCGAACTTTCCGTCCCTTGACGCTGCCATCAAGATCTCCGCCCAGGAACGCGACATGTCAGCGGCGCTGGTGGAATCCATGGCCGCCGATTTCGACCCCACCTCCTTTACGGATGAGTACCAGGTGCAGCTCCGCCAGCTGATTGAGGCCAAGCTCGAGCAGGGCGAATCGCTGGACACGGAGGAAACCTTCGGCGTCGAAGCGGGCGAGGGCGGCAAGGGAGAAGTCATCGACCTCATGGAGGCGCTCAAACGGAGCCTGGACAGGAAACGCGGCGGCGGCGAGGCTGCTTCCGCAGGCGGAGCGTCCGACGACGAAGCGGACGCCGGTGACGACGAAACCGAGGCTGCCAAACCGGCACGCAAAGCCTCCGGCACCAGGGGGGCAGCCTCGAAGACCGCCGCCAAGACCGGGACGGACGATGCAAAGCCTCCCGCCAATTCGGCCGCGAAGTCCACCTCAACTTCCGCCAAATCCACGGCATCCAAGTCCGCTGCAGCAAAGTCCACGGCCACAAAGGATGCGGGAACCAAGACCGCCGAAAAGCCCGCAGCCAAGACCACCAGGACGCGCAAGCCTGCCTGACCCGCCGTTGCGCCCTGGCAGGGCGACGCAAGCGAAACAACAGTAGGGCGCCGCGGCCGGCGTGTCCGCGGGCAGTCCTGCCTTTACAGCAGCCCCCATCGCGTCCACAATGAGTCGCATCACGGCCTCCGCTGTGCCAACAGCGTGCTGTCACCCATTTGGACCGGACACGTAGAGGGGCACGGACATGAGCCAGCAAACCGATGCAGTGGAGTCGGACCGCGAGCTTAAGAAGAAGCACCGCGCCATGTGGGCGTCAGGGGACTACCCTGCCCTCGCGGACGAGATGCTCCTGGAACTGGGCGCGGTCCTGGTGGAGGCCAGCGGCATCCGGCCCCGCCAACGGGTGCTGGACGTGGCGGCAGGAACCGGGAATGCGGCAATCCCGGCGGCCATGATGGGCGCCAAAGTGGTGGCCAGTGATCTCACCCCCGAACTTTTCGAGGCGGGTCGCAAGGAGGCGGCCAACCGGGGTGTGAGCCTGGAGTGGCAGGAAGGTGACGCGGAAGCGCTGCCGTTCGGTGACGCGGAGTTCGACGCGGTGATGTCCTGCATTGGCGTGATGTTCGCGCCCCACCACCAGGCGGCCGCCGACGAACTGCTCCGGGTCTGCAAACCCGGAGGCTCGATCGGCTTGCTTTGCTGGACGCCGGAGGGATTCGTCGGACAGATGTTTGCTGCCATGAAGCCTTTTGCCCCGCCGCCCCCGCCGGGCGCGCAGCCGTCGCCGCTCTGGGGCAGCGAGGAGCACGTCCGTGAACTGTTGGGTGACAGGGTCACCGGCATCCAGACGCGCAGGCAGAACCTTGCCGTCAGCAGCTTCCATCAGCCTGCGGACTTCGTCAGGTATTTCAAGTCCCACTACGGGCCCCTCATCTCCGTCTACAAATTCCTCGGCGAGGACCAGGACAAGGTCAAGGCCCTCGACAAGGCCCTCACGGATCTTGCAGATTCTTTCGGCGATGCCCACGGCGATACCCCGTTCCAGATGGAATGGGAGTACCTGCTCTTCACGGCGAGGAAGGCCTGAACCATGCCGGCAAACCATGTGGCAACCTCCACCACCGCCATTAACGCCCGTCCGGAACGCGTGTGGGAGGTGATCACGGACCCGTCGGCCGTGCGGGAGTTCATGTTCGGGACCACGCTGGAGACGGACTGGAACGTCGGAAGCCCCATCACATGGCAGGGCGAATGGGAGGGAAAGACCTACCAGGACAAAGGCCGGATCCTCGCGGTTGAACCGGGACGGAAACTGGTGCACACCCACTTCAGCCCGTTGTCCGGCCAGGAAGACAAACCCGAGAACTACCACACGCTCGAATGGACGCTCGAGGACCAGGGCGGCGCCACCCGGCTGTCGCTGGCGCAGGACAACAACCCCAGCGAGGAAGCCGCGGCGCACTCGAAGGGTATGTGGGACAAGCTCCTGGCAGACGTGAAGGCGCTCGCCGAGCGCGGCTGACCCTGCCGGCACCCTTGGTTGGTGGACATGGCGCTTAAAGCCAAGCGGCCGCCGTCGGACGTTCCCCTGATGAGGGAAAGCCCGACGGCGGCCGGCTCGCTGTGCTGCTGTCAGGCAGCCGGGGTGCTACTCGGCGTCGTGGTCCGTTTCGAGGATCTGCACGAGCCGCTCCAGCGCGTCGTCCGCACCGGCCCCTTCTGCACGCAGGACCACTACGTCACCGTGTGAGGCCCCCAGGCTCATGAGGGACAGGATGCTGGCAGCGTCCATGGCCTCGTCCGCCGGCTCGCCTTCACGGGCGATGGTGATGTCCAGGTCGAACTCCCCGGCTGCCTCGGCAAAGATAGCGGCGGGACGGGCGTGCAGGCCCACGCGGCTGGCAACGGTTGCTGTGCGTTCTGGCATTTTTGCTCCTTTGTCTTTCGGCGTGCTGATGGTTCAGCGCCGGGAAGGTCTGTGGCTAAACCGGCTCAGACGGTTACGGGAACCGGTTCAACCGTATCAACGGTCTTCTTGACTGCCCAGCGCTTGAGGGCGATGACCGAGAGGGCGGTAATTACCGTTCCGACGGCGATCGAAACAACGAACATCAGGAAGTTGTCGATGGCGAAGAAGACGAAAAGTCCGCCGTGCGGTGCCTTGGAACCGACGCCGGCAGCCATTGAGATGGCCCCGGTCACCGCCCCACCCAGCATGCTGGCGGGGATGACGCGCAGCGGATCGGCTGCGGCGAAGGGGATGGCACCTTCGGAGATGAAGGAGGCTCCCAGCAGCCAGGCTGCCTTGCCGTTTTCCTGCTCAGCGAGGCTGAAGAGCTTCTTGTTCAGGACGGTGGAGGCCAGCGCCATGGCAAGCGGCGGAACCATGCCCGAGGCCATGACGGCTGCCATGATCTGCCACGGTGCCTGGTTGTCGATGGTGGCGGCACCCAGGCCGGCGACGGCGAAGGAGTAGGCAACCTTGTTGACCGGGCCGCCGAGGTCGAAGCACATCATCAGGCCCAGGATCACGCCGAGGGCGATTGCGCCTGCCCCGGTGAGTCCGGACAGCCAGGAGTTGAGGCCGTTGGTGATGGCGACGATGGGGCCGCCGAGGATCAGGAACATCAGGCCGGACGCCACCAGCGAGGCCAGCAGCGGGATGATCACCACGGGCATCAGGCCACGAAGCCAGCGTGCCACCTGCAGGCGGCCCACCACGTGGGCGATGTAGCCGGCCAGCAGGCCGCCGACGATGCCGCCCAGGAAGCCTGCGCCCATGAATCCGGCCACGGCACCGGCGACGAAACCGGGGGCGATGCCCGGACGGTCAGCGATCGCGTATGCGATGTAGCCGGCCAGGGCCGGAACCAGGAAGCCAAGCGACAATGCGCCGATCTTGAACAGCACCGCGCCGAGGTAGGCGCCCAGCGGGCCCCAGGCGTTGTCCGGGAACTGGGTGGGCAGGTTGAACAGGCTGTTCTGGACAACAATCGTGTCCGCGTACTTGGTGATCAGGTAGCCGCCCATGAGGAAGCCGAGCGCGATCAGCAGGCCACCGCCGGCGACGAACGGAATCATGTAGCTGACACCGGTGAGCAGGGCCTTCTTGAGCTTCTGGCCGATGTGCTCGCCCTTTTCCTCAGCCTCGTGCTCAGCCTGTTCCTCAGCGCCGAAATGCGGGACCCGGCGGGCATGGGGGTTGTCCGCTGCGGCGAGGGCTTCCTGCACCATCTTGTCCGGCTCATCGATGCCGCGCTTGACCGGGGCGTTGATGACCGGCTTGCCGGCAAAGCGCTCCTTGCCGCGCACGTCCACGTCCACGGCGAAAATCACGGCGTCCGCCGCTGCGATGACGGCGGGGTCCAGTGCCTTGGCGCCGGAGGAACCCTGGGTCTCCACCTGCAGGTCCACGCCCACTTCCTTGGCAGCTGCCACGAGCGAGTCGGCGGCCATGTAGGTGTGGGCGATACCGGTGGGGCATGCGGTCACGGCCACCAGGCGCTTGGGTCCGCGGCCGGCGGAACCTGCCGAAGCAGCTGCCGAAGCCCCTGACGGGGCACCTGCGGAGGCGGCGGCACCCGCTGCGCCGACTCCGGCGCCTACCGGGACTGCATCAACCGGAGCCGCAGCGGCGTGTGAGGCCGGCTTGTCCGCCAGGGCGCCGTCCACGAGCTCCACGATCTCGGCCTGGGAAGAGGCGTTGCGGAGGGCCGCGGTGAAGTCCTTTTTGATCAGGGACCGGGCCAGCTTGGACAGCAGCTTCAGGTGTTCCTGGTCCGCCCCGTCTGGAGCGGCGATGAAGAACACCAGGTCCGCCGGGCCGTCCTTGGCGCCGAAGTCAACCTTCGGGTTCAGCCGTGCCATGGCCAGCGTAGGTACGGTGACGGCGGCGGAGCGGCAGTGCGGGATGGCGATGCCGCCGGGGATGCCCGTGGCGGTCTTCTGCTCGCGGGCGTAGGCGTCCGCGAAAAGGCCTTCAACTTCTGTTGCGCGTCCGGCGGCAGCTACCTTGCTTGCCAGATGCCGGATCACCGTCTCGGGGGCGTTGCCCAGGTTCTGGTCGAGCTCGACCAGGTCCGTGGTGATGAGCTGGGTCACTGTCAATCCTTTCGAAGGGCCGTGATGGTTACGGCATCCGGGGTGGTTTGGTGTACTGCCGGAACAGTGGAACCCGGCAGCGCGGCAGCGGCGGCACCATGGGCCACCGCTTGACGAAGGCAGTCGGCCGGGGCGGCGCCCCGGCCATGGGCAAGCAGGTAGCCGGCAAGTGCGGAGTCGCCCGCGCCTACCGTGCTGACCGCGGCGACCGGCGGGTGCGTGGCCAGCCACGCGCCGTCGGCCGTGACGAGGACAGCTCCCTTGGAACCGAGAGTTGCCAGCACAGCACCCACACCGGAACGTACGACGGCGGCTGCGGCGGCTGCGGCGGCTGCCGGGTCCGCTTCCAGCTCGTCACCGGAGGCCGGGGTAAAACCGGCGGCTGCGGCCAGTTCAGCCAGTTCCTCGGCGTTGGGCTTGAGGAGGTCCGGTTTCCCGGAACCCGTGGTTGTTCCGCTAATGCCTGTGCCGTCGTCGGGCATTCCGGCGCCGGCGGTCCGGTCGTCGGTCAGGGCAGCGGCGAGGGGCGCCCCGGAGGAGTCGACGGCGATCAGCGGCGCTGTGCCGTTGCCCGCCTGCCGGATCCGCCGGGCCACCGTGGCGTAGAAGTTCTCCGGGAACCCCGGCGGCAACGAGCCCGCCAGGACCACCCAGCTGGCGCCGCGGGAGCTTTCCAGCAGCAGCTTGATGAGGGCTTCCTGCTGGTCCGCGGCAAGGACGGGCCCGGGTTCGTTGATTTTTGTGGTCACGCCGCCGGGCTCGGTGAGCGCCACATTGGTGCGCAGCGGCTCATCGATGGGAAACGAAACGAAGGGAACCGCACTTTCGCGCAGGCCGGCCAGGACGGGATCGCTGTCCGCGCCGGGGAGGACGGCAAGGGACTCCAGTCCGGAGGCCACCAGTGCGCGCGAGACGTTGACGCCCTTGCCGCCGGACTCCTGGCGGACGGAGACGGCGCGCTGCACCTCGCCACGTTCCAGTGGGCCGGGGAGGGCAACGGTGCGGTCAAGGCTGGGGTTGGCCGTGAAGGTGACGATCATGCGACCACCACGTCCACGCCGGCATCTTCCAGGGCGGCTGCGAGTTCAGGCCCGGGTTCACTGTCTGTGATCAAGGTGTCCAGATCTTTCAGGGAGGCGAACTGGACCAGGGTTTCCGTGTCCAGCTTGGAGGAGTCGGCCAGCACCACAATGCGGCGTGCCGACTGGACGAAGGCTGCCTTGACGGCGGCTTCTTCAGGATCGGGAGTGCTGACGCCAAAGGTGGCGTGGATGCCGTTGGTCCCGATGAACGCGATGTCAGGGCGGATCCGGGCGGCAGCGTTCACCGTCGCCTGTCCCACAGCCACCTGGGTGAGGCCGCGAACCCGCCCGCCCAGGATTTGCAGGGCAATGCCGGGAACGTTGGAGAGTTTGCTGGCGATGGGTACTGCGTGGGTGATCACCACCAGTTCGTGCTGGGGGTCCGTTCCGTCGGAAGGCTCGACGGCGGTGCGGCGGCCCAGGAGGTCGGCAAGCACCTCGGTGGTGGTACCACCATCCATCAGGACGCTGGCGGATGAGTTCCGGGGAATCAAGGCAAGCGCGGCTTCAGCGATCCGGATCTTTTGGTCCGGCCGCTGGATGGCCCGTTCTGTGACGCTTTCCTCGGTGGTGCTGAAGCGGTCGGCCGCAACGGCACCGCCGTGGACACGCCGCACGGTACCGGCGTTTTCGAGGGCAGCGAGGTCCCGGCGCACCGTTTCGGTGGTGATGCGGAAGCGCTCAGCCAGCAGGGTCACACTGACCCGGCCGCTGCCGGCTACAAGCTCGGCAATCTGTTGCTGGCGCTCTTCGGCGAACACGTACCCTCCGTTGCGTAGGTCCTGCTGTAGGTGTGAGCCTGGCCAGCCGTCCGGCTTGGCGTGACAGGCATCACATCAATGTTGAGTTACTTGACTTTATCTTTGCTTCTGTTGGTTTGTCAATGGAAACCCACATGAAACAAGATCGTCTGCGAGGGTCCCGGCGGATGCACGAAAAAGCCGGGCTGGAATGCATGTACGCTCCAGCCCGGCTCGTCGGGTTCAGTGGTTACCCAGGGCCGCCGCCCTGGTCCTGGTTGGGTTAGATGCCGCCGTCGCGGCTTTCGTGGCGGGTGATGCGCTCGCCGGTGTTGGGATCGATGACGGAGCGGGACTCGCTCACCCGGCGGCTGCGGCCGGGGGAGGCCAGGATGAGTGAAGCGATCAATCCGATCACGCCCACGGCCATCAGGATGTAGCCCACCAACTGCTGGTCTACGAAGGGGATCAGCCCGGGAGCAACCGCCCAGGCAAGGATGGCCCCAAGGGCGATGAGGAAGATTGATGAGCCGATTCTCATGACTTGCTCCTTATGGCCGCGTCCTGCGCGGCCCTGGTAGGGCATTACGGAAGGGTGGTGCCTGCACTGCCAAAAGCTAAGCCTGCTGTCTGTCAAGCGTCACGCTACCTCCCAGTGATTCCGGATTCAATCATTCCGCCGGGGCGGCGTGCTTCCGTCGGTAGGCTTGACCAGTGGAAACAGTTGTTTGGTCCAAACCGGAAGACCAGCGTGCCGGCACTCCCTTGCTGGTGATGATGCATGGATACGGTACGGACGAGTCCCGGATGGTGCGCCTCTTCGAGTACCTGCCGCCGGAGTTCACCTTCGCCGCACTACGGGCTCCGATGCCCATCGGCGACAGCTGGGGCTGGTTCCTGCTGGACTACTTCCTGGCCAACGACTTCGCGGATGTCATTTCGGCCGCCAACGCGGTGCGGGCATGGATCAGCTCCGTCCAGGGCCAGCACAGCAGCGTGACCCTGATGGGGTACTCCCAAGGCATGGCGATGGCCAGCACGCTCCTGCGGCTGCACCCCGATGACTACAAGGCCGTTGTGGGGCTGTCCGGATTCGTACTCAACAACGAACTCCTCTCAGTGACGGATTCCTTTGCAGTGAAACCGCCTTTCTTCTGGGGCCGGGACAAGGCGGACCTGGTGATCAATGAGGACGCAGTGGACTACACCGCGGAATGGCTGGAACAGAACACGCGGCTGACGGCCCGTACGTATCCGGGAATGGGGCACGCCATGTCCAAAACCGAGATGGTGGACGTCAGCGCCTTCCTGCGCCACTACGTGCTGCGCTGAACGTGTAGCCGCCGCCGGCCGTGGGTGCGAAAAAACAGTTGCCAGCGAAATTTGCAAGCGCTTACACTCGTCTAGGCCATGATCGGTCCTGCAGTGGGCGGACAAGGAAGTGATGCTGCGCGCATGAAGAGCAGCAGAACCCTCCTTCAGGCTGCCCGGCAGGGCCGGCTGTCCACCAACCGAAAGGACACCGCACTGCCGATGACACTGGAAACTGCAGCTGAGGCCGCCGACTGGACCGGCGCCAAAGCAATCCTGTTCGACCTGGACGGGGTCTTGACGCCCACTGCTACCGTGCACGAGCGTGCGTGGCAGGAACTGTTCGACGGGTATTTGTCCTCCCGCCCGGATGTACCCGGATACCGGGAAAGCGACTACTTCGACCACATCGACGGCAAGCCCCGCTTTGACGGGGTACGCGACTTCCTGGCTTCCCGGGGGCTCACGCTGCCGGAAGGCCCGCTGGACGATCTCCCCGCGCACGAAACTGTCCAGGGCCTGGGCAACCGGAAGAACGCGATCTTCAATGAGATCGTGAGTGCCGGCGTCGAACCCTTCCCAGGCTCGGTGCGCTTCCTCGACGCCGCGCTGGAGCGCGGTCTCAAGGTCGCCGTCGTCTCATCCTCCCGCAACGCCCCCGCTGTCCTGGAAGCCGCTGGACTCAGCCCTCACTTCGCAGTGGTGGTGGACGGGGTGGTGGCCGCGGAGCAGGGCCTGCCCGGCAAGCCCAACCCGGCCACCTACGAATACGCGGCCAAACTGCTGGACCTCTCCAGCCCGGAGTGCGTGGTGGTGGAGGACGCAGTGTCAGGAGTGCAGGCCGGACACGCGGGATCGTTCCATTCCGTCATCGGGGTGGACAGAGGAGCCGGGCGGCAGGCGCTGATCGACGCGGGAGCCACGCTGGTGGTCAACGACCTTCAGGAACTCATTCCCTAAACCCGTGCATCAAAAAACGCCGGTTGCCTTCCCCGGGCAACCCTGCTGCTTCCCCGGCAGCACCCCATCCCAGTACCGCCCTTCCCCCGAATAATCTGTGCCGGCCAGCCCGGCAGTACAGCAAGGCCAAAAGGACCCCAACCATGGCATTGATTACCGCGGACCGCGAACGGTTCCCCGACACTCCCTGGCAGCTCGTTGAATCGCGCTACGAAACCGATGGCGCTGGAACCCTGGAGACCCTGTTTGCCCTGGGAAACGGGCACCTGGGCATCCGGGGCGCCCACTGGGCGGCGGCCGATGCCGAACTGCCGGGCAGCTTCATCAACGGCCTGCACGAAATCTGGGACATCAAGCACGCCGAGAACGCCTTTGGGTTTGCCCGGACGGGCCAGCGCATCCTCTACATCCCGGACGCCAACAACTTCACGGTGGTGGTGGACGGCGAAAGCCTCAGTCTCGCCGAATCGGAGGTCATTGACTACCGGCGGGCCGTGGACTTCTCCACCGGGATCTACGAATGCCGGATCAGCTGGCAGTGCCGGTCCGGCGCCACGGTGACCACCACTGAACGCCGGGCGGTTGGCTACGAATCCCGTGGCAGCCTCGGCATCTCACTGGAGGTGGCTGCGGACCGGCAAATCTCCCTGGACGTCACCTCCGCAGTCATCAACCGCCAGGACCAGCCGGTGGAAGACCATTCAGTGCACGATCCCCGCCGGGCCGGCCGGCACGCAGGGCGGGTGCTGCTCCCCGTGCGGCTCGACGGCGGCGACGGCTCGCTGCGGCTGTCCTGGGAGGCGGCGGAGTCCAAGCAGCGGGTGGGCATCGCGGTGGACCACTGGACCTCCGCCGGGCACCAGCCGTTCGAAACGGTGGTGGACCAGGACGACAGCACCGTCCGGTATGTCCTTGCAGTTGAAGCCGACGATCCGTTCCGACTGGAAAAAAGCGTCAGCTACGCGGCCGGCCGCACCATCCAGGACCCGGACGTGGATGCCGCGGCCGTGGCCGAGGAAGCCCTCCGCCCGGTGAATGACATCTTTGCCGAGAGCATGGCCCACTACCGCGGATATTGGGCCACTTCGGACATCGTGGTTGCGGGCGGCCGGCCCGGGCTTCAGCAGGCCATCCGCTGGAACCTGTTCCAGCTGGCCCAGGCCACGGCGCGCGCCGATGTTGCCGGCATTCCCGCCAAGGGCGTGACGGGATCTGGCTACGAGGGGCACTACTTCTGGGACCAGGAGGTGTACCTGCTGCCGTACCTGACCTACACCAATCCCGACGGCGCCCGGCACGTCCTGGAGTTCCGCCACGGCATGCTTCCGGAGGCCAGGATCCGGGCCAAGGAACTGAGCGTTGACGGCGCCCTCTTCCCGTGGCGCACCATCAACGGGCTTGAGGCAAGCGCCTACTACGCCGCCGGTACGGCCCAGTTCCACATCGCGGCCGCGATTGCCTTTGCCACCAACAGGTACCTCTGGGCCACCGGCGATGCGGCGTTCCGGGATGGAATGGGCGCTGAACTGCTGATCGAAACCGCCCGGATGTGGATCTCCCTGGGCTTTTTCGGCAAGGACGGGTTGTTCCATATCCATGGCGTCACCGGCCCTGATGAGTACACGGCAGTGGTGAATGACAACCTGTATACCAACGTCATGGCCCGCTTCAACCTCCGCGCAGCCGCGGCGCTTGAGCATGCCGGCATCACCCAGGAGGAGCGCCAGCTGTGGGAGGCTGCCGCCAAGCGCATGCAGCTGCCGTTCGATGACCGGATGCAGGTGCACTCCCAGGACAACGACTTTATGACCCTGGAGGCCTGGGACTGGACCACGCCGCGGTCCAAGTACCCGCTGCTCCTGCACTTCCACCCCCTGGTGATCTACCGCCACCAGGTCCTCAAGCAGGCGGACACGGTCCTGGCCATGTTCCTGCAGTGGCAGGACTTCACGGCCCAGGAAAAGCAGCGCGCCTTCGACTTCTACGATCCCATTACCACGGGCGACTCCACCCTCTCCACCTGCGTGCAGGGCATCATGGCGGCGGAAGTGGGCTATTCGAGGGAAGCCCTGGAGCACTTCACCAACGCCGTGTTGATCGACATGGACGACACGCACGGCAACACCATCGACGGCGTGCACATTGCCTCTACCGGGGGAGTGTGGAGTTCGCTGGTGTGCGGGTTCGCGGGAATGCGCGACCAGGGCCCGCTCCCGTACTTTGATCCACGCCTGCCCTCCGAGTGGGAGGGGCTGACCTTCCACCTGAAGATCCGGGGCCGCCTGCTGCTGGTCCAGCTTGAAGCCGGTTCCATCACACTGACGGTCCAGGACGGGGAGCCGCTTGAGGTGGACGTCCGCGGCCAGCGCTTGATGGTGGGCAACGACCCTGCGCGGGTGCCGCTGGAGCCCGTCGTGGAGCCCGAGCCCACGGTGTTCCCCAGCGGATTGCCGACGGCGAGCATACCCGTGGTGCGCGGCCACAGCTAAAGCTTCGTCCGGGTTAGCCTGCGAGGAGGGTGCTGGCTTCCTGGCGGGTGGTGCCGGAGTCCTGGATGCCGTCGGCGATGTGGGCGAGTTCGGCGGGGATGTCGCGACCTTTTTTTCGCATGGCGGTGGCCCAGAGGCGGCCGGCGCGGTAGGAGGAGCGGACCAGGGGGCCGGACATGACGCCGAGGAAGCCGATGTCTTCGGCTTCGTGCTGGAGGTCCACGAATTCCTGGGGTTTGACCCAGCGGTCCACGGGCAGGTGCCGTTCGGACGGGCGGAGGTATTGGGTGATGGTGATCAGGTCGCACCCGGCGGCGTGCAGGTCGCGGAGGGCTTCGGAGATTTCCTCGCGGGTTTCGCCCATGCCCAGGATGAGGTTGGACTTGGTGACCATGCCCAGGTTCCGGCCCTGGGTGATGACGTCCAGGGAGCGTTCGTAGCGGAACGCGGGGCGGATCCTCTTGAAGATCCGGGGGACGGTTTCGACGTTGTGGGCGAAGACTTCGGGCTTGGAGTCGCAGATCGCCTGGATGTGGCCGGGGTTGCCGGAGAAGTCGGGGATGAGCAGTTCCACGCCGGTGCCGGGGTTCAGTTCGTGGATTTTGCGGACGGTTTCAGCGTAGAGCCAGACGCCTTCGTCTTCGAGGTCGTCACGGGCCACGCCGGTGACGGTGGCGTAGCGGAGGGCCATGGACTGGACGGAGCGGGCCACCTTGGTGGGTTCGAACATGTCCACGGGGGAGGGTTTGCCGGTGTCGATCTGGCAGAAGTCGCAGCGGCGGGTGCATTCGGAGCCGCCGATCAGGAAGGTGGCTTCCTTGTCTTCCCAGCATTCGAAGATGTTGGGGCAGCCGGCCTCCTCGCAGACGGTGTGCAGGCCTTCCTTCTTCACCAGGTTCTTCAGGCCGACGAACTCCGGGCCCATTTGGACCTTGGCCTTGATCCACTCCGGCTTGCGCTCCACCGGGACCGCAGCGTTGCGCTGCTCGATCCGCAGCATCTTCCGGCCTTCAGGTGCCAGGGTCATGATCGTGTTTCCTTTGTTTTCGTGGGGAATCGGGGCGTGCTGGGTGTCAGCATTCGACGACGTTGACGGCGAGGCCGCCCATGGCGGTTTCCTTGTATTTGGAGGACATGTCCTTGCCGGTTTCGCGCATGGTGATGATGACTTCGTCCAGGGAGACGCGGTGGGTGCCGTCGCCCCAGAGCGCCATTTTCGCGGCGTTGATGGCCTTGGCGGCGGCGATCGCGTTCCGTTCGATGCAGGGGACCTGGACCAGTCCGCCGATCGGGTCACAGGTCAGGCCCAGGTTGTGTTCCATCGCGATCTCCGCGGCGTTCTCCACCTGCGCGGGGGTGCCGCCCATGACCTCGGCCAGGCCCGCGGCGGCCATCGAGGACGCCGACCCGACTTCGCCCTGGCAGCCCACCTCGGCCCCGGAAATCGAGGCCTGTTCCTTATACAGCACCCCCACGGCGCCCGCGGCGAGGAGGAACCTGACCACCACGGCCTCCCGGTCGGCCTGGCTGGCCTGGTCCATGCCCGGGGCGAAGTGCAGGGCGTAGAACAGCACCGCCGGGATGATCCCGGCCGCCCCGTTCGTGGGGGCGGTGACCACCCGGCCGCCGGAGGCGTTCTCCTCGTTCACCGCCAACGCCACCAAGTTAACCCACTCCTGCCAATACCTCGGGTCGAACGGGCCAGCGTCCCAGGGAGCGTCCGGGTCCTCGTCCCGGCCGTCCGCGCACTCCTTCTGCAGCCGCTCGTACCAGTCCGGGGCGCGGCGGCGGACCTTCAACCCGCCCGGCAGCACCCCCTCACGCTTCAGCGAGGCGGCCACGCAGTTCTCCATCACGGACCAGATCTGCAGCAAACCCGCCCGGATCTCCTCCCCGGACCGGGAGGCTTTCTCGTTGACCAGCATCACGTCCGCGATGCCCAGCCCGGTCACCGCGCAGTGCTCCAGCAGTTCCGCGGCGGTCCGGAACGGGTGCGGCAGTACCTCTTTGGAGGCGTCCAGTTCCTGCTGCGCCGCGTCCTCCTCACCCTCCCGGACAATGAACCCGCCACCGACCGAGAAGAACGTCGCCGCGTGCAGCACATTCCCGCCGGCGTCGGTGACGGTGAACGTCATCCCGTTCGTGTGCCGCGGCAACACCGTCAAGGGCCGCAGCACCATATCGCCCACCCCATACCGCAGCGGGACAGTACCTGCCAGATTCAGGGTCCCGGTCTCCGCGATGCTGGCCAGCCGCTCCTCCACCTGCTCCGGGAGGATCAGCTCCGGATGAAACCCCTCCAACCCCAACAGGACCGCAGTCATCGTCCCGTGCCCATGCCCCGTCGCGGCCAACGACCCATACAAATCCACCCGCAACGAGGCAACATCCGCCAGCTTCCCGGACACCGTCAGCTCCTCAGCAAACACAGCAGCAGCCCGCATCGGCCCCACAGTATGAGAGCTCGAAGGCCCAATACCGATCGAAAAAAGATCAAAAACGCCAACAGCCATGCGAACGGTTCCTAACTAGACAGGTGGTTGGGGGTGGAGCGGGCAGGACATCCTCTGCGGGCTCGGTCGCGAAGACGCCCGCTGAGCGGACGTGACGCTCCCTTAGACGCCCGCTGCCGGATGCCCCGCCCACTCCGCAGGTACGTCACCGAGGCGACTTGCCCACGAGGGGACGGCGGAGCCGGACTTTTCGAAAGCGTGCGTCAAAGCGACGAAGGAGCAGCACGCGTGAAAATGCCCGGTCCGCCGGTCCCGGGGCCAGCCACGGAGCACGCGGAGGATGCCGGGCCCGCCGGGCCCACGGCGGGCACGGGACTTAGGACAGGGGTGCCAGACCTGGGTATAGCGGGTGCGCCAAAGCCAGTGCCTCGACGCGGTGACGAAGGCCGGAAAGGTCCGCGTCGGCGTCGGCGATCAATGCTTCAGCGATGATGTCTGCAACCTCGCGGAAGGCATCTTCGCCGAAGCCGCGGGTGGCCAAGGCGGGGGTGCCGATGCGCAGACCCGAGGTGACCATCGGCGGACGCGGGTCGAAGGGAACGGCGTTGCGGTTGACGGTGATGTCGATCGCGGCAAGCCGGTCTTCCGCCTGCTGCCCATCGAGTTCGCAGTTGCGCAGGTCCACCAGGACCAGGTGCACGTCCGTGCCGCCGGAGATCACGGAAATTCCCTTGGCCGTCACGTCCGGCTGGACCAGGCGCTCGGCCAGGATGCGGGCACCGGCCAAAACGCGCTCCTGCCGCTCGCGGAACTCCTCGGACGCAGCGATCTTGAACGCCACGGCCTTGCCGGCGATGACGTGCTCCAGTGGGCCGCCCTGCTGGCCCGGGAACACGGCCGAGTTGATCTTCTTGGCGATGCCGGCGTCGTTGGAGAGGATGATGCCGCCGCGCGGACCCGCGAGGGTCTTGTGCGTGGTGGAGGTGACCACGTGGGCGTGCGGGACCGGGGAGGGGTGCAGGCCTGCGGCCACGAGCCCGGCAAAGTGCGCCATGTCCACCATGAGGTAGGCACCCACGGCGTCGGCAATCCGGCGGAACTCAGCGAAGTCCAGCTGGCGGGCGTAGGCCGACCAGCCGGCAACGATCAGCTGCGGCTTGTGCTCCTGGGCGAGCCGTTCCACCTCGGCCATGTCGATGGTGTGGGTGTCTTCGCGGACCTGGTACGGGACCACGTTGTAGAGCTTGCCGGAGAAGTTAATCCGCATCCCGTGCGTCAGGTGGCCGCCGTGGGCCAGGTTCAGGCCCATGATGGTGTCGCCGGGCTTGATCAGCGCGTGCATCACCGAGGCGTTGGCCTGCGCGCCGGAGTGCGGCTGGACGTTGGCGAACTCCGCGCCGAACAGGGCCTTGACCCGGTCGATGGCCAGCTGCTCGATCACGTCCACGTGCTGGCAGCCGCCGTAGTAGCGCTTGCCGGGGTAGCCCTCGGCGTACTTGTTGGTCAGCACCGAGCCCTGCGCCTGCATGACTGCGGCGGCGGTGTGGTTCTCCGACGCGATCATTTCCAGGCCGTCGCGCTGGCGTCCCAGTTCGTCGTCGATCTTTGCCGCGATCTCGGGGTCCAGGGCAGACAGGTCTGCGTTCAGGCTGGGGGAGACCACCTGCTCGAAGGCCACGGTGCCCGTAGCGGAAGAAGCGCCGCTCACAGTTCGCCGCCGTTTGCTTCGGCGTATTCCTGTGCGGACAGCAGCGGGCCCTCTTCGCTGACAGTGACCTTGAAGAGCCAGCCGGCGCCGTAGGGATCGTTGTTGATTACCGCGGGGTCGCTGATTGCGCCGTCATTGACTTCCGTAACCTCGCCCGTCACGGGGGAGTAGAGGTCGGAGACGGACTTCGTGGACTCGATTTCGCCACAGGTCTCGCCTGCGGTCACCGTGGAGCCAACCTCGGGCAGGTCCACGTACACAATGTCGCCCAGCGCCTCGGCGGCAACAGCGGACACGCCCACCACGGACGGGCCGGAGCCGTCAGCGGCGATCCATTCGTGCTCGGCGGAGTACTTCAGTTCAGCGGCAACTTTAGCCATGGTGCGTTTCCTTAAGTTTGGGGTTCAAGAGTGGAGAGCGTTCACGGCGGGGTTGGCATCGGGCAGCGTGCGTCAAAGCGAGGAACGAGCAGCACGCAGAGGATGTCAGCCCCGCCGGCGCCGGGCTATTTTTGGCGCTTGTAAAAGGGCAGTGCGACGACTTCGAAGGGCTCAGCCTTGCCGCGCAGGTCCACGTCCAGGGCGGTGCCCAGTTCGGCGTGTTCGACGTCGACATAGGCCAGTGCAACAGGGTAGCCAAGGGTGGGGCTAGGCTGGCCCGACGTCACCTCGCCCACTACGTTGCCGTCCTTAAGGACGGGGTAGCCGCCGCGGCCGGCACGGCGGCCCTGGCCTTTCAGGCCCACCAGCATGCGCTTTGAGCCGGCTTCCTTGGCAGACTCCAGGGCTGCCCGGCCCACGAAGTCGCCTTCCTTGGACTTGAGCGCCACCACAGGGCCCAGGCCGGCATCGAATGGTGAACGCTCGAGCGAGAGTTCGTTCCCGTACAGCGGCATGCCCGCCTCAAGGCGGAGCGAATCGCGGGATGCGAGGCCACAGGGGACAACGCCGAACTCTTCCCCGGCCTGGGCAATGGACTCCCAAAGGGAAGAAGCGCCTTCATTCGGGAGGAAGAGTTCAAAGCCGTCTTCGCCGGTGTAGCCGGTGCGGGCCAGGATGACCTCGTGGCCGGCCACGTTGACTTCATTGAACGCGTAGTACTTCAGGCCGGTGACCAGGGCGTGCTGCGACTCATCCGTGAGCTTGAGCAGGATGGCCTCGGCCTTGGGTCCCTGGACTGCGACGAGCGAGGTTGCCGCCGAAGCGTCCTCCACCGTCACATCGAAATTGGCTGCGCGTTCGGCGAGGGCGGCGGCCACGGTGGGGGCGTTACCGGCGTTGGGAACCACCAGGTACTTCTCATCGCCGAAACGGTACGTGATGAGGTCGTCGATGATGCCGCCGTCTTCACTGCAGATCAGCGAGTACTTGGCTTTACCGTCCGCGATGGCGGACAACTTACCCACCAGGGCGTAGTCCAGGAACGCGCCGGCCTGGGGCCCGGTAACCCAGACTTCGCCCATGTGGGATAGGTCGAACAGCCCGGCGGCGTTGCGGACGGCGTGGTGTTCGGCCAGTTCGGAGCTGTATTTGAGCGGCATCTGCCAGCCACCGAAATCGGTGAAGGAGGCGCCAAGCTTTTTGTGCTCTTCGTAGAGAGCGGTGTAGTTCTCACTCATGGGGGATCCTTAGTTTTCGAACTCGGACAGCGGCGGGCAGGAGCAGATCAGGTTCCGGTCTCCACCTGCGCCGTCGATGCGGCCCACCGGCGGGAAGTACTTGTCCTGCTTGAGGTGGTGGACGGGGAAGACAGCCTGCTCACGGCTGTACTGGCGGGTCCATTCGGAGTTCACGACGGCGGACGCGGTGTGGGGTGCGTTGCGCAGCGGAGAATCCTGGACGGTGAAGTCGCCGTTGGCCACCTGGTCGATTTCCTTGCGGATGGTGATCATGGCTTCGATGAAGCGGTCGATCTCGGCCAGGTCCTCGGACTCGGTGGGCTCCACCATCAGCGTGCCCGCCACGGGGAACGCCAGGGTGGGGGCGTGGAAACCGAAGTCGATGAGGCGCTTGGCCACGTCCTCCGCGGTGACGCCGGTCTTGGCGGTGAGTTCGCGCAGGTCCAGGATGCATTCGTGCGCCACCAGGCCGCCTTCGCCGGTGTAGAGGACCGGGAAGTACTCGTTCAGGCGCACGGCAACATAGTTCGCCGCGAGCAGGGCTGCCTTGGTGGCCTCGGTGAGGCCTTCCCCGCCCATGAGCTTCACGTACGCCCAGGAAATGGGGAGGACACCTGCGGAGCCGAAGTTCGAGGCGCTGATGGCCACGCCGTGGCCTTCCTGATGGGCTGCCTTGTTGGCGTCGCCGGGCATGAAGGGCGCCAGATGGGCTTTGGCTGCCACGGGTCCGACGCCGGGGCCGCCGCCACCGTGGGGGATGCAGAAGGTCTTGTGCAGGTTCAGATGGGACACGTCACCGCCGAACTTGCCGGGCTGGGCCAGGCCCACCAGGGCGTTCAGGTTGGCGCCGTCAACGTAGACCTGGCCGCCTGCTGCGTGGACAGCATCGCAGATCTCGGTCACGTCCGCGTCATAGACACCGTGCGTGGACGGGTAGGTGATCATGATCGCCGAGAGGGCATCCTTGTTCGCCTCGATCTTCGCGTGCAGGTCCTCGTGGTCGATCGTGCCGTCTGCGGCGGTGGCCACGACGACGACCTTCATGCCGGCCAGTACTGCGGAGGCCGCGTTCGTGCCGTGGGCCGAGGCCGGGATCAGGCAGACGTTGCGCTGGGTGTCGCCGTTGGCACGGTGGTAGCCGCGGATGGCCAGCAGGCCGGCGAGCTCACCCTGTGATCCGGCGTTCGGCTGCAGCGACACCTGGTCGTAGCCGGTGATTTCCGCCAGGTCGGCTTCCAGGCCACTGATCAGTTCACGCCAGCCCTTTGTCTGGGACTCGGGGGCGAAGGGGTGGATGGAGGCGAACTCCGGCCAGGAGATGGCTTCCATCTCGGCGGTGGCGTTGAGCTTCATGGTGCAGGATCCCAGCGGGATCATGGTGCGGTCCAGGGCCAGGTCCCGGTCCGAGAGCTTCCTGATGTAGCGCAGGAGCTGGGTTTCGGACCGGTGGGTATTGAATACCGGGTGCTGCATGTACTCGGAGGTACGGAGCACCTCTGTGGGCAGGTCGAAGCCCTTCGCGTCCACCACGGGACCGGCACCGAAGGCGACGGCGATCGCGGACAGGATTTCCGGCGTCGTGGTTTCATCCGTGGAGACACCGATGGTGTCGGCGTCGATGTAGCGCAGGTTGATGCCGCGTGCTTCGGCCGCGGTGATGACCTTGGCGGCCTTGCCGGGAACGGAGACCGTGACAGTGTCGAAGAACGTCCCGGTGGCCAGTTCCCGTCCGGCGACCTGAAGGGTGGTGGCGAGGACGCGGGCGTTGTTGTGGACGCGCTCGGCGATTGCCTTCAGCCCGTCGGGGCCGTGGTAGACGGCGTAGAAGGAGGACACGATGGCCAGCAAGGCCTGCGCGGTGCAGATGTTGGACGTGGCCTTCTCGCGGCGGATGTGCTGCTCTCGGGTCTGCAGCGCCAGGCGGTAAGCCGGGAGGCCGGCGTCGTCCTTGGAAACACCGACCAGGCGGCCGGGCATGGAACGCTCCAGGCCTTTCGCCACCGCCATGTAGGCGGCGTGCGGGCCGCCGAAGAACAGCGGGACGCCGAAGCGCTGGGTCGAGCCGACGGCGATGTCGGCACCCTGCTCACCCGGAGGGGTGATCAGGGTCAGGGCCAGGAGGTCGGCGGCCACGGTGACCAGCGCGCCGCGCTCCTTGGCTTCGGCGATGACGCCTGCGTGGTTGAAGACGCGGCCGGAGACGCCGGGCTGCTGGAGCACGATGCCGTTGATGGCACCTTCAGGGAGGCCCTTGGACAGGTCCGCGACTTCAACCTCGAAGCCAAGCGCCTCGGCGCGGCCCTTGACGATGGCGATGGTCTGCGGCAGCACGTCGGCGTCCAGGACCGTCTTGCCGTCGCGGGCGTCCTTGTTCTTGTTGGCGCGGCGCATCATGAGGACGGCTTCGGCCACGGCGGTGGCTTCATCCAGCAGGGAGGCGTTGGCGATGGGCAGGCCCACCAGGTCCTGGACCATGGTCTGGAAGTTCAGCAGCGCCTCGAGCCGGCCCTGGGAAATTTCCGGCTGGTACGGCGTGTATGCGGTGTACCAGGCCGGGGCTTCCAGGATGTTGCGGCGGATCACGGCGGGGGTGATGGTGTCGTAGTACCCCTGGCCGATCATCTGGACAGCTGTCTTGTTCTTGGCGGCCAGCCTGCGCAGTTCTGCAAGCACCTCAACCTCGCTCAGCGCACCTTTGAGCGCAAGCGGCTTGGACTGGCGGATCGAATTGGGAACGGCGATGTCCACCAGCCCGTCAACGCTGTCGTAGCCAACGGCCTTGAGCATGGTGTCTACGTCAGCCTGGCGGCGTGCACCGATATGCCGGTCTGCAAAGGCAGACGGATGGGATTGAATCGTCATGAGGAACTCCAGGTTCGGCCGGCCACGGGTGGCACGGCATGGATCGGGTCCCTCCCCGCTCTGTATTGGACCTGAGAGATTCCGCAGACCCGTCATGGGCCAGCTTGCACCGTCGGTGAGCGCTGCCGGAGCAGCACTGCTTTCCAGAGTCGCCTCGCCGTGACGGTACATGGGCCTGAGAGATTCCTGGGGAGGATTTGCTCCTACGGCGCCTGCCCGGTGATGGCCGGGAGAACTCTCCCGCCACAGCTCGAAAGGCATATTGAAATGTGGGTGATTCGGCTCACAAGGTACAGGCAAAGCAGGGCCCGAGGCAAATCCGTCCGTCACGAAGCATGCCCGGAAAGCATTAAGTGGGTGGTGTAACTCCGGGCTTGACTTTTGTTCGTGACGGACACCACACTGAACCCCGTGATCTGGCCGGGCCACGGAACTGGCTCAACGACGCTGGGCGCTCCGTTCGCCGGCCGGAATCACCGGAGGGGTCCACCACCCATCCTGCGGGATAACCGCGCCAAAGTGGATGCCCCCTGATAACTGAAGACCGATTTACCAAGCAACGCTTTTGACCTGCGGCGGGAGAGCCCTGCCGGTACGTTCAGCAGGCGCCGTAGGAGCAAATCCTCCCCAGGAAACTCTCAGGCCCCCGTACCGCCGCGGTGAGGCAACTCTGGAAAGCAGCCAGGCCCTGTCCTGGCTCACCGACGGTGCAAGCACGCCATCCCGGCGAGTGGAAACTCTCAGGTCCCAGACAGAGCGGGGAGGAAATCCAATCTTTGCGACACCCCGGGTGCCGCTCGAACGATGGAGTTCCTCAATGACGACCCATTCCCCGACGTCCCCCGGCGGCGGAGCCCCGCACCTGGAGCGGCAGCTCAGCAACCGCCACATCCAACTGATCGCCATCGGCGGCGCAATCGGCACCGGCCTGTTCATGGGTTCCGGCAAGACCATTTCCGCTGCCGGCCCCTCGGTGATCTTCGTGTATATGATCATCGGCTTCATGCTGTTCTTCGTGATGCGCGCCATGGGTGAACTGCTGCTCAGCAACCTCAACTACAAGTCCTTCAGCGACTTCGCCGCAGACCTGCTGGGCCCGTGGGCCGGCTTCTTTACGGGCTGGACCTATTGGTTCTGCTGGGTGATCACCGGCATCGCCGATGTCATCGCCATCGCCGGCTACTCCCGCGAACTGTGGCCCGGCGTGCCCCTGTGGATCCCCGGCCTGGCCACCGTGGCCATCCTGCTCCTGCTGAACCTCACCACCGTGAAGGCCTTTGGCGAGACAGAGTTCTGGTTCGCGCTGATCAAGATCATTGCCATTGCCGCGCTGATCGTCGTTGGCCTGTTCATGATCTTCACCGGTTTCCAGTCCGACGCCGGCCCTGCCACCTTCACCAACCTGTGGAGCCACGGGGGGTTCTTCCCGAACGAGTTCATGGGCTTCGTAGCCGGCTTCCAGATCGCCGTGTTTGCGTTCGTGGGCATTGAACTGGTGGGCACCACCGCCGCCGAGGCCAAGAACCCGGAGCGGAACCTGCCCAAGGCGATCAACTCCATCCCCATACGCGTGCTCCTCTTCTACGTCGGTGCCCTCATCATCCTGATGGCTGTCACGCCGTGGACCCAGTTCCAGGCCGGCCACAGCCCGTTCATCGCCATGTTCTCGCTGGCGGGCCTGGGCGCCGCGGCCACCGTGGTTAACCTTGTGGTGCTGAGCTCCGCAATGTCCTCAGCGAACTCCGGCATTTACTCGACGTCCCGCATGGTGTTCGGCCTTGCCCAGGAAGGCGACGCCCCGGACGTCTTTGGCAAACTGTCCCGGCGGAAGGTGCCCCAGAACGCACTGTTCCTTTCCTGCGTGCTGCTGCTGTCCGGCGTCGTCCTCATGTATGCCGGCCAGGACGTGGGGAAGGCCTTCGACATGGTGACCACCGTCTCCGCCGTCTGCTTCGTCTTTGTCTGGTCGATCATCCTGGCCAGCTACATCGCCTTCCGCCGCCGGCGCCCGCACCTGCATGAGGCCTCGAAGTTCAAGATGCCCGGCGGTATCGCCATGGTCTGGGTGGTCTTCGCCTTCTTTGCCTTCGTGATCTGGGCGCTCACCACCCAGGCCGACACCCTGGTGGCGCTGCTGGTCACCCCCGCGTGGTTCGTGATTCTGGGCGCGGCATGGTTTGTCCTCCGCCGCCGGCCCGCACACCAGGCCCGTTTTGCCGCGTTCCAGGCTGAACTGCAGGCAGACCAGGCCTTCACCGACGGCGCATCCGGCAAAGCCGGACGTCAGGGTGCCGCCGCAGCAGCGGGGGAAGAGCGGGTCAGGCGGTGATCGGCACGGACTCCCGTACGTCGGAGGACAGCAGCTCCGGGACCCGCCTCTCCGGGGCCGGGCGGCTCCAGGCCATGGCTCCGGAAACGGGCAAGGAATTCGTGCTGACGTTCCATTGCCCGGATGCCCTTGGCATTGTCCAGGCGGTGGCGGCCTTCCTGCTGGAGCAGGAATGCTACATCGTGGACATCAAGCAGTTCGGCGACAGGGCAAGCGGCCGGTTCTTCATGCGCATCCACGTCACCTCCCAGGTTGAGGTGGAACTTGGCCGCCTCCGGGCCGGGTTCGAACCGGTGGCCCGGGAATGGCAGATGGACTGGCGCCTGGAGCGCCACGGACGCAAGCAGCCCATCCTGGTGATGGTCTCCAAGTACGAGCACTGCCTCAACGACCTCCTGTTCCGCGCCCGCAGCGGTGAGTTGCCGGTCCAGATTGCCGCAGTGGTGTCCAACCATCCGGACCTGGAGCCGCTTGCAGCCTGGCACGGCATTCCTTTCCACCACATCCCGGTGGCACCGGATACCAAGGCGGACGCTGAGGAGCGCCTGCTGGAGCTGGTGGACCAGTACGCCGTGGAACTGGTGGTGCTGGCCCGCTATATGCAGGTGCTCAGCGATGACCTGACCCGGCAGCTGGACGGCCGGGCCATCAACATCCACCACTCGTTCCTGCCCAGCTTCAAGGGCGCCAAGCCCTACCACCAGGCCTACGCCCGCGGCGTCAAGACCGTCGGCGCCACCGCGCACTACGTCAACGCCGAGCTGGACGAGGGGCCCATCATTTCCCAGCAGGTCATCGAGGTGGACCACACGTACTCCGCCTCCGACCTGGTCGCCGTTGGCCGCGACGCCGAATGCACGGCATTGACGAATGCCGTGCGCTGGCACGCTGAAGGACGAATCGTCCTGTCCGGCAACCGGACGGTCATCCTTCGCTGATTTCCGGTCCATCAAGGCGGCCGGCACCGCACCCCGTGCAGGGGACGGGTCAGAGGCGCCGGCCGCCGCACCAGCACATCTGAATACAGCCCCGAAGTTTTCGCCGTCGGGAGCAACGCGACAGGATGGCCCAGGGCGCCGAGCGGAAAGTTCAGCATGCTTAGTGTTTGTCCACATAGGATGGATAAGCACGGCAGCCTACCCGCTGCAGGTCGATTTGAATGAAGGTGACCATGGCCAGGCGCAGCAATCCCGCAGTACGAATCGCACAGGAAACCGCCCATAACGCAATGTTCGATGCCGACGGCAAGCCCAAGCCCGGCGTCCACAACATGCTCCTGAAGGCAGTCCAGATCCAGCGGCCCCTGGTGGTGGCCTACATCCGCAGGCTCCAGAAGAAGCATCCGCGGGCCACGGCCGCGCAGCTCGCAGACATCGCGGAACGCGACTACTTGCGGGCTGTGGCCGGAGGGGGTGCCCTGGTGGGTGCCACCGCCGTCGTCCCTGGCGTTGGAACCGTGGCGTCGCTGGGACTTTCCGCAGCCGCAACCGTTGGCTTCCTGGAAGCAACGGCCCTCTACGCCACCTCGCTGGCAGAGCTCCACGGCATTCGCCTCACCAACCCCGAGAAGGCCGGCACCATGGTCATGGCCATCATGCTTGGCGAGGAGGGGACTGCCCTGCTGGGGACGCTCAGCGGCCAGACGGCCGGCGGTGCAAAGCCCGCAGACGTGTGGGGGAACATGCTGTCCAAGTCCTCGATCCCGGGATTCGGCAGCGTCCGGAAGAGCATTCAGCACGCATTCCTCAAGAACCTGCTCAGGCGGCAGGGTACGGCGCTGTTTGGCCGGGCCCTCCCCTTCGGCATAGGGGCAGTTGTGGGCGGAGCCGGTAACCTCGTGATGGGCCGTGCAGTGGCCAAGAACGCCCGGGAGGCGTTTGGACCCATGCCGGACACCATCCCCGGGGAGCTGACCGCGGCTGCCGGGCCGGACAACCTGACCCTGGAAGGCAACATACTTGGATCTCAACGCTGACGTAGGCCAATCATTCGGCTCCTGGACCGCGGGAGGAGATCCGGCGATGTTCCAGTTGGCCACCAGCGCCAACGTTGCCTGCGGCCTGCACGCAGGCGATCCGGTCACCATGCTGGACAGCTGCCGGGCCGCTTACGAACTGGACGTCACCGTAGGGGCGCACATCGGCTACCGCGATTTGGCCGGCTACGGGCTGCGCTCGCTGGATATGAGCTTTGACGAGCTTTTTGGTGACGTGCTGTACCAGCTGGGAGCGCTCGACGGCATTGCGCATGCCGTGGGTGCCTCCGTCGACTTCGTGAAGCCGCACGGTGCCTTGTACGACGCGCTGATCCACGACGCCGAGCAGGCCTCTGCCGTGGTTGCGGCGGTGAATGCCTACGATCCGGGCCTTCCCATCCTGGGTTCCGCGGGATCGGAGCTGCTGAAGCAGGCCAAGGAGGCCGGCCACCCGGTGTTCACCGAGGCCTTCGCCGACCGCGCCTACTTCGCTGACGGCACGCTGGTGCCGCTTTCCCGGGAAGATGCCATAGTGCACGACGTCGACACGATCGTTGAGCGGGCCGTGCGCCTGGCAACGCAGGGCGAAGTGGTGGCCATCGACGGGTCCGTGGTCACCGTCCAGCCGGACTCCCTGCGTATCCATGGCGGCACTCCGGGCGCAGTGGAGGCGGCAGTCCGGGTAAGGGCCGCACTTGAGGCTGCCGGTGTGCAGTTGGAGTCCTTCGCTTAGTTCAGGGACAGAACCGCGTGCCGCCGTCGTCCGCGTTCTCGCTGCTCAGATTCCTCTTCGCACCCCAAATAACCGGCGCGAAAAGGAATCTGCGCAGCGCCACAAAACATCCGCCGCGAAAACCTACCCAAAAATCAGCTGCGCCACCGTGAAAATTGCCAGGCCGGCCAGGGACCCCACCACGGTGCCGTTGATGCGGATGAACTGCAGGTCCTTGCCCACCTGGAGCTCGATCTTCTGCGAGGTTTCCTCAGCATCCCAGCGGGCCACGGTATCCGTGATGACCCCGGCGATGTCCGAACGGTAGGTCCGCACCAAGTACCCCGCGGCGTCGCCAATCCAGGCGTTGACCTTGCCGGCCAGTTCGGGGTCCTGCATCAGCCGCGACCCAAAGTCACGGACGGCCGCCTTGAACTTGATGGTGAGCTCGCTGTCCGGATCATCCACGGCGCCCAGCAGCGCATTCTTGACGGTGCCCCAGGTCCGGGAGGCAAGTTCGCGCACCTCCGGATCGCCCAGGACCTGCGCTTTGATGTCCTCTGCGCGGGCAATCATTGCCGCATCATGCTGGAGGTCCTGGGCGAGGTCGTTGAGGTACTTGTCGATGGACTGGCGTACCTGGTGGCGGGGGTCAGCCTGGACCGCCCGCACGAACTTGAGGATCTCGATGTAGACCTTGTCACCCACCAGCCCGTCCACGAACTGCGGAACCCAGGTGGGGGAGCGGTCGGACACCAGGTGGGTCACGGTCTGGTGGTTGTCGTCCACCCAGTCCGCCGCGCGGTCCACCAGCAGGTCCACCAGCGTGTGATGGTGCCCGTCGTGGAAGATCCGCTCAGCCAGCCTGCCCACAGGTGGTCCCCAGGGCGGAGCCAGCAGGTGCTTGCGGACCATGCCCTCAATGACGGCCTGGACGTCGTCGTCATTCAACACCTTGAAGGCACCGCGGATCACCGCAGCCCCCTCCTTAGCCACCCGGTCAGCCCCGCCGGGCGCAGCCAGCCACTCACCTGCCCGGCGGGCAATGTTGACGCTGGCCAGCTTGTCCTGGACCACCTGCTCGGAGAGGAAGTTGGTCTCCACGAACTCGCCCAGGGAGGCGCCGATCTGGTCCTTCCGGCGCGGAATGATGGCGGTGTGCGGGATCTTGATGCCCATGGGGTACTTGAACAGGGCCGTCACGGCGAACCAGTCAGCGAGAGCGCCCACCATGCCGCCCTCGGCCGCGGCGCGCACGTACTGCAGCCACGGGTAGTCCTTCTGCAGCGCGAACGCGAACACAAAGATCACGGCCATGGCAATCAGCAGGCTCAGTGCCAGCAGCTTCATTTTCCGCAGCGCTGCCGCCTTTTCGGCATCGCCGGCACCAAGCTGGCGGCTTACGACGGCGCCTGCCCCCCCAGTGCCGGGCCCCGGCTGCTGCGCTGTTTCGGCGGGTGCTTCCTGCGTGGTTGGCCCGGTAGTTGCCTCAGAGTTCACCTGCATGTGCCAAGCCTAGCGCCGAAGGCGCGGGCCGGTCGGTTACCGTGTGTCCATGACAATTGACGAGTCAGTGCCGCAGCGGCCGCTGGTCTTCGCCCACCGCGGTTCCAGCGGCGCATACGCCGAACACACCCGCGCCGCCTACCTGCAGGCCCTGGCTGACGGAGCCGACGGGGTGGAGTGCGATGTCCACCTGACCCGGGACCAGCATTTGGTCCTGCTCCACGACGCCAACCTGGACCGTACGTCGGACGGGACGGGGCCGGTGGCAGAACGGACGCTGGAGGAACTGCGCCAGTTGGATTTCTCGTCCTGGAAGGGAGCCCGCATCCCGGAAACCTACGGGGCCCGGTCCGAACAGCTCCTTACCCTCCCGGAGCTGTTGGACCTCCTCCGCGGAGCGGGCCGCCCCGTGAAACTCGCCATCGAGCTCAAGCACCCAAGTCCCTACCAGCTCAAGCTGGAGGACCGGGTGCTGGAGGTACTCCGCAGCGAGGGCTGGGACCCGCAAAGCTCCACTGTGGACAACGTGGCCGTGACCTTCATGAGCTTCAGCCCGGATTCGGTCCGCCACCTGCTCCTTTCCGTCCCGCCGCAGTACATCTGCCAGCTCGTGGACGATCTCACCATCCACGAGATCCGCGGCGGACTGGGCGTGGGGCCAATTGCCGGCGGTGCCATCGCCAACCTGATGAAAGCCACCCAGCTGGAGGGCGAACGGATCCTGGACGACCGCGAGGTGGGGATGGCCGGCCCCGGCATCGAGTACGTCCGGGAGCGACCCGATACCGTCCGCCGCTGGCTGGACTCCGGCCGCCGCTTCAGGGTGTGGACTGTGGACTCCCCGGAGGACGTGGCGCTCTGCCGGGAGTTGGGCATCCAGGAGATCACCACCAACGTGCCGGCCCTGGTCCTCGACCAGCTCCACGTGGCCTCTCCGCAGGGAAAGTAGCGGCGGACATGATGGCCGCGGCCACGCATCCCACGCCCCGGTGGTGGGCGGGGAAGCTCGACGTCGAGGGCCTGGCGCTGCAGTCTGTGGAAGCAGCAGCGGAGGCACTGGATTTGTACGCGGGGACCCCTGGCCGGTTCAGTACCACCCCCACACTGACGGCGGCGGCGTTTGATTCCTTCGGGCACCTGCGGATTGCGGGGCGCAAGCCGCAGGGCTTTGCACGGCTTTCCGGCTTCCGGAAGACCGCCGACGGCTGGATACGGTTGCATGCGAACTACCCCCACCACGAGAAGCGGCTCCTGCAGGCGCTGGGTGCCACCTCCGCGGAAGGGGTGGAACGGCAGCTCCGCTCCATGGCCGCGCTGGAGGCCGAGGCCGCCATCCAGGGCCAAGGCGGGATCGCCGCGGCTGTCAGGACACGCAGCGAATGGCTTGCAACCGACATGGGACGTGCGGCCGGCTTAGGGCCATGGATCGCTGTGGAGCATGCCGACGGCACCACCAGCGGCATAGGGCTGCGGGACATTGGAGCGGCAGCAGGCACTGGCACCGGCGCCGGAGATCACACCGGCGGCCTGCCCGTGGACGGCCTGCCCATGGACGGCCTACCCTTGGCCGGGCTCCGGGTCCTGGACCTTACGCGCGTGATCGCAGGACCGGTCGCCACCCGCCTGCTGGCGGCGCTCGGCGCAGACGTCCTGCGGATCGACCCGCCCGCCTTTCCCGAGATCGAAGACCAGTTCGTGGACACGGCGTTTGGCAAGCGCAGCGCAGCAACCGACCTGGGGCTCCCGGCAAACCAGCACCGGCTCCAGCAACTCCTGGCCGGCGCGGATGCCGTGGTCACCGGCTACCGGCACGGCGCCCTGGACCGCTTTGGGCTCAACCCACGGAAACTGCTGGCAGCACACCCGGGACTGGTGGTGGTCACCCTGGACAGCTGGGGCAGCAGTGGGCCGTGGAGCGGCCTGCGCGGCTTCGACAGTATTGTCCAGGCGGCCAGCGGAATCGCGCACCTGTACGGCATGGAGAACGACGACGACGGCTGGCGCCCCGGTGCCCTTCCGGTCCAGGCGCTGGACCACGCCACCGGATACGGGGTGGCCGCGGCTGCCGTCCGTCTTCTGGCCGTGCGCCGTGAGACAGGCATGGGAGGCGCCGCCCACCTGTCGCTGGCCCGCACCGCGGAGGAACTGTTTTCCCTGACCGCCAGCATGCAAAACCCGGCCAGCACGGAAAGCCCGGCGGAACTGCCCGCTCCGGTATATCGCCTTAAAGACAGCAGCTACGGGGAACTGCGCTACGTTGGGCCGCCCCTGCTGGACGCCGGGCGGCCGCTGGACTACCAGTCCCCGCCGCCGCGGTATGGAAGCTCGCCGCCCGCCTGGTTGTGAGGCCACCCAAGGCAGCAGCGCAACCGTCAACCTGTCCCAAGTGCCGGTTTCTGGGCAGCGCTGTGGCTGTGATTGAGTGGTTCCATGTCTTATCCCAGGTCCGCCGCCGCTGCCCAGGGCCTGCCCGCTCCGTCCCCATCCATTCACAGCCCAGCCCTCCAGCACCTGTCCGCAGCTGCCATGGGAGTCCTTCTGCTAGCCAGCGCAGGCAAGCATTTCAGGGACCCCGGCTTCTACCGTGACGTCGTCCCGGGATATCTGTGCCGGCAGGATCCGGTGCCTGGTACCACCCAACTCAGCACGGCCCCGGGCGCCGCAGCCCAGCATCCGTGGGCCGTCCTGTCCCGGGACGAGTGGATCGCCGTGAGCGGCCTGCTGGAGCTCGCGGCCGCCGTCGGCATTCTCCTTCCGGCCACCCGAAAGCTGACAGCCGCCGCCCTCACGGCGATGTTCACCGCGTTCCTGGCAGGTCATGTCGATGCCCTTGTGGGGGCGTACGGACCGCATGGCACACCGCGACGGCGGAGGATCCATGCGGTGCGGCTTCCGCTCCAGGCGCCGTTGATCCTCTGGGCCTGGACCCTGCGGAAACCGGCCCTTGGAAGTAAACCCGGAGCACGGGTGTGAAGCTGCTTGCCTCGCCCGCGGTGAGGGTGGGTATCTCCATCAGCATCGCCACAGGCCTTTACGGCGTGTCATTCGGAGCGCTCGCAGTGACGTCCGGGCTCAACTTCTGGCAGACCATGGCCTTGAGCCTGCTCCTCTTCAGCGGTGGCTCGCAGTTTGCCTTCATCGGGGTGGTGGCAGGTGGAGGTTCCGGCCTCGCCGCCATGAGTGCAGCCACCCTCCTGGGCATGCGCAACGGCATCTACGGCATGCAGTTGAACGCGTTGCTCCGGCCCACCGGCTGGCGCAAGTACGTCGGCGCGCAGTTGACCATTGACGAATCCACGGCCACCAGCACGGGCCAGACGGACCCAGCCGAGCAGCGCCGTGGATTCTGGACTGCCGGAATTGGCGTTTACGTGCTGTGGAACCTGTTTACGGCTGTGGGTGCGCTCGCCGGAAGCGGATTGGGCGACCCCAAGCAGTGGGGGCTTGACGGGGCCGCCGTCGCCGCCTTCCTGGCCTTACTCTGGCCCCGGCTTAAGGGCCGTGAGCCAATCGCCATCGCGGCGGTGTGTGCTGTGGCCACCGTAGTTGCTGTTCCCTTCGTGCCGGCGGGCGTCCCCATCCTGGTGGCCGCAGTTGTAGCAGCCCTGGTGGGCTGGTTCAGTCATGGGCGCCGCGACGAGGGCCTGGAGCCCGACGTCGAACCCTACGGCACTCATGGCCACCTCCACGGCCATCACCAGGCCCAGGGCCAGCATCCGGGCCCGAACGGCCACGGGGAAGTGGAGCGCCGGGAAGGCGCGGACACGGAGGAGGCAGGCGGATGAACCTATGGATCTGGCTGGTAATTGCCTGCGTGCTTGCCTACGCATGGAAACTCGTGGGCTACTTTGTCCCCGCCAAATTCCTTGAGGACCCGCGGACATCACGCGTCGCCGGAACCATGACCATCGGCCTGCTGGCCTCGCTGACAGTGGTCAACGCAGTGGTGTCGGGCCAGGGACTGGCAGCAGACGCCAGGCTTGGGGCGCTGGCCGCGGGGGCCATCGCCTTGGTATTCCGGGCACCGTTCCTGATGGTGGTCATCGCCGGAGCCGGCACTGCCGCGCTGTTAAGGGCCCTGGGCTGGAACTGACCCGGCAGGCCCGACGGGCGATGTAGTGATGCAGATCACTTTGCTGGGCGGGTGCCGGTTGTACTATGAGATCGGCTTATGCAGTTGGCTATGCGATTTCCTATTGAACGGTCACCATGGAAAATCAGCTGCACCC
This sequence comes from Arthrobacter sp. ISL-85, assembly GCF_018613675.1. Taxonomy (GTDB): domain Bacteria; phylum Actinomycetota; class Actinomycetes; order Actinomycetales; family Micrococcaceae; genus Arthrobacter. The sequence continues at coordinate 5,260 of NZ_JAGGPQ010000020.1, read as the reverse complement.
TGCGGACGGCTTAGCGGGCAGGGTCCGCCACAAGAACGCCAGACGGCGGGCGGGCCTCCCGGCGAAACGCTTCTTCAAGCGCTTCGCCGGACTTTCGGACGTTCCGGAAGAGGACCTGGAACTTCTCTCGCAAAGGCTCCGGCAGGCACTTGACCTGGATCCGACGTCGTCCGTGCCTGCCCTCCAAGCCTTGGTGCGCCGGGAAATCCGCAAGCGGGCAGACACGGGCCACGCCTAGCTGCCCTGCATTCAGGGTGCCATCTGTGGTGCACTGGAAGAGAGGCAGCCCACACCCAGGCGGCCACCAAAGGAGGAATCGAGATGGACGAACAGTCACGGCCTGTTGAGCCGCAGGACGGCCAGGGCACCGAGGAAACCGGCAGGAACGCCAGGGAAGAACAAGGCGCTGGAGTGCCCGCCGCAGAACAGTCCGCAAAGTCGCGGGCCGCCTATCTTGATCCGCGCGGCTCGGAATCAACCCGGGAACTGCGGGACACCGCCCGGAGGCGCCGGGACGCGGAAGAGAAACTCCAGCAGCACCTGCTGGAAGCGAAGGACCACGTTCCAAACGAATTCCATGAACACCCCGGCCACGGATACCAGGGCCACGGGCACGCTGGACCTGAGCACCGGGGGCACGAACATGGGGACCCCGGGACAACGCACCAGGATCTTCAGCCGACCGAACGTGGGACTGAAGGCAACGAACAGGGTGGGGACACCGGCGCCGGGGAAAATAGCGGGGGCAAGCCCTGACAAGTGGCGGCCCTGACAGCAGGCCGGCGCCGGCGCTGACATCCGGCCGACGCTGACGTCCGGTCGGCACTGACCGGAAGCCGCGGGCTGGAGCGGTCGGTTGCTTAGGCTACCCCGTTGGCAGCGCCCTCAGCTGAGACGGACCTGCGGCAGCTTTCCTCCACGCCCATCTCGTACCAGACCTGCGCGTCGAACTCGGGCTCGGGAGTATCGAGGTTCTGGTACAGGGCGTCAAGCAGTTCCACCAGCTCCCCGGCTGTCAGTGCAGGGAGGACTTCCTCCGGTCCACGGGGATCAGACAGGTAGTGCACAAGCTTTGAATGGTTCATTGCAGCGCGGCCGTTGTGTGGGGGACAGGCGCGAAGTGCATGGGTCGCTCCAACGTGGAAGTGCCGTGGGCTGTCTGCCTAACCCAACTCCGAGTGTATTGCACCCGCCCACTGCTAACAACGGAATCGGCCGGCAATGGAACCGGTGGCGCCGGAACGCCAGGCTTACTCCGGCCGGGCTACGGGCTGGCCCGGCAATGTGGTGAAGCCCGGGGACGCCGGGATGGGCACGAACACGGGAAGCGGACGCGACGGGCGGACCGTGCGGATGGCGTCTTCCACCAGGGCCAGCGGGCGGCGCCAGGCATCAGAACCCGGTTCCATCGTGTCCACCACGCCGATCAGCATGGCAAGCAGCCGGAACATGTCTGTCATCGAAATGTCAGTGCGGAGGCTTCCCTGCCCTTGCCCGCGCGCCAACAGGACGCTCATGGATTCCATTAGCGAACCTGTGATTCCGGTGAGGAGCTCACGCCGGCCCGCCACCGCGCACAGCAGGTTGGCGTCGTCGCTTGCTGCCGCCATCAGCGCTTCGAGGACCCGCAGTAAGCCTGCCGCCGCATCGATATCGGCAAGGGCGCCGTCCATGACCGGGTCCACGGTGAGCCGGAGCTGCCGGTTAAGGGCGGCGAGCACCAGTTCCTCCTTGTCGGCGAAGTTGCGGAAGAGGGTTGCCGGGCCCACGCCGGCGGTGGTTGCAATGGTTTGGAGCGGTACCTCCGGCCCGAACTGGCGGAAGCACTGGCGCGCCGCCGTGATGATCTTGTCCACGTTCCGCGCTGCGTCTGCACGGAGGGGTTTTCGGGCGACTGCGAGGCTCATGCCCAAAAGGGTAGCAACGGAGCCTGCGGCCAACACGGTTACTGCGGGGTAGGCGCTTATGTGACGGCGGCCTCCTGCGTTCAGGCCTGCGGCTGTCCGCAGCTGCGTGGGAGACTTGGGAGCATGTTGCTTGCATTTTCTGTTGCTCCGTCAGGCGTTCCCAGCGAAGGCTCCAGGCCCAACGACGCGTCTGTGCACGACGCCGTTGCCGCCGCAGTAAAGATCGTCCGGGAGTCCGGGCTGCCCAACCATACGGATTCCATGTTCACCACCATCGAAGGTGAGTGGGACGAAGTGTTCGACGTAGTAAAGCGCGCCACCGAAGCTGTGGGGCGCTACGGCAGCCGTGTTTCCTTGGTGATCAAAGCAGACATCAGGCCCGGCTACAGCGGCGAGTTGACGGCGAAGGTTGACCGCCTGGAGAACGCCCTGGCGCAGGAGCCCTAACCGTCTAACAGGGGACCGTATTATCTGGACCCCCAGGACGGCGCGTGCCAAAATGTGGCAATGTTCGAGCACAAACCCCGGCCGGAATGGATTGCCACTGAGGAGTTCCTGTCCGATGCCGTGGTGCACCCGGACAGCGCCGTCCAGCGGGCCATCCAGGCCGCGGCGGAAGCCGGGATGCCCTCCATCGAGGTGGCACCCAACGCCGGGAAGCTCCTGAAGCTCCTGGTCCAGCTCACCGGCGCCCGCCGCATCCTGGAGATCGGGACGCTCGCGGGTTACAGCACCATTTGGATGGGCCGGGGGCTTCCCCACAACGGCAAACTGGTTACGTGCGAATACCTGCCCCAGCATGCGGAAGTGGCGTGGGCCAATATCGACGCAGCGGGCCTGGGGGAGAGGGTGGAGATCCGGCTGGGGCCTGCGCTGGATACCCTGGCTGCCCTCGAGGAAGAGGAGCGGGAGCCGTTCGACTTCATCTTCATCGACGCAGACAAGCAAAACAACAGCCGTTACCTTGAGTGGGCCGTCAGGCTTGGCAGGCCCGGTGCCACGGTGGTCCTGGACAACACCATCTGGGAAGGGGCGGTCCTGGACCCGGATATGGATCCCGTCAACGCGCCGGGCATCATCGACGCACTGAAGCTGCTCGGCGACCACCCCCGGCTGGACGCCACCGTGATCCAGACGGTCGGTTCCAAGGGCTGGGACGGGTTCGCGCTGGCACGCATCCTTCCCTGAAACAGTAAGTAGGCAGTGGAGATGCTCAGGTGCCAAGCACAGAAGAGGGCTGCTGCCCTGCGGCAGCAGCCCTTCCCTACTGAAGGACAGCATGTGCAGAAAGTGCATGCCCCTAACGGTCTTGATTTCCTTGCGGGCCCGACGCCTGCCCGTTGTTTGGGCTGGGCTGCTACACCAGGTCCGGAGCGCTGGCAACGATGTAGTCCGCCGCAGCTGGTCCGGTCATGGAGAGGTTATTACTGTCGGGGTTGATCCCGGCATCCTGCAGGGCCTCCCAAAGGGCTGCCGCCGGCTGGAGTTCCGCCTTGTGCAGGAGGCACCAGCTCGTGTAAAGGCCGTATAGTTCGTCGCGTCGGAGTCCCAGCCCGGGCTCCCTGTCCGCGACGACTGCTTCGGCAAGAAACTGTTCAAAATGGGTAGCAGGCATGTCCGCTCATAAGGGGTCGACAGTAATCCCGCCGTCTGCTTCAGCGGGCCCCGCCAGTTTCCGGAGGATCCCGGCGAGGTATTCAAGAAATTATTGCAGTTCCGCGTGCTTGTCCAGTTGGACCCGGCCCGTTGCGCCTTGCCGGGCCGGCCCTGGACACCTGCGCGTCGAACAGTGGCGTCCAGGCGCCGGGCAGCTTTGAGGGGGCCGACGGCGACTGGGGGGACTGGCCTCGGTCTCAGAAGAGGCCATCTCACCGCCGACCCCGTATTACCCCGGGTTTACTTCACCCCCGGGAAAACTAAACAGGACCTCCAAGATGAATTTTCCTCCATCTCGAAGGTCCTGCCTAGTCCCTCTGCGCAGCGGCTGGGCCTGCCTGCTTAGGCGCTCCCGCCGCGCTGGCCGCCGTCGTCGGCCTCTCCGTTGGCGGCACGGTGCTGTACCTTCTCGCGGACCCTGTCACGGTGCCGCTCATCCGGCCGGACGCCGTTCTGTTCGTTCCCGGCAGGCTGCCCGTCCTGGTTTCCGCCGGAGCCCTCCTGCGCGTTCTCCGAGGCGTACTGCTCCCGGAGTTCCCGGCCGTGATTGACGTCCTCTTCGATCTGCTTCTGCAGCTTCTCGCTCTTCTTCGTATCCCTCGGCGGCAGCTGGATGGTTTCCTCCGCCTTGATGCCGGCCTGGAGCTCTCGGGCCCGTTCCATTTCGGCGTCGAACTCAGCCCCGAAAAGAAGCGACATGTTCAGGATCCAGAGCCACAGCAGAGCGACGATGACGCCCCCGATGGCGCCGTAGGTCTTGTTGTAGCTGTTGGAGTACGCAACGTAGAAACCGAAGGCCAGCGACGCCAGCAGGAACACCACCAAGGCGATGGCAGAACCCATGCTCATCCACCGGAATTTCGGCTGCTTGACGTTGGGGGTGGCGTAGTAAAGGATGGCGATTGCCACAATGATCAGTGCCAGCATCACTGGCCATTTGGCGATGTCCCAGACCGTCAGGAAGGCGCCCCCGAGCCCGATCAGGTTTCCGACGGACTGTGCTACGGGGCCGCTCAGCACGAGCATCGCCGCGATCGCGACGACGATCAGCAAGTTCACGACCGTTACGCCGAGCATGGTGCCGCGCAGTTTCACGAAGGCCCGGCCCTCATCGACCTCGTAGACGCGGTTCATGGCCCGGCCGAAGGCTCCGACGTAGCCGGACGCCGACCAGAGGGCAGTGAGGAGGCCCAGGATCAGGGTGAGCCCGGCGGCCGAGGAGCTGGCTAGGTCCTGGACCACAGGGCGGATCGTTTCGACGGTCTGGCCGGGGGCGAAACCTTGGACGATATCCAGCAGGGCGGACGTTGTCTTTTGCGGGTCCCCGAAGATCCCTAGGAGGGACACCAGCGCCAACAGGGCCGGGAAGATCGACAGCACTGAATAGTAGGTGAGGGCTGCTGCCAGATCAGGGCACTGATCCTTGCTGAATTCCCGGAGGGTCTTCCTGGCGATGTACTTCCAGGATGGCTTCTCCAGTTCCCGCAGGTTGCCGGGTTTCCTCGAATCGTTTGGATCCGGAGCCTGCCCCGCCTTGGCGGTGCTGGTTTCGGAATCGTCGTGAGTGGCCATGGGTGTCCTCTCAATCAGGGGCCAAGCGGACAGGCCGGCCCGCGGATGGCGGTGCCGGCCTGCCGATCAAACTATTGCCTTAGGGTGCCGCGATGGGCTGATCAGGTGTTTTGGATGTTGTCTTT
>NZ_JAGGPQ010000019.1:67202-189113 GCF_018613675.1 Arthrobacter sp. ISL-85 | reverse complement strand
ACTAACCTCTCAGGTCAATACACCTAGCCATGATCACCCATGCCGATATTGACCAAGCGGCGCGCCGGACGGCCGGCCTCATCCGCCGGACTCCCGTCATGGAGGCGGACCGGGGCATGTTCAACGGCCAGGTCTGGTTCAAGTGCGAGTTCATGCAGCACACTGGCACCTTCAAGGCCCGTGGCGCACTCAACCGGATCCTGGCCAGCAAGGAGCGCGGGGAGCTGCGGGCGGACGTTGGCATCGTGGTGGCCTCCGGCGGAAACGCGGGACTGGCCAATGCCTACGCAGCGAAGCAGCTCGGTGTGCCGGCAACCGTCTTTGTCCCGGAAGCCGCACCCGCTGTCAAAGTAAAGAAATTGAAGGACATCGGCGCCACCGTGGTCCAGGGCGGTGCGGAGTACGCGGCCGCCTACCAAGCCGCGGTGATGCATGCGGAGGAAACCGGCGCGGTCTACTGCCACGCCTATGACCAACCCGAAATCGCTGCCGGCGCCGGAACAGTGGGCTCCGAGCTGCTGGGAACAGGTGCCGGAGGTGGACACCATCCTGGTGGCAGTGGGCGGCGGCGGGTTGATGGCGGGGGTGGCCGCCGCCGTCGAGGGCTCCGCCAAGGTGGTGGCCGTGGAACCCGGGACCGCGCCAACCCTGCACGCTGCCCTTGCTGCCGGCGAACCGGTGGACGTGGCCGTGTCCGGGATTGCAGCTGACTCCCTGGGTGCCCGCCGCGCAGGTGAAATCGCCTTCTCAGTGGCGGTCCGCTGCGGCGTCGAAAGCGTCCTGGTCAGGGACAAGGACATCATCGAAGCCCGTTCTGCGCTGTGGAACGACTACCGGATCGTGGTGGAGCACGGGGCCGCAGCCGCCTACGCGGCGCTGACCTCCGGAGCGTATGTACCGTCGGCGGACGAACGCGTTGCCGTCATCCTCTGCGGGGCCAACACGGATCCTGCCACGCTGTGACGCAGCCCGGGCGCCTAACAGTGCGCCCGGGCTGGAACAGCTGCTTACTGACCGCCGGCCTGGCCGCAGAACTTGCTGTAGGTGCTGCCGGCTTCCTGGTAGCCGGACTGCAGATCGGCCAGCTTGTCCTTATCCGGGTTTTCCTTTGCCTGCTCGTCTGTGTAGGCCAGGATCTGCGCCAGGGCGGGCTTGAGGTCGTCCGAGGCCACCGCGTGGATGGGCCGGATCTGGTTGGCGAGGTTGTTCATGCCCGTCTTGCCGGCGTTGTTGGCGGGGTTCGACACAACGGCCTGGATCCGCTCGCAGGTTTCAGCGGTGGTCAGTTGGTGTGTGGCGGTGCAGGCCGTAGCGGAAGCAATGAGGCCGGCGGCAAACAGGGCTGTGGCGAATTTCTTCATGGGTCCCTCAGTAGTGGTCAGAGGTTTCGATTGTAAGCAGATTGGGTACCCCCATGCCTTCGCATGCCCAATATGCGCGCTTAAACTGGCAGGACCAATCGTGCGGAGCTTCCGCAGATGGGCCCCGCGCGCATCAAACCCAGACTAAGGAACCAGCATGCGCCGAACAGTACGCCGCCGTGCCGCGGCGGGAATTGTCGCCCTGCTCTCACTGCTCTTCCCCACAGCCCTTCCGGCGTGGGCCTCGCCGCCAACAGGAGAGATAGTGCTCGACGGTGCCACCTCCGCAGAGGGCATCGCAGCAGGGGAGGGCAAGACTTTCTACGCAGGGGAACTCACCACCGGCGATATTTTCCGCGGTGACCTCCGCAAGGGCACCGCCACCCGCTTCATCCACGTCCCCGAGGGGCGGGCCGCCGTCGGAATGAAGGCTGACACCTGCCATGACCTGCTGTTTGTGGCAGGCGGCGGCACCGGCAAGGCATTCGTTTACAACACCGACACCGGCAAACCCGTCGCCGATTTTGACCTCGCCAAGGGGTTCATCAACGATGTCACGCTGACCAGTGACGGTGCCTGGTTCACCAACTCGTCCGTCGCGGAACTCTATTTCCTGCCGGTGGGAGAGGACGGCGGACTGGGTACGGTTAAGACGCTCAAGCTGACCGGCCCGGCAGCTGACCTCAAGCCGGACTTCAACCTCAACGGCATAGCCTCGGCGCACAACGGCAAGGTGCTGATCGTGGCGCACACGGCCAACAGCGCGGTGTACACGGTCAACCCCGAAACGGGGCAGAGCGCGGCGATCGAAGGCGTCTCAGTTCCGTTCGTGGACGGCATCCTGCTGCGCGGCGGCACCCTCTGGGCGGTCCAGAACCAGCTGAACAAGATAGCGCGCATCGATCTGTCCGGTGACCTGTCCTCCGGCGTGGTGGAAGACACCATCACAAGCGACGCGTTCAATGTGCCCACCACCGTGGCCCTGTTCGGGAACACGCTGGCTGCTGTGAATGCACAGTTCAACCAGCCACCCAGCCCGTTTGAAGTGGTGCTGGTTCCGGCCCGGAAGTAGCGCCTCTTAAGTGGAACTGAAGTGGTGCTGGTTCCGGCCCGGAAGTAGCGCCTCTTAAGTGGAACTGGCTGGCAGTGGGAACTGCCAGCCAGTTTTCGTATGGGACCTATCAGATGGTCCGTGGCGCCTTGGCCAGGTTGCCCTTCAGCTCCGCGGCGTTCTGCCGTGCTACGTAGGCCGGGCGGTCGCGCTCCACCCGCCAGCTCTCCGACAGCGGCCCGACGTTGACGGTGTCGAAACCGAATTCGTCGTAGAGGCGGGTCACCAGTTCGGCGGCTTCCGGGAAGTCGCTGGCGGTGGCAAGGGCGCGGCGGTTGTCCGTGCCCGCTGGCGTTCCGTCCGTGGTGATGTCCTTGGACATGATGTGGTTGAAGCCCTTGGCCACCTTGGACTGGGGCAGGTGCTCCTGCAGCATCCCGGAGGTGGTCGCCTCGCCGTTATCCAGGGCGGCAATGTGGCCGTCCCGCTCCCAGTAGTAGTTGTTGGTGTCGATCACAATCTTGCCGGCCAGCGGTTCAACCGGGACGTCCTTGTAGCTCTTCAGCGGCACAGTGACGACGGCGAAGTCGCCCGCCGCCGCCGCTTCAGCTGCTGTGGCTGCCCTGGCTTTCGGGCCAAGCTCAGCCACCAGGTCCTGGAGGGTCTCCGGCCCGCGGGAGTTGCTGATGACTACGTCGTAGCCCTGTTCCACGGCCTTCCGCGCAACCTGGCTTCCAATGTGTCCTGCACCAATGATTCCGATTGTTGTCATATTGGCGGCAACACCGGTTCCAGCGCAGATATTTCAGGCGCTAATTCCCCAGGTCCCGGCCAGGCCGGTGGTTCAGGGCGAGGATCAGGTTAAGGAGGGTGGCCCCGGCAGCGGACAACAGCACCATCAACGGTGCAACAAGGACCAACGACGCCAGGACGATGACCACGTCCAGCACCATCTGCATGTATCCGGCGCGCCAGTTCAGCTTCTCCTGCAGAAGCAGCTGGCTAAGGTGGGCGCGAGGGACCCGGGCGACCTGCACAGTGTCACCAACGCGATGCGCTGGCGATTGACGGCGTCGTCCGTAGCAGTGCTCCCGTGTCCCTGGTCGAAGTGATGTCCACCCGCACGGTGCCGCTGCTGGAGGCGGCCGCAAGTAAGTAGGTGCTCCGTAGTCGAAAAGCTCCGGCGCGTCGATGAGGGCGGTTTCCGTGAAACGCCCGCTCACCTTTGACCGGTTGCCCTGAAACGCCCGCTCACTTTCTTTCTGAGAGTGAGCGGGCGTTTTCAGTTGGGCTGCGAAAGGTGAGCGGGCGTGGGGAAAAAGGGCGTCAAAGGTGAGCGGGCGTTTTCAGTTGGGCTGCGAAAGGTGAGCGGGCGTGGGGGAGCGGGTGTTCCCGTCGGCAGACGGCACCGAGTTGCGGATCTGCACCAGCACTTCACCCCTGAGATCCGCATGCGCAAATAAGTGAAGTCCACAGACGCGGAAGCGCCGCCCGCCTTGGGGGAAGGCGGGCGGCGCTTGCTTTGGGTCAGCGGGGGTCAGTGGCCGCCGAGGTTGCCGCCCACGGGAGGCAGGCCGCCCTCGGTGCCGCGGTCGTCCTCGCGCCGTTCGCCGGCACTCAGGTTCTCGCCTTCCACGGTCTCGTCGGACTCGCCGGTGGTGTCCACCAGGCCGTTGGTCTGGTCGAAGGCATGCCCGATCCTGTCGTCACCCAGGTCGGCGACGGAGCCTGACGAACCTGCGGCCGCCGTCGTGCCTGCCGCGGTGGTGCCGGAAATGCCCGTCCCCGCGTACGCTGAACCGGTGGTGGCGCCGGTGGTGAGCGGTTCTGCGGGTACAACCGGTTCTGCCGGGACCACGGGGGTGGTTTCCGTAACCGTTACGTGCGCGGTCTCAGTCTTGTCCTTGTTGCCGCTGGCAGCCATAGCCGCTGCCGCACCGGCAGCCGCTGCGATGCCCACTCCGGCCGCGACCTTGCCGGAGACACCGGCCTTGCCGGAATCGCCGCGGGAGGCACCCGCGTGTTCGACGCCGGGGGTTCCCACCGCAGAACCGGCATTGACCGATCCGCGCCAGGCGCCACTCGCGTAGCCCTCGTCCTCGATGAATTCCTTGAACTTCTGCAGGTCCGATTCCGCCTGCCGGTCAACGACGTTCAGCTTGTCGCCCACCTTCTCGATCAGGCCTTCGGGCTCGTACTCGAGGGTCAGCCGGAGGGAGGTCTGGCCGCCACCAACGTCTTCAAAGTCCACGGCGCCGGCATTCGTGGCGCCTTCGGTGGCGGCCCACGCAACCCTGCGGTCCGGGACCTGCTCCAGGATCTTGGCTTCCCATTGCCTGCGGACGCCGCCGATCTCAGCCACCCATTCCAGACGGTCGTCACTGAGCTGCGTAACGCTCTTGACGCCGCCCATGAAGTGCGGGAACTCCTCGAACTGGGTCCACTGGTTGTATGCGGTGCTTACCGGTACGTTCACCAGAATGCGTTTTTCCACCTTCGTGCTCATAACGTCTCCTTCGCTTTGTTACCGGGGACTGACGACCAGGGAAAATCATCAGCATGCTTACCAACATACCTTTTGGCTGGTTCGGATTCCAGAGCGCGTTGTGAACAAAGGTGAAATCTCCGTGTGCCGGCGTACTCAGGGCTTCACAACAACCCCGTAAGAGCCCTCGTTCAGCGCGCTGGGCTTGGCGGCGGGAGCCACCACGCCGAAGTCGTATCCCTTGGCGCGGATTGCGTCGATGGTGCTGGCCAGGTAGTTCCACTGCGACGCCGGGCAGGACAGGACGTCGTTGCCGTCGTGGAGCAGGATGATTGCACCGGGGGCAACCTCATCCAGCACGTACTTCTGGACTCCAGCTGCACCGGGGCACTCGTAGTCGCCGGGTTCGCCGACCTCCCAGTGCCACTGGATTCCGCCGCTCATGCCAATACTCCTGATGTATTTCAGCGAGTATGGGGTGCTGTTGCCGAACGGGAAGCGCATCAGCGTGGGCGTGGTGCCGGTGATCGATGTGATCGCGGCATTGGTGCGGTCAATCTCCTGCTTCTGGTTCGCCTGGGTCAGGTCCGGAAAGTTGGCGTGGTCCCAAGAGTGGTCGCCGATCACGTGTCCCTCGGCTTTGATCCGGCGGACGAGGTCAGGGTACTGCTGGACGTGGGAACCCTGGAGGAAGAACGTGGCCTTGACGCCCTTTTCCTTGAGGACGTCGAGGACAAAGGCGGTGCGCTCGGCCGAAGGCCCGTCATCGAAGGTCAGGCCGATCAGGGGTTTGTCGGCTGCGTGCGCTGACGCGGCGGGGCCCCCGGCGAGCAGGGCCAGGATCAAACTCAGGGCAGCCAAGGCCATGACTGCAATCTTGCTTTTCATGGTGCTCTTTCCCTTCCCAAGGTTGCTTTCAACCTTGTATAGGGAAGCACCCTATGGCTGCCTTAAAGGGGTGTAAACAGCTGCCAGGCGTCGACTGGGTAACTTCTGGAAAGCCTAAAAGTGCCGTTATCCGGGCGTTATCCCGGGGCTTCCTGCAGGGGATAAACGGACGACGGCGGCACCCCGCCGGGTGCCGCCGTCGCGGTTCTGAACAGGCAGTGCGCGTCAGTCCAGGTACTGGCCCACCAGGGCCAGGTTCTGGATGACCGCAAGCCCGAACTGGGCGGTGTCATTGGTGGAGACGGTGGGTGCTTCATCTACCGGCAGCAACACGTAGGGCGGCTCAATCTTCTGCAGCGTGAACGCGGCTTCGTGGTTCAGGTGCTCGCCGCCCTCCGCAAAACTCTCCCATGCCCGGTCTGCCAGGTCACGGTCCTGCAAACGCGCGGCCGCATACGCGGTGAGCCGGCTGTGCGCCTGCGTGAGGTGGATGCCCTCCAGCGGCTGGCCCACTGCTGCCACCTGCTCCTCCTTGGTGGCCAGGAACAAACGGCAGTACTGCAGCCAGGCCCGCTCGAACTCCGGATCATCCACCAGGTCCACCAGCTCGCTGCAGATCTCCACCAGCCCGAACACTGCGCTGAGGTGCGACACCGAGATCTGCTCCCGGCCGGTGTCGAACCGGCCCTTGTCCAGGTCGTACAAGGCCTCGCCGGTGAGGAAGCCGTATTTCAGGGCACCGATATCTGCCATGGTGCCCAGCAGCCAATCGCGGGACCGGCGGTTGCCGGTTCGCTCCCAGTCCGTGAGCCAGGTTGCCGCGAGCGATCCCCAGTCTGTCCCGAGCCCGACGCCCAACGCTCCCCGGTTTGGGCGGTAGGTGGCGGCATCCGGGCGGACCTTGCGGACAGGGTCAAGGCCCAGGAAGTTCTGGTCACTGTCCACCAGTTCGGTGAGCAGGTCGCCGGTGCGCTCGTCCGCCGTCAGGTAGTAGTAGAAGCGGCGGTAGGCCGGGGTGCTGATCCGCAACTGCTTGGCGCTGCAGCCCCAGTGCAGGACGTTGTGGCGGGATCCCAGCCCCTTCCATGGGCCCAGGTGGTAGACGTCCACCTCGCCGGTGTGCCTGGTCATGGCCTCGGCAAAGCGGAAGATGTCCGCCCGGCCGGACCGCAGGTAGGAGTACCAGAGCCAGAGGTCGGGGGAGAGCTCGGAGTTGTCCCATGCGTAGCCGCCCACGTCATACCGCCACACGTGCCGGTCGAAGTCGTAGGTGTGCATCACGTCGCCGTAGTTCCAGAAGCCGTACCAGCGGCGCTGCTCCACCTGGCCGGCGTAAAAATCGAACAGGAAGTCCAGCCGGTCCTCCAGGCGGGCCCGGGCCGGGGTGCTCCGGTCCACCGGGGTCCAGTCGCCGAACACGCCCGCCGAGTGCAGATACTCCGGGGTGGCCTGCAGCAGGGCAGGGGTGGAGGCCGAAGTGGCGTCAGCTGCCAGGCTTTCGGTTGACGGGGTTGAGTCGTAGGCGAACAGCGTCAACTCATGGGTCCGGGCGATACCCGTGGGGTTGCCGAAACCCGGATCATAATCCTCATACGTGATTTCGAGGCCTTCGAGCTGTTCTTCGAACGTGTCCTGGCCCAGGCCGTCGTGGTAAAACCGCAGGTCCATGGGCTGCGCTTCGGGGGAGAACAGCCATGCCGTCATGGATGCTTCGCGGCCAACTGCGCCGCGGACATCCAGCTGCCCTGGGTGCGATTGCCAGAAATCCTTGATCCCGACTCCCAGGCCGCCGCGGGTATCGCTCAGGGAACAGAAACCGCCGGCTCGGGTCCCACCGGAAATTCCCACCCAGCCATGGCCGGCAGTCGTACGCTTTCGCAGCTCAAAGCCATCGGCGCTGAGCTGGCTGAGCGTGTAGTCGCCCCAGGCGGGGATCAGGTTCAGGCGCCCGGAGACCTCCGGGTTCCACGACCCTTCCGGGGGAGTGGCGCGTCCGGCTATCTGCGCATCCCGTACCTCCGCGCCCGGATCCCTGCGGAGTCCGGTCAGTCCGCGGACAGCCTCGGCAAGGAAGCCGCCGTCCGCCCCTGCGATGCGGATGTGCCGGTTATGCAGTTCGGCCTCAAGCGGCACGGTGAACCGCATGCCGAGTCCGGCCAGGAAGTCCCGCTCCGCGTCGCCGTCCCAGATGAAGGAGTGCACCACCCGGACGCTGCGGGCGTTGGCGTAGAAATAGAAGCGCACCACGAAGGGCAGCCAGTTCCTGTTGCCGCTCTCCGGATTGTCCGGACGGTGGGTGCCTTCCAGGCGAACCACCGCGCGTACGGGGCCGCTTTGTTCCAGGACGACGGCGGTGACCTCGCCGGTGAAGGCAGTGCGGCCCACTGTTCCGGCGGCTTCCGGAATGTCGTCCTGCACCAGGCTGACCAGCCTGGCGTCGCGGGCCACTTCCCGGCCGTCCCGCATCAGGCTGCGGAACAAGGTGGAGCCGCTGCGGCCAATCACCATTTGCAGGACGCCGGTGTCCACGGTGACGGCGTCGGAACCTTCGGTGACCGTGACCGAGGGACTGCCCGACGCCGGCTGGGCTGTTCCGGTGGTTGTGCCGCCGTCGGCCGTCACTTGGTAGCTGTCCGACGGCGAGGCTGTCGCCGGGAGCGCGACGCCCGCCCACTTCAGGGACCCGTCCGGCCACGTGGCCAGGGGCCATGCCTGGCTGGGCACGCGGCTGCCGCTCGCGTCCGCGACTGCCAGGGCCTCCGCTCCGGGCACTGTGCCACGAGGGAACGGCATCCCCCAGGTGGTTCCACCGCTGATGTCCGTAGGGGCCTGTCCGTCGATCCACCTGATGGGGGCGTTGTTCGTCATGTCATCCAATTCCACTGATGATTGCTGCGCACAAAAATTCCCGCTCAAATTCAGGAAAGCGCTTTCTCGCTTGGCTTACAACGTAGTAGAACGATGCCGCGCACGCAAGGGGTTGTTGTCCGGGGGACGGTGCGCCTAAGGGGAGTGGCCGGTAAAGGCGGAGGGTACAGCGGGGAACAGGGTTATTTTTTGGCGGTGTCGCTGTCGTCGTCCGCTCCTTCAGCAGGCTCCTGCGAGTGCATTCGCAGGTCCTGCGGGTCCGCGTCGGGGTCGCCTTCGGCAGGCGCCTGGTTGTGGACGCGGTCGTCATCGCCCGTCGCTGGATTTTCGCTCATGACTGCTCCTGTCATTGTGTGGGCGCGGTGGTGTGCAGTATCCCCTCATTCAGCGCCCCGCTCCCTGGGCTGTCAAGGACCATCCAGCCGCTCTGGCCGCGGCCGGCCTTGTGTGTGTGCTGGACTGATGACGCAGTGAGCAGCAGCCTGGCGAGTGGCTCCACCAACCGGGCAGCTGAACGCGCCGGAGGCCTACATCACGTACAAGGCCGAGGTTTCGGCGACGACGGCGAGGTCAGGGATGAGTCCACCACCAAGTTCCTGGCATACGGATGCCCGCCGTCCCAGCGACGGCGGGCATCCGAGTCTGTAAGCAGGCCTGCTTTGCGCCTGCGATTGCCGGGCTCCGGGTCAGTCCAGTGGCAGCGTCACCGTCACGCTGGTGCCCATCCCCGGGGTGGCGCTGATATCCACCGCCCCACCGGCTTCCTGCACGGCGACCGCCATGAGCCGCAGGCCGTAGCCGTGGTGCCGCCCGCTGGTGGCGAGATTGCTGTCAAAGCCTGTACCGTCGTCGGCCACCACCAGGCGGATGCCGTGGTCTACGGCTGCGAGCTGAATGGTGAGCGTGTGCGCGGCAGAGTACTTGAACGCATTGCTGAGCGCCTCCCGGGCGGACTGGTACAGGAGGGACGCGGAGTCCGCCGGGATCTCGAGGCCCCAGTGCGGAGTATCCCAGTGGACCACGGTCCCGCGCTGCCGCAGGGGTGCTGTCAGGCGGTCAATGCAGCCGGCGACCCCCAACGTGTGGAAGTCCAGCGGCTGCCGGTCTGTCAGCACGCCTCCCACTGTTGTGACGTCGTTGTCCAACGCTGTTTTGCTTCCCATGACGTCCTGCTCCCCACAAGCTGGTTGGTCTGATAACTCCAGCGTGGACCCGCAATGTCTAGGGATGGCAAGGTTTGCCTCAAGATCCCATCAATTCTGTGCGCGGCGCGTGACAGGCTGGCTGGGGACCTGGGTCTGGTGCTGGCCGGTTGAGTACGCGGTGGCCTTCCTCTCAGGCGCCGGCCGGGACCGGCGGGCTGATTTTCCTCAGGACGCGACGGCGGGGTCCGGTGCAGTACGTTTATTCCACTGCGTTTCCACGTGCCGTTATTTTTAGGTCACGTTTGTTCAAAGGAGAACGAATGTCCCGTCCGGTTCCAGCTGTTGATGCCCTTATTGCCACGTATGGTGCGGCCGACGCCTGCGCAGCCGACCTCCTCTGCGACAGCCACGATCCCAGCGCCGTTGCCTTTACGGTGGTCGCGGCCGATCTCTCGGCGGAGGACATCACCTACGGCGAACTCCGGGAGCGCTCGGAACGGGGTGCCGCCGCACTGGCAGGGCTGGGGATCGGACCCGGAGATGCTGTGGCCACCCTAATGGGAAAATCTGCAGACCTTGTGGTCATGCTCCTGGCCATTTGGCGGCGCGGGGCCGTCCATGTGCCCCTGTTCACGGCCTTCGCGTGGCCGGCCATTGAACTCCGCCTCACAGCCTCCGGCGCAAAGGCCGTGATCACCGACGCCGACCAGCGGGCGAAGATCCAGGAAACCTCCGCCGCCGTCGTGGTTGCCGGCGCAGAAGCATCCTCGCCGGACCTGGCGCTCACGCCGCTCCTGGCCAGGCAGCAACCGGGGATCGCGTCCGAGGCTGTGGGCGGCGACGGTGCCCTGGTGCTAATCTTCACGTCCGGTACCACGGGCGCCCCCAAGGGCGTACCGGTGCCGCTCCGGGCGTTGGCAGCGTTCCGCCAGTACGTCGAACTGGGCCTGGACGTCAGTGAAGAAGATGTCTTCTGGAATGCCGCGGATCCCGGCTGGGCCTACGGGTTGTACTACGGAATTCTCGGTCCCATGGCTGCGGGCCGGCGGAATCTCCTGCTAAGTGCCGGGTTCTCCCCGGAACTCAGCTTCAAAGTGGTGGAGGGATTTTCCGTTACCAACTTCGCGGCTGCTCCCACGGTGTACCGCACTATGCGCGCGAAAGCCGACGCGGGAACGGGGCCCTTCCACCTTCGGTGCGCCTCATCTGCCGGCGAACCGCTCACCCCGGAGGTGATCAGCTGGGCCCGGGAGGTGCTGGGCGTTCCGGTGCGGGACCACTACGGACAGACCGAACACGGGATGATGATCATCAACGCCTGGCATGACGACGTAAGGACGGAGCTTAGGCCAGGGTCCATGGGCCGCCCCCTGCCGGGGTGGAGTTGCGCCGTCCTCAAGGACAACGCCGACGAGCCTGCTGCGCCGGGTGAACTGGGCCGCGTCGCCGTAAACGTCGCGGAGAGTCCCATGATGTGGTTCCGGGGGTACAAGGAGGCGCCTGAGAAGACCGCCGAGAGATTCAGTGCGGACGGCAAGTGGTACTTGACCGGCGACGCAGGCATGGTGGACGCGGATGGCTACTACTTCTTCTCCTCCCGTGATGACGACGTGATCATCATGGCCGGATACCGGATTGGACCCTTCGACGTGGAGAGCGTCCTGGCCACGCATCCGGCGGTCCGGAAACCGCCGTGGTGGGCGCCCCCGACGAACTGCGTGGCGAAGTCCTGGAGGCCTACGTTGTCCTGGCGGACGGGACCACCGGCAGTGATGCCCTGGTGGCCGAACTCCAGGCCATGGTGAAGACGCAGTTTGCCGCCCACGCCTATCCGCGCCGCATCCACTTCGTCGCGGACCTGCCCAAGACGCCGTCAGGAAAGCTGCAGCGTTACATCCTGCGGCAGCAGCGCGCCGCGGCACCCGGCAGCTAGCAGGTCCGGAACGGAGGACGGCGGGCAGAAAACTTCCGGCCGTCCCGGCGCCTTTTGCTTTGGCGGCTGTTAGCGTGGAGGCCCAGCCACAGAAGGAGGAGCGATGTCCATCAATTCACCTGATTCACTGCCTGAGGATGAGCCGCGAGAGGGTTCGTCGGCCAGCAAGGGCAACGCCGACGGCGGGATCCCCGGTGGGAAGGACGGCGTCGGGATTTCCGATGGTGCCGCGCCGAACACTTTCGAACCGGAGGAGGACCCGGACGCATCGGCGGATCCGGCAGACTAGAGGGCCCGGAGCCAACCTCAAGTTCCATCAAGATTGGCCAAAGCCGCTGCAATCTGCGATTTTCACAAGCTACTGGCCGGTAATTTGTAACTGCTTCCACGTCAGTTCCCCGGCAGGAAGCAATCAGGAGCCCTCGCGCTGGAGCCAGACTCGCGCGGGGGCTCCCCTCACAACTTTGTCTTTTTCCCTACCGCCCAGGGGCGACGGGCCTGAAGTGCTCAACCACCGGAAACGGCTGATAGAAGCGGTGCAGCAGTGAGCGCCACTGCTGGTACTCGGCGGACCCCCGGAAACCGACAGTGTGGTCCTCCAACGTCTCCCACTCCACGAGCAGCAGGTAGGTGGTGGGGGACTCGATCGAGCGCGACAGGGACAGTGAGACGAATCCGGGCATGGAAGCGATGATGGCGCGGGCCTGGTCGAAAGCGGCCTCGAATTCCTCTTGCTGGCCGGGTATGACCGGAAGCAGGGCATGTTCAGTGATCACCTGGCAAGTTTGGCAGAGTGCCTTGCCGGCGCCTGGCGGATGGCCTGGTGCTGTAGCCGATGTGCCCGCCTTCGTTGAGGAGGTAATCGTTCAACACGTGCCTGGTGGCCAGGGACCCAAGGAACGTCCCGCCGTCGGCAATCCACAGGTACGTGCAGGGCACGTAGCCCGGCTTCCGGGACGATGAGCTGGGCCACGACAGGAGCCCAGTGCTGTTGGACTGTACTATTCCCCGGGGACCCTTTTGCGGTCTGGAAGGGACGTCATGGCTGGCACACACTCGACGATCACAGCGCTGCGCGATCCACGTGGTCGGGACGAATTACTGCAGGAATACGGATTCGCGTTCGCGGCCGGCGAGGGACCGCAGGACACCCCCGGCGAACTATCAACGGAACCGCTGCAGAACCTGGTCCAGTTGGCCGCTAAGCTCTGCGGGGTCCCTTTCGGGGTAATCAACGTTCTCACGTCCGACGAGCAACGCCAGGTGGCCGCCGTCGGGTTTGAAGCCGCGGTCTGCGCCCGGGAAGACTCCATGTGTTCGAAAGTCTTCCTTTCGGGGGAGACGACTGTTGTTCCCGACGCTTCCCTGGACCCCCGCCTCGTATCGAACCCGTTTGTGACAGGGGAGATCGCCGCCGTAAGGTTCTATGCTTCTGTGCCCTTGGAGACGTCATCGGGGTTCGTCCTTGGGTCACTGTGTGTCTTCTCCACTTCGGCGGGCACACCCAGCAAAGACCAGCTGGACATGCTGGAGATCCTGGCCCGCCAGGCAGTACAACTGCTCGAACTCCACCGGCGCACCCTCCAGCTGAACGGCGCCCTTGATGAGCTAAAGGAAAGCAACGCCAAGCTCGCTGAGTTCGCCGGCCGTGTCAGCCACGACCTGCGGGGGCCGCTGACCACCATGCTGGGGTACGTGGAGCTGGCCGAGGACGAAGTGGACGGCGGCCACCCGGCCGCGGACTACCTTCGGATCATCGGTGCCAGCGGCCACCGGATGCTCACCATGCTGGAGGACGTCCTGACCTACTCCCGGATGGGGGGAGGCATCCAGCAGCAGTATGTATCCCTTCAGGATGTGGCGGGCGATGTGGCCAGGGACCTGGGGCTGGCCTTCGGGCCCGGCGCCGTCCTGGACAGCGAAGACCTGAAGCTCCACGTGGATCCGGGCCAGATGCGCGCCCTGTTGCAGAACCTGGTGGCCAACGCCGTGAACTACCGGAGCCCGGACCGGGACCTGAACGTGCGGATCAGCGGCATTTCGAATTACCACGGAACCACAGTCCTGGTGGCGGACAACGGCAAGGGAATTGCCCGGGAGGACCGGCAGCGAGTGCTGGAACCCCTGGTCCGGCTGCAGCGTGAGGGCGACGGACAAGGGTCAGGCCTGGGCCTGGCGATCTGCCGCCGCATCGCCGAAGCGCACGGCGCGGAGTTGAGCCTGAAAGAGACGCCCGGAGGGGGAACCACCGCAGTCATCAGCTTCCCGGCCGATCAGTAAGGGCCCTGGAACGGGCCGGGCCGGCTGCGGGATGCAGCCGGCCCGGCCGCGCGGATCAGGTCACCTTGCTCAGTTCAGGTCGAAGCGGTCCAGTTCCATGACCTTGGCCCAGGCGGCCACGAAATCATTCACGAACTTCTCTTTGCCGTCGTCGCTGGCGTAGACCTCGGCCAATGCCCGCAGCTGCGAGTTGGAGCCGAAGACCAGATCCACCGAAGTGGCCGTCCACTTGAGCTCACCGGTGGCAACATCGGTGATCTCGTAAACGTTCTCCTCCGACTCAGCAGCCTTCCACTTGGTGCCCGGCGAGAGCAGGTTGACGAAGAAGTCGTTCGTCAGGACCTGCGGCTTGTCCGTCAGGACTCCACGGCTGGAACCGCCCACGTTGGTGCCCAGGGCACGCATACCGCCGACGAGCGCCGTCATCTCCGGGGCGGAGAGGTCCAGCATGTACGCCTTGTCCAGCAGGAGGGTCTCGGGCTGAAGCTTCGTGCCCGGGCGCAGGTAGTTGCGGAAACCGTCGGCCCGAGGCTGCAGGTACTGGAAGGATTCGACGTCGGTCTGCTCCTGAGTGGCATCCGTGCGGCCCGGGCGGAACGGCACCGTGACGGGGAACCCGGCGTCGGCCGCTGCCTTTTCCACGGCGGCGGCGCCGCCCAGCACGATCAGGTCCGCGAGCGAAACCTTCTTGCCGCCGGCCTGTGCCGAGTTGAACTCCTGCTGGACGCGCTCAAGCACGGGAAGCACCGTGGACAGCTGCTCGGGCTCATGGGCCTCCCAGCTGCGCTGCGGTTCCAGCCGTATCCGGGCGCCGTTGGCGCCACCGCGACGGTCGGTCTTGCGGTAGGTGGCAGCAGACGCCCAGGCCGTGCCGGCCAGCTGCGGGATGGTCAGGCCGGAGTCAAGGAGCTTGGCCTTGAGCTGGGCGATGTCCTGTTCGCCAATCAGTTCATGGTCGACGGCGGGAACGGGATCCTGCCACAGCTGCGCCTCCGGAACCCAGGGGCCCAGCATGTGTGGGCCCACGGGGCCCATGTCGCGGTGCAGCAGCTTGTACCAGGCCTTGGCGAACGCCAGGGCGAATTGGTCCGGGTTCTCCAGGAAGCGCCGGCCGATCTTTTCGTAGGCTGGGTCGAAGCGCAGCGACAGGTCCGTGGTCAGCATGGTGGGGCGGTGCTTCTTGTTGGGGTCGTGCGCGTCCGGGATGATCTCGGGGGCGTCCTTGGCAACCCACTGGTGGGCGCCGCCGGGGCTCTTGACCAGTTCCCACTCGTACTCGAAAAGGATCTCCAGGAAGCGGTTGCTCCACTGGGTGGGCTTGTCCGTCCAGGTGACTTCCAGGCCGGAGGTGATGGTGTCGCCGCCCTTGCCGCTGCCATAGGTGCTGAGCCAACCCAGGCCCTGCGCCTCGAGGTTGGCGCCCTCCGGTTCGGGGCCGACGTGCGCATCGGCCGGGCCCGCACCGTGGGTCTTGCCGAACGTGTGGCCACCTGCGATCAGCGCGAAAGTCTCTTCGTCGTTCATCGCCATGCGTTTGAACGTTTCCCGGATGAACGCGGCAGCGGCGACCGGATCCGGGTTGCCCATGGGCCCTTCGGGATTTACGTAGATCAGGCCCATTTCGGTGGACCCGACTTCGTCCGACATCTGGCCTTCAGCGACGTAGCGCTCGTCGCCCAGCCAGGCGTCCTCCGGGCCCCAGAAGATCTGTTCGGGCTCCCAGACGTCCTCGCGGCCAAAGGCGAAGCCGAACGTCTTGAAACCCATGGACTCGAGGGCAACGTTTCCTGCGAGGACCAGCAGGTCGGCCCAGGAAAGCTTCTGGCCGTACTTCTGCTTGACGGGCCACAGCAGGCGCCGGGCTTTATCCAGGTTGGCGTTGTCCGGCCAGCTGTTCAGCGGCGCGAACCGCTGGCTGCCGTCGCCCGCTCCGCCGCGGCCGTCGTGGACGCGGTAGGTTCCTGCAGCATGCCAGCTCAGGCGGATCATCAGGCCGCCGTAGTGGCCGAAGTCCGCCGGCCACCAGTCCTGGGAAGTGGTCAGGACCTGGCTGATGTCCTGCTTGAGGGCCTCGACGTCGAGTTTCTGGAATTCCTCGCGGTAGCTGAAGGACGGGCCAAGCGGGTTGCTTGCCTGGCCGTGCGTGTGCAGCACGGAGAGGTCCAGCTGGTTGGGCCACCAGTCCTGGTTGGTCCGCGGCCGGGTGCCCTTGGGCTGCGGCGAATCGATCGCCGGGTTTTCGCTTTCACTGCCCTGGGCGGTGGCACTGCCATGGGCCACGGGGCACCCGCCCTCAACCTTCTGGTCCAGGCCCTGGGCGCTCCCCGGAGTGGGGACCGGGGGATGGTCTTGGGGATCGGTCATATGCGTATTCCTTCCGTTGGGCCGAGGCCGCGGTTGGACTCGGGCAGCCGGTGCAACCCTCCTATTTGAACATGGACGGGTGACAGCAAAAGACCCGGCTACGCCATGGGTGAAAGCCGGGCGCCAGCGTTCGCCGAACGGGTCTGGCCCGTTGCTTCCGGAACGGCTGCTGGCTAGCGGCGGAATATCTGCCTGACGCTGCGGCTTGTCGCTAAGTGGCACAACCCAGCACCTACCAGAAGGAGCACTATGACCACCGGATCAGGAACAGCAGCGGGTACCGGACGGACGGCCCTGGTGGTGGGTGCCACCGGCATCGCAGGGTCCGCCCTGGTGGATTCCCTGGCAGGCGAAGGCTGGGCTGTCCTTGCCTTGTCACGCAGGCCCGGAGCCGAGCGCTCCGGCGTGCGGTGGCTTTCCGCGGACCTGACCTCCGCTTCCTCCCTGGCTGCCGTCCTCGGTCCGGAGAACCCGTCCCATGTCTTCTTCACCGCCTGGTCGCGGCGCGCCACCGAGGAAGAGAACATCGCCGTCAATGCGGGCATGGTGCGTGACCTCGTCGCAGCTGTCCAGGGAAAAGACGTGGCACATGTCGCCCTGATGACCGGCCTCAAGCACTATCTGGGACCGTTCGAGGCGTACGCCGCCGGGGAAATGCCGGACACACCCTTCCACGAGGAGGAACCCCGCCTTCCCGTGCCGAACTTCTACTACGCGCAGGAGGACGAACTATGGGCGGCAGCGGCCCAGCAGGGATTCGCCTGGTCCGTGCACCGTGCACACACGGTGATCGGACACGCGGTGGGCAACGCCATGAAAATGGGCCTCACGCTCGCCGCGCAGGCCACCCTGTGCCGGGACAGCGGGGAGCCGTTCGTGTTCCCGGGTTCCGAAACACAGTGGAACGGCCTGACCGACATGACGGATGCAGGACTGCTTGCCGAGCACATGCTCTGGGCCTCAACCACTCCCGCAGGGGCCAATGAGGCGTTCAACATCGTCAACGGGGACGTGTTCCGCTGGCGCTGGATGTGGCCCAAACTCGCAGCCTACTTCGGCGTGGACTGGGAGGGCTACCAGGGGGAACCCCGGCCGCTGGAACGGGCCATGGCGGGCCGGGAGGACCAGTGGCGGAGGATCACGGCGGACCACAACCTCAGCGAACCGGACCTGGGCCGCGTGGCGAGCTGGTGGCATACGGACGGTGACCTGGGGCGGGGCATCGAGGTGGTCACAGACATGGGCAAGAGCCGTGACGCCGGTTTCACGGGATACCGGCGGACGCTGGACTCGTTCACCACACTGTTTGACCGCTACCGCGCCGACCGCCTGATTCCCTGATCGTCCGGTCACGGCCGGCCAGCAGACCCATCAGCGCCAGCACCGCCATGGCGCCGGCGGTGACGAGCAGCGGCAGCGTCCAGTCCCCGGTCGCGTCGTGAAGTGCACCGAAGACCACCGGGCCCACTGCGGCCAGGCCGTAGCCCACCGATTGCGCCATGCCGGACAGGGAAGCTGCCTGGGGGTGGTTCACGGTCCGGAGGCTGAACAGCGACAGGGCAATGACGATGAGGCTCCCGCACCCAAGGGCGCCCAGAACGACCCACAGCAGGATGAGGTCCGGCGACAGCGCCAGTCCAAGAAAGGTCACGAACACCAGTACCCCGCTCGCGAAGGATACGAGCCGTTGGTCCGATCCGCGGTGCAGGACACCGCCCGCCCCAAGGCTGGCGAACACGCTGATCAGCAGGAAAACGGACAAGTGCACGCCGGCTGTTATGGCGGGCACCCCGCGGCTTTGCTCGATGGTGGGCAGCCACGCCATCAGGACGTAAAAGGCGATCGACTGCAGCCCCATGAACGCTGTCACCTGCCAGCCCAAGGCTGAGCCCCAGGGCGACCGGTAGGGGGCTTTCGGCGAGGCGGCGCGCCCGGCGCTTGTCCCATGCCGGCGCAGCCACGGCAGGAGCACCGCCATGGCGATGAGGGCCAGTCCCACCCAGACTCCCAGGGCAAGGCGCCATCCCGCGGGGGATGTTTGTGCCACGGGAACGACGAAGGCGGCCCCGACGGCTGCAAAGGCGGCCTGCGTGGCGGTATAGCTTCCAGTGACCTGGCTGACGCGCAACGGAAAGTCCCGCTTGACCAGGGAGGGAACCAGGACATTGAGGAACGCAATGGCCAAACCGATGAGCGCCGTTCCCACCCAGATGAGGCCGGGCACGGGCAAGGAGCGAAGCACGATTCCCGAGGCGAGGATCAGCAGGGACATCCACAGTGCCCGGTCCAGGCCCAAGCGGGACGCGAACCCGGGCGCCAGGGGTGAGAAGACCGCGAAAGCGATCAGCGGGAGGCCGGTAAGGAACCCCGCTGCGGCGCTGGACAGGCCAAGGTCGTTGCTGATGTTTAAGAGGACCGGTCCCACGCTGACAAAGGACACCCGAAGGTTGACTGCGATGAGCAGAACCCCTATGAAGGCAAAGCCGAACCTGGCGGTGCGGCGCGGGGCGTTTTCTGTGGCGGCAAACATCGTAAGTTCCTTCATCCTGCGGTGGGGAGGAGCGTTCTTGACGCCCACCCGGCTCTCTCCCGTTGATGTACCCACCGCAGGGTTCAACTTTCAGTGGACCCGTGAATACGCCCTCGGAGAACTGCCGGTTTTCTCCCGAAAAGGCCCGGTCAAACCCCAGTTGCCGGACGTACACTGACCTTCGCACCACGTTTGTGGACATCCTGTCAGGTTGGAGCCCGCCCTTGCTCTGGAAGTTGCTCGTTGAATACCTGCGGCCGCACCGGCCGCTGCTTGCCGCCGTCGTGGTTTTCCAGCTGGCGCAGTCCATCGCGTCGCTGTACCTGCCCACGCTGAACGCGGACATTATTGACCAGGGCGTGGCCCGGGGCGATACCGGCTACATCATGTCCACCGGCAGTGTCATGCTGCTTATTACCCTGGCCCAGATCGCGTGCGCCGTGGTGGCGGTGTACTTTGGCGCGAAGGCAGCGATGGGGCTGGGCCGGGACCTGCGCGGCGCCATCTTTGAGCGCGTGGGGCAGTTCTCCGAGCAGGAGGTCACCAAGTTTGGTGCCCCCAGCCTCATCACCCGCTCCACCAACGACGTCCAGCAGGTGCAGCAGCTGGTACTGATGTCCGCCACGCTCATGGTGGCCGCGCCCATGCTCAGTATCGGCGGGGTGATCATGGCCATCCGCCAGGACGCCCAACTGTCCTGGCTCATTGCCGTGTGCGTCCCCGTGCTGCTGATCGCCGTCGGCCTGATCGTCACGCGCATGGTGCCGCTGTTCCGCAAAATGCAGGCCCGGATCGATACGGTCAACCGCGTCCTGCGCGAGCAGCTCACCGGCATCCGGGTGGTGCGGGCGTTCGTGCGCGAGGACATGGAGACGGAACGCTTCGCCGGCGCCAACGCCGACGTCACCGACGTTGCCCTGCGCGCCGGTCGCCTGATGGCCCTCATGTTCCCCACCGTCATGCTGGTGCTGAACGTCTCCAGCGTGGCCGTCATCTGGTTCGGCTCATTCCGGATCGAGGACGGGTCCATGCAGGTGGGCACCCTGATCGCGTTCCTGAGCTACCTGATGCAGATCCTGATGTCCGTCATGATGGCCACCTTCATGGCGGTGATGATCCCGCGTGCGTCGGTCTCTGCGGACCGTATAGGCGAGGTGCTGGATACCAGTTCCAGCGTGGTGCCGCCGGAGCGTCCGGTCACCAGCGCGGTCCGGCGCGGTGAGCTGGAAATGCGCGACGTCGGATTCGCCTACCCTGGTGCCGACCAGCCCGTCCTGGCAGGCATCAGCTTCACCGCGCGGGCGGGGCAGACCACGGCGATCATTGGCAGCACGGGCTCGGGCAAGACCACCCTGGTGAACCTGATGCCCCGGCTTTTCGACGTCACTTCCGGTGCGGTTCTCATGGACGGCGTGGACATCCGCGACCTGGATCCGGACCTGCTGTGGGGGCACATTGGCCTGGTCCCGCAGCGGCCCTATCTGTTCTCCGGCACGGTGCGCAGCAACCTGCTGTACGGCAACCCGGACGCCACGGAGGACGAGCTGTGGGACTCGCTGGAGATTGCGCAGGCGCGGGACTTTGTGGAGCGGATGGAGGAGGGGCTGGACGCGCCCATCTCGCAGGGCGGCACCAATGTTTCCGGCGGGCAGCGGCAGCGGCTGGCCATCGCCCGGGCCCTGGTGAAGCGGCCCGAGCTTTACATCTTTGACGATTCGTTCTCCTCGCTGGACACCGGCACGGATGCCCGGCTGCGCCAGGCGCTGAAGCGCAACATCGCGGGGGCCACCATGGTGATCATTGCCCAGCGCGTGTCCAGCATTGTTGATGCGGACCAGATCCTAGTGCTCGACGACGGCAGGATCGTTGCGCAGGGCACGCACCACGAGTTGCTGGAGACATCGGAGACGTACAGCGAGATCGTCTCGTCCCAGTTGGCAGCGGAGGAGACGGTATGAGCACGCACCGTGCAGGAACCCGCGCAGGAGACGGTATGAGCACGCACCGTGCAGGAACCCGCGCAGGAGCCAACCCGGGCGGTGGCGCCCCCGCTGGAGCCGCAGGCGGCGCCAAAGCCAGCCAGGCCGACGTCGTACGCATCCCGCGCCCGGCCGGCGGACCGGGAAGGGGTGGACCGTTTGCCGGGATGAATGTCCCGGCGGAAAAGGCGATGAACTTCGGCGGCTCCGCGAAGCGGCTCCTGGGCACGCTGCGGCCGGAACGGTTTTGGCTGATGCTGGTGCTGCTCATGGCCGTGGCGGGCGTGGTGCTGCAGGTAATTGGGCCGCGGCTGCTGGGGGAGGGCACCAACCTGATCTTCTCCGGTGTCGTATCCAAGCAGCTGCCGCCGGGGATGACGCAGGCGCAGCTGATCGCGATGCTGCGGGCAGCGGGGGAGAACCAGAAGGCGGACATGCTCAGCGCCATGACGCTGACGCCGGGCGCGGGGATCGATTTTGGGGCGCTTGCCGGCGTGCTGATGTGGGCGCTGGTGCTGTACGTGCTGGGGTCGGCGTTTATGTGGGGGACCGCGTACGTGCTGAACGGCGTCGTGCAGCGGACGGTGTTCGGGCTCCGCGAGCAGATTGAGGCGAAGATCAACCGGCTGCCGCTGCGGTATTTCGATTCGATCCAGCGCGGCGAGCTGCTCAGCCGGGTGACCAACGATGTGGACAATATCTCGCAGAGCCTGCAGCAGTCCATCAGCCAGGCTGTGACATCGGTGCTGACGGTTCTTGGCGTGTTGGTGATGATGTTCATCCTGTCGCCCACGCTGGCGCTGATCGCGCTGGTGACCATTCCGCTGACGCTGGGAATCACCACGCTGATTGCCAAGCGCTCGCAGAAGCTGTTCGTGCAGCAGTGGAAGAACACGGGCGAGCTGAACGGGCAGATCGAGGAGACCTACACCGGGCATGCGCTGGTGAAGGTGTTCGGGCGGCAGCGTGAGGTGGGGGAGCGGTTCCGGCAGAAGAATGCCGAGTTGTATGAGGCGAGTTTCGGCGCGCAGTTTATTTCCGGGCTGATTATGCCGGCCATGACGTTCATCGGGAACCTGGTGTACGTGGGGATCGCGGTGGTGGGTGGCCTGCAGGTGGCGTCCGGGGCGATGCAGCTGGGTGATGTGCAGGCGTTCATCCAGTACTCGCGGCAGTTCACCCAGCCGCTGGCGCAGCTGGGGTCCATGGCGAACCTGCTGCAGTCCGGGGTGGCCTCGGCGGAGCGGGTATTCGAGCTGCTGGATACGGAGGAGCAGTCCGCGGATCCTGTTGGGGCTTCGTTGCAGAGCCCGGATGGTGCTGCGCGGGGGCGGCTGGTGTTTGAGGACGTGTCCTTCTCGTACTCGCCGGATAAGCCGCTGATCTCTAACCTGTCCCTGGTGGCCGAGCCGGGGCAGACGGTAGCCATTGTTGGGCCCACGGGCGCCGGCAAAACAACCCTGGTAAACCTGATGATGCGGTTCTACGAGCTGGACGGCGGGCGGATCACGCTGGACGGCGTGGACATCACCACCATGAGCCGGCACGACCTGCGGTCGCGGATGGGGATGGTGCTGCAGGATACGTGGCTGTTCGGTGGAACCATCCGGGACAATATTGCCTACGGACGGCCCACTGCTTCTTCGGATGAGGTTCTTGAGGCAGCCCGGGCCACGTATGTGGACCGGTTCGTGAAGTCCCTGCCAGAAGGGTATGACACGGTGCTGGACGATGAGGGGTCCAACGTCTCCGCGGGCGAGAAGCAGCTGCTGACCATTGCGCGGGCCTTCCTGGCGCAGCCGTCTGTTTTGATTCTGGATGAAGCGACGTCCTCGGTGGACACCCGGACCGAGGTGCTGGTGCAGAAGGCCATGAGGGCGCTGCGGTCCGACCGGACGTCCTTCGTGATCGCGCACCGCCTGTCCACGATCCGCGACGCCGACCTCATCCTGGTAATGGAGGCCGGCCAGATCGTGGAGCAGGGAACGCACGCTTCACTGCTATCCGCCGGTGGGGCTTATGCGCGGCTGTACGAGGCACAGTTCGCGGCGCCAGTGGCAGAGGTTTAGCGGTTCAATTCGTGGTCCCGCGGAGGACCAGCGACCCTTCAAGCTCGAAGCGCTGGTCACTGCTCGCACCGGGCCTGCCCGCTGAGCGCAGGATGGTGACAGCGCTGCGGGCAGCGGACGCCAGGTCCAGCGAGATGCTCGAAAGCGGTGGATGGGTTGTAATTGCCAGAGTGTCGTCACAGCCAAGGACGTTGATGTCCTCCGGGACGCGCAGGCCGTGTGCCCGGAATCCGGACATCAGGCCGTGGGCAACAACGTCGTCGAAAGCGATCACGGCGGTGGCTCCTGCGGCTTCCACCTCACCGCTGACCTCCAGGGCATCGGCGTAATTTCCGGACTTGGCCCGGAAGAAGTGCGGCTCCAGCCCGAACCTTTCCAGCGTTGACTGTACGCAGCCGTGGCGCTGGGCGTCTGACCATGACCTTGCCGGGCCGCCGACGTAGGCAATGCGGGTGTGGCCGGCCTCCACTAGGTGGCGGAGCCCCTCCTCCAGGGCTTTGGACGTGCTGATGAGGACGCGGGGGACGCCGGCGACATCGCGGTTGATCAGCACCGTCGGCTGGCGTTCCGCGATCGTCTGGAGAACCCGGTCTGAAAGCCTGGAGGAAGCAATGATCAGTCCCTCAACCTGCGGCGAAAGCCGCTCGATCATCTGCAATTCCCGCTTGGTGTCCTCGGCCGTGTCGGCAACGAACACGGCCAGGCCGTAATCCTCCGCGGCCAGCTGCGCGTATCGGATAAGTGGGGGAAAGAACGGGTTGGCAACATCTGGGAGGACCAGCCCGATGGCGCCGGAGCGGCCTGTGATCAGGGCGCGGGCGTGGTGGTTGGGAACATAGCCGATCTCTGCCGCCGCGTCCATGACCCGTTGGACAGTCTCCGGCTTCAGCTTTCCCGGGTCGGTGAATGCCCGTGACACAGTGGAAGGTGCCACCCCAATGCGCTTTGCCACCTGGACGATTGTGGATTTGGTCTTCACAGCAATTGCCGTCCAAGCTTGATTGCAGTTTCCACCAGCTGCTCGGCGCTGCCCCGCTTGAAAGGGGCCGGCATTCCGTAGTAGCGGTGGGCGTCGGTAACCTCGTATCCTCCGTGCTCATATTCATCAGAGGTGGGAAAGTAGCCCGGACAGCCGTTGCTGTAAGCGGCTACCAAGACCGGTGTGGCGAAGGCTTCCTGGATGCGCTCCGCGCATCCGAGGAAGGGTTCTCCCGGCAGTGCCACCAGGAGCAAACTGCCCAGCCGGAGCACCGTCACCGTCCCCCTCCATTTCATGTCCCTCAGCAACTGGTCCCGGGCGGTCCAGTCAATCCAGGTCTGCAGCAAGGCCCGCTGCCCGGGCGGAGCGTCCGCCATGAGCTTAGTCCAGTGGGCTGCCAACTCCGCAGGGCTCCGGGTGTCGAGCATTTCGAAGCAGAGCTCCACGGGAGCTGCGGCGGCGGCGCTGACGTTGCCCAGCGAACTGGTTGATGACAGAGCCTGGGCAGCCACCTTGCCCAGCAGCTCCCCGATCCGTTCAGCTTCCGCGAAGGTCCGGTGTCCGGCCCTTGCCTGGGAATAGGAACTTTCGGCGGAATGACCAGTGTTGATATCGCCGGCGGCCCCGGTCAGGAAGACTGCGGTAGAGCCTGGGACAGCGGTCTCAAGGTGGGTGCGCATGAAGGCCGGGTAGTCCCCTGAGATCAGCAGGTTGTCAGCACCAAGCACAACAGGATGGCAAGGATATTGCACCAGCCATGCTTTCACTGTCCTGTCCTCCCGCTTGAAGACAACAACCTGCAATGCCGGATCTATTGAACGTTCCGGGTGCCGCCGGTTCTTCGCGATGCCCAGGCCGGAGAAGGATTCGTAATAGACCTGGCACGATTCCCGGGAGCTGCAAGCATCCTTAACTGCAACAACTGCCGCGGCGCTGATGGCTTCGAGGATGTCCGGGTCGCACTCGCCCAAACCAGCACGCGTTGCGCATGGTCCGGCATGGGTGTGGGTGGCGCTGATGACCGCAGGCCCTTCCCGGAAGGGGATCCGGTCCGCGATGGTCCGGCAGGTCCCTTCGTCGAGTCCGCAGACATCCACCGTCACCCAGCAGAAGTCGGCAATAACGAGGGCACGCACAGTCAGGGGGTCATGGACTCCAGCGCTCAGCTCGACGCGGGCAGCGAAACCGGACATCGGGGTGCCGGGCGGAACGGCAACGTCAACGGAAGCCGCGCCCACCCACAGCTGGCTGCTGCCGCCGTCGGCGATTGGCACGGATGGTGCGCTCATCGCCCGACGTTCTCCAGGGTGGGCGATGACCTGATGACCTCCAGCACTGCTCCGGAATCCGAGACGAGGACCATGTCGGCAGGTGCACCAGGTTGCAGGGTGCCCAGCCCCTGTCGTGCTCCGGGGAGTGTCCGCGCCGGATTCTCGGTTACGAGTTTGAGCGCCTGTCCAAGGCCCGCGCTCGTCGACCTGACAACGTTGCGCAAACCGTCTGGAAGGCTTGCCGCGGCGCCGGCCAGAAGTTCGGTTCCCACATAGGAGAGCCGCCCGTGCTCATCCAGGTCGACGCTTCCGCCCACAGGAGTCTGGTACCGCCCCGGCTGTTTACCGGCAATCGCCGTTGTGTCCGAGACGAGGAATGCCCCGCGTGGTCCTTTCGCACGCAGCATGACCTCAAGGGTTTCGGGGGGCAGATGGTGGCCGTCCGCGATCAGGCCGCAGTTCACCCGGTCATCGGCCAACTGGGTCCAGATGGCGTTGGGATGGCGCGGGATCATCGCAGCAATTCCGTTGCCCAGGTGGGTGGACAGGGTTGCGCCGGCGTCGATGGCGCTGAGCACTTCGGCTGCGGTGGCGTGGGTGTGCCCAATGGAAACCCTGATGCCCATGGAGCAGATCTCCTGGATGCCCTTGGGTGCGTCGGTCCAGTGCGGAGACACTGTCACCACGCCTATCCTGGAGATCGCGGCCCACCGCCGCACTTCCTCCGGGTCAATGGGCCTGACCTCGCTGGCGTCATGGACTCCCCGCGCACCGTCACGGTCCGAAATGAAAGGGCCTTCGACATGGACGCTGGGAATAGCGTCCCGCACCCGGGCGTCTGCGTTCCGGGCCTTTTCCACGCACCTCAGCGCGTGGTTGATCGCTTCCTCGCTCGCAGTGATGACGGTGGGCACCCAGGCGGTGACGCCGATCCGGGCCAGTTCCTCGGTGATTCCCTCGATAACTGTGCTGTCGGCGTCGGGCCCGTTGACGTCCATGCCAAGGTAACCGTTGACCTGCGCATCGACGAAGCCGGGTGCCAGGACCGGCAGGTCCGAGGCGTTGGGATCGTGTTTGCGTTCGACGGCGGTGATGTAGCCGCCGTTGTAGTGGACAGTGAGAACATCCCCGCGGCCGGCGTCGCGGCCGTTGATTGTCCGCGCCGTCATAGGGAATGCACCCTGCCTTTGAACCGGTCCAGGAACTTCCTGTTCGCTTCGTCGCCGCCGGGGGCGTTGCCGGAGCGCCAGACGGGCGGTTCGATGTTCCGCTCCCGCAGTTCCCTGGTGGTGCACTGCACGAGCCAATTGAGGGTGTAGGCGTTGGCGAAGGTGGAAACGGCGCCGACTTTTTCGCTGACGCCCGGCAGTTCCATGACGGCGTCTCCAATCAGCACCTTCGTGTCGATGTGAAGGTCGACGACGTCGTGCAGGTTGGATCCCGACGGATGCCTTGCAGGGTGGTCGGCTGTTGTCTTTTCCGCGTGCTCCCGGGAGGAGATGCCGATAGTCCTCACGTCCAGCGCACTGGCTGTCAGTGCGGCGTCGATAAGGGCGGTGTTGATCCCGTAGGCGTTCACGAGGATCAAGAGGTCGCCCGCCACCAGGCCCGCGTTGTCGATTACGATGCGGCCGTAACCCGGTGTTCGCTCCATCGCCATCGAGCGCAGCGCCCCGCCGGCGAGCATGGTCCCCTCGTCGAGGATCGCCGAGATGTGCATCAGGCCTCCGGCGCGGAAGAACACTTCCTGGCTGGCGAGGTTGGAGTGGCCGCCGGGTCCGTAGATGTGGACGAGGCGGTCAGCGGCAATCTGTTCGGCGAGGATCGAGGCCGCCTTGGAGATGGACGCCTCCTCTTCTGCGTGTATCCGTTCCAGGAGGGACGTGATGCGGGCCAGGTAATCGGCGCCCAGTTCAGCAGCGTCAGTCATCGCGGATCAGACTCCCCGTCCAGGTACAGGGACGCCTCGGGATGGGTGCGAAGGATGGTGCCGGGGTGTTCCCCGGTGATCGGCATGCGGAGGGTGTCCTCGACTGCCTGCCTCTTCGCCCGCCCCGGCACGGAGGCAATGATCACCGCAGCGTTGAGCAAGCGCGGGATGGTCACCGTTACGGCCTGCCTGGGCACGTCTCCCAGTTGCCCGAAGTGGCCCTCATCCACCTGCTGCTGCCGTGAGACGTCATCCAGTTCGATCACCCGGGCCGCTTTCCGGTCATTGAAGTCAGCCGGCGGGTCATTGAAGGCCAAGTGGCCGTTGACGCCCAGGCCGCACAGCACAAGATCGAATGGCGCGGACCCCATGGTGCGGGCATATTCTTCGGCTCCCTGGGCAGCGTGCCCGGCGGTATTTATGCGGTGGAAGTCCTTGGGGCTGACCGAATCGAAAACCAGCCGCTGCAGCCAGTTCCCGAAGCCCTGTGGTGCATCCGGATGAAGCCCCACATAGTCGTCCATGTGGAAGCACTCCACTCGGGACCAGTCGACGGCGGGGTGGGTGATGAGCGTGGCAAGGGTTGCTTCCTGGCTGGGTGCCGCGGCGAACATGACCCTGGCCGTGCCGTTGACAGCAATGGCGTCAGCGATGACGTGCGCGGCATGCTCCCCGGCCGCTTGGCCGAGCTCATCTTTGGTGGTGTAGGCACGGACCGTGAGTGTCCCTTGTTGTGCCGGACTGGCGTCGAGGTCACTGTGCTGCATGTAGATCATCCTTTTCGAGTCGATTGAGAAAAACCAGCGTCCGCGCAATATGGAACGGATCCTTGACCGGGAGCGCAACCACCTTGTCCAGCGGTTCGCCCTGCCTGTCCCGGATCTGCGTCCATTCATTTCCGTCCGCGTTAGGAAAAGTTGCAAGGGTGTAGTCCGTGATCTTCGAATTCCATTCATCGAAGCCGAAGCCGGCGTAGTGCCGGGCAAGCAGTTTCGTGGCGTACATGGCTTCTGCATGCACCCACCACAGCTTGGTGCTCCAGGTGGACTGAACGAGATCCTCATAGGGGTCGCCACCGAAGAGCGATCCCTTGGGTGCGCCGCCGTCCTTGTCCACGTATCGGAACAGCCCGCCGCACTCCACATCCCAGCCGAGCTCCAGGGCGCGCAGGGCAAGCCCGGGCAGCCAGTGGGGGATGGCTGTTGCGGAAGCGCCCATGGCCTCTTGGCTATGGATCAGCATCCACAGGCATTCCAAAAGGTGCCCGGGTGTCTTGTGCCTGGCGAGGAGGGATTCTGCGTCCTGAATGGAGTCCGGCCTGAACTCCCACCACTGCCCTTCCTGCAGCATGGGTTCTGTGCCCTGACCCTCAAACAGTTGATCCAGCGCAAAGGCGACGGCGTTCCTGGCCTCTTCCGATCTGGTTGCCTTGAAGAGCTCAGACCCGGTGTGGAGCAGGGTCATGGGACCCGCAAGGTCGCTGAAACCCGCCCGGACGGGATACGGCGCAGTCAGGGCATTCCGTGACCTGATTCGCGCCAGGGCGCTGGCCATAATGTCGTCGGCGGCAGCCGAAGCCATTGACCTGGCCGGTTCGGGATATCCCGGCTCCTTCGCCGCCCCTGCAAGGCCAAGAACCGCGAACAGGTCGGCAAACACGCTGGTGGCCAGTTCACCGTTCGGTCCAGATGGCAGAGGGCTTCCGGTCTGGTCTGTACGGAAGGCGGTGAACCCGCCCTCCAGCACTGCGTGGGTCCTGACAAACTCAGCTGCCTGGACTGCCCGCCTGGACCACTTGGCGCCGTCGGCATCCAGGATCCCCAAGCGCGCGTCCGCGGCAATCTCCGCGCACAACCAGGCCCAGCGTCCCTGCGACCACGTGTACTTATCGGTGGATTCCAGGACGCCGGCGTTGGAAAAGCAGGTCAGGACGCCGCCGTGCACATCATCAGCGGCGTTGTCCTCCCACCAAGGAAGGATGGCCTGCTGCAGGTGGTCCCGGGGGGAAAAGCTGGATGCGGTCGTGCCGCGCCCCGGGCGGGTCCAACCGGACTTTACAGCGGTCATGCCTGGACACCGGCCGCGATAGCCGTCTCGTCAGACTCCTCGGGAGCCTCGACATTCAGGGAATCAACCAGGGCATCCGATTCGGCGTTTCGCCATGGCCGGATGACACCCATGAGGCAGAAGACCACGATGGAGGCGAGGATCGGGGCAGCGACAGAAACCGCCTGGGAGAGGTCGCCCAGTGAGGCCATCTGGGCTGTGAGCACGTACTTGTTGACGGCAAACACGATCAGGCCGGCAGCCCAAGAAAACAGCGCGGCCGACGGTCCGCATCGTTTGAACGCCGGAAGCATGCCGAGCAGCATGGGAATGGCGATGGGTCCCACGAGAGCACCGAACCACAGGATGAGAAGGCCCAGGACCCCGCCGAATGAATCCGCTGACAGGGCGATCAGCATCGAAAGTCCAATGAACAGGAACGTCGAAAGCCGGCCTGCCGCCAGTTCCGTCTTCGAGGCCAGCGGCTGCTTTGACCGACGGAGCGCCGGAATGATGTCACGGGTGATCACCGCCGAAATGGCGTTGGCGTCTGATGAGGTCATGGCCATGGTGTGTGAGAACATACCTGCCAACACCAGCCCGACCAGACCCGTGGGCAGGAGCATCTGGGCCACCAGCGCGTACGACTGTTCCGGCTGCGCCAGGTTTGGCACAAGGAGCGGCGCTGCCCACATCGGGAAGAACAGGACCAGAGGCCACACCAGATACAGGCCGCCCGAGAGCAGGATCGACTTCCGCGCCGAACCTCCAGTAGGTGCAGCGATGAACCGCTGGGCCAGGTTCCAGGTGCCGCCGTTGTAGGAAACTGTGCTGATGACGATGTACGCGAGGAAGAATCCCATCGTCAGGCTACCGCCGAAAGGCGCGGAATGTGATGGTGGCAGTTGGTCCCACATGACGAAGATCGAGGAGATTCCGCCGAGCTTTGCCATGGTGGCAACCAGCAGTGCGATGGCTGCCACGAACTGAATGACAAACTGGCCAAAGTCGGTAAGGGCGTCTGCCCAGAGGCCTCCGATGGTGGAGTACACCATGGTCACTCCGCCCACCAGGACGATACCGAAAGGCAGCGGGACACCTGCAAATGACTGGAGCAGGATGGCACTGGCCGCCCATTTGGCGGCAACGTCGAAGACCTTCAATGCGGTCCCCGACCACGCCAGAACCTGCTGAGCCGGAAGATTGTAGCGGGTGGTCAGATACTCCAGCGGCGAGATGATGCCCAGGCGCTGGCGCAGCCGCGGCCACCGCGGGGCGAACAGAAACGATCCGACAACACAGGCGACGGTGATGCTCAGCGCCCACCATACATAAACCGCGAATCCGGTCGTATAGGCGAGGGCGGCGTACCCGACGAATACTGCGGCGGAGTAGCCCGACATGTGGTGTGAAATACCGGCCAGCCACCAGGGCATTTTGCCGCCCGCCGTAAAGAAGTCTGCCGCGTTGTGTACCCGCCGTCGTGACCACCATCCGATCCCCACCATCACAAGGAAGTATCCGGACAAGACGATCCAGTCGAATGAGTGCATAGCTCTCTCCTTTGAAAGCAGGTTGGGAGGTGACGCAGACCACTCTTGCATGCAAACGTTTGCACGACAATACCTTACCCAAAGTAAATTCCGACACACGGTCTACGAGAGGAGCGCGGATACGATCTGGAAAAGCAATGCAAACCTTTGCGGCTGCGGCGAGGCCTCGATGCGCGACTCAAAATGTCGGACCCTAGTGGCAAGCTTCGGTTCATGGAAAGCAGCGTGGTTGTGGATGGGGGAGGCGGGGCCGGGTTGGCCGCGGCCATTAGATCCCTGACCGGGCTGATGGGCGAGTTGGCCGGAGTCGTGGGCCGCTCTTCGGAAGCTGCAGATGGCGTCGGCCGCCTGGACGACCATGATCCCTTGCATGACCTTGCCGAATCGTGTCTGGACGGCCTAGGGGTTGTGGCTCGGATCGAAGCCGCCGCGGCGGCGGTAAAGGTCCACTTCCTGGCTACACACGCAGAAGCAACAGCCGCTATGGAACCGCCGCCCGAAACCCCGTATGAGTCTTCGGCGCGGGAAATGAGTGTTGTGGCCGAGGTGGCTTGTGCGCTCACGATCGGCGAAGGTCCTGCATCCATGCTGTTGCAGGAAGCCCACGCGCTCACCACCTCTCTTCCGACTGCGCTCAACGCCTTGCAGGCTGGCATCATCTCTTGGCGGCATGCCCAGATCATGGTTGATGAAACCAGCGGCCTGGACCTCGCCGGTGTCACGGCTTTGGAAGCTCACTTTCTGGACCCGGAGGCGCCGAACGCAGCCCGGGGTGCATCCGCTGGGGAGTTGGTGCCAGGCCGTTTCCGGCGGAAGGTACGTGCTTGGCGGGAATGCCATCACCCCGAGTCCCTTGAAATGAGGCACGCCAGGTCGGTTGAAGACCGGCGGATGGAGTGCAGCCCAGACCGTGATGGGATGGCATGGGTCTCCCTCTACATGGCTGCGGACAAGGCCTGTGCCATCTGGAACAAGTCATCTGCCTTGGCCCGTGGACTGCAAGGACCGGATGAACCTCGGACCCTCACTCAACTCAGGGCTGACGTGGCTGCAAAATTGTTGCTTGGTGAGACCGGGCAGTTCGCCGGGTCGGGTCCGTCCCATAAGGCGGATGTGCTGGTCACGGTACCGGTCTTTTCACTCCTCGGTTTCACGGACGAGCCCGCCGATCTTGACAATTACGGGCCCATCCCGGCGTCGATGGCACGCAGAATCGTCACCGAAGGTGCCGGCTGTTTCTATCGGGTTCTGGTGGACCCCCGCGACGGAGCCCCGTTGGAAATTGGCCGCACCAGCTACCGGCTACCGGAGTCTCTGAAGCGGTGGTTGAGGATGCGGGATGGCAAATGCACCTTTCCCGGATGCAGCAACCCGAGTCAGGACAACGAGGCGGACCATCTCGCAGCCTGGGAACATGGGGGAACCACCGCGATCCATAACCTGGGACAACTGTGCCCCAAACACCATCGACTCAAGCATCGATCCGGCTGGAGCCCAAGTCCGGCTACAAGGAATGAGCCACCTGGGTGGGTCTCGCCCACGGGCCGGCAGTACAACGCTGAACAACTGGACCGGGAACCGACGCTTTGGCCCACAGGCTGCCTGCCCGGAGAAGCGAGCGCACTGGAGACTTCAGTTGTTGACTATCTCGTCGCCTCTTCGCCCGCGGCTTGACGTTACTTCCCATTCACTACGCTGCAACCAAGGCACGGCAAGAGGGCCACCCAGGCGAGCATGAAAGTTCCGGTCACCAGTTTGGTGAGCAGGGCTTCGGGCGTCATGACACTTTCCTCAGTGGGTTCATGCGGGACGCACAACTGGCGGCCGGGTCCCACTGCAGCCGTTTCGACCTACAGGAGCCTGGCGTACAGAAAGCTGGTTCCCCAGCATGACGGCTCGGCGGCAACCAGCCCAGGCGGTATCGTCCCGATCTGTCCCTCCGCGTTCACCGGGCGGCCACCGGGAAGCCCTTTGTCGTTATCCCAGGTCCAGCAGTCTTGGCGGGCACCCTCTGCCCAGCCTCTCCTGATGAGCCGGGCGGAATAACAGTCCCTGTTCAAGGAGTACGCCGTGTTCGTGAAATCTGGCTTTGCCACACTTGCCGTCCTCGCCACCCTCGCGGGAACAGCAGCAGCTCCGGCCCAGGCGGCGGACAACACCGACAGCAACCAGGCCTTCACCTTCGGCGTCATCGGCGACATCCCCTACGGCGCCACCGAGATCGCCAAGTTTCCGTCCCGCATCCAGGACCTCAACGCGGACAAGGATCTGAAGTTTGTAGCACACGTGGGCGATATCAAAAACGGCTCCTCAGTCTGCTCTGACGAATACTTCTCGTACATCCGCACCCAGTTCGACACCTTCACGCACCCCCTGGTCTACACGCCTGGCGACAACGAATGGGTGGACTGCCACCGCACCAACAACGGCGCCTACAACCCGCTGGAACGCCTGGACAAGATTCGGGAAGTCTTCTTCAACCAGCCTGGCAAAACCCTCGGGGCCACCATGCCGGTGAAGTCGCAGGAGAACCTGGGACTGCCGGAGGATGTCCGCTTCGACAAGAACCGGGTGGCCTTTTCCGTGCTGAACGTCCAGGGCAGCAACAATTCCCTCCTGCCGTGGACGGGCCTGGGCAAGACGTCGGCCACGCCGGAGCAGTTGGCCGAGGTGAAGCACCGCACGGACGCCGTCATCGCCCAGATCCACCAGACCTTCGCCGACGCAAAGCGGAGCAATGACCGCGCCGTGGTGCTCATGCAGCAGGCCGACATGTTCGATCCGTCGTTCCTGGCCGACGCCACCGCCAACCCGGCCACGGTCTCCGGCTTCCGCGAGATCGTGCAGACCATGGTCCAGGAAACCAACAACTTCGACGCCCCGGTCTACCTGGTCAACGGCGACAGCCACGTCTTCGCCGAAAACCAGCCCCTCGCAGCGGGCTCGCCCTGGCTGGACATCTACGGTTCGCCGGCCGCGGACAACCTCCAGCGCATCACCGTGGACGGCGCCAACAACGCCGTGGACTACGTCCGCTTCACCGTGGCCGGAAACAGCGCCAAGGGTGCTGATGTGCTGAGCTGGGAAAAGATCCCCTTCAGCCAGTAGGCACCCAACGGAAGCGGACGACGTCGGGCGCCCACCCGCCGTCGTCTTCTTGGGAATCCCGAAGCTCTGGACACGGGTGATCGCCGGATTTATCGTGCAAAGGTGGCGGCTGCCTGACTGGCAGGATGGCCAGTGCTGCCGGTCCGCCGTTGCGGCCGTCCGTCATGAGGAGGAAGCAGATGGCACACGTTGAAGAGGTTGAGGAGACGGTTGAAGTCGCTGTTCCGGTGCGGACCGCGTACAACCAGTGGACCCAGTTCGAATCCTTTCCGCAGTTCATGTCCGGCGTCGAGTCGGTGACCCAACTGAGCGACACCACAAACCACTGGGTCACCAAAGTGGGCGGCGTTCAACGGGAGTTCGACACGGAAATCGTTGACCAGGCGCCTGATGACCGGATCGCCTGGCGCAGCACCGACGGCAAGTCGCATGCAGGCATCATCAGGTTCACGCCCCTGGATGCCACCCACACCAAGGTCAAAGTCCACTTCGAATGGACGCCGGAAACCGTCACCGAAAAGGGCGGCGCGGCGCTCAACATCGACGAGATGCAGGTCAAGGCCGACATGCGGAAGTTCAAGGACTTCATCGAATCCCGCGGCGGAGAAACCGGTGGCTGGCGAGGCGAGGTATAGGAAACAGCGGCCCGTCGGACAGTTTTAGGCACCGTAAGCGGACGACGGCGGGCGGCCCTCGCCGTCGTCCGTTCTTCCCAGCGCAGGGCTGCTATAGCCGCGCCAGGAAGTCCTCGGCGAACCGCGTCACGCCGTCCCACTCGGTGTACACGTAGTCCCTCGAGGTATCCGTCTCCAGCGACCCCTTGCCGCCTGCAATTCTCTTCATGACCAGGCGCTTGATGAAGTTGTACTGCGTGTAGAGCAGCGCGCCGCCGAACAGCGCCACCTGGGATGGGCGCCAGCCCGTCTCCTGCTCGAATGTCTCCACATAGGTTTCGGCGTTTTCCGCGTCGCCGTGGGCGGCCAGACTCACGGAGAAGAGGGCGGACGGAAGCCGGTCCAGGGTCTCCCGGTTTTTTTGGACAAAGTCCTTGACGTATTCCTCGTGCTTGCTCATGTGGACGGATGCCCCCACCATCACCGCATCGCACCCGGACGGAATGGTGTCCCCCGCGGCCTTGATGTCTGCAGTTTCAGCTTCATGTCCGTGCGCGCGGAGCACGTCGGCAATGAACTCGGCGATCCTGGCTGTTTGGCCTTCAGTGGTGCCGTACGGAATGTAGATGCTGGCCATCTTGGGCCTCCTCGTGGTGTCCGGACCCGACCCGCACCACTTTGCCAAGTCCAAGTTGGCGGGCGTAGGGCCTAACGTCCCGGGGCGGGCGACGGCGGGAACCATCCGCCGTCGCCGGCCTTCCTATGTGCCGGGTCCTGCGGCTGGAGGCGAAGCTCCATAAAGACGCTGTTCGGGTCCGCGATGTAGTCGGAAAACGGTGGGCACTCGCTGAAACCGTGCCGGGCGTAGAGGCGCCGCGCCGGGGCGAAGTAGTCCTCTGTTCCGGTCTCCAAATAGACGCACTCCAGCCTTAGCTTCCGGGCGACGCCGAGGATGTGCCCGAGCATGAGAGTGGCCACGCCGCGTCCCCGAGCGGTGGCTGTGGTGCGCATGGACTTGATCTCGCCGTGCCTTGCCGGGCCGGTGGGGGAGTGCAGGAGCTTGAGGGCGCCGCAGCCCAGCAGGCTGCCATCCTCGCGCGCAGTCCAGAATGTGATGGACGGTGCGGACAGTGCGGAGTGGTCCAGGGCGTGCACGCTGTCGGCGGGCGAGGTGGCGTACATGTCCGCCAGGTGTTCGCTCAGGAGGTGGTGAACGTCGTCGCGCGTGGGGCTGTCCTGGTCGATCGTAATCATCGCCTCAAACTTACACGTTGCGCGCGGCGTCGCTCATGTGCCAAGATTCCCCTGATCGTGACCGAACTCTGGAGGTGAGACCCATGAACGCAGTAACCGTAATGGGTGCTCCCCCGCAGCCCACGATCCGCGGCTGACCGAGCCGTCACCGGGAGCGCCGCACAGGCAACTTCGCGAAAGGCGACTCCCATGAACACAACACCTTCCTCCATCCCGCACACTGATTCGACGGTGTCCTCCAGGCGTGCCCTTGTCCTCGGTGGCGGTGGCTCCACAGGCAACGCCTGGCTGATCGGCGTCCTCGCCGGCCTGGCCGATGCCGGGCTGGACGTGACCGGCGCCGACCGGATTATCGGTACGTCCGCCGGGTCCACAGCCGCTGCCCAGATCAGCGGCGCGAGCCCTGGCGAACTCTATGCCTCCATCCTCCGCGCGCCGCTTCCGCAACGGACGCGTCCCCCGGGAACGCACGCTGCCGGCCAAGGGGTGCCGAGCCACCTGGAACGTACGGACAGGATCATCGCTGCCTCCGCGACCGCGAGTGACATGCGCCGCAGGATGGGCGCTGCGGCACTGGAGCTGGTGGCAGCCCATGACGGCTCCGAGCGGTGGAGGACTACCGTCGCGGCACGGCTGCCCGTGCACGGATGGCCAGAGCATGAACTCCTGATCACGGCGGTGGATGCGGCCACCGGGGAAGCGACGGTGTTCGACCGCCGCAGCGGAATCAACCTTGTGGACGCCGTGGCTGCCAGCTGCTCCAGCGCCTCCGCCTACCAAATCGGCGACAACAGCTATATCGACGGCGGCTACCGGCGAAACGAGAATGCCGACCTTGCAGCAGGATGCG
This sequence comes from Arthrobacter sp. ISL-85, assembly GCF_018613675.1. Classification (GTDB taxonomy): domain Bacteria; phylum Actinomycetota; class Actinomycetes; order Actinomycetales; family Micrococcaceae; genus Arthrobacter. Next base: position 152,555 of record NZ_JAGGPQ010000019.1, on the reverse strand, counting down.
GACGCGTCCTGGTGCTTTCCCCTTTCAGTGGCAGGACGCGGATGCCGCTGGAGTGGGGCATGCAGCTGGCTGCCCAGGTGGAGGAGCTGCGTTCGGCTGGCAGCAAAGTTGCGGTGATCTCTCCGGACAGCGAGGCCGACTACATGTTCGGTGCCAACGCGATGGACCTGTCGCTCCGGCCGGCCGCGGCTCAAGCGGGGTACAACCAGGGCAAGGCCTGCGCTGGGCGGCTCGCCGAATTCTGGCGCTGATGCCCCGAATGGAGGGGCTGGATAAAAATACTAAAAGGCGTAAGGTGGCGGTTAACGCAGGCAATGAGAGGCGTGATTCCAATGTCCGGGAAATCCCCGAAGGGCGATGCCGCTAAGAAAGTCGGCAAGTCAATTCTTGAAAAGCGGGCCGAAAAAAGAGCAAAACATGAAAGCGGCGTACTCAACGTTGTGAAGCCGCGCAAGAACCAGCGGTGATCAGCGGGCGTCCGGAACTCCTAGCCCGGCCGCCCGCCGCCCGTGCCGAGACAGAAGTGAAGAGGACGACGGCGGGCGCCCACCCGCCGTCGTCCTCTTCATAGGCCTGTTAATCCTCGATGGTGACGCCGCGCCAGAACGCGATCCGGTCCTCAATGTGCTTGGCCCGCGGCTTGGGCTCGGGGTAGAACCAGGCCGCTGCCTTGTTCAGCTCACCGTCCACGTCCAGCGTGTGGTAGCTGGCCTGGCCCTTCCACGGGCAAAAGGTGTTCTTGCCGCTTTCCCTGAGGTATCCGGCGTTGACGGCGTGCCGCGGGAAGTAATGGTTGCCCTCCACCACCACGGTATCCGCTGACTCGGCGATGACTTTTCCGTTCCAGATAGCCCTGACCATCAGTGTCCTTCCGTCGCTGCCCGCGCACCTGGCGCGGTACGTGTGTACGGATGCCAACGGCCTGGGAGGTGGGCTTGTTCCCCACGCGCTACTCCAGGTCCTTGTCGATGACGCAGAACCGGTTCCCGTCCGGATCCTCAAGGACCACAAAGTCGGGGTCCTCCGGGTACATGTCCCAGTCCACGCGCTTGGCGCCGAGCGAGAGCAGCCGCTCCACCTCCGCGTCCTGGTCATCCGCGTACAGGTCCAGGTGGATCCGCGGGTAGGCCTGGACCGGGGTTTCGCTGAGCATGAGGGACAGCTGGGCGCCCGGGCCCGACGCCGGGGCAAGAGTCACCCACGTTTCGTCACCGGGTTCCCGGGGGACGTAGCCGATGGCGTCGCTCCAGAACTTGGTTGCGGCGGCGACGTCGTTGACGCCGAGGACAATGGTGCCGATGGTCAACATCCGCCCAGCCTAAACCCCGCCGGCGGGGCCCGGCTAGACTCGCGGGCATGGGGTGAAGCCAAACATGCCTGAAGAGCACCACCCGTCCAGCCGCCCTAGACGGGCGCCTTAGCGTTCGGGATTGTTGATGGGCTTGTCCAGCGCCAGGCTGATGGTCTGGCCTGGTGCCAGCTCGCCGTTCGGCAGGTCTGCGAATTCGTACCACGCCCCACCTGTGCCCTTACTAGGACGGTTGGCCGACCTCAGGTCTGTCACGCCGAAGCGGAAGGAAACCTGGCGTTCGATGTCCCCTGGAGCGGTGGTGTAGGTCAGCGGGATCCCTTGGGCATCGGCAGTGAACGTTCCCTGGGCGCCTGCAATTTTCACGTCGCCAGGGATCAGTCGAACCTTCGTACCTGCGGGGATGGGCTCATTCGCTGCCAGTGAAGGGTTGTACAGCAGGATCTGTGCCGTGGTTGACCGGAATTTGTAGCCCAGGCCGTCGAACGAGTCTCCGTCCACCGTGGTGTAGAAGATCGTCTGGCCAAACGAGTTGTTGACCGATAGGCCCGAGCCGGACCTGCTGTCCACCGGTTTCTTCTGCAGCTGGATGAGCCTTCCGGCCTGGATGAAGAAGACGTTGCCCTTTTCGTGGGTGAACGGGACCTTGTTTGCTTCGGACAACTGCTCTTCGGTGAGGTTGAAGCGGTAAGTGATGCCGCTCAGGGTGTCGTTGGGTTCCACCGAGTAGCTGGTTGGGATGCCATCTGCGTCTACGGTGACAGGGCCGCTCGCGCCGGTTGCCGGCCCGGCCGGAATCAGGCGGAGCCGTGTGCCTGGGGTGAGGGGGGTTCCAGTCTGAAGGCCGTTAAATGCGGTGAGCTTGGCCTCGGAAAGCTTGTACGCTGCAGCCACCGCCGCAGGAGTGTCGCCTGCCACGGTGATGTAGAAGTCAACGTTGCCAAACGAGTCGCGCACGGTTTGCCCGCCAAGGGGAGGCTTTGCGGCGGGGGCCGAAGCCGCCACGCTAGGCACGGTTGCCGCGGCCGGCTGCACCGGGGGTGCGGGATCGGAGGCCGTACATCCTGTAAGTCCCAGCGACAGCAGGACGGTGAGAACGGCGGGTGAACGAAGGGGTGGGCGCATGCCCGTTTCGCGAGTGCTGCCAGTTCCCACCATGAAAATTCCCCCAAAAAGTTCGGCATAGCCGAGTCATGGTCCAGGCGGACCAAAGAGAGCCTAGCGGATAAGCCTTCTGTGAACGCGTAGTAGCCACGAAAAACGGAAAGCGGACGACGGCGGGACGCGCCCGCCGTCGTCCGCACACGAAATTTTTAGTGCTTGTTCCCCGTGGTCATATGTCGGAAATTTCCGACGTATGATGGACGGGTGCTACCCGATGTCTTTGCCGCCGTGTCCAACCCGGCACGGCGCATCATCCTGGACGAGCTGCGCCAGGGGTCCAGGACCGCCGGTGAACTCACCGGCCTGCTGGACCTCAGCCGACCGGCCGCGTCCGAACACCTCGCCGTGCTCCGGGAGGCACGGCTGGTGCGGGAAGAGCGGCAGGGGCGGAACAGGGTGTACCACCTCCAGCCGGACGGGCTTGCCGAAATTGGCGGCTGGGTGAAGCACTTTGAGCACTACTGGAACCAGCGGCTGGATGCGCTGGCAGACCTTCTGGACGAGGAGAAACCATTATGACCGAAAACGCCATCCGGCTTGAACGCCGCTACCCCCATCCCGCCGCGGCGGTGTGGGCCGCACTGACAACACCGGAACTATTGGAACGCTGGTGGGCGCCGGGCAACATCGCACCCGTGGTGGGCCACCGCTTCACCATGGACATGGACGCCTGGGGCCAGCAACAGTGCGAGGTCATGGCCGTGGACCCTGGAAAGTCCATCAGCTTCCTCTTCTCGGAAGGCCAACTGGACACCACCATCACTTGGCGCCTGGAACCCGTGGACGGAGGCACCGTGCTCCACTTTGAACACGCAGGCTTCCAGCTCGACACCCCCATGGGCCGCCATGCCATCGAAGGCATGGGCAACGGCTGGCCCGGCCTGCTGGCCCGCATCGACGTGGTTCTTGCCGGGGTGTCCTGACCTCCCGGCCTACTGCTACGCTCCACGTAGCCGGCCCGTCGCGGGGCCTTGCGGGCACTTCGTTGCACAACACCCTTCTACTACCGGCCGCCGATGCATCCGTTCCACGTTTGCACTGCTGTTTTCTTCCTGACTCGATCCGGCTGGACCCGCTGCCTGCACCGGTTCCGGTCAGCACCTTGGGCGAGACGCTCCGGCTTGAATGACTGCAACAGGGGAGCGGGCCGGAGACCACGGGGAAATCGCTGCAGCGAAGTGCACCGCACCTTCCTGGACTGAGGCCGCGCGGGACGGTGCCTCGGCCGACGTCGCGCGTTTACTGCTCCGGTGGAGGGGTAACCATGGAGTATGACTGATTCAGGAGCAGGCGGCGCTGACGACCCCTTTGACGGCAACGACGGGGTCGTGGCCGGAGCCGGGCACCACGAGACGCCAGAGACCATCGCCGAGGATGTCCGCCACGACATCCAACTGGGCCACGTCCAGGACGATGTTGCCCACGTCCTTGAGGAGCGCTTCGAGGAAGCGGGCATTGATGCGCGCCCCGAAGAAGTGGATGACCTCGCCGAAGAAATCGAGCGGGACGCATCCAGCTGAAGAACAGCCGGGGCGGGCCTGAAACGGCGGGTAACGACCTGGATCAGTGCGCTGGCCGTGTTGGGCGCATGGCTCTAAGAGTCATACCGGTGGTCCAGGTGGCCCGTCCCCACCTGGTTGTGCCGCGCTCTAGGGCCAGTCGGCGCGGGTGAAGCGAATAGGGCTCCGCATTGCGAGAAGGCAGTCAGACGTCCATTCCGCCACCCTGTGCTGTATGTCCAGTGAATCCGCGGCTGCATCCTGCTGCCCATCCTGGTTTGTGGCGTCCTGAAGATCCTCAACCGAGCTTTTCACATATCCCCCTTATAAAGCGTGTGTGCCCACACTAGGCACCACCGGATGCCAAGGGAAGAGGGTTAATCCACCTGCCGGATAAACTTCGCAGATCTTGAGGAATGCCCTACTCGGCACCCGGAAGGACCGTTGTGCTGGCAGTACCTTCTTTGACGACCAAAGCTCCGGGAGCCGTAAGCGGGATCACTTCCATCCGGCCCGCAGGCCCGGCCATCACCAGGACCTGCTGCGCCGTTACGCCTTCCAGGGCTGCCGCCACCTGCCGCACAGCCTCCTCAACCCCCGGACCAGGGACGGACGACGGCGGAAGTCCGGCGCCGCCGTCGTCCGCCCTCAGCCAGGTGGTCACCTTGGCACCTCCGGTGGAGTCGGCGATGCTGTGGGCCAATGCTTCGGGATCCACCGAACCCGGTGAATATCCAATGACCAGGGTGACCCGCTGGACGGTCGGCTTTTGTGCGGGTGCCGCGGCAGCAAACAGCGCGCGGTCGTGCCGCCACAGCGCGAAGTGGTGGCCGGCCACGAGCCCGGCCGCCACCAGGAGGCCCAAGGGCGCCCGGATGCGGTCCAGGACGCTTCCGCCGGCGACCTCGCCCAGGAGGAATTCGAAGAGCCGGTAGCCAATCACCAGCAGCGTAATCAGGGCAACCACGGCACTGACGCCGAAGAATGCCACCAGGTAGAGGCGCCGGCCAGGCGGAATGTCCTCCGCGTTCCGCGGCTGGTGCCGTGGCTTCCAGGCCAGCCACCAGACCGGGGCCCCCACCACAAGGGAGCTGATGCCACCTAGAAGCAGCGTGCGGGTGGCCCCGCCGGCCAGCGGCGATACGGCCGCTGCGAGCAGTGCGTTGACCACAACGCCGACGCCGGAAGCCGCCGCGGCAAGGGCCACCGCAGAGGTCACCAGCAGGCTGGCACGGCGGGTCCGGGTGGAACGGGTGACGGACGCGGTGCGGTGGTAGCGCCAGACCAGGGTTCCGATTACTGCGGACGCGATGGCCGGGGCGAGGGGCTCGAGCAGGTCGTTCAGCGGGCCGCTCCGGTCGAATGCCAGCCGGAGGAGGACAAACAGGATGACCCCCAGGCCGCCCAGGGCGGCGATGCCGGCGACGAAGATGCCAACGGCGATGATGGTGACGTCCGCCAGGCGTGTCTGGAAGCGCCGCCCACCCTCCCGGAACCAGTGCCACCACCACACCGCAGCACCACCGGCAGCCCAGGCGACGGACCGCAGGATGGGGAACCACCAGGGCTCCAAGGTGGCGGCGGGCGCGAAACCGCGGATTGCAACGTCCAGCAGTATGCCCAATGCGGCAATGGCGGCGCCGGCGCCCAGGAGCAGTCCAAACACGGAGCCGACGACGGCCCGTACGTCTTCGAGGTGGAGCGACGGTTTGCGGGGATGCTTCCACATCCACCGGTGCCACCACCAGATGGCTGACCACACGATCCCGTTGGCCAGTGGGGACGGCCATCGGCTTTCGTGCGTGTCAATGAAGGACGTCGCCAGGTTCAGCAGTGACGTGGTGGCGATGATCAGCGAGACTGCGTACGTCCCGGCCAGGTAGAGGCCCCACCCGGGGGCCCTGCGCTCCGATTCGTCGTCCAGGCGTCTCCACACGAACCACCACAGCAGCAGCGCCAGCGGGCCGCCAATCAGGGTGAAGGCCAGGGACAGGGCCAAACCGGCGACGTCACCCGAGACCAGGGTGGATGCCGTACGGAAGAGACGCTCCAACAATCCCTGGAGCCCGGACGCCGAGATGACCACTAAGGCAAGCAGCAGGACGTACAGAATCAGCCGGCGGAGGGTCGCCAGGCCACTTGTAGGAGCGGTGGCCGCAGAAACTGCCGGCGCCGTCATTGCTTCACCGGTACCACTGCGCACCCCATCAAGGGGTATGGCGGCTGGTCAATCATCCATTTCCCGCTCACCCTGAGGAGTGAGAACACGTCCTCCATTTCGTACTCGGACGGGCCAAAGGGTCCACCTGGGGTAGACCGGACGATAGAAACTTTCACCGTGGCTGAATCGGTGCGCTCCGTTGTCGAAATCAGCACAACGCGGGCGGGCGCCGGCTCGCCGGTGTACGTACCGCGGCACCGGCTCTTGGCACCCTCTGTGAGGTAGGAGGCGGCAGTGGAAGCGTCACCGTCGATCACGGCCTTGCTGTACCGCTGGACCACCCCGGCGGGGCTTGCTTCATCCAGCGCGGCCGGCTCACCGCGGGTAAACACCACTGCGAGTGCCACCACCACCAACACGACCACCACGCCCACCAGCGCGAGCAGGATCCGGTCCGGTCTTCGCGCGGGGCGGTCCGTGGCGGCGCTGTCGTCCATGGCGCAAGTATGGGGCACGATAACCGATTTCGCCTGCGTCCTGGGGCCTGTTCTTCAGCTGCCTACGACCATCTACAACGTCGTTGCTTCTGATGCAACGCATTGCCCTTAGCTGTTTTCTTGCAGGCAGCCACCCTTCCTCGTGCGCAGAGGTAGCTAGTGGTTGGAAATACTCCTGCGGACTATTGACTGTGTCACCCGTCACGGCCTATCTTGAAACAACCACGTTGCAAGCAATGCAACTCCAACTTTCATTGGTGGTTTCATGAGTACCCAACAAAACTCACCCCGGGCAGGAGCAGTTGCCGCTGACGCCAACGCTCCTGGCGAGGCTGGCGGCGGTATGGACAACGCCGTTGCCGGCAAGGACGTCCGACGCCGCGTTGTCACCGCCAGCTTCATCGGCAACTTCGTCGAATGGTTCGACTACGCCGTGTACGGCTACCTGGCAGCGGTCATCTCCTCGGTCTTCTTTCCCGAAGCGGACCGGCAGACAGCACTCCTGGCAACGTTCGGCGTCTTTGCTGTTTCCTTCTTTGTGCGTCCCCTGGGCGGCTTCTTCTGGGGCCACATCGGGGATAAGCTCGGCCGCCGCAAGGCGCTGTCCCTCTCCATCGTCATCATGTCTGTCTCCACCTTCTGCATCGCCCTCATCCCCGGTTACGGAACCATTGGCATGCTGGCCCCTGTCCTGCTGCTCCTGGTCCGCGTGGTGCAAGGGTTCTCTGCCGCAGGCGAATATGCCGGAGCATCGGCCTTCCTGGTGGAATACGCGCCGGCCAACCGCCGCGGACTCTACGCTGCCGTGGTTCCGGCGAGCACAGCGGCAGGCCTGCTCCTGGGCTCATTGATCGCGGCACTCCTCAGTTCGGTGCTCAGCACGGACCAGCTGCATGAGTGGGGCTGGCGGCTGCCGTTCCTGCTGGCCGCCCCCATGGGCCTGATCGGCCGCTACATCCGCACCAGGCTCGAGGAAACCCCGGCCTTCCGCGCCCTGGCTGACAAGGAGGAGTCCGCGCCTAAGGCTCCGGCTCTGGACATGTTTCGGACCTACCGCAAGCAGCTCGTGATTGCCTGCGGTGCGGTGCTGCTCAACGCCGTCGGCTTCTACGTGATCCTCAGCTACATGCCCACCTATCTGTCCGAGGAACTGGGCTTCGGGCCCACTGAATCCTTCCTGGCCACCACTATCGCCCTGGCCAGCTACATCGGCTTTATCTTCCTGACCGGCATCGCGTCGGACCGGTTCGGCCGCAGGCGCATGCTGATCACCGCATCGGTCCTGTTCATGTTCCTGACCGTCCCCGCCTTCATGCTTCTGGATACCGGCAACTTCCTGGTGATCGTCCTGGTCCAGATCCTGCTGGGCGGAATGCTGACCCTGAATGACGGAACCCTGCCCAGCTTCCTTGCCGAACTGTTCCCCACCAAGGTCCGGTACAGCGGCTTCGCCGTGAGCTTCAATCTTTCCAATGCCCTCTTCGGAGGCACCGCACCGTTCATGGCCACCCTGCTGATCAGCATGACCCAGAGCAAGCTGGCGCCCGGCTGGTACCTCGTGGCCGCATCTGCCGTGTCGCTCCTGGCCGTGCTGTTCGCCGCCGAAACCTCGCGGAAGCCCCTCAAGCACCTCTGACCAACCAGAGACGCACACCCATCCGGGTACACAGACCAACCTCACCACGCAAACCAACACCAACTGCACGAACAGCAGCTGGCACCCACCAGAAAGGCACCACCCGTGACCATCACTGCCGACAACGCCTCCTCCATCGCCGAACTCGAGCGCCTCAAGGTCCTCCACAACGGCACCAAGGGCAAGCTCACGTTCTCCGATGCGGAGTTCGAACGCCGCCTGGGCGGCCTCCGCCGCATCATGGCCGCCAAGGACCTGGACGCGGTCATCCTCACCAGCTACCACGGCATCAAGTACTACTCCGACTTCCTCTACACCACGTTCGGCCGCAACTACGCCCTGGTGGTCACAGCCGACGACTCGGTCACGGTCACCGCCAACATCGATGCCGGGATGCCATGGCGCACCTCCTACGGCGAGAACATCGTGTACACGGACTGGCGCCGTGACAACTTCTACTTCGGCCTGCAGGAAGCACTGCGCCAGCGCGGCGTCAAGGCCTCACGGCTGGGCGTGGAGGACGACTTCCTCCCGGGACTGACCCGCGAGAAGATTGCCGCGGCCTTCCCGGGGGCGCAGCTCCTGGACCTTTCCCAGGACGCGATGCGCCAGCGCATGATCAAGTCCAACGAGGAAATTGAAGTCATCAAGCACGGCGCCCGCATCGGCGACCTGGGCGGCGAGGCCATCCGCAACGCCATCCGCGAGGGCATCTCCGAGTACGAGGTGGCCCTCGTCGGCACAGAGGCCATGGTGCACGAGATCGCCAGGACCTTCCCTGACCGCGAGGTCCGCGACACCTGGGTGTGGTTCCAGTCAGGCATCAACACCGACGGCGCCCACAACTGGGCCACCACCCGCAAGCTGCAGCAGGGCGACATCCTTTCGCTCAACTGCTTCCCCATGACCTCGGGCTACTACACCGCCCTGGAGCGCACGCTCTTCCTGGGCCAGCCGGACGAGCGCTCCCTCGAACTGTGGAACATCAACGTCGAGGTGCACCGCCGCGGCCTGGAACTCATCAAGCCCGGCGCCGTCTGCAAGGACATTGCCGCTGAGCTCAACGAGATCTACATCAGCCACGGACTCCTGGCCAACCGCACCTTCGGCTACGGCCACTCCTTCGGCGTCCTGAGCCACTACTACGGCCGCGAGGCCGGCCTGGAGCTGCGGGAGGACATCGACACCGTCCTTGAGCCCGGCATGGTGGTCTCCATGGAGCCCATGATCACGGTGGCGGACGGACTGCCGGGCGCCGGCGGCTACCGCGAGCACGACATCCTGGTCATCGGGGAGGACAACACGGTGGAGAACATAACCAAGTTCCCGTTCGGCCCGGAACACAACATCGTCGAAGGATAACCACCCCAACAGCCAAGGCGGCGCCGTGGACCACGGCGCCGCTTTCGGCATCTGCCGCCAACGATAGGGAAAGATGGTGTCCACCATGACTCCTGCAAAAATTTCCGACACGAGCGGCAACGGGGCCGGCACCAATGGCGGGACGGACGCGAAAGGTGCTTCCGTCGTCGTCAATGCCATCGCGGTCCTGCGGACCTTCACTGCCGACGAACCCCTGCTGGGTGTCACGGAAATCGCCAACCGCGTGGGCATGCACAAAAGCAGCGTGTCCCGGATCCTGGCCACCTTCGAGCAGGAAAACCTGGTCGAACGGGACCCGGAAACCAAGCGGTTCCGGCTGGGACTGGGGCTCATCGCCGTCGCCGGGCCGCTGCTGGCTGAGATGGAGGAACGGCGTGTGGCCTACCCGGTCCTGCGGCAGTTGACCGAGCAGACCGGTGAAACCAGCGCGCTCATGCTGTGGAACGGCGACGAGGCCATCTGCGTGGAGCAGATCGCCAGCCACCACCAGATCAAACACACCACACCGCTGGGTGCGCGCTACCGGGACGCCATGAGCGCCTCGGTGCAGGTGTTCCTGTCCACCCTCCCGGCCGAGCGGGTGCGGGAGCTGCTGCGCAGCGGCACCATCACCTTCCCGGGATTGGACGACGACGGACTGGCGGCGTACGAGGCCCGGCTCCAGGATGTTGGGCAGCGGGGATGGGCGGGGAACTACGGCGAATCGTCCATGGACGAGGTGGGTGTGGCTGCGCCCGTCCGCGACCACCGCGGCGATGTTGTGGCGGCTGTCCTGATTCCGGCGCCCCGGTTCAGGGTGTCCAAGGAACAGTTCGAGAGCCTGGGCGAGGCCTGCGTGGCCGCCGCCGCGAAGGTGACTACGCGCCTGGGCGGCCGCACGGCGAACTGAGGGCCGCAAGTAAGGTATAGGCACGTTCGAGTGCAGCTGGTGCCCGGCCTGTGTCGAACGCTTTCCGAATCGTTCATGTCCAATTGCGGCGGGGACCTTCGACGGCGCGGTCCAAACCTGCAGGTCACGGCAGCCCGGCCATACGAGCCGCCAGGTGCAGCGCCGCCAGCCGGCCGGTGCCGCGGGGATCTCCGCCGCAGAGCTCGAAGATCCGCTGCAGCCGGTGGTGCATCGACTGCCGCTCCAGGTGCAGTTCACGTGCTGACTGCGCGGTATTGCAGCCGGAGTCCAGCCACACCTGCAGGGTCTCCAGCAGCTGGGACTGCCGCTGGGCATCATGTTCCAGGACCGCCCGCAACTGCCGGCTGACAAACGCCTCCCGGGACGAGGCATCCAGGCAGGTCAGGGCGAGGCTTTCCACGGCCGTGTCCTGGGCGTCGACCACTACCAGGCCGCGGGCCGGATGCCGCCTGCGCGCCGATGCGTTCCGCCGGCGGATCTGCCGCACGTCCAGGGCGCGGCGGGCTTCCGCCAAAGACCAGGCGGCCTCCGCCACCCTGCCCGCGAGCGGCCCCACAGCAATCACGGCATCGTGGTCGCCTTCCAGTCCCTGCAGGGACTCCAGGAGCTGCCGCCGCACGCCGGCGGTCCCGGTGCACGGCAGGCCGATCATCACCACAAGTTCGGCGTCGTCGAGATACGCGGCGCAGGGGATGCGCTCTGAGCTCAGGAAGTTTTCGACGGCGCCACGCAGTTCCTGCGGCGCTGCCGCGTGGATTGCAGCAACCACGGCGGGGGAGTCCGTGGGGAAGCCGGCGCCGGGAGCGAGCTGCTCAAGCCGCCATTCCGGTGCGGAATTCAGCACGGCGCGCATCAGTTCAGCACCTGCCTGGGCATGCAGCCCCGGAGGCGTGTGCTGCAGCAGCGCCAGGCCCAGGATGTCCACGGCGCGCTCCCCGGCCACCTGGGCAAGTGCCGTATCCGCCGCAGCGGGCACGTGCACCTCGAGCCGCCCCATGAGGACCCCGCGCACGGGGATGTCCACGGTGATGAGCGTTCCGCCGGCCACCGCGTAAAAGCCGCCGTGCGTGCCTGGCCCGGAGCCGGCGTCGTCCGCTGTTCCTCCGCCGGCGTCCGGGTCCACCCCACTGTTCCAGCCCTCGGGCGCCGCGCTCCCCAGGGTGACTCCCCATGGGGAGGTGAGCTTCACGGCCGAGCCGGTGATCCCTGCCAGTACGCCGAGGATCTTGTCGAGTGAGGCACCGTGGGCCACCTCGGCAGCCATGGCGCGCGTTGCGGCGTCGGCCTGTTGCAGGTGCCCCACCGACTCGCTGACAAGCATGGAGTTGATGGCCTGCATGACGCCCACGAACGGCACCACCTTGCGCAGTTCCACCAGGGGAAGGCCGTATTCCTCCGCCTTCTGCAGCATGTCTGCGGGGATTTCCGGCAGTGCGCCGCCGGTTTCGATGGCCAGGGCCGCAACGCCGCGCTGCGCCAGTTCGCGTACATAGTCTTCGCGTTTGGCCGGGGCGGCGGTGGCCAGCGTGATCCCCCCGCAGAGCAGCAGCTCGCCGCCGCGGAGCAGGGGAGCGATGTCCAGCACTTCGCTTGAGTGGACCCACCGGACCGGCTGTGAATCGGCGACCACGCCAACGGGATGGACAACGGGATCCGCGGCGGCGAGGGCGGGGTGGGCGAGTATTTCGCCAAGAAACACTGACACGACAGTCCGTAACGTAGTAGGAGATTCTGCTAGACAGATCGTATCTTGTTCCTTGTGATCGGGGCCACATAGCCTTTAGGTACTTATCCACCTCACGGAGGCCCCCATGCAAGAAAAGCTTTCAGCAGCCACGCACGGCCAACCTGCCCAGACAACCGAGGACCACAACGCCGTGGACCACGAAGCCTGGCTGCAGCCCATCCCCGAATCAGCACGAACCCGAAAGGTATCCGGCCAGTTCTGGATCTGGGCGGGCGCCAACCTGGCACCCATCAACTGGGTGCTGGGGGCACTCGGTATCCAGCTGGGACTTGGGCTGGCCGACACCATCACGGTCCTGGTGCTGGGCAACCTGATTGGCATGCTGCTCTTTGGCTGCTTTGTCCTCCTGGGCCAGAAAACCGGAGCCACCGGTATGGTCCTGGCCCGGGCGGCATTCGGACGGCGCGGCAACTACCTACCGGCCGCCATCCAGGCCCTGCTGGTCATCGGATGGTGTGCAGTGAACACCTGGATCATCCTGGACCTGGTCATGGCGCTCTTCGGAACCCTCGGCTGGGTTGACCCGGAAGCCCCCAACTACGCCTGGAAGATCGGCGTCGCCACCTTCATCATGGCCCTCCAGGTGGCCATCGCCTGGTTCGGCTACAAGGCCATCGCGGCCTTCGAGAAATGGACCGTACCGCCCACCATCCTCATCCTGGCCGTCATGTCCGCCGTGGCGTGGTTCGGCATGGACATCGACTGGAGCTATGCCGGACCTGCCGGCGCCGTCCTGGAAGGCTCCGAGCGGATCGCCGCCATGAGCGCCGTCATGACCGCCATCGGCATCGGCTGGGGCATCACTTGGTTCACCTACGCCGCGGACTACTCCCGGTTCGTCAGCACAAGCGTCCCCAAGAAGAAGGTCTACCTGGCCTCGGTGCTGGGCCAGTTCATCCCCGTGGTGTGGCTCGGCGTCCTCGGTGCCAGCCTGGCAACCAACAGCGGCGAAATTGATCCCGGCAAGCTGATTGTCCTGAACTTCGGCGCCATGGCCCTGCCCGTGCTGCTGATGGTTCTCCACGGCCCCATTGCCACCAACATCCTCAACATCTACACCTTCTCGGTGGCCACCCAGGCCCTGGACATCAACATCAGCCGCCGCAAGCTCAACCTGTTCGTCGGTGTCTTCTCACTCGCCGCCGTCGTCTTCTTCATCTTCCAGGAGGACTTCGCTGCGGTCCTCGACGCCTGGTTGATCGGCCTGGTGGCCTGGGTGGCCGCCTGGGGCGGGATCATGCTGGTGCACTACTTCTGGCTGGACAAGCGCTGGCCCGGTGAGCCGGAGCGCCTGTTCGACGGCGTTGGCACCAAGCGGCTGCCCGGCGTCAACTGGGCGGGTGTCACCGCCCTCGGGGCCGGGATCTTCGCAACGTGGCTGTTCATGTACGGCCTGATCCCCATCATGCAGGGCCCCATCGCCGTGGCCCTGGGCGGCTGGGACCTGTCCTGGCTGGCCGGCGGACTGACCAGCGCCGGCGTCTACGCCATCCTCGGCCCGCGCCAGCACATCCGCTACCTCGCCCTGGAGCCCCGCGCCGCAGCTGAAACAAAGAGCGCGACGGCGGACAGCACGCCCGCCCTTCCCGCCCTCTGATCTCCCTTCCCGTAGAACCTGGCGGGCGCAATGCGCCTGCCAGAAAGGATTTCCCGTGAACCAGCCCGCCATCGCTGACCCCCTGCACCCGATCACCTGGCCCGGCGGCTTCAAGGCCGCAGCATCCTTCACCTTCGATGTGGACGCCGAGTCCTGCACCATCGCCCACGATCCCGCCAGCACCCGGCGCATGTCGCTGATGAGCCACCAGTCCTACGGCCCCAGGATCGCGGTGCCACGGCTCCTGGCCATCCTGGCGCGCCAGGACATCCAGGCCACCTTCTTCATCCCCGGCTTCACCGCCGAGTCCTACCCGGACGTGGTCCGGCAGATCGTGGACGGCGGGCACGAGGTGGCGCACCACGGCTACCTGCACGAACCCATGCAGGGCATCGACGCCGCCACCGAGGCCGGCTACATCGACCGCGGCCTGGAGGCACTGGCCAAGGTGGCAGGGGTCCGGCCGGTGGGCTACCGGGCACCGTGGTGGGAGCTGAACTGGCACTCACCGGGCCTGCTGGCGGACCGCGGCTTCCTCTACGATTCCAGCTTGCTCGACGGCGATGCCCCCTACCGCTTCGCCGTCGGGGCGGATGATCCCCGGGACATCGTGGAGATTCCCGTGGACTGGACCCTTGACGACTGGGAGCAGTACGCGTTCTACCCCGGCGTCACGGGCAGCGGTGTGATCGAGAGCCCGGCCAAGGTCCTGGAGATGTGGACGCTTGAAGCCGAGGCCCACCACTCCCAGGGCAGCTGCTTTGTCCTCACCAACCACCCATTCATTTCCGGCCGGCCGTCCAAGGCGGTGGCGCTGGAGCAACTGATGGAGCGGGTGAAGGCGATGGACGGCATGTGGGTGACCACCATGGAGAACATTGCCCGGCACACCAAGGCGACGGTGAACGAGGTCCACACCCACGCGCGGATCGAGGTGCCGGTATTCCCGGGCGCGGGTGCACAGTTTGAGCCGGCCGTGGTGCGGCAGGGGGTGCTGGCCTAAAGTGGCCGAAGGGGCCGGCGCCGCCGGCCGGGAGGAGCGCTCGCATGGACCTCATGAACAGCCTCAGGGACGGCATCGCGCAGGAGTTATCCTGGCAGATCCCGCTCTACGAGCAGTTCCACCGGCACCCGGAACTCGGCCTCGCCGAACACCAAACCTCCGCAGCCGTTGCGGCGAAGCTGGCCGGCTGGGGTTTTGACGTCCGGCACTTTGGGGGTACCGGCGTCGTAGGTGTCCTCGCCAACGGGACGGGTCCGGGCGTCCTGGCCCGCGCGGACATGGACGCCCTCCCCGTCACGGAGGCAACGGGGGCAAGTTACGCCTCCACCATCCCAGGCGTGATGCACGCGTGCGCCCACGACATGCACGTGGTGGCGCTGCTTGGAGCGGCAAAGTACCTGGCGGACCACCGGGAGGCCTGGCGGGGAACCTACATCGCCCTCTTCCAGCCGGCAGAGGAGACGGCGGCGGGTTCCCAGGCAATGCTCGACGACGGCCTGGCCGCCGGGATCCCGCGGCCGGACGTTGCGCTGGCCCAGCACGTCATGCCCACCGAGGCGGGCACCATCGGCACCACCGCCGGACCCATCCTGTCGGCCGGTGACTCAATACGGATCACCGTCCACGGCCGCGGTGCCCACGGCTCCATGCCGCACAAGGCAGTTGACCCGGTGGTGCTCGCCGCCTCGATTGTCCTCCGCCTGCAGACGGTGGTGTCCCGCGAAACGACACCGGGGGAGTTCGCCGTGCTCACTGTTGGGTCGGTGAGCGCCGGGGCCACGGCCAACATCATCCCGGACCGGGCTGAACTGCTGCTCAACCTGCGCACCTACAGTACGGCGACCCGCAGCCAGATGATCACTGCCATCGAGCGGATTGTCCGGGGCGAGTGTGCAGCGGCCGGCTCTCCGCAGGAGCCGGAGTTTGAGTATTACGACCAGTACCCACTGACCAGCAACGACGCGGAGGCCAACACCCGGGTCACCGCAGCCTTCACTCAAACCTTCGGTGCGGACGCCGTCTACCGCACCCACCCGCAGACGGCCTCCGAGGATTTCAGCCGCATCCCAGACGCCTTCGGCATTCCCTACGTGTACTGGGTTGTCGGCTCCGTGCCCCCGGACATCTACCGCCGGGCCGTGGAAACGGGCACCGTGGACACGGACATCCCGGCGAACCACTCGCCGTTCTTCCTGCCAGCCGAGGATGCGACCCTCCGCATGGCCACCGGTGCCCAGGCTGCCGCCGCACTCGCCTTCCTTGCGCGGACTGTCTAGCCGGCCACGGACAGCAGCGACTTCATTTGCGCTGCGGCGTCACTGCCCGGCGCCGGCGTGTACACCACGAGGTGCAGGTCCGGCCGGTCTGACGGGGACACCTGGTGATGCTCCAGCTGGAGCACCCCCACGGCCGGGTGGTGGAAGAGGCGCTCGCGGGACTCGAAGCCCAGGATGTCATAGAGATCCCAGCCCTGCCGGAATTCGGGGCTCGCTTCCTTGAGCCGTTCCACCTGGTACTGGATGTCCGGATCGCCGAGCCGCTGCCCGGTTTCGGCCCGGAACTCGGCAAGGAACCGCTTGCTGGTGGTCTCCCAGTCCGGAAGCAGGTTCCGGACATAGGGGTCGGTGAACACCAGCCACAGCAGGTTCCGGTCACCGGCGGGAACCTTGGCGATGTTGGGATACAGCGCCGCGTATGCCTTGTTCCAGCCCGCCACGCCCCAGTCCGGGAACAGGGCGAAGGATGGGTTGGGGTCCAGTGCATCCAACAGCCGCTGAATGTGGGGAGGGGCGGAATCGGCGGCCGGAGCTGCCGGTGCTGCGGACGCATATCCGCCCAGCGACAGCACATAGCCAAGGCCCGTGCTGGAAAGATGCAGCGCCCGGCTGATGGCTTCGAGGACCTGCCGGGACGGGCTGATGTCCCTGCCCTGCTCCAGCCAGGTGTACCAGGTGACGCTGACGCCGGAAAGGAAAGCCACCTCCTCGCGGCGGAGCCCCCGCTCACGGGTGCTGCCTACCGGCGGCAGTCCATAGTCCGCGCGCAGCGCCTGGTCGCGGCGGGCCCGCAGGAAGAGGCCCAGTTCTTTGCGGCGCCCGGGATTGTTCACCCGCAAAATACTATTACTCTGGTACTCCTACTACTAGTAGCAGCGCTGTCTTCCACCCAGCCCTGCGAGGCCAGAGGATGGTAAGCATGCCTGCACTCCGCTCAAAAACTGTCACCCACGGCCGCAACATGGCCGGAGCCCGCGCACTGCTGCGTGCCTCCGGCGTCGCCAACTCCGACATCGGCAAGCCGATCATCGCCGTGGCCAACTCCTTCACCGAATTCGTCCCCGGCCACACGCACCTCGCCCCCGTGGGCCGGATCGTCTCCGACGCGATCCTCGCCGCCGGCGCCGTGCCGCGCGAGTTCAACACCATCGCCGTGGATGACGGCATCGCCATGGGCCACTCCGGCATGCTCTACTCGCTGCCGTCCCGTGACCTGATCGCGGACTCCGTGGAGTACATGGTCAACGCCCACTGCGCAGATGCCCTGGTGTGCATCTCCAACTGCGACAAGATCACCCCCGGCATGCTGATGGCCGCGCTGCGCCTGAACATCCCCGTCGTGTTCGTTTCCGGCGGCCCCATGGAGGCCGGCCGCGTGACCCTGACCGACGGTTCCGTACGCTCCCTGGACCTGGTGAACGCAATCGCCGACGCCGTGGACGAATCCATCTCCGACGCAGACATCAACCTCATCGAAGAGAACGCCTGCCCCACCTGTGGTTCCTGCTCCGGCATGTTCACCGCCAACTCCATGAACTGCCTCGCCGAGGCCATCGGCCTGGCCCTGCCGGGCAACGGTTCCGTGCTGGCCACCCACACCGCACGCAAGGCGCTCTACGAGAAAGCCGGCCGCACCGTCGTCGAGCTCGTCAAGCGTTATTACGACGGCGACGACGACTCCGTGCTGCCGCGCTCCATCGCCACCGCCAAGGCCTTCGACAACGCCATGGCGCTGGACATCTCCATGGGTGGCTCCACCAACACCATCCTGCACCTGCTGGCCGCGGCCCAGGAAGCGGGCGTGGAGTACGGCCTGGCCGAGATGGACGCCAAGTCCCGCCAGGTGCCCTGCCTGGCCAAGGTGGCCCCGAACGTGGCCAAGGACAAGACCTACTACATGGAGGACGTGCACCGCGCCGGCGGCATCCCCGCCCTGCTGGGCGAGCTGAACCGCGGCGGCCTCCTGCACAAGGACGTCCACTCCGTGCACTCCGCGGACCTGGACGGGTGGCTGGACGACTGGGACATCCGTGGCGGCAAGGCCACCGAGGAAGCGACGGCCCTGTGGCACGCCGCTACAGGCGGCGTCCGCTCCTCCACCGCGTTTTCCCAGTCGAACGAGTGGACCTCGCTGGACACCGACGCCGCGGAAGGCTGCATCCGCTCGGTGGAGCACGCCTACTCCAAGGACGGCGGCCTGGCCGTGCTCCGCGGCAACGTCGCCGTCGACGGCGCCGTGGTGAAGACCGCCGGCGTGGACGAATCCATCTGGACCTTCTCAGGCCCTGCCGTTGTGTGCGAGTCGCAGGACGAAGCCGTGGAAAAGATCCTCAACAAGACCATCAAGGAAGGCGACGTTGTGGTCATCCGCTACGAAGGCCCCAAGGGTGGTCCGGGCATGCAGGAAATGCTCTACCCGACGTCGTTCCTCAAGGGCCGCGGCCTGGGCAAGAAGTGCGCGCTCATCACCGACGGCCGCTTCTCCGGCGGCACGTCCGGCCTGTCGATCGGGCACATCTCTCCCGAGGCTGCCTCCGGCGGCGCCATCGCCCTGGTGGAGGACGGCGACATCATCAGCATCAACATCAGCCAGCGCTCCCTGCAGCTGGAGGTCTCCGACGAGGTCCTTGAAGAACGCCGCGAGAAACTCCTGGTCAACGGTGGCTACAAGCCCAAGGACCGGGACCGCCAGGTGTCCGCCGCGCTGCGGGCCTACGCCGCGATGGCCACCTCCGCGGACAAGGGTGCCGTCCGGGATGTGTCCCTTCTGGAGCGGTAACTCCCGTGCCCGGCGGGGGAGGACAGGTCCTCCGGCCCTCCTCCGCCCGGGAATGCCGCTCCACAAATGAAGGGTGCGGAGGTTCATCAAGGCACTTTCGGCGGCGTCCCTGTCAAGCAGATGATCACCTCGCTGCGGCCCGTCCGGGGTGATGGGTACTAAGTGACGGATAACTAACGGCGGCCAGGGCAGGACAACGGGCCGAAGGGCCCCATCGACTGTCCGGCCCCTCCGGTACCCTGATCACATGGTGCAGCGACTCGCCGATTACCGGGCGGAAGGCATCCTGCTCGCCGGGGCAGGACGGGCCATCCTGCTGCAGCTTGCGAACCCGGCCATTGGCCGTGGTGTGGCGGCGCACAGTACATTTACCCAGCGTCCCGTGAACCGGCTCAAAGGCACGCTCACCTACGTTTACGCCACTGTGTACGGAACCGAGGAACAGGCCCGGGAAGTCCGCCGGCGGGTGAACCAGGCACACGTTCCGGTGCGCCGGACTGCCGATGAATCCAGTGCCGGCTACAACGCCTACGATCCGGCGCTGCAGCTCTGGGTGGCGGCCACGCTCTACGACACTGCACTCACCATCACCGAGAAGATTCGCGGCCCGCTGGACGACGAAGCCGCGGACGCAATGTATCGGGACTACGCGCGGATCGGCACCGCCCTGCAGCTTCCGGCGGACATGTGGCCGAAGGACAGGGCAGCGTTCGGCCGGTACTGGGAGGAGCAGCTCTCCACCCTCCACGCCGAGGAAGAAGGGGTACGCGTTGGACGCGGGCTGCTGTACCCCGGGCACACCGCACTCTGGTACCGCGCCATCATGCCATCTGCGAGGTTCCTCACCGCGGGGCTCCTCCCGGAGCAGTTGCGGAAGGACTTCGGCCTCGCGTGGAGCGACCGCCACCAGCGCCGCTACGACCGGACATGGCGCATCCTTGCGGTGGCCTACCCCAGGCTCCCGCAAGGCATCAGGCACTGGTTTAAGGACTATTGCTTGGCCGAACTCGACAGAGACTTGCGGGGGAACCGCCAGCCAAGCCAGCACCAGGGGATCAGTGCGTAGTTCCACTACGGTGGAGCAGCGGATCGACGAACGCGCCCGCCGCTTCCTGGCAGCAGCCGCCGCCGGCGGTCCCAAGGTGCTGCTCACCGCCGTCGTCCTTGTTTTTGGCCGTTGCGTGATGCACTTCCGCGTGTTTCGGCGGGAGTTCCGCATGCCGCTGGTGGTGTCGTTCCTGCTGGTGGCCTGGGTGTACAAGCCGCGGCCGCCGGAGAAGGTGGACGGACGACGGCGCGAGGTCCCGTCCACGGCGCAGCTGCGGTAAGGGGGGTCTGCCAAAACCCGTTTCAGCAGGGCCCTCGCTAGGGCTCGGGGAGCACGGTTTGATGGAGGGCATGGCCCCCGAAACAACTGTTACCAGTACCAGCGCTCCCACGAAGCCAGGTGTGCAGCACAGCGCGCACTGGGCGGGCGTCTTCGCGATGTCCTTGTGCGTCTTCGCGCTGATCGCCTCCGAATTCATGCCGGTCAGCCTGCTCACCCCGATGGCCTCCGGACTCCAGGTCTCGGAGGGAATGGTGGGGCAGGGCATTGCGATCTCCGGCCTTTTTGCCGTCCTCGCCAGCCTGTCGGTGTCCAGGCTGGCCGGCAGCATGAACCGCAAGACACTGTTGCTGGGCCTGACCACAGTGATGGCCGTCTCCGGTGCGTTGGTTGCCCTGGCCCCGGGATACCTGCTCTTCATGATCGGCCGTGCCCTCATCGGTGTGGTGATCGGCGGCTTCTGGTCCATGTCCGCAGCCACGGCCATGCGGCTGGTGCCGGCCCACCAGGTGCCGCGCGCCCTGGCCATCTTTAATGGCGGCAATGCCCTGGCCACCGTGCTGGCAGCGCCGCTGGGCAGCTACCTGGGCTCGACCATCGGCTGGCGTGGGGCGTTCTTTTGCATTGTCCCGGTGGCGGTGCTTGCCCTTGTCTGGCAGTGGATCACCCTTCCTTCCATGAAGGTGGAGAAGCGCCCGCAGGCGTCCGGAAACGTCTTCTCGATCTTCGCCGCGTTCAAGAGCCGTCCCGTCGCTTGGGGGATGGCCGCCTGCGGGTCCTTCTTCATGGGCCAGTTCGTCCTGTTCACTTACATCCGCCCGTTCCTGGAGACAGTGACCCGGGCGGACGTCGCCACGGTGTCCCTGGCGTTGCTGGTCATCGGGGTGGCGGGCTTTGCCGGCACCCTGCTGATTGGCCGCTTCCTGGGGAAGGGCCTGTACCGGACGCTCGTCACCATTCCGGCGCTCATGGCAGTCATCGCCGCCGCCCTCGTTCCCACCGGCGGCTGGCTCGCCGCCGTCCTGGTCCTCCTGGGACTGTGGGGACTGATGTCCACATCCGCTCCCGTGGGCTGGTGGAGCTGGATCGCGGAAGCAATGCCAAACGACGCCGAGGCCGGTGGAGGCCTCATGGTGGCCGTCGTCCAGACCTCAATCGCCATCGGATCAACACTGGGTGGCGTGCTGTTCGACTCCGCCGGCTACGGCGGCGCCTTCCTGGCGGCCGCAGCTGTCCTTGCCGTCGCAGCCGTCCTTGCATTCGTGACCTCGCGGATCACAGACCGGACTGCCTGACCAGCCAACGGATTCACCAATAACCCGAAACAGCAGGAGGAAAACATGAAGTACACCAAGAGCGGCGGCAAGACAGCAGCCGGGCCGAAGGAATGGTTCACAGGGACAGTGCAGGTTGATGGCATCCGCAACCCCGACGAGCAGTCAGCCATCGGTTGCGCGCACGTCCGCTTCGCACCCGGCGCCCGCACCGCCTGGCACCACCACCCCAAGGGCCAAACCCTTTACGTCACGGACGGCGTCGGACTGGTGGCCCGGCGCGGCGGGGAAGTCCAGGAGATCCGTCCCGGTGACGTGGTCTACATCGAGCCGGGGGAGGAACACTGGCACGGGGCAACGCCGGAGCGGTTTATGGCCCATGTCGCGATGCAGGAAGCCGACGGGAACGGACAAGTTGTCACCTGGCTCGATCACGTCACCGACGAGGAATACGGCGCGTGACCACGTAAAGAAGGTGGGCGGACGACGGCGGGACGTTCCGCCGTCGTCTGTTCTTTCCCAGGAGGGGTCAGTCCTCGTAGGTGTTGGCGATGTAGACATCGCACGGGGCGTTGTGCGCCACGCTGTTGGCGACGCTGCCAAGGAGCCGGCCGATGCCGCGCATCCTCCGGTTGCCCACTACGATCACCCGGGCGTCCAGGCGGATGGCTTCCTTAATCAGCGAGTCAGCGGGCTTGCCGCGGGCAGCGAAGTGGGTGATTTCCACTCCGGGCCGCGATGCGCCCAACGATTTGGCCACCATTTCCGAGCTGTCGGCGTTGGAGACCCTTACCTTGTCCGATCCCACTCCGAAGGTTTCGGCGTTCTCCATTTCAAAGGCGGTCACCACATGCAGCGACGCCCCCAGGGATTCCGCCAGTCCCAGCGCCACTTCTGCAGCCTTCCGTGCGGAAGGGCTGGCATCCACACCCACAACTACTACTCCACTCATTCCTGCTCCTTCGTCAGTACCGGCATAAACATCCATTCGTCAGTCTAAGGACTACCCGTGTAGGGCCCGCCTAACCGTAGACTCTGAAGGCGAGTCCGTGCCGGCGTGATGGGGAACATGGGTGCGATAACCAACCAGGCTTTGCAGGACCTGACGGGCCTGCCGCCGGTCTATGTAGAGGTGCCGGACAAATCAGGCCTGCCCGGCGCGGGGACCAGCAAACTCCTGAACACCGGCCTGACCGAAGCCGAGGCGCTTGCTGCCGCGGAACCGGCACCGGACCTCCACCCCAGTAAGGCGCAGGAACGTCGGAGCACTATCCTGTGCGTCAGTTGGATCCTAGGTTCCATCACCGGTGGAGTACTGCTGGGACTCTACAATGATGCGGTTCAGGACGGGGACGCAGGACGAGCGGCATGGGCCTTGACAGTGCTGGCGGTCCTCGTCCCATGTGTGCTCGTGCTGTCCGCCTACCCGAATTGGACGAGGCGGAGCTTCATTAGGGATTACAAGCAGCTGCACCAGGCCTGGGTGGCACGCTTTGTCGGGAACTGGCCGCTCCGGGAGCGGCTGGTGGACGTGGATGCCGTCCCTGATGTCTGGCAGCGGGTCAGCACCCGAACCATGGCGGACACCCTGTCCAATGACCGGGAAGCGATCCTGGCACAAGGAATGCCCGCCGGGCAGGAACCCGCCACCATGCTGGCGGGGGCCCTGGCGGCCGTGAGCGCATGGGCGCGGGCGCCCTGGTCGGATCCTGCCCTGTACCGTGCTGCCCAGCAAGCCGTTGACGGCTTTGGCGAGGTGGCGGGCCGGCGCCCGGGTGGACGCTGAACCCTCCGGGCTGCCGTCGAACGTTCCATAGCTTTCCCGCCTTTGCGGCGGCCGGACACACCAAGGCCTGGTGTCTGTAGGCTGGCGGAATGACCGCACCCCAGATCTATCCCAGCTTTCCCGGCACAGCCCGCGAGGCACTGGGCTTCTACGCGGCCGTTTTTGGCGGCGAGCTTTCCCTCCACACAAACGAGGATTTCGGCCGGACGGATGGGCCGCCGGATGCCATTGCCCACGGCGAACTCAGGGGCGCTGTTGCCTTGGCGGGCTCGGATACCCCACCGGGCGGGAAGAGCGTCCGGCTTGAAGGCGCAATGCTCTCCTTGCTTGGTAGCGCCGAGCCTGAAGTCCTCCGCGACTGGTTCAACAAACTCAGTTCCGGCGGCCGCGTGGTGGACCCTCTTGCAGCCAAGCCCTGGGGTGCCTCGGACGGCCAGGTCATCGACCGTTACGGGCTCCACTGGCTCATTGGCTATGAGCCCGGCGCCGACGCCTGAAGCCGGGCCGGACCGCGCCGGACTGGACCGGACCGGGCCGGGCACGCTTGCTAGCTGCCTACCCTTGCCTGCGCCGTCTCCACGATGTTTTCCGTTACCGCCCAGGAGGCCAGGAGCTTGAGGGCTTCCCCGGAGGGGCTGCCGGGCGTGGCGGGATAGACGGTGAGGGTATGCCCCGGGTCCTCTTCCAGGCCCAGCACCTGGTAGTTCAGCTCGAGGAGTCCCACCACGGGATGCTGGAAGAACTTGGTGCCCGCGTAGTGGCGGCGGACGTTGTGCGCTGCCCAGAGGGTGCGGAATTCGTCGCTGCGCATGGACAGTTCGCCAATGAGTTCGGCAATGCCCTTGTCATGGGGATTGCGGCCGGCCTCCCGCCGGAGGATGGCCACGTTGGTGTGGGCCGCCCGGTCCCAGTCCGTGTAGAAGTTGTGGGAGCGGGGATCCAGGAAAATGAACCGGGAGTGGTTGGCGGGCCGTGACGGATTGCGGTACATGTCCGAGTACAGGGCGTAGCCCAGGGTGTTGGCGGCCACGATGTCCATCCGGTTGTTGCCGATGAAGGCCGGCGCGTCGGTGATGGCGTCCAGGAGGTACTGCAGCTCCGGCCGGACCTTTGACGGTGCGGAACCGCCGGCAGCCGCGGCACGCTTGCGGCCCGAGGTGTTCGCTGCCCGGGCCAGGTCATAGAGGTGGTCATGCTCGGCGCGGTCCAGTTCCAGGGCGCCGGCGATGGCGTCCAGGACGCTGTCCGAAACACCGCTCAGGTTTCCCCGTTCCAGGCGCGTGTAGTAGTCCACGCTGACGCCCGCCAGCCGTGCCACTTCCTCCCGCCGTAACCCCGGTACGCGGCGGCGGCCGCCGTAGGGTTCGATGCCTGCCTGCTCCGGGGTGATCCGCCCACGTCGTGAGGACAGGAACTGCCGTACCTCGGCTCGGTTATCCATAAGGAACACGTTACGACGAATGGCAGGACCCTAAGGAGGTTCTGCCATAACCACTCATAGCGGGAGGGCATGTGGGTAGGACTCATAAGACCAGTTACAACAGGGCCACCCTTGACCCGGCCATTTCCCGGGATTGCCCCGAACAACCCCGGTAACATTTTTAAAGTCCCCCAACAGATCACAGGAGAACCATGACTACCGTCAAGGCTTATGCATCCCCGTCCGCCACGGAGGACCTGGTGGCAACCACCATCGAGCGCCGCGAAGTGGGTCCGCACGATGTCCTGATCGACATCAAGTTCGCCGGCATCTGCCACTCGGACATCCATACCGTCCGCGGCGAGTGGGGCCCGCAGCAGTACCCGCTGGTTCCTGGCCACGAGATCGCGGGCATTGTCACCGAGGTTGGCGGCGAAGTGACCAAGCACAAGGTCGGCGACCGTGTCGGCGTTGGCTGCATGGTCAACTCGTGCAGGGAATGCGAGAACTGCCGGAAGGGCGAGGAGCAGTACTGCGTCAAGGGCAACGTTGGCACTTACGGCGCCGTTGACCGCGATGGCACCATCACCCAGGGCGGCTACTCCACGCAAGTGGTGGTCACCGAGGACTTCGTGGTGACCATCCCCGAGGGCATCGACCTCGACGTCGCCGCGCCGCTGCTGTGCGCCGGCATCACCACCTACTCCCCGCTGCGGCATTGGGGCGCGGGCCCGGGCAAGAAGGTTGCAGTCGTCGGCCTCGGCGGCCTGGGCCACATGGCAGTCAAGCAGGCCCACGCCATGGGCGCCGAGGTGACCGTCCTGTCACAGTCGCTGAAGAAGCAGGAGGACGGCCTGAAGCTGGGCGCGGACAACTACTTCGCCACCACCGATCCCGGCACCTTTGAGCAGCTCGCCGGCTCCTTCGACCTGATCATCAACACGGTCAGCGCTTCACTCGACATCAGCTCCTACCTGGGCCTGCTGAAGCTCGACGGCGCCCTGGTGAACGTCGGCGCCCCGGCCGAGCCGCTTCCCGTCAACGCCTTCGCACTGATCGGCGGCCGCCGGTCCTTCGCCGGTTCCATGATCGGCGGCATCCGCGAAACCCAGGAGATGCTCAACTTCTGCGCCGAGCACGGCCTGGGCGCAGAGATCGAGGTCATCCCGGCCGAGAAGATCAACGAAGCCTACGAGCGCGTCCTTGCCTCGGACGTCCGGTACCGGTTCGTGATCGACACCGCCACCCTCTAAAGCACCGCGCACGCACGGCGGACCGGCACCCACAAGGGGCTGGCCCGCCGTCGGGCGTTAAAGAACGGACGACGGCGGGCAAAGCCTCACGGCGCGAGGCTCGCCAGGATTGATGCCGCGGAGCCCTCCATGCAGTTCCGGTAGTTGATGCCGGCCCACAGGTTCAGCCAGTCCGGCTCTCCTGCTGCCGCCGCGGCGGCGCGCAGGGGAGTGGTGAGGTGGTGGATCTCCGGGTATCCGTAAGGGGCATCACCGTCGTGGCGGCGCATGAACTCGTTGTACAGGCCGCGCGCGTTGCGGCCGGAGAAGGCCCGGGTGACGGCTGTGGTGGTGAAACGGTCCGACGACGCCAGTGCCGCCCGGTGCACTGCCTTGGTCCCGGCTTCATTCGCGCGGAGGAACGCGGTTCCCGCCTGGACCGCAGCGGCACCGACGGCGAGCGCGGCCCGGGTGTGTTCTGCAGTGGCTATTCCGCCCGCAGCGATGAGCGGCACCTCCAGGTCGGACAGCTCGCCGAGGATCCCGTGAAGGGGCACAAGGGGAGGAGGCGCGTCCGCCTTGAACGTTCCGCGGTGGCCGCCGGCTTCCGGGCCCTGGACGCAGAGGGCGTCAGCACCTGCCGCAAGGGCCTGCAGCGCTTCGTCACGGTCCGTGACTGTGGCGATCACGTACGCTCCGCGCTGCTGGAGGGCCTCCACCACGCTGGGTTCGGGCAAGTCGAAGGTGAACGAAACAACGGCCGGTGCCAGCTCCAGCAGTGCTTTGAGCTTTTGGTCCCAATCGTCATCGTCATGCTTCGGATCTCCCAGGCTGACCCCGAAGCGTTCAGCGTCCGGCGCTAACGAAGCGGCGTATTCCTGCAGGACTTCGGGACTGGTAACTGACGGCTGGGGTACGAACAGGTTCACGCCGAATGGCTTGTCCGTGTGTCCCCTGACGGCCTCGATCTCGGCGCGCATGGCTGCCGCGGTCTTGTAACCCCCCGCAACGAAGCCCAACCCGCCGGCCTCGCTTACGGCAGCTGCCAGCCCCGGAGTGGAAGGTCCGCCGGCCATCGGGGCCTGGATGACGGGCAGTGCCAGCGACCCGAGACGAAACCTGGTGCCCTTGTGCTGCGTAGCCATGTGCCCTTCCCGTTTGTTGCGCGTACCAGACGAATGCTACGCCGGTCCGCACGCCCGTTCGACGTGGATCTTGGGGCGCGGGCAGCAAAAAGGGCGCTGACGACGGCGGGTGGGTCTCCGCCGTCGTCCGCGCCCCTTTACGTTGGGTCGCTCAGAGAGCCAGTGCGGGCTCGTTCCCGCGCACGCTCAGGGTGAACGTGTTGGGGCCGCTGCAGGTGACAGCGATGCGGCAGGTGGTGGTGTTGTGGCGCGTGGACAGGTCGGAGACCGCGGAATCAAGAGTCTCGTGGAGCGATGCCCGGTCCCAGATCTTCAGCGTCACGGATTCGGCAGTGTTAAACGTCATTGTTCAGTACTTTCCAGTGTCAAGCCGGTTCGGTAGCCGGCAACGGCCTGTCCGCGCTCGGAGGGTCGGTGGCCTGTGCTCACCGGTGGGCCTCGTTGCGTCACCAGGATGTCAAGGGCGGATGGTTCCGGCCCTGCGTATCCATAGTGCCCGTGGGTGATGTAACGCCTCAACCAAACAGGGCATTTGTTGCAAGTGTTTCTCATCACTTGTGAGCGGGAACACGGCTACTCGTCGAAGTGTGCGGTGATCCATTGCTCCCCGGAAATCGAGGTGATGACGGTTGCTGCCACTTCCCGGAGCTTGATGTTCCTGGTGCTGGAGGCGCGCGTGAGGATGCTGAAGGCTGTGTCCCGGTCGCAGCGGTTCTGGGCCATGATGGCCCCCACTGCCATGTCGATCACGGTGCGGGACTGCATCGCGGCGGACAGGTCGCTCCTGGCCTCACTGAGTTGCGATATCCGCAGAATCAGTCGCAGGGAGGTTGCCGCTTGCCGCGCGAATGTCTCCGCCGTGGCGATGCCCTCGCTTGCGAATCCATTGCTGCGGCCCGAGTAAAGGTTGAGCACCGCATCTGCCTCGCCCGAGAGGTCAAGCGGAACGGCGAGGATTGAGGACACTCCGTGCGCTATCGCTGCCCTGACATAGGGCCCCCAGCGGGTCTCGGCGGTGAGATCGGGCACCAGGACCGTGGTCCCCTGGCGGAGTGCGGTGAGGCAGGGGCCCTCCCCGAATCCGTTCTGCAGTTCATCCAGCGCCATGGCGGCGGCGTCACTTGCTGCCATGGCCTGCGGCTTCCTGTGCCGGAGGACGGTAACGCCACTGTGGATGGTGTTGCCGGGCCTGGACAGCCGCGAGGCTGCCACGATGGCCAGCTCCACCATGAACGCCTTGATGTCCGGGCTTTCCAGGACGAGGGACTCAAGCGATAACGTCGCCTTTTCCGCAGCGCCGCGGTCGCGGTCGTCGGAATGACCCTCTTCGGCGGTCATTCGTCCTCAGCTGCGGTTAATTCCGTCATGGCCGTGGTGATCAGTCCCACCTGGGCGGCCGGAAGGTGCAGTGCCTCATTGAGGTAGGCGTCCAGGGACAGCTCGTCGGCATCCCCGCCCAGGCCGTAGTAGTAGGTCCACAGTTTAATCAGTGGAACCTGTGCGTCACGGAAACGACGGGCGGCACCCCGCCGCTGCTCGTCGGCTTCCGAGAGTTGATCAGGCCCGTTGGTCCAATCGGCGTTCATCTTTGCCTTCCATTCGGCAGGGCGGCAAGAAGCGCAGACACGGGCAATGGGGGAATTCCGAAGTTTGACGGGCGGTGGTTGCTGGCCATGTGGCCTCGATCCCAGGTTGCGCCAGACGCTTGGCGCCAAGCTGGCGGTCGTCGCTCTTTGACGCGGACGGCCCGTGCATTCAACCTCTGGACCCTGTCCCCCATCCCGAAATCTCCTACCTTTGACACTACGCTCCCGCGCGTATTTATGGTAGGAGCCTTGAAAGTGCGGATGGGGATGAGGGGCCCACCCGTCGTCATCCTGTCGCTATCCAGGTCAGCTGCCATGTCCGTAAGATGTAAGCCATGCTGAATTCTGCCGACAAAGAGACCATCCAGCACCTCCAGGAGGTTCTGGTGGGTGCCGGCAACGCCGTGGAGTTCCTGTCAGGACTCTCGGGGCTGGCGGCAGCGGCAGTATCTGAGGTGGCGGATGACGAAATTGAGTGCGCCGTGACCCTGAAGATTCGCCGACGTCCCGCTACCGCGGCCGGCAGCAGTGAGCGCGCTGTTGAGCTTGACCATATCGAGCAGGCCGTCGGCGATGGTCCATGCATAAGGGCACTCGCGGAAATGACCCCGGTGCTCATCAATGACGTAGCTAATGATCCGCGGTGGATACCGTTGAATCGCAAGCTGGAGGAGCATAACATTCACAGCACTTTAGGTGTACCGCTGGAGATCAGCGGCGACGCCAAAGCTGCGCTGAACTTCTTCGCCACCAGACCGGGCGTGTTTACCGCTGACGTCTACGACAAGGCCGTGGGCTTCGCTGCGGCTGCCCACAACACACTGAACCTTTCGGTCCGCATCCACACTGCGCAGAACCGGGCCGACGACCTTGAAGCGGCGCTCGAAAGCAGGACCGCCATTAATCTGGCCTGCGGCGTGATCATGGCGCAAAACCGGTGTTCGCAGGAAGAGGCGATGGAAATCCTCACCAAGGTCTCCAGCAACCGCAACCGGAAACTGCGGGATGTGGCCAAGGAACTGATCGAGCAGTTGTCCGGCAGCAGCATCCAGACCCACTTCGACTCCTAGCCAGTGCCTCCAGGCCAGCTGCCCTGAGGGACACGGCGGCAGCGCCGTTGACCCCGCGGATGTCCCACAGCTGCCGCTGCCGATGATCTTATAGTCCCCTGGCTCCTGCTGATTCCAGCACCATGGCGGTGTTCTCAGGGCCAATGGGGAGGGGCAGGAAATAAGCCATTGACCCTGGATGCACTGCACGGCTAACATACAACCAAATGGTTGTAGATCAGCTGAGCGGGACAGAACTGGACCGCCTTTTTCAGGCGTTCGCCGACGCCACGCGGCGGGACATCATCCGTCGGGTCACCGTCGAGGAATACTCCGTCACCGGCCTGTCAGCCCTCTACGCCATGAGTTTCGCCGCCGTCCAGAAGCACGTGGCGGTGTTGGAGCGCGCATCCCTGGTCACCAAGGAAAAGCGCGGGAGGGAGCAGATGGTGCGGGGCAATCATGAAGGCCTGCGAAATGCCCGGCGGCTGCTCGACGACTATGAACAGATCTGGCGGCAGCGCGCCGCCAGGATGGCAGACATTCTCGCTGAAGGTTAGGAAGGCAATGCCATGACCGTCATCAGTATGGACAAGAACCCCGAGGCCCTGAGCCTTACCCTTGTTGCCGAGTTTGACGCCGGCGTGGAACGCGTCTGGCAGCTCTTCGAGGACCCACGGCAGCTGGAGCGCTGGTGGGGCCCGCCCACCTATCCCGCGACCTTCTACAAGCATGACTTCGTACCCGGCGGCAAGGCCAGCTACTACATGACAGGGCCGGAAGGGGACAAAGCACACGGCTGGTGGGAGTTCACCAGCATCGATGCGCCCCGCCGGCTCGAGTTCAACGACGGTTTTGCGGACAGCGACGGCAAACCCACGGACGAACTGGGCATCTCGCACGCAACCGTGACCCTGGAGCCGCTGGGGGAGCGCACCCGCATGACCATGCTGTCCACGTTCGAGTCTGAGGAACAGTTGGAGCAGATAATGGCGATGGGCATGGAAGAGGGGCTCAAGGAGGCCGTCGGCCAGATCGACGGCATCCTCGCCGAGCACGCCAACGCCTGATTTCATCAAAAACTGTCCCAAGCCGTCGCCACGGCGCCAGGTAAACGGACGACGGCGGGACGTCCCGCCGTCGTCCGCTCACCCCTGGGTGGCGGCCGCCCATGGGCGTTGAATGCGCAAGCCCGCCGCTGAATACTGGAAGTCGGGGATGAGGCGAGGGGAGGCGGTGGCAGCAATGAGCGGCGGGGCAGGGGATTTCCGCAAGCGCCTGGAGCGGGCGGCCGAAGTCCGTTCATATCGTGGTGCCGGGATCAGCGCCGAGGAGGAAGCGGCGCTGGATGCCCTCGACGCGCAGGAGCGGGAGAAGCGCCGGAAAGTCAGCGACGCCGCCCGCGCCGAATACCTGGTCCGGGACGCCATGGCGCAGGGCAAGTTCGACAACCTGAAGTACGCCGGCAAACCAATCCCTGGCCTGGGCGAATCCTACGATCCCGACTGGTGGGTCAAGGGGCTGATCCAGCGGGAAAACCTCAGCGGCCTGGGCCCTCCCGCTATCCTGCTCCGTGCCGAGGATGCCGAACTCGACGCCAAGCTGGACGCCCAGTACACGGAGCAGCAGGTCCGGGACATCCTGCAGGACTTCAACCGGCGGGTAATTGACGCCCGCCGCCAGTTGCAGGGCGGGCCGCCGGTAATCACCAAGACCCGTGACGTCGAAGAGGACGTGGAGCGCTGGCGCAGCCGCCGCGCCGCGTGGGTTGCCGAGGCCCCTGTCGAGCCGGAGCGTGAGCGCTCCTGGTGGAATCGGTTGTGGAAGGGCACGGGCTAGGAAGCTGGATTCAAACCCTCGCCAGCGGCCTGCCACGTGTCGTCGCAGTGCCCCCGAACACGGCCGCGGCGCGGGATCGCAGCCGTGCTTTCCGGTTTGGGTCCGGGGCTAGGGCCTGTAGTTCGGATTTGGACCAATCATCGAAGCGGGCGGGGGTGCGAACGGGGCTGCCGGGTAGAGCGGCGCCACCTTGAGCATGTAGTTGGCCCACTGCGGGCCGGCGATCATGTATCCGTCAAGGCTGGGGTAGAAGGTGCCGTTAATGGTCACGTTCTGCCCTGCCCGCTTTTGGCCTTCCAGTGCATCCCCAAAGAAGGATGCCGTTACCAGACCGGTGGTGTACCCGACCACCCAGGTGGAACCGTTGTTGTTCGAGGTGCCCGTCTTGGCTGCGGTAGGAACTTTGTCCTGCACCTTCGGGTTGATCCAGACGCCTGAGCCCTTCTTCAGGACGTCCTGCAGCACAGAGTTGACGCCGCGCGCGACGTCGGGTTTGACGGCGTCGTGGCAGTCCGGCGCCTGTGCGGGCAGCTTTGCCCCGGCAGCATCCGTGACGTCAACTACAGCGATGGGCGCGCAGTATCGGCCATCCGTCGCAAAGGTGGCAAAGGCATTTGCGAGGGTGAGGGGGGCCACTCCGGTGCCGCCCAGCAGGTTGCCCAGTTGATGCATGTTGACCGGGGTGCTGTCCAGGCCGCTGTGCAGGCCCACAGAGTCCACCATCTTCTGGATTCCGCAGAAGTCCAGCTGGGATGCCGAGGCGAAGGTGGCGGTGTTGATCGAGTTATACAGGCCGTAGTTGACCGGCATCGGCCGGTAGAAGCCGTCCTCCGCGTTCTGCAGGTCATCGGCAGCGCCAAGAGCCGGGTTTGCCTGAGCCGTGCTGTACGCTCCCAGCACCTTCCCGCAACTGTCCTTCCACGGGAACCCCAAGGGGTAGACCCGGCGGGATGCGTCCACTTCGGCGGTAAGCGGCTTGCCCTCGTTCAGCCACTCCGCAAACGTAAAGGGCTTCATGGTGGACCCGGGCTGGAACCCCCCGGCACCGTTCAGGTCGTTGCCCTGGGCGTCCTTGGCATCCACATTGAAGTTCAGGTTTGTATCGAACTTGCCGGGCTGCGGGAGGAATACCGTGTTTTGGGCCATGGCCAGGATCTTCCCGCTGCCAGGCTGGATGCTCAGCAATGACGCCGCCCATCGGTCCGGATTTGCGCCCGCGGTCCCATCCACCTGGGCCTGGGCCGCCGCCTGGAGCCGGCTGTCCAGGGTGGTGACAATGGTGAGGCCGCCCCGGTACAGTCGTCGCTCGCGTTCAGGTTCCGTGGGCCCGTAAGCCGGATTGTTCAGGATCAGGTGCGAGATGTAGTCGCAGAAGTACGGTGCCATGGCTGCATTGGCGCAGCCCTGCTGTTGCGGCGTGATCTTCAGCTGGATGGGGGTGGCCACGGCCTCATCGTGCTGGGCTTGCGTGATCTTTTTCTGGCGCAGCATCTCGGACAGGACCTGGTTCCGCCGAACAATCGACTTGTCCGGATTGGTCACCGGGTTGTACAGGGTGGGGCTGTTTACGACGCCGGCCAGCAACGCTGCCTGGGGAAGGGTGAGGTTTTTCGCGCTCGTGCTGAAGAAGTAGCGTGCCGCGGCTTCAATCCCGTAGGCATTGCTGCTGAAGAAGACGATATTCAGGTACCCCTCAAGGATCTGGTCCTTGGTGTACTTCTTCTCCAGGGTGATGGCAAGCTTCATCTCCCGCAGTTTGTCGCCGAAGTTCTTTTGCCCGTTCAGGACCACTGCGTCCGGCCTGTCCTGGGAAAGCTCCGCCTCGTTCAGGACGTTCGTGACGTACTGCTGCGTGATGGTGGACGCGCCCTGCTCGCCGCCTTTGGTCAGGTTGGACACCACCGCCCGCAGAATGCCCTGCGGGTCCACGCCGGCGTGCTCGTAGAACCTGCTGTCCTCGATGGCGACAATGCCGTCCTTGATGAAGGGCGACATCTGGTCCAGCGGCACTTTCACGCGGTTCTCCGCGTAAAAGGTTGCAATTTGCTGCCCGTCCGACGTGAGGACCTTGGTGGCCTGGGACGGTGGCTGCACCGTCAACTCGGCGGGCAGGCTTTCAAAGAAACCGATGGAGGAGCTGACCCCCATGCCCGCGGCTGCCACCGCCGGCACCACCAGGCTGGCCGCCAGCACACCGCACATGACACTCGCTGCGAGGAACCCCAGAATCCTTCCCAGGGCTGCACCAAAGCCGCGCCTGCGCTTCCGCTTCCTTGCCATTCCTCAGCCCCCGCCTTCGAAGGTGGGACCAGAATACGCTCCCGTCGAGGGGCGAACCAGAGGCGGAAAGGTCAGGATTTGGTCACGTACAGGCATTGACTCAGCGATAGTTAACGACATATCGTTAACTATCGCTGAAGTAACAGCGAGAACCTCAATTGAAAGGGACGATGCCACCATGAAAGGCATATTTGACGAGAAACATCCAGACCCTGAGTTCGGCAGGGGCCGCTTCGAACGGGGCAGGGGACGCCGGGGGCCGCACGGGCACCGGGGCCCGGGCTTCGGTCCCGGCTTCGGTCCCGGTTTTGGGCCAGGCTTCGGGCAGGGCTTCGGTCCCGGGTTCGGACCAGGCTTCGGACGGGGCAGCCGGCGGGCCAGCCGGGGCGATGTCCGCGCGGCCATCCTCTCGCTCCTGGCAGAGGCCCCGTCCAATGGTTAC
This sequence comes from Arthrobacter sp. ISL-85, assembly GCF_018613675.1. Taxonomy (GTDB): domain Bacteria; phylum Actinomycetota; class Actinomycetes; order Actinomycetales; family Micrococcaceae; genus Arthrobacter. The sequence continues at coordinate 118,213 of NZ_JAGGPQ010000019.1, read as the reverse complement.
GGACTGATCAAGACCATCGCCGCAAAGACCGGCGGAATGTGGCGGCCCAGCCCCGGATCCATATACCCCACCCTGCAGCAGTTGGTGGACGAGGGCCTGATCGAGGCACTCAGCGAAGGCCGTGGGACTGAATTTGCCCTCACCGATGCAGGCAAGGCCTACGTGGCGGAACACGCCGAGGAGATGGAGAACGCCTGGAACGCAGAACCGGACAGTGCGGACCGGGACTTCCACCAAAGCATCGGCAAGCTCATGGGTGCCATCCATCAGTTCCGCACCGGTGTGACGGAGGAACAGCGCGCTGCCGCCGTCGAGAAGATGGACGAAACGCGCCGCGCCCTCTATAAGATCCTGGCGGACTAGGACGGGAGTTTACGCGAAGGAGTCTTCCCTGGCGTGGCGTTCGGCGGGAGCAGCTGCCGTAGGAATGTGGGCCGCGGCCTGGCGCAGGGGATTGAAGCTGGCTCCGATCTCGCCGAACGCGTAGGCAGTCTCTGCGTGCTCGGACAGGTCCACGCCGGCGGTCTCGGCCTCGTGGCTCACGCGGAAGCCCACCGTCTTGTTGATCACCCGGCCAATGACAGTGGTTCCAAGGCCGGACAACAGCAGGGTAATGACGACGGCGGCTGCCTGGGCAATGAGCTGCTGGACGCCGCCGCCATAGAAGAGGCCGCCGCCCTGGCCATTCACGGGGAGGGCGATGAAACCCAACGACAGGGTGCCGATGAGGCCGGCGCCCAGGTGGACGCCCACAACGTCCAGGGAGTCATCCAGGCCAAAACGGTACTTGAGGTCCACGAAGACGCAGCATGCCGCGCCCGCCACCAGGCCCAGGCCGATAGCGGCCACCGGGCTGATGTTGGCGCAGGAAGGGGTGATAGCCACCAGGCCGGCAACCACGCCGGAGGCTGCGCCCAGCGAAGTGGGGTGCCCGTGCCGGACCTTTTCGGTGACCAGCCAGCTGAGCATGGCTGCGGCGGGAGCTACCAGGGTGTTGATCCAAATGAGGCCGGCCTGTTCCACGCTGGTGGCGGCGCCGCCGTTGAAGCCAAACCAGCCGAACCACAGGATCGCCGCGCCGAGCATGATGAAGGGCAGGTTGTGGGGGCGGTGGTTGGGGTCCTTCGCGAAGCCATGGCGCTGGCCAACGATTACGGCCAGCACCAGGGCCGCCGTTCCAGAGCTGATTTCCACCACGGCGCCGCCGGCGAAATCGATGACCTGGCCGAAGATTTCCGTGACCGCGCCCCCTGCGCTCATCAGACCGCCACCCCAGATCATGTAGGCAAGGGGGCAGTAGATCACGGTGATCCATACCGGTACGAACAGGGCCCAGGCGCCGAACTTGGCGCGGTCGGCGATGGCCCCGCTGATCAGCGCCACGGTGACGATCGCGAAGGTGGCGCTGAATCCGGCTTTGAGAAGGTCCGGTGAACCTATCAGGTTCTGCAGGCCGAAGCTGGTGAAGGGATTGCCGAAGAGGCCCAGGACGCCGTTGCCGGTGGTCATCGAGTAGCCCCAGAGGACCCACACCACGCCAACAATTCCCGCCGAGATGAAGCTCATCATGATCATGTTCAGCGCGGCCTTGGCCCGGGTCATGCCGCCGTAGAAGAGGCCGAGTCCGGGGGTCATGAACAGTACCATTGCGGCCGAAATCATCAGCCAGACGTGTTGGGCAGTGATTTCCACCGATGGGTCCCTTCGCAACGTGAACGTGGTGCAGGGCCCGTTTGGCCCCGCGGCGTTTCCCCCGGGATCCATTTTTGGCGTCGCGTGTTTCAGTCAATGCCGCTTAAGGTTGCCGTCACGTTACACAAATGGCTCCTGTGTGAAGTTCGCGTATCGGCTATGTTTCCGGCATGTAAACGGCAGCTCCTCCAGGGCCGGGCAGCGCGGGCGCCAGCCCCTCCGTTTCCGCGCTACCGCGGGCCGAAACGGCCCGCGGTAGGTGAGACCCGCCGTCGTACGCTCTTTTGCCGTCTGTTTCGAAGCTATGAACGGCAACTCACGCGTTCAGAACCTGCGGGCGTTGGCGAGCACAGGCAGTTTGGCCCGTACGTCGTCCACAGTTGAGGGATCAATGTCGACGACGGCGAGTTCCGGCTTCCCGCCAAGCGCCACCACCGCCTTTCCCAGGGGGGTGATAACTGCGCTGTGTCCGATACCGGTGGGCGCTGTGCCCGCGGGACCGGCGCCCACCGTTTCGGGATCCGCCTGGCCGCAAGCCACCACAAACGTGGTGCTGTCCAGCGCCCGGGCGCGCACCAGCAAATCCCACTGCTCCGCCTTGCCTTCACCGGCGCCCCAGGAGGCACACACGATATTGACTTGGGCACCTGCGTTGGCATTGGCGGTAAACAGGTCCGGAAAACGGACGTCGTAACAGGTTGCCAGCCCGAACACCGTCCCATCCAGTGCGAACGTTACCGGCGCCTCCCCAGCGTCCACCGTCCTGGACTCAGTGAAGCCGAAGGCGTCAAAAAGATGGACCTTGTCATACGACGCCTCCACCCCGGCCCCGGTGACCAGCAGCGTGTTACGTACCCGGCCGTCCTTCCCTGGAGTGAACATGCCGGCAACGACCGTGATGTCCAGTTCGTTGGCGATCCTGCGGACCTCGCTGGCCCACGGGCCCTCAACGGGCTCGGCAACATCCTTCAAAGAGTGGCCAAAGGCGCGCATGGTCGCCTCGGGAAAGACCACCAGCTGTGCGCCCGCGTTCTTGGCCTGGGCGGCATATTCCCAGATGAGTTCCAAATTGGCGGCGGTGTCTACACTGCTGATGATTTGGGCGATGGCGATACGCATTACTGCCTGTAGCCCTCCACTTCGCTGATGGGGCGGGCCTCGGCGTCGTTCGGGTTGTCGCCTGAATCCTTCTTGGCCCGCCGTTGGCGCAGCAGGTCCCAGCACTGGTCCAGGCTTTCTTCCACGTACTTGAGCCGTGCCTGGTCCGGCGCCTGCCCCTCCGGTGCACCTTCGCGCAGCGAGTGCTCCTCCTCTACCAAGGCCTGGATGTGCGTCAAAATATCCTGATCATTCATGGTTTCCCCTTACTCTGGTCCGGTCCCCTTCAGCGTACGTAGTAGGTGCTGAAGGAGCCAGCCCCGGGCTGTACCATCAACTTCATGCCCACTGCGCTTGATATGGCAGGTCCTATCCTGGAAGTGCTCACCTGGTTGTGCCTGCCCGCCGGACTGGGACTGCTCTTCTACACCGGTTTCCTCCGCCGCTTCGTGCACCCCTGGGACGTGGCCGAGGCCGTGGTGTATTCGGATTCCACGGGTGTGGGTTTCCGCTGGTTCGACAGGAAGCATCAGGTGCACAATGCTCCGATGTCCCCTTACGACATCAAGGACATGGCGGCCGGAGACACCCTGCCCCTCTACTACCACCCCAAGCGCCCAACGCAGTGGCAGACCACCCCGCCTGAGGAAGCGGGGCGGACGGCCTCAGTCCTGGGCCGCTGCCTGACGGCGATCGGCGCGGTGGCACTGCTGGCCGGCTTCGTCCTGCCGATGTTCTAGCTGACCAGGACCACCACAATGCCCAGGCACCCCAGGGCGACTCCCGCGAAAGCGGTCCAGAGCACCGCGGGCAGGTCGGCTTCGATGCTTTCGCCTGCCAGGCCGTGGGACCTGGCCTGGTAGCGGCGGCGCTGGGTGAGGTAGATGGCAAGGGCGGCGCCACCGGAAATCACCGGCAGTATCAGGATGGGCGGCCCGTACGTGGGAAGCCAGCGCAGGAAGAAGGCGCTTGCCGTTACGAGTGCCAGCATGGTCCGGCCCCAGGCGAGCGCCGTCCGCTCGGGCTGCAGGCCGGGATCGCCGTGGGGGCTGGGGGCGCGGGATGCCATGCAGTCAGCGCCACAGGATGAAGACAAGGACGACGGCGGCAGCCAGCGCGCCTGCCCCGGCCAACAGGGGCACAAAGAGCGGCAGCGGCAGTGGGGCCTTGTTGCGCATGCTCCGCTCCACCCGAAGCCACCGCATGGCCGCTCCGCCACTGAGCATCATGCCCAGCAACAGCAACAGGACGGCCAGGCCTTTCCGGACAGGCTCAATGAAAAGGCCGGACGTGAACGCCTCGATGGCGATGCCCCCCGCCAGCAGCGCAAGCGAGGTCCGGATCCAAGCCAGGAAAGTTCGTTCGTTCGCGAGCGTGAAGCGCGGGTCCGGTTCCTCGCCGCCGGGCAGCAGCCGTTCAGCCATCTTTCCGCGCGATGGCGGGATTGGCTTGGCTGGCTGCTCACTGTTGATCACCGGGCCAGTTTAGCGGCGGCCCGGTGAGAGCCTGCCTGTCATGAAGCGTGGCGGAGCACGGCCTTGCCTGCCAGGTGTTCTCCGATAGGCAGGGCAGCGGTTGCGGCGGGGGAGGGGGCATTCAAGACGTGGATCATCCGGTCCGTCTCCGCCAGCAGGAAATCGTGGAGGAGCGTTCCGTCCCGGCGCACAGCTTGTGCCCGGATGCCTGCCTCATATGGCAGCAGGTCCGCTTTGGCCAGGCCGGGGGCGTATTTACGGCATTCCTGCAGGTAGCTTCCCTTGAACAGCGAGTTCCGGGCTTCGCGCACCGCGGTGCTGGCATTGGACCTGGCCACGTGCCACAGCCCCGGAAAGCGCAAGTAGCGGCCCACATCCTTGAAGTCCACCGAGAATTTGGGGTAGCCCTCCCGGGCCAGGCCCAGCACCGCATTGGGTCCCACGGTGATGCTGCCGTTGATGGTGGGGGTGAGATGGACCCCTAGAAAAGGCAGCTCCGGGTCCGGTACGGGGTAGATCAGGTGCGTGACGTAGTCCCACTTGGATTCCGGCAGCTCAAAATACTCCCCGCGGAAAGGGATGATCTGGATGTCGATCTCCATTCCGGCCAGTTCCGCCAAACGGTCCGACTGCAGGCCCGCACAGGCCACCAAGCGGCGGCAGGAGTAGGCGCCCTGTCCCGTGCCGACCTCCACGCGGTCGGAATGCTCCACGATCGAGCCCACTTTGGCTCCGGTGATGACCCGTCCACCGGCTGAAGCGATGAGTTCGGCCAGCTTCTGCGACACTTCCCGGTAGTCCACGATGCCGGTGCTGGGAATGAACAGCGCGCCGAGGCCTGAAACGTTCGGTTCGCGGCGGTTGAGTTCCGCCTGGTCCACGCGCTCGCAGTCCAGCCCGTGGACAACAGCGCGTTCCTCCAGGCGCTCCAGCCGGTCCAGCTCCACGGCCGAAGTGGCCACCAGCAGCTTGCCCGGCTCGGCGTACCTGATGCCGTGCTCCCGGCAGAACTCCTTGGTCTGTTGCGATCCGGCTTTGCTGAACCGCGCCTTAAGGCTGTCCGGGGCGTAATAGATCCCGGAATGGATGACGCCGCTGTTGTGGCCTGTCTGGTGTGAGGCCAGGGTCTCCGCGGCCTCGAGCAGGACCAGCGAGGCTCCCGGTTGCTTCAGCAGCAGCTGATAGGCCGTTGCGAGGCCCACGATTCCGCCGCCGATAACGCAGTAGTCCACCCGCTCCACAGGTCCCGCCTTTCGCTGTGGCTAGATTCTAGCCACAGCGGCGCTGCTTATCCGCCGCTCCGCGGTGCAAACATGATCACGGCAACTCCCAGCAGGCAGACCACCGACCCGGCGATGTCCCAGCGGTCCGGGCGGAAGCCGTCAAAAGCCATACCCCATGCCAGGGAGCCGGCTACAAACACTCCGCCATAGGCCGCCAGGATACGGCCGAAGTGGGCGTCCGGCTGGAGCGTAGCCACGAAGCCATAGGCGCCCAGTGCGATCACGCCGAGACCGGCCCACCACCAGTCCTTGCCTTCCCGGACGGCCTGCCACACCAGCCAGGCGCCCCCGATTTCCGCGGCAGCGGCCAGCACGAACAGCACGATGGTCTTGGAAATGGTGACAATTTCGTCCGGAATACCCACGCAGCCATCATCCCAGCCGGGAATGCCGTTGTTGGCCGGACAGTTGGGGGAGGTATGGAGCGCATCGGATTCCTTTCATTCGGCCACTGGGGCCCCGGCCAGGGTTCCCGCACCAGGACAGCGGCGGACGCCCTGCTCCAGGGCGTCGAACTGGCGGTTGCCGCCGAAGAACTTGGAGTGAACGGCGCGTTCTTTCGCGTCCACCACTTCGCCCGGCAGCAGGCATCGCCCTTCCCGCTCCTGGCGGCCATCGCCGCCCGCACCAGCCGCATCGAAATTGGCACCGGCGTGATCGACATGCGCTACGAAAACCCGCTGTACATGGCTGAGGAGGCCGCGACGGCGGACCTGATCAGCGGCGGCAGGCTGCAGCTGGGCATCAGCCGCGGTTCACCCGAGCCTGCCCTGGAGGGTGCGTCTGCATTTGGCCACCGGCCGCAGCCGGGGGAGACCGATGCGGACATGGCCCGCCGCCACACCGCCGTCTTCCGCAAGGCCATCACCGGCGCCGGGATGGCGCAGGCCGATCCCCGCTACGCCGGGGCCGCTGCCGGCCTCCTCCCCGTCCAGCCCCAGTCCCCGGGACTGGCGGAACGGATCTGGTGGGGCGCCGGCAGCAGGAAGACCGCGGTCTGGTCCGCGGAACTCGGCATGAACCTGATGAGTTCCACGCTGCTCACCGAGGACACCGGCGTGCCCTTCCATGAACTCCAGGCCGAACAGATCCAGTTGTTCAGGGAGGTATGGTCAACCGCAGGCCACGCCCATCAGCCAAGGGTGTCGGTCAGCCGCAGCGTCCTTCCCATCGTTGATGAGGAGGACAACTACTACTTCGCCGGAAGCGCCCTCCGCGACGGCCGCGACCAAGTAGGCGTCATCGACGGCCTGACCTCCCGGTTCGGCAAGAGCTACGTTGGCGCGCCCGACCTTCTGGCCGAGCAGCTCGCGGCCGATACGGCGGTGCAGGCGGCCGACACCCTGCTGCTGACCGTTCCAAACCAGCTGGGCGTGGACTTCAACGCCAAGCTCCTGGGCAACATAGCGCAATTCGTTGCCCCGGCCCTGGGATGGAGCCGATAGGACGCTGGGAACCTTTTGCGATACCGAACCGTTACTCTTAAAGTGCGGTGTGGGGGCTTCGCGCGCCCAACTACACTGTGACTGCTGACCGGTCATATGACGGAGAGAGAGAAATATGGCTCGCGCCGCCCTAGGCTTTGACGCATGATCCGGCTACGACAACTGGCCCAGGCGGCCTCAGTTCTCACTACGCCTTTGACGCCGGAGGACGTTCTTTCGCTGTTCAACCCTGTCTACTCGGCCCGGCAGCTTCGTGGCGTGGTGACCCGGGTGGTGCAGGAAACAGCGCAGTCGGCAACCATCTTCTTCCGCCCTGGCCGCGGGTGGAAGGCGCACATGGCAGGTCAGTGGGCCCGCATCGGCGTCGAACTCGACGGCGTTCGCCACTGGCGCTCCTATTCGCTAAGCGCCCCCGCCGGCAAGGACCCGGCCATCACCGTCACCGACGTGGGTGCCGTCTCCGGCACCCTGGTGCGCACCACCAAGCCCGGCGATGTCCTGTTCCTCGCCCCGCCGCAGGGCGATTTCGTGCTTCCGGAGCATCCACGCCCCCTTCTCATGGTCACCGCCGGCAGCGGCATCACTCCGGTGATGTCCATGATCCGCACCCTTGTGCCGCGGCGTCCGGATGCCGACGTCGTCCTCGTCCACTCCGCCCGTACTCCCGGCGACAGCCTGTTCCGTGAGGAACTCGCAGAGCTCGCAGACCAGTTCCCCAACTTCCGGCTGGCGCACTGGTACACGGGCGAGCAGGGCCGGATGGACTTCTCCAGCACCAAGGAGCTGGACGCGATCTGCCCCGACTGGAAGGACCGGGCGGCCTACGCCTGTGGCCCGGACAGCTTCCTGGACGACGCCGAGGCGCTGTGGAAGCGGGCAGCCCTGACCACGCGCGCGCCCGGCACCGACGTTGCCGTGGCCGGAGACGCCGGTAACCTGATGATTGAACGCTTCAACACCACCTTCAACGCCGGAGTAGGGCACGACGGCGGCCTGGTCACCTTCGAAGCCTCCGACCGGGAGGTGGAAGCCGACGGCGACACCCCCATCCTGGACATCGGCGAGGACGCCGGGGTGCTGATGCCGAGCGGATGCCGCATGGGTATCTGCCACAGCTGCCTTACCCCCCTGCTGGCCGGGCAGGTCCGCGACCTCCGCACCGGGGAAATCCACGGCGAACCTGGCCAACTGATCCAAACGTGTGTTTCGGCAGCCGCCGGACCCGTCAACCTCGAACTCTGAGGAGCAGCACCGTATGACTGTCATCTCACCCGCAAAAACCACTGCAGACGCCAACGCCGGCACCTCCAGGACGCGCCCCGGAAAGCTGGCCGAATCCGGAAGCCCCAGCGTCCGGCCGCCGGCCGCAGCCCACCTCACCGACGAACAGGTGGCGGAGCTGGGCCGTGAGCTCGACGCTATCCGGGACGAAATCCTGGGGAAGCGCGGCGCCGAAGACGCCGCCTACATCCGCCGCATGATCAAGATCCAGCGCGGACTGGAACTCTCCGGCCGCGCCGCCCTGCTGGTAAGCAAGAACAAGGCCGCCTGGGTCACGGGCACCACGTTGCTGAGCCTTGCCAAGATCCTCGAAAACATGGAACTGGGCCACAACATCCTGCACGGCCAGTGGGACTGGATGCGGGACCCGGACATCCACTCCACCACCTGGGAATGGGACTTCGTCACGCCTTCGCGCTCCTGGCAGCACACCCACAACGACCTGCACCACCGGTGGACCAACGTAGTGGGCAAGGACAACGACGTTGGATACAACCTCCTCCGCATGGACGAGGCCCAGCCGTGGAAGCCCATCAACCTGGCCAACCCGCTGTTCAATGCCATCCTGGCACCGGTCTTCGAGTGGGGCATTGCCATCTATGACCTCGAACTGACCGAGTACAAGGAAGGCACCAAGTCCAAGGAGGCCCTGCTCAAGGACCTCAAGGCCCTGGGTAAGAAGGTCATCACCCAGTTCACCAAGGACTACGCCGCCACGCCCGCGTTGGCTATGCTGACCGGCTCGGCCAAGCAGGCCCTGTTCGGCACCATCGCAGCGAATGCCGTGCGGAACGTCTGGGCCCACGCGGTCATCTTCTGCGGCCATTTCCCGGAAGGCACCGACACCTTCACGGAGGAGATGGTGGACGGCGAGACCCGCGGCGACTGGTACGTGCGCCAGATGATCGGTTCGGCCAACATCTCGGGGTCCAAGTTCATGCACCTGATGACCGGCAACCTGTCGCACCAGATTGAGCACCACCTCTTCCCGGACCTGCCCTCCAACCGGTACGGAGAGGTGGCGCCCAGGGTCCGCGAGATCTGCCAGCGCTACGGCCTGAAGTACACCACTGGGCCGCTGCTGAAGCAGGTGGGCTCCTCCTGGGCCAAGGTCTTCAAGCTGGCACTGCCTGGAAAGGCTGCCCGGGCCTAAGCCGGGAAATCCAAAACGCAGAAGTGACCCGGCCCTGCCTGGCCGGGTCACTTCTGCGTTGGCGCCTGCTATCGCCGGGTGCCGGGCGCCAGGAGCATGTGGTCCAGTTTGGGCAGGGCGTGCCGGACCCGGTGGTCGGCGCGGTCAAGGATCTCCTCGGCCTGCGACAACTCCGTGTCGGCCAGTTCGATGCGTGCCGAACCCTGCAGCCGGTGGCCGGACCACCGCAGCTGCAGATGTTGGACCGCCAGTACACCCGGCGTCTCCTCGAGCGCGGCCTGGGCCCGTGATACAAGTTCCGGTTCGATGCCGTCCATGAGCCGCCGCCCGATGCTCCGGACGGTGCCCCAGAGCAGCACCATGATGGCTGCGGAGATGATCAACCCAACGATCGGGTCAGCAAGCGGAAAGCCGAGCATGACGCCGACGGCGCCGATCACCACCGCCAGCGACGTGAAGCCGTCCGTCCGGGCATGCACACCGTCCGCTACCAGCGCCGCGGACCCGATCCTGCGGCCCACCCGGATGCGGTAGATTGCCACGGCTTCGTTTCCAGCGAATCCGATCAGGCCCGCGGCGATGACCCAGCCCAGGTTCTGCAGCGGCTGGGGATGGATCAGCCGGTCCACCGACTGCCATCCGGCCACGACGGCGGAGAGGGCAACCACGGCCACGATGAACAGGCCGGCCAGGTCCTCTGCCCTGCCGTAGCCGTAGGTGTAACGGCGGTTGGCGGCCCTTCGCCCCAGGATGAAGGCGATCCACAGGGGCACCGCGGTCAGGGCGTCGGAAAAATTGTGGATGGTGTCGGCCAGCAGTGCCACCGAACTGCTGAACAGGACCACCATGAACTGCAGCACGGTGGTGGCCAGCAGGACAAACATGCTGATCTTCAGTGCCCGGATGCCTTCGGTGCTGGCCTCCATGGCGTCGTCAATGGAATCGGCGGCGTCGTGTGTATGCGGAACGAACAGCTCGAACAGCCAGCCCTTGAACCCGGAATGGTGGTCGTGGTCGTGGTCGTGGTCGTGCGCGTGTCCGTGGTCATGATCGTGGCCATGGTGGTGCCCGCCGTGCCCCTCCGCATGGCTGTGGTTGTGCGTATGCGTCGAGTCCGGGTGGGGGCCACTCATGAGGCGCTCCTTTGAGCAGGGTGGTTGGTTACGCGATGATGGGCAGGCTCTCCGCCAAGTGCGTGCTCGGCCTGGAAGATGGCGTCGGCAACCAGCTGCCGGGCGTGCTCGTTCTCCAGCCGATACAGCACCCGCGTTCCGTCCTGCCGTGTGGACACCATCCGCGCCAGGCGCATCTTGGCCAGGTGCTGGGACACTGCGGCGGGGGACTTGCCCACCCCTTCCGCCAGGGCACCGACTGCCATCTCGCCGTCACGGAGCGCCAGGATGATCCGCACCCTGGTGGCGTCCGCCAGCATGGCGAAGACCTCCACGGCCAACTCCACGTACTGGCTGTCCGTTCCCAGGGAGCAAGCATTCTTATCTGCATTCATGCGCAAATATTGTCATACCTTGGACCCGGAGAGAAACTGCCGGCGCCGCCAGCCCGTCGTGCTGATCCCAAAGCAGGAAAACACTCGTTCGACGGCGGCACGCGCCGCCGTCGAACGAGTGCACCAGTCCTCGGTGCGGCTGTCCGCGCCGAGCCTGGGTTTCAGGCGGCAAACCAGCGGAGGAGCTTGCCCATTGAGCGCGGCTCCTATGAAACACCGGTGTCGAAATCGCCGGCGGGCACAGCAGTCCGGCGAGTTCTTTCAGTTCCTTGGGACGGAACGGCTTGGTGAGTCAGCCGTCCGCCCGTGTGTCGACGGCCCTGATCTCGAAATCTGCAGGCGACAGGACCATGGAGATCAGGCCGCGGATATCGTCGTCATCCTCCACGACAAGGCAGACACGGTGCTGTTCCATCCAGGCCCCCGGCGAAAAGTTGGCACGAGTCTACCGGCGGCGGGAAGGGCAGCTGGAATCCCCGCCCTAGCCGTCGTAATGTGTGCGCGCCGGTCCCTGGCCCAGGGAGTTGACCACGGCTGCGGCTACGTCGTGCAGCTTTGAGTTGCGGGTGCTTGAAGCAGCCCTCAGGATGTCGAACGCGTCCTGCTGGCTGCAGCGGTTCTGGGCCATGATGATTCCGACCGCCATGTCGATGACGGTGCGGGACTCCAGGGTGGCGCGGAGGTTCGCGGCCGTTTCGCTGTAGTGCGCAAACCGCACAGCAAGGCGGAGTGCCAGCGAAGTCTGGTTGACAAAATCCTCCGCGAATTTCAGCACGCGGCCTTCGAAGCGGCGGGCACGCCGGGAGTACAGCAGCAGGGCTGCCTTGGTTTCCCCTTCAAGCCGGAACGGAAGGGCAGCCACTGAGTGCACTCCCTGGGTAATCACTGCGCTGGAGTATTCCGGCCAGCGGCCGTCCTCGGTAAGGTCCGGAACGTGGACAATCTCCTGGGTAATGGAAGCCACGAGGCCGGGGGTCTCGGTGAACCTGTGTTCAAGCCGTCCGATGGCCTTCGCCTCCGGGCTGCTGCTGGCAACGGTGGCATTCTTCCGCTGCCGGAGCAACGTGATGGCGCACAGAATCTCGTCGCCGGGCTCGGACAGGTTGCGGGCGGACACCTGGGCCAGTTCGTTGAGGAACTCCTCAACGTCGGAGCTGTCCAGCACCAGTTCATGCAGGTGTTCGGTAATTGATGTATCGGTTTTTGCTGTTGACTCGCTGGCCACGGTTTCTTGGTGCCATTCGCTCAGGTCAAAACGAGCCGGCAACACACAACCGCCCCGCAACTGTGCGGGGAGCCGGTGATGGTCGCTGGATCGACGAACTATCCAACGGCCTGCTGCTAAACCGATATCCAGAGTATATACAACGTGGGCGGCCCGGAGCCCGTAACCGCCCGGGATGCGGTGACGGTTGCTGGCGCCAGGCAGGGGCCACCCGGCAGAATGAAGCGGGAGCACCATGGGGGAAGGACAGGAACATGACCAGGCTTCTCATCATCGGGCCGCCGGGCTCCGGCAAAGGAACCCAGGCCGAACACCTGGCGCGCCACTTCCGGGTGCCCGCCGTTTCCACGGGTGACATCTTCCGGAGCAACGTCAGCCGGAAGACAGCTCTGGGAAACCAGGCGGCCCAGTACCTGGACGGCGGCCACTTCGTGCCGGACCACCTCACCAATGCCCTGGTGAAAGACCGGCTCCTGGAAGGCGACGCGAGGCACGGGTTCCTGCTGGACGGCTACCCGCGTACTGCGCCGCAGGCAACGGAACTGGATAATATGCTCGCGGCCCAGGGCCATGCGCTGGACGCCGTCATCGAATTGAAGGCACCGGACGCGGAACTGGAAGAGCGGATGCAGCGGCGCGCTTTGGAACAGGGACGCACCGACGACACTATCGACGTGTTCCGGCGCCGGTTGGAGCTCTACCATCGGCAGACGCATGAAGTAGTCTCGGTGTACGCGGGCAGGGGCATCCTGGTGTCCGTCAACGGCAGCGGCGATCCGGGCGGGATTACCGCACTGGCAATCACCGCCGTCGAACAGTTCCTTGCAGTCCCGCGGCCCCCGTCCTGACCGAAACATCGCACGGTGAACGCACTCCAACGGAAGGAAACACTGATGAGAATTGCCGTTACAGGCGGAAACGGAAAACTGGGGCGGCACGTGGTGCGCCGGCTCACCGACGACGGACACCAGGTCCTCACCCTGGACCGCGCGGGTGACCGCCGACCCGGGCTCCTGGTGGTGGACCTGCGCAACTATGGGCAGGTTGTGGACGCTCTGCTGGGGGTAGATGACCGGCACGACGGGTTCGACGCCGTGGTGCACCTGGGTGCCATCCCCGCACCGGGTATCCTTCCGGACGCAGCCACCTTCGAGAACAACATGCTGTCCACCTACAACGTCTTCCAGGCGGCGCGGCGCGCCGGCATTAAGAAGGTGGTGTACGCCTCCAGCGAGACAGTGCTGGGGCTGCCGTTCGACGTCGACCCGCCCTACATCCCGGTGGACGAGGAATACCCGCCGCGGCCGGAAAGCACCTACTCCCTGGTGAAGACGCTCGAGGAGCAGATGGCCGTGGAGATGACGCGGTGGGACCCGGACCTAAGCATCACGGGCCTGCGGTTCTCCAACGTGATGGACGAGGCCGACTACGCGAAATTCCCCTCCTTCGACGGGGATGCAACTCTGCGGAAGTGGAACCTGTGGGGCTACATCGACGGCAGGGACGGCGCGCAGGCCGTGGTGCGGGCACTGGAAAACGCCAAGCCGGGGTTTGAAGCCTTCATCATCGCCAATGCCGACACGGTCATGAGCCGGTCAAGTGCCAGCCTCGCAGCGGAGGTGTTTCCGGGCGTCAAGGTCACCAAGGAACTGGGCGAACACGAAACGATGCTGTCCATCGACAAGGCGCGGCGGCTGCTTGGCTTCGAGCCCGAGCACAGCTGGCGGAACCACGTGCCGGTCGGCTCCGGCGCCGGGGGAAACCAGGGATAAACCCAGGTCCGCAGCACTCGCCAAAGGTTGGCGCAGGATCATCCAAGGAGCCGGAAGCCATGCGCTTCCGGCTCCTATCCTTTTGGTACAGCCACGCCCCGCCACCACAAGGACCCCAAAATTCGTACCCGATTCTTCGTGCTGCCCGCCCTCACGGCGCTGCTCTCCGCCGTCGCCCTTTCCACAGCCTCCCTGCCCGCTGCCGCTGCCCCTGGCTCTCCCACCGGCGCCGGCAATGCAACCGCCCGCTACCTTGTCCAGTACGCCCCCTCTGCCGACGTCGCCGCCGAGGTGTCCGGGCTGCGGGGCCAGGGCCTCGCCGTCGGCCGCACCTTTGAACACGCCGTCCGCGGCGCCGTTGTCACCGCCAACCCGGCCCAGGCGGCCGCCCTTGCCAAGTCAGGAAAGGTACTGTCCGTGGAGCCCGATGCCCCCGTCAAAGTTTCCGGGACCGAGCAGCCCGCCCCCTGGGGCCTGGACCGCGCCGACCAACGGACGCTGCCGCTCTCCGGTACCTACTCGTGGTCCGGCGCCGGTGCCGGCGTGACCGCGTATGTGGTGGACACTGGCATCCTGGCCTCCCACACTGACTTCGGCGGCCGCGTCGCAGCGGGCTGGACAGCTGTGGCGGACGGCAACGGCACCACTGACTGCAACGGCCACGGCACCCACGTGGCGGGAACCCTTGCCGGCTCCACGTACGGCGTCGCCAAGAGCGCCACCCTGGTGCCCGTCAGGGTGCTTGACTGCAGCGGATCCGGCTACAACTCCGATGTGGTGGCCGGCCTGGACTGGATCGCCGCGAACCATGCCGCCGGAACACCCGCAGTGGCCAACCTCAGCCTCGGCGGAGCGGCCAGCAGCACGGTGGACAACGCCATCCAGGCCGTCCTGGCGGATGGTGTCACCACCGTGGTGGCAGCAGGGAACTCCGCTGTGGACGCCTGCACGGGCTCGCCCGCCCGCGTCCCGGGAGCCGTCACGGTGGCAGCAAGCGACTCCACCGACAAGCAGGCATCGTTCTCCAACTTCGGATCCTGTGTGGACCTGTACGCTCCCGGCGTTGGCATCACCTCCGACTACTACACCTCCACCACGGCCACGGCATCCATGTCCGGAACCTCCATGGCGGCCCCGCACACCGCCGGAGCCGCAGCCGTCATGCTGTCCCAGAACCCGGCCCTGACGCCGGCCGACGTGGCCGCGGCACTGGTCTCCAACGCCACGCCCGGAGTGATCGCGGGGGCCACGGCCGGGACCCCGAACCGCCTGCTGTTCACCGGCACGGACGCAGCGGCTCCTGCGCCCGCTCCAGCTCCTGCTCCGGCTGTCACCTCTCTTTCGCCGGCCGCCAAGGCCACGGCAGTGGCCGCGGGCACCAACATGACGGCCTCCTTCAGCGCCGACGTCCAGGGCGTGTCGGCCGGGACCTTCGTGCTCAAGAACGCCGCAGGAGCCACCATCGCCGCCACTGCCACGTACAACTCCGCCACCAGGACCGCCACCCTTGACCCGGCCGCAAACCTCGCTGCCGACGTGACCTACACCGCCACCCTGGTGGGCGGAGTTTCGGCCATCCGGGACGCAGCAGGTACACCGCTGACAACCACGAGTTGGACTTTCACTATCGGCCCAGCGCCCACGGTCACCAGCTACAGCCCTGTCAGCAATTCCCTCCTTGTCCGTAGGAGCAGCAACGTCAGTGCCACCTTCAGCGAGGCGGTCCAGGACGTCAGCACTGCCACCTTCACGCTGAAGAACGCTTCCACAGGGGCAGTGGTGGCAGCAACGGTGTACCGCAACGGCACCACCAACCAATGGATCCTTGATCCCCTATCAGTATTGGCAGCCAAGACGCGGTACACCGTGACGCTGGCCGGCGGCGCCACCGGCATCCGGGACCTGGCCGGGAACCCTCTCGCTTCCCAAACCTGGCAGTTCACTACCGGCTCGTTCTAGCCAGCGGACCGCGTGATGGAGTGAAGGGCCTTTCATGGGGATAATCTTCAGCCTAGGCATTTACACGGCACGCACATGCGGCGTGTATTCAACAGGGCGCAGGGACGGGCAGCACATTGGCACAGAAATCAGCAGGTTCCGCAGCCGCGGAAAAAAACTCCGGCAGGTGGCACACCTTCCATGAGAAGTTCGTGGTGGAGGAGCGCTTCATCGACCCTGCCGACCGGCGCCGCCTGTACCGGGCTTCGGTCATCCTGGCCGTGGTGGGGCTGGCACTCTTCATTGCCACGCTGGTCAGCGTGTTGCAGGCCGACGGCTTTTCCGTTGCAGACCATCCTGTGCATGACTGGCTGCTGACGACGCGTTCAGCAGCCGTTACTGCCATCATGATTTTCCTGGCCGTGTTCTTCGGCCCCATCGCCCTGCCCATCATCGTGCTGGTGGTGATCCTTATCTGGGGACTCGCCGCCAAACACGCCTGGCGCCCCATCCTGCTGGCATCCGCCATGCTGACCGGCGTGATCATCTCGCAGATCATCCTGCACATTGTCCAGCGCTCGCGTCCCCCGGTGGACCAGATGCTGTTCGGTGCGGACCAGACCTTTTCCTTCCCGTCCGGGCACGTCCTGGGAGCCTGCGACTTCCTGCTGGTGGGCGCCTACCTGATCTTCTCCCGGCGTCGGAACCCGCGGGCAGCAGTCTTCGGATTCATCGGGGCCGGGATCGGGATCGTCCTTGCCATCGCCAGCCGCCTCTATCTGGGCTACCACTGGCCCACCGATACCCTGGCATCGTTCTCACTGTCGCTGCTCATCCTGGGCGGAGTCATCGCGCTGGACACCTGGCGGACGGCGAGGATTCGGGGCGAACGGATCACGGGCGAGCTGTCGAAAGAGGAATCCACCCGGGAGTGAAACCCCCCGGGCATCACGTCGCTTCACTGCTGCCGGTGCCTGGCACGCTGCAGGGCGCGGTGGAGTTTCACGTTCGCTGCCTCCAGCTCCAGGACCTTGGCAACGCCTGCCAGGTTCAGCCCCTCTTCAAGGAGTTGGCCGATGCGCAGCAGCACTGCGATGTCGTCGTCGCTGTACTGCCGTGTACCGCCCGCTGTCCGCAACGGCGTCAGCAGCCCCTTGGTCTCGTACAGCCTGATGTTCTGCTGCCCGGTTCCCGTGAGTTCGGCGGCCACCGAGATGGCGTACAGGGCACGCGCCCCGGGTGGGCGCGCCGACCGTCCCGCAACAGGTTCTGCCATATGTACTCCCAAAAATCGTCCGGCCCGTGTCTTGCTTCAGTTTCCCACCAGTGCTATAAAAAATCTATATCCACCACCATAGATCAGGTGACGTGGATGGCGCAGATCCAACATTTGGAAGCTGAAGGAGTGGGAAATGATGTTGATGCGTACCGACCCGTTCCGTGAGCTGGACCGGCTCACGCAGCAGGTCTTTGGAACCGCTGCCCGTCCGGCAGCCATGCCCATGGACGCATGGCAGGAGGACGGCGAGTTCGTGGTGGCGTTCGACCTTCCCGGAGTGAAGGTGGACTCGCTGGACCTGAACGTTGAACGGAACGTGCTGACCGTGCGGGCCGAGCGCCAGGACCCCACGCAGCCCAATGTGGAGCTCGTGGCCTCAGAGCGGCCCCGTGGCGTGTTCAGCCGCCAGCTGATCCTCGGCGACACCCTGGATACCGAAAAGATCAAGGCCAGCTATGACCAGGGCGTCCTGACTCTGCGGATTCCGGTGGCCGAGCAGGCCAAGCCACGCAAGATCGAGATTCAGACCCAGCAGGGCGAAATGCACCAGATCGGCATCTAGGCTGACTGGTTAAACCAAGGGCTTGCCTGTGGCGCCCCTGCCTTTCCGGCAGGGGCGCCGCGCCCGAACAGGGAGGCTGGAATGACCCACAACCCCGATTACTACGCCATCCTGGGGGTAAGCCGGGATGCCACCCGGGCGGAAATCTCCCATGCATACCGGGCCCTGATGCGCAGCCACCATCCGGACATGGACGGCGGGCAGGCGGGCGGGGGCAACGGGGCGTCCGGGAACCAGTCCGCGACGACGGATGACCCCGCGCAGCGTGACGAACTCCTGGGAATCATGCAGGCGTTCAACGTCCTGCACGACTCCGGCCGCCGTGCCGATTACGACCGGCGCCTGGCGGCAGGGGCGCCCACCACCGTTCCGGTCCGGAAGGTCCGCAGCACCGGCGGCACTTCCGGACCACCCATCCGCGTCACTCCGGTGCGGTGGGAGAGCGGGCCCTGGGCCTGAAACCAACCCCGGCCTGAAACCGGGGATATTCATCATTGCGGTGCCATTCAACCGCACTGCCATTCATCCTAGGAGGCGGAAGCTGCATGAGCGACTGGCGGCGCTACGATTCACACCTCATCCCCGCGTTCCATGAGCGCTTTGAGCAGCGATGGGGCCCGGGGACCGCACCTTTCCTGGACCCCGAGGCGCACGAGCAGCCGCTGCCGCGGGCGCAGTGGATCAACCCGGCCACCGGCGCTGCCCTGGCGGTGGTTCCGGTCTGGACGGCTGAAGAGCGGCAGCAGCGTTCCTTCGGCGTGTTCTACCTGCCGCCTGCGGGGGACATCTGGGTCCTGCGGCCCGGCTATACCGCGTACCTTGAACCGTCCGACGGCGACTCGGAGCACCTGGTGACCTTGCGCAACGACGCCTTCCGCAAGGCAGTGGCACATGCCAAGGAGTTCCTTTTCGGTTCACAGTAGCCGCCGGTGCCCGGCACGGAGTTGCTGCTCGTCAGCCGTCCTGCGCTGTGACATTCTGGGACGTACCCAAACCACCGTGACCAAAAGGCTGGACCCGCAATGCATATCACCGCCAAGGACCTCGCAGCGCTCATCCCTCCGGGGTTCACGCTTGGCGTCGCAACTGCCGCATTCCAGATCGAAGGGGCACTGGACGAGGATGGCCGGGGCCCGTCGGGCTGGGACCGGTTCGCCGCCAAGCCCGGCGCCATCGTGGAGGACCACAGCCCGGCGGTGGCCACCGACCATTACCACCGGATGCCGCAGGACGTGGCCCTCCTGAAGCAGCTTGGCGTGGATTCCTATCGGTTCTCCTTTTCCTGGCCGCGCATCCAGCCGGGAGGGACCGGCCCCGCCAACCGCGCCGGACTGGCGTTCTATGACCGGCTGCTGGATGAACTCCTGGCCAACGGAATCTCGCCCATGGCCACCATCTACCACTGGGACACGCCCCTGGAGCTGGATGAAGCGGGCGGCTGGATGAACCGGGACACCGCTTATCGGCTGGGAGAGTACGCCGCCATCGTGGCGGAAGCTTTCGGGGACAGGGTGGCGCGCTGGGTCACCATCAATGAACCGGCGACCGTTAGCGCCAACGGCTACTCCCTGGGAGTGCACTCCCCGGGCAAGGAGTTGGCCCTGGGTGCTTTCCCCACCGTCCACCACCAACTGTTGGGCCATGGGCTCGCTGTCCAGGCCCTGCGCGCCGCAAGGGTGCCGGGTGAAATCGGCATGACCAACGTGTATTCACCCATGGTGCCGAACTCCATCAATCCCCTGGACAAGCTCAGTGCCGGGCTCATGGACCTGGGCCAGAACCGGCTGTACGCGGACCCCGTTCTCACGGGCAAGTATCCGGACCTGATCCGCGCTGCCAAGTTCTTCAGCTCCTTCGAACATCCGGAAGAGGACATGAAGATCATTTCCCAGCCACTGGATTTCTATGGGCTCAACTACTACATGCCCACCAAGGTGGCTGTGGGGCCTGGCAGCGGCGCGGTCCCGGCGAGCATGGCCGAGGCCATGGGCAGCGACCTCGGTGCAGCGGGCGGCGGAACCCCCTTCCATGTGGAAGCCTGGCCGGAGGCGGACATCACGGCGTACGGGTGGCCGGTCAAGCCGGAGTACATGGCGGTTGCCCTTAAGGAGATGGCGGACCGCTATCCCAACCTGCCACCGGTGATTATCACCGAAGGGGGTGCCAGCTTTGAGGACATCATTGTCCGGGACAAGTCCACCAACACCAGGTTCGTCCCCGATGAGCGCCGGCTGAAGTACATTTCCGACCACCTTGAAACGGCACTGCGGGCCACGGCCCCCGGTGGCGTGGCGGAGTCCGTGGACCTGCGCGGCTACTACGTGTGGTCATTCCTGGACAACTTCGAGTGGTCTGCCGGCTACAAGCAGCCGTTCGGCCTCATGCACGTGGACTTTGAAACGCTGGAGCGCACGCCCAAGGCGTCCTACTTCTGGTTCCAGGAGCTCATCGAGGAACGCGACCTGGCCGCAGCGGCTGGGCTGGCCATCGCCCAGGCGGTAGTTCCTGATCTGCTGGGCAGCGAAAGTCTCTTGGGCAGCGAAAGTCTGTTGGGCAGCGAAGATCTGTTGGGCAATGAAGCGCCCGACGACGGCGCGCCCCTGGGTGCCGGCACGTAGCGTGTGGGGGCCCGGCCCCGGGAGGGTCAGCCCCGGAGCAGGTCCAGCATGGAAAGCTGCCTGGCGATGCCGGCGCCGTCGGGGGAGTAGATCCACGGCACCCGGGACGTGGCGTGGTCGCCGTCCTCGGAGTGGCCGCCGGCGAATACCGACTCGCTGACCGACAGCTGCCGGATGGCGATGGCTGCAACCTTCTCCGGGTTTTCGGCGGCGAAGGCTGAGTAGATGGCCTCGTCATGCTGGCCGTTGTCGCCGATCAGGAGCCATCGCATGCCCGGGAACTCCTGGGCCAGCCGCTCCAGGTTGCGGTGCTTGTGGTCCTGTCCGCTGCGGAACCAACGGTCCTGGGTGAGGCCCCAGTCGGTTAGCAGCAGCGCGCCCTTGGGGTACATGTTGCGGGTCAGGAAGCGGCCCAGCGTGGGGGCGGCGTTCCAGGGGCCGGTGGACAGGTAGATCACAGGGGCCTCGGGGTGTTCAATGGTCAGCCGGTCCAACAGCACGGCCATTCCCGGGGTAGCCATGCGTGCCCGTTCGCTGAGCACGAAGGTATTCCACAGCGCCAGGAAGGGCCGGGGCAGGGCGGTCACCATGACGGTGTCGTCGATGTCGGAGACGATGCCGAACTCCGCACCGGGGGCAATCACTTGGACCAGTGCATCCGCAGGCTCGGTTCCTGCCGCGCGAAGGACTGCAGTGTGCCAGCCCGGGGACAGCTGCACATCCACCTCGGTGTCGATGAGTCCGCCCCGGTCCGCCGTGACGTGGGTGACCACGTCGCCGATGGTGATTTCGACGTCGCTGTACTGCAGTGGCACCCCGGTGAAGGCGCGCCAGCCACGGATGTTCTGGTTGCCGTTTCTTGCTTCGTGTTCCGCTTTGCTGCCGGGAAGCGGCTTGTGGGTCAGCAGCACGCGCCCCAGCACCCGTACCCGGGTGGTGGAACCGTAGCCCTGGTAGGCGATGGTTTGCGGCACGAAGTTCCACCGTTTGGCGATCGTGATCCTGAGATCATTTACCGCGTCGGACAGCCGGTGTGCCAGCCGGAAGAACTGGCTTCCCGACAGCACGTACTGGCCGCTTTTGTTTTGCCGCGGTGCTTGTGCCGTGTCCCGGGCTGGGTTCTGCGGAGCCGTGTCCATGCCCTAACTCTGCCACAGGGCGGCAGCAAGCATCAGCCGGCGCCCACGATCCCGCGCAGGGTCTCGGCATTCCGCACCGCGTTCCCTTCGCCGTCGTTATTGAAGTAGGCGTACACGTCGATGCCCGCGCCGTCCCACTCGCGGATCCGGTCGTCCCACCAGTGCATGTCGCCGTCCGAGTAGGAGCCGCCGTACAGGTGTTCCTGGTCAGGCCCGTGCAGCCGGACGTACGTGAACGGCGCGGTAGTCCGCAGGATGCACGGCAGGTTGGCGCCGCTCATGATGCAGTAGGCCGCCTGGTGCCGCTCCAGCAGCGCGAACACCTCGGGGCAGTCCCAACTGGGGTGCCTGAACTCAACGGCCACCCTGATCCACGACGGAAGCGCGGCCAGGAAGTAGTCCAGCCTCGCGTCGTCGCGCTCCAGCTGGGGAGGCAGTTGGACCAGGAGTACGGCCCTTTTGTCCCCCAACTCATGCCAGCACCGGGCGATGCGCTCAATCCAGACTTCCGGTGAATAGAGCTTGCGCGCGTGGGTCAGCCCGCGGGGTGCCTTGACGGACATGCCGAAACCGGGCGGCAGGCGCCTGTTCCAGCCCGCGAAGGTGGTATCCCGGGGCCACCGGTAAAAGCTGGCATTCAGTTCAACCGTGCCGAACCTGGAGACGTAGCACTGGAGCCGGTCCCGGACGGGCAGCCCGGGCGGGTACAGGACGTTCACCCAGTGGTCGTAGCTCCAGCCGGAGGTGCCGATATGGATAGCCATTTCCTTCAGGCTACACCTGCACATTCCCCTTCCCTTCGGAGCTCTGTGTGGCAGGGTAATGTCATGGCGCGAATCGAAGACTATGCGGTAGTTGGCGACCTCCACACCGGGGCCCTGGTCAGCAAGGAAGGCTCAATCGACTGGCTTTGCCTTCCGCGGTTCGATTCCCCCGCGTGCTTCAATGCACTGCTGGACACCCCGGACGCGGGCCGGTGGCTGCTGGCGCCGGCAGGCGGAGGCATGTGTACCCGGCGCAGCTACCGGGACGGCAGCCTGGTCCTGGACACCGAGTGGGACACGCCGGACGGCACGGTGCGGGTCACCGACTTCATGCCGCCCCGCGACTCCGTGGCTGACATCGTCAGGATCGTGGAAGGTGTCAGCGGAAGCGTCAAGATGCACGGAGAACTGACCATGAGGTTCGACTACGGGCACATCGTGCCCTGGGTACGCAAGGACAAGCGCGGGCTGCATGCCATCGCAGGCCCGGACGCCGTCTACCTGGTCACTCCCGCGCCCCTGCATGGAGAGAACATGCACACTGTCAGCGACTTCACCGTGAGCGCCGGCGAGAAGGTGCCGTTCGTGCTCACCTGGGCACCAAGCCACGTGGGACGCCCCGTAAGTGTTGACGCAGAGGACGTCCTTGACAGCACCTTCGAATTCTGGCGCGGCTGGTCCTCGCAGTGCACCGTCAAGGGGAAGTACCAGGACGCGGTGGTCCGTTCCCTCGTGACGCTCAAAGCGCTGACGTACGCCCCCACCGGGGGCATCGTCGCTGCCGTCACAACTTCCCTTCCGGAGCAGCCGGGCGGCCAGCGAAACTGGGACTACCGCTACTGCTGGCTCCGGGATGCCGCCATGACCCTGCAGGCGCTGCTGTCCGCCGGATACACGGCCGAGGCCGCTGCCTGGCGGGACTGGCTGCTCAGGGCTGTTGCCGGAGACCCCGCAGACCTGCAGATCATGTATGGAATCCACGGCGAGCGGCGGCTGCCGGAGATGGAGCTGCCCTGGCTGAAGGGCTACGAAAACTCAGCCCCCGTCCGGATCGGAAACGCGGCGGCCGAGCAGTTCCAGCTCGACGTGTGGGGGGAGGTCCTTGACTGCCTGGCGCTGACCCGGAACTCCCTGCTGAAGCACACTGACGAGGCCTGGGATGTGCAGATCGCGTTGATGGAACACCTGGAAACCATTTGGGACCAGCCGGACAACGGGCTGTGGGAGATGCGGGGGCCCCGGCGGCACTTCACCCATTCCAAGGTGATGGCGTGGGTGGCGGCGGACCGGATGGTAAAGGGCGTCCGCGATTCCGGCCTGCCCGGTCCGGTGGAGCGCTGGGAGGCGCTGCGGGACCAGATCCGCGAGGACATCATGGCCAACGGTTTCGATGCCGGGCGCAATACGTTTGTCCAGTCCTACGGCCGCCCCGAGCTGGATGCCAGCCTGCTGCTGATCCCCAGGGTCGGGTTCCTGCCTAATGACGACCCCAAGGTCATAGGCACCATTGAGGCCATCCAGCGGGAGCTGACCCAGGACGGGTTCGTGCTGCGGTACAAACCGGAAGAGAGCGACGACGGCCTGCCCGGCGACGAGGGCGTCTTCCTGGCCTGTTCATTCTGGATGGTGGAGGCGCTCCTGGGCGCCGGGCGCCATGAGGAATCGCGCGAACTCTTCGAACGGCTGCTGGAACTGCGCAACGATGTGGGGCTGTTGAGTGAGGAATGGGCGGTCAAGGCGGGCCGTCAACTGGGTAACACACCGCAGGCATTCAGCCATTTCGCTCTTGTGACTAGCGCGCTGGAGCTCCATCAGGATACGGTTCGGCGCAGTGACATACCCCTTCCGTCTGCACAGGCGGATTCGCGCTGAGGCGGCGCGGACCGGGGCTGTAACTTCTCCTTCGCCGGATAGATAAGTATACTTACTAACACCTCATGGAGTGCTCCCAAGCACAGTGCCGTGATTGATGGAGGAGTGATAGTTATGGCTGGTTTTTTTGAACTCGTTGATGCCCCTGACGGTGGCTACCGGATCAGGATGATGGACGGAAGCGGGAACCTCATGGCCATCTCGGTGACCTTCCCGACCAAGAGGGCAGCTGTGGCAGGCGTTGCGATGGCCCGTGAAATCGCAGGCACGGGCCTCATCCGGGACAAGAGCCTGGACGGCGCCGGTTCTGTGATCCGTGAACGCGTACGGCCCGTCAGTTCCCCCAAGGAGGAAGCTGCCCGGCTAAAAAAGGCGCCTGGTGTACGACGGGCAGCGGTGGGCTGATGGCCGACTCCACTACACCCCCCGGTGGCCCCCGCCGGGGGGTCCTGTTTGACGTTGATGGAACGCTGATTGACTCGTCGTACATCCACACCATTGCGTGGTGGGGCGCGTTCCGCCAATACGGTCACGATGTTCCCATGGCCGCAATCCATCAACTCGTCGGCATGGGCGGCGCCCGTCTGGTGGACAACCTACTGCCGTCCGGCCGGGACCGGGACGAGGATGAAGACATCATGGCCAGCCATGGCGCTCTGTATGCCTCGCATTGGCCCTCGCTCCGAAGCCTCGACGGCGCCAAGGAACTGCTGGGCCAGTGCCACGCCGGTGGGCTCGCCGTGGCGCTTGCCTCCTCAGCCCGGCAGCGGGACCTCCAGGTCATGCGGTCAGTCCTGGACGCGGACGCCTTCATCGACGCCGCCACCAGCGCGAACGATGCGAAGGAAAGCAAGCCGGCGCCGGACATCCTGGAGGCAGCCCTGGATGCCGTGGGTGTCGAGGCCGCGAATGCTGTGTATGTGGGTGACGCTGTGTGGGACATGAAGGCAGCGGGCGCGCTAGGCATCCCCGCTATCGGGGTCGCCTGTGGGGGCATCCACCCCGCGCAGCTTCGGGACGCGGGTGCCGTGGAGGTTTATGAGGGGCCGCGGGACCTGTTGGAGAACCTTGGCTCCAGTGCCATTGGCCGGCTGCTTGCACTGCAGCCGAACCCCTGATTCACAGCGGCTCGCCGCCGGCGGCCATAAGCTTTTAGTCAGCATGCTTACTTTTTTCGGGTAAAACCGATACCGTCGAAGAAAGGGCGCCCACGGGTGCCCTGCCCCGCCCCAGGGAGACCCCTGGAGCAAGCAGACCGAAAGGGAGACTGTGAAAGCACTGACGTGGCAAGGAAAACGGTCGGTAAGCGTGGTAGAAGTGCCCGATCCCGTCATCCAGGAACCGACGGATGCGATCGTCCGGATCACCTCCACCGCCATCTGCGGCTCCGACCTGCACCTCTACGAGGTCCTGGGCCCGTACATGCACAAGGGCGATGTCCTCGGCCACGAACCGATGGGCATCGTGGAGGAGGTGGGAAGCAGCGTCACCAACCTCCGCAAGGGCGACCGTGTGGTGATTCCCTTCAACATCTCCTGCGGCCACTGCTTCATGTGCAAGCAGGGCCTGCAGTCCCAGTGTGAAACCACACAGGTTAAAGAGAAGGGCTCCGGCGCAGCCCTGTTCGGCTTTTCCGAGCTGTATGGGTCGGTCCCCGGCGGCCAGGCTGAATTCCTCCGCGTCCCGCACGCTGACTACGGCCCCATTAAGGTGGGCAGCGAGCTTCCCGATGAGCGCTACCTGTTCCTCTCGGACATCCTCCCGACCGCGTGGCAGGGGGTGGAGTACGCCAATGTTGAACCTGGCGGTGTCCTGGCGGTGTTCGGGCTCGGACCCGTGGGCCAGTTCGCGGCGCGGATCGGAGCCCATCGGGGATACCGGGTCATCGGCGTCGATCCGGTCCCGGAACGTCGTGAGATGGCGGCCCGGCATGGAGTCGAAACGCTTGATTATGCCAAAGGTGTCGCTGACGAACTGCGGGAGATGACCGATGGGAGGGGCCCGAACGGAATAGTTGACGCCGTCGGAATGGAGGCGCACGGTTCGCCCGTGGCTGGGTTTGCGCACCAGGCGCTGGGTCTCCTGCCGGACAAGCTGGCGCAGAAGGCGATGGAGACCGCGGGTGTGGACCGGCTCGCGGTGCTGCATACCGCCATCGATGCAGTCCGCCGAGGCGGCACCCTGTCGCTGAGCGGTGTCTACGGTGGTGAGGCCAGCCCCATGCCGCTGATGACAATGTTTGACAAGCAGCTTCAGCTTCGCATGGGCCAGTGCAACGTGCGGCACTGGACGGACCAACTGCTTCCCTTGGTGGAGGACGACGCCGACCCGCTGGGCGTGATGGACCTGGTCACCCACCGTTCGGGCCTGGAGGGTGCGCCGGCCCTGTACGAGAAGTTTCAGAAGAAGGAAGACGGCTGCATCAAGGTGGTCCTGAACCCCGGCGCCTGACCCTGACCAACAGGGCAACAGCAGAGGCCGTTATGGAGTAACTCCGTAACGGCCTCTGCTGTTGCCCGGATGTTGGGGGGCTTTAGGTCAGCTTCACCTGGCGGTTCATGTCCTTGTACAGCAGGTACCTGAACTCGCCGGGGCCGCCGGCGTAGCAGGCCTGCGGGCAGAAGGCGCGCAGCCACATGAAGTCGCCGGCCTCCACCTCCACCCAGTCGTTGTTCAGCAGGTACATGGCCTTGCCCTCCAGGACGTACAGGCCGTGTTCCATCACGTGCGTTTCGGGGAACGGGATCACGCCGCCCGGCTGGAACGTCACGATGTTGACCTGCATGTCGTGGGCGAGGTCGTTCGAGGCCGTGAACCGCGTGGTCTTCCAGGCATCGTTGGTGTCCGGCATGGACGTCGGCTCAACGTCCTTCTCGTTGGTCACGAAGGACTTGGCCTCGTAGCCTTCGAGGCGCTCATAGGCCTTCCGGATCCAGTGGAAGGACACGACGTCGTCGGAAACGTTCTCCAGGCCCCATTCCGAGCCTGCGGCCAGATAGGCGTAGCCGCCTTCCTCCAGTTGGTGCAGTTCGCCGTCAAGGGTCAGGTTGACCTTGCCCCTGGTGACGAAGATTACGCCTTCGACGCCTGCTTCAAACTCGGCTTTGGGTGCGCCGCCGCCGGGGGCGATCTCCACGATCAGCTGGGAGAAGGTGGTGGCGAAGCCAGAGATGGGGCGCGCGATGATCCACGAGCGGGTGCTGGCGAAGCCGGGCAGGTTGGACGTGACGATGTCCGTCATGACGCCCTTGGGAATCACTGTGTAGGCCTCCGTGACGATGGCCCGCTCGGTGGTCAAGTGGGTCTGCGGCGGCAGCCCGCCGGTGGGGGAGTAGTACTTACCCATGAAGGAGATCCTTTGCTGAGGTGTTGGAGGTGGCGAGCCCCGGGTGCGCCAGTGCGGTCAGTTGCGGAATCCCGACGCCGGCAAGCGCCTGGACCTCCTCGGCACCCACTGCGCCGCACTGGACGCCGCGCAGCACGAAGGCGGCCAGGGCCCGGGCGGTGGCGGGTTCGTCCATGACGCCGCCCTCGGTCCGCTCCACGTAATTGCGCAGGCGCGCGGCAGCGGCCGGCAGACCTTCACGGTAGAAGGCGTAGGTGGCGGCGAACCGGCTGGGCAGCTGGGCCGGGTGCAGGTCCCAGCCCTGGTAGTAGCCGCGTTCCAGCGACCGCCGGACCAGGCGGCCGTGCAGCCGCCAGGCGTTCTCCACGTTGTCCCCCACGGGGATGATGTTGGTGGACCCGTCGGAGAGCCGGATGCCCGTACCCGCAACGGCCAGCTGCATGACTTCCTTGGCGAAGTCGGCCACGGGGTGCTCCATGGACTGGTACTCGGCGGAGATCTGCAGGGATGCCGAGTAGTCGTAGGTGCCGTAGTGAAGGCCGCTGATCCGCCCGGGGACGGCATGCGGCAGTTGCGCCACCGGCGACGTACCTTCCGGGCCCAGGATCAGCTGCGGCGTTTCCACCTGCACTTCGAAGCGGAGCCGTCCGGCGGGCAATCCGTGGACGTCCTCAAGCCGGGACACGGCATAGTCCATGGCCTGCACCTGGGCAACGGTGGTGACCTTGGGCAGGGTCAGGACCAGGCCTGCGGGCAGCTCACCGGCAGCGGCAAGGCCCGAAACAAACAAGTCCAGGGTCCGCAGCCCGCGCGCCCGCGTCGCCGCCTCAAAACACTTGAACCGGATGCCGATGAACGGGGGAGCGGACCCCGCAGCGACTGCGGTGGCCACGGCGGAAGCTGCGGCCACCGCGGCGGCGTCCTCGGCGTCGTCGCCCCTGTCGCCGAAGCCGTCTTCAAAGTCCAGGCGCAGGTCCTCGATGGGCTCGCTGGCGAGCTTGGCCTGGACGCGGGAGGCGACAGACCCGGCGAGGCCCGCGTCCTGGCCCAGGAGCCGCCCCAGCTGTTCGAAGCCGCCGTGGGCTTCCGCCGTCGCCGTTGCCTGGGCTCCCCAGTCGGCGGCGAGCGACGACGTGAACCGGTCCGCCGGCACGTACACCGTGTGCACGGGCTGGCGGGAGCCGTCGTCGCCCGGGTAGTTCTGTTCCAGCAGCCGGTCAGTGGCCGCAAGCTGTCCGTCAATGTGCGCGAGGTCCCCCGCGCTGAGCGATGACCTGGGTGTTGGCATCTCAGTCCACCAGCTCGTAGGCGGGGGTGGTCAGGAAGTCCGTGTAGTCGTCGGAGAGGCAGATGTCAGCAATCAGCTCACTGGCCGGCTGGTAGTAGCGGCGGAACGCTTCATCGCCGAACTCGGTGCGGAGCCGCTCGGTTTCCTCGCCCAGGACCCGCTCCACCAGCTCCTTGGTCACGGTGTTGCCGGTGTCCGCCAGGATGGACTTGTTGCGGATCTGCTGCCACACCTGGGAACGGGAGATTTCCGCGGTGGCGGCGTCCTCCATCAGGTTGTGGATGGCCACGGCACCGTTCCCGGACAGCCACACCGCCGTGTAGGCGACGGCGACGTACAGGTTCAGGCGCAGTCCGGCCTCGGTGACCTGGCCGTCGGCTGACTGGACGTCCAGCAGTTGGTCAGCCGCGACGGAAACCTCCGGACGCTGCTTGTCCACCTGGTTGGGCTTGTCGCCCAGGACGGAGTCGAAGACTTCCCGGCAGGTGGGGACCAGGTCCGGGTGGGCAACCCAGGAGCCGTCGAAGCCGTCGTTGGCCTCGCGGGTCTTGTCCGCGCGGACCTTCTCGAACGCGGCCTCGGTGACTTCGGGGTGGCGGCGGTTGGGGATCACCGCGGCCATGCCGCCCATGGCGAAGGCGCCGCGCCGGTGGCAGGTCTTGACCAGGAGTTCGGTGTAGGCGCGCATGAAGGGGGCGGTCATCACCACGGAGGCGCGGTCCGGCAGGACGAACTCCCCGCCGGCATCGCGGAAGTACTTGATGATGCTGAACAGGTAGTCCCAGCGGCCGGCGTTCAGGCCTGACGCGTGGTCCCGCAGTTCGTACAGGATCTCGTCCATCTCGAACGCCGCCGGGATGGTCTCGATCAGCACCGTGGCGCGGATGGTGCCCTGGTTCAGTCCCAGGAAGTCCTGGGCGAAGACGAACACGTCGTTCCACAGCCGGGCCTCAAGGTGGCTTTCCATCTTGGGCAGGTAGTAGTACGGGCCCTGTCCATTCAGCACCAGCTGCTTGGCGACGTGGAAGAAGTGCAGCCCGAAGTCCACCAGCGCACCCACTGCCGGTACGCCGTCGACCAGCAGGTGCTTCTCCTGCATGTGCCAGCCGCGGGGGCGGGCCACCACGACGGCGAGCGGTGCATCGGTGCGGAGCCGGTACTCCTTGCCTTCATCCGAGGTGTAGCTGAGGGTTCCCTGGGCGGCATCGCGGAGGTTCAGGATGGCGTCGATGACGTTGGCCCACGTGGGCGTGCTGGCATCCTCGAGGTCCGCCAGCCACACCTTGGCGCCGGAATTCAGGGCATTAATGGCCATCTTCGCCGGCGAGGCGGGGCCGGTCATCTCCACCCGGCGGTCCTGCAAGGCCGCCGGTGCCGGCGCAACCTTCCAGTCGCCGTCGCGCACGTCCTTGGTCTCCGGCAGGAAATCGAGCTTGCCGGTCGCGGCTACCCGCTGCCGCTTGACGGCACGGGCCGCCAGGAGCTCGTTGCGGGTGCCGGCGAACCGCTTGTGGAGCTCCTCCACGAAGGCCAGTGCCTTGGGCGTGAGGATCTCCTCCGCACGGTCGATCGGCCGGGGATCTGTGACGGTGATGGCCATTTCTGGTCCTTTCCTTGGGCTGGGAAGTCGGTCGGGTCAGGCGGAGGCGAGTGCCGGCTCCGCTGCGGATTCGGCCGGTTCGGCAGCCGTGGCAGCGTTTGCGGCGTGTGCCGCGGCTTCGACAGCTGCAGCAACGTCGGCGGTCACGTGCGGGTCGAAGATGCTGGGGATGATGTAGCTCGCATTGAGCTCATTATCATTCACCCGGTTTGCGATTGCCTCCGCTGCGGCCACCAGCATGTCCGGGGTGATGTCGCTTGCCCCGGCATCGAGAAGTCCGCGGAAAAGCCCGGGGAAGGCCAGGACGTTGTTGATCTGGTTGGGGAAGTCGCTGCGGCCGGTGGCCACGACGGCGGCGTGCCTGGACGCGACGGCCGGGTCCACTTCGGGGGTGGGGTTGGCCATGGCGAACACGATGGCGTCCTTAGCCATCGAGGCGATGTGTTCTTCGCCCAGGATGTTCGGGGCGGACACACCGATGAAGACGTCGGCGCCCGCAAGGGCCTCGTGCAGAGTGCCGGAGAAGCCTTCCTGGTTGGTGTTTTCCGCGATCCAGGTGCGGTGGGAGTCATTGTAGGTCTCGCCCTTGTGGATGGCGCCGGAGCGGCCCGCTGCCACGATGTGCCGGGCGCCCTGGGCCTTGAGCAGCTGGATGATGGCAGAGCCGGCGGCGCCGACCCCGGAAACCACGATCTTCACGTCCGCGATTTTCTTGTCCACCACGCGCAGGGCGTTGACCAGGGCTGCCAGGGTGACGATGGCGGTGCCGTGCTGGTCATCGTGGAAGACCGGAATGTCCAGTTCCTCACGCAGGCGCGCCTCGATCTCGAAGCAGCGGGGAGCGGCGATGTCCTCAAGGTTCACGCCGCCGAAGACCGGGGCCAGGAGCTTGACGGTGCGGATGATCTCCTCGGTGTCCTGGGTGTCAAGGCACACGGGCCAGGCGTCCACGTTGGCGAACTGCTTGAACAGCGCGGCCTTGCCCTCCATGACCGGCAGGGCCGCAGCGGGGCCGATGTTGCCCAGGCCCAGCACCGCGGACCCGTCAGTGACCACCGCGACCGTGTTGCGCTTGACGGTCAGGTTGCGGGCGGCGGCGGGATCTTCGGCGATGGCCAGGCAGACACGGGCGACGCCGGGAGTGTAGGCGCGGGAGAGGTCGTCACGGTTGCGCAGCGGCACCTTGGGGACCACTTCAAGCTTGCCGCCCAGGTGCATCAGGAAGGTGCGGTCCGAGACGTGCTGGACCGTGACGCCGTCGAGCGCGTCCAGGGCGTCCTTGACACGGGCGGCGTGGGCGTCGTCGGTGGTGTTGCAGGTGACGTCAACCACCAGTGTCTCGTGGTGTGACTCGGTGACGTCCAGTGCGGTGATCGCGGCGCCGGCTGCTCCGACGGCTGCGGCGAGCTCACTGGTGGCGCTGAAGCTTGACGGTGCTTCCACGCGCAGGGTGATCGAGTTTCCGGGGCTGGGGTTCGCCATTGAATGTCCTCCTGTTTAGGCCGGGTCCGGCTTCTGCTCTAATCCGAATGTTTTCGTATTATGGATATTATTATCTACTTTATGGAAAGACAACCCCCGCGAATGCGACTGTCGCGCTGCATCGCGATGGGAGCGGGCCGTGCTGTATCTTGGGTGTTCTAAGCAACTCTTTTTTCACGATGCGGATAAGAGTTGTCGGATTCCGAGCCACAGGAGACAACGGAATGGCAGAAAAAGCCTCTGGTGGGGTTCAGTCGGTAGAGCGCGTCTTCGAACTGCTGGAGCTCATTACCGATGCCGGCGGCGACGTCACCCTCAGCGAGCTGTCGTCCTCCACCGACCTGCCGCTGCCCACTATTCACCGCCTGCTCCGCACGCTGGTGTCGCTTGGCTACATCCGCCAGCTGCCCAACCGGCGCTACGCGCTGGGCCCCCGGTTGATCCGCCTGGGCGAGGGCGCCAACAAGCAGCTCGGAGCCCTGGCGCAGCCCCAGCTGAAGATCCTGGTGGACCGGCTGGGGGAAACTTCCAACATGGCCGTGCTGGACTCCGACATGGTGATCTACGTGGCCCAGGTGCCCTCCCTGCACTCCATGCGCATGTTTACCGAGGTGGGCCGGCGCGCCCATACCCATGCCACCGGCGTGGGAAAGGCCATCCTGGCCCAGCTCGACGACGACACCGTGCGGGCTATTGTTGCCCGTGCCGGCATGCCCACCCCCACGGCAAAGAGCATCGGCGATGTGGACGAACTCCTGGCCGACCTCAAACTCATCCGCGAGCGGGGTTACTCCATTGACGAGGAGGAGCAGGAGCTCGGTGTCCGCTGCTTCGCCATGGCAGTGCCCAACGCTCCCACCCCGACCGCAATTTCTGTCTCCGGCCCTGTGTCCCGGGTGGACGAGGGCTTCGCCGACAAGGCCGTGCCCATCCTTCGCGAAGCGGCTGAGGCCATCTCCCGCGAGCTCAACCGCACCTGACGTACCTGCCCGCCACAGGCCGGGCCAACCACGCGCAACGGCGGCCCCTCCTTTCCGGAGTGGGCCGCCGCCGTCCCCACCCGCACCCTGGCCTCGCAAGCTCGGCCGGGGAACCCTGCGGGTGTGGGCCCATCTCGGCAGGGTCAGTGCTCTGACGCCTTCCCGGATGGCTGGAGGGGGACTTCCTTCCCCTCGCAGTCGATGAGCTTGCCGTTTTCGAACCGGTCACCTTCTGCCAGGCAGCGGAGGTCTTCGGCCCGCACCAGGCGTTCGGTGCCGGCCACAAAAACCGACTGGTTGTCCGAATTGCCGGCCCGCAGGTGGTTAAACAAGAGGTTCAGGAGGATGGCCATGACCGCGGCCGAGCTGATGCCTGAGTGGAAGATGGTGCCAAACCAGGACGGGAACTGGTCGTAGAAAGTGGGTGCGGCGATGGGGATCATCCCGAAGCCGATCGAGGCTGCAACCACGATCAGGTTCATGTTGTTCTTGTAGTCCACCTTGGACAGCGTCCGGATGCCGCTGGCCGCGACTGTCCCGAAAAGTACGACGCCGGCCCCGCCCAGGACGGGGGTGGGCACCGCTGCGACCACGCGGCCCAGGACGGGCAGCAGGCCAAGCACCACAAGGATCACGCCGCCGGCGCTGACCACGAACCGGCTCTTGACCCCGGTGATGGCCACCAGGCCGACGTTCTGTGCGAACGCGCTCTGGGTGAAGGAGTTGAAAAGCGGGGAGACGGCGCTGGAGAGCATGTCCGCGCGCAGGCCGTTGCCGATCCGCTTCGAGTCCACTTTGGTGCCCACGATCTCGCCCACCGCGATGATGTCCGCGGAGGTCTCAGTGAGGGTGACCAGGATGACGATCAGCATGGAGATGATGGCGGCAACCTCGAAGGTGGGCGGGCCGAAGGCGAAGGGGGTGGGGAAGGCGACGATTTCGCCCTGGCCTACCTTGGAGAAGTCGGCCATGCCAAAGACCAGGGCGATCAGCGTGCCCAGGACCATGGCCAGCAGAATGGAGAGCCGGGAGATGGCGGCGCTGCCCACCTTGCTCAGGAGCAGGACGATGCCCATGGTGGCGGCGGCCAGGCCAATGTTTGCCACGCTGCCGTAATTGGGTGCCTTGTTGTTGCCGCCCATGGCCCAGTTGGCGGCCACCGGCATCAGCGTCAGGCCGATGGTGGTGATCACGGTGCCGGTGACAACCGGTGGAAAGAACCGGATGATCTTCGAGAACAGCGGCGTGATCAGCAGGCCGATCAGCGACGCTGCGATGACTGAGCCGAAAACAGCCTGGATTCCCCCGCCGCCGTGCACGATCGCCACCATGGTGGAGACCCCCGCGAAGGACACGCCCTGGACCAGGGGGAGCTGGGAGCCGAAGAAGGGGATGCCGACGGTCTGCAGGATGGTGGCCAGGCCGCCGACGAAAAGGCAGGCCGCGATGAGCAGGCCGATGTCCTGGGAATTCATCCCCGCGGCGGCACCAATAATCAGGGGAGGGGCGATGATGCCGCCGTACATGGTGAGCACGTGCTGGAAGCCGTAGGCGAACGTGCTTCCAAGCGGGAGGCGCTGGTCTTCGGTGCGGGCCGGCCGTGCGCCGCTCGGGGCGGCTGCAGGGGCCAGTTTCTTCTTGATGTTCATGGCAGACTTTCTTGGTTCATGGCAGACGTCATCGTCTGGCTAACTGGTGTCTGGCTAACAGGTGAAGCTGGAGGTGTTTTGACGGGCCCAACCCCTGGGGGTCGAGCCCGTCAAAACCAATCAGGGTTCTAGCAGAAGCCGGCGATGCCGGACCAGGCGGCCGGGGCTGCCGCGGCATCCTCGCGCTGGACCGTGGCCTCGATCAGGCCGTACGGGCGGTCGGCTGCGAAGAAGACCTCGTTGGGGTTGTCGAGGCCGAAGGGGGACAGGTCCACCAGGAAGTGGTGCTTGTTGGGCATGGAGAACTTGATCTCGTCGATTTCGCTGTGCGCTTCGAGCACCTTGGTGCCCATGTCGAACAGGGTCTGCTGGAGGGCGTGGGAGTACTTCTCGGTGAAGCCTTCAAGCAGGAGGCCCTTGACATCGTCGTAGCTCTTGTTGAAGTCAAGGGCGCTGAAGTCGGTGCCGGTCTTGAAGCGCCAGCGGGCTGAAACGTCCGTGGCCAGGATGCGGTCGGTGGTCTCGGGCAGCGTGGTGTAGCGGTCCCGGGGGTAGCCGACAAAGCCGGACTGGGTGGACTTGAGGACGGTCAGGTCCTTCAGCCCGGAAATGAGGTGGCTGGTGGCCCCGTCGCGGACCAGGACGGCGGTCCGGACTTCCTGGCCGTTGCGGACGAACGAGTGGTCGTGTTCGCTGCCGTGGGCCTGGATCCGGTCCCAGGCGTAGGACTCGGCTTCCCAGCGTCCGCCGGTGACCCAGTCGAAGCTGGAGGTGAAGTGTTCCCCGAGGCGCAGGATGAACTCTTCCGGTGAGCCGATGCCTGCGCGGGCAAAGGCGTAGATGGTGTTCTTCTGGGTGTCGGTGGCCACCACGTGGGCGTTGTCGCCCTCCAGGTGGGCCGCTGCAAAGTCGCCCCGCAGCTGCGAGGTGACATTCAGGTCCTCAATCTCGTGGCGGTTGGTGTCGCGGGTGATCTTGACGACGCGCACTTCTGCCTTGCCGTACTGGTTTTCGCCGAGGATGATCTTGCTGCTCATGGTCTTTTCCCAACTTCCGGTAAGTGGAACCTAGGTTCCATCACTGAAATTAAGCGCGCGTTTCATGCGCGTTTCCGGTGGTGCCGACCCAACAAAAAAGAGCCGGCATCCATTGATGCCAGCTCATTACGACCCTGCCTGCTGCTCCCAGGTTACGTGACGTACGCCACGAGTTGCATACCAGCGTACCCCGTCATTCCGGTGGTGTACATCACAAGCTGAAAATTTGGATTGTGACCGGCCGGGGCCCTGGTGGCGGACCTCGGACCATTGACGACGGGTGGAACGTTCCCTAAGCTTTTCGTATAGCAATAATTACTTTCCGCAATACGAAATAACCTGAATGGAGGACCAGATGTACCAGCAGGAGCCACAGCCGGTTTCACCCGCGAACACGGCGGGACGCGCGGTCCCGGAGTTCTATCTCCCCCTCGGCGGCGGCACGGACCCGGACTTCTACGTGCCGGCGGACCGGGGCCGGGTCCATGGGCCCAGCCGCTTCTCGCGTTGGATCCACGCCCTCCCGGGCTTCCGCCGCTGATACCCGGGCGACAGTCGTCAGGCCCCCGGACGCCCCTGCCACTCCTTGCCGGCCCAGGGGTCGTAGTCCGCAATGAGCTCCTCCTGCGGCGGCCGTTGTTCCTCGGGAACGTGCTGGAGGTTCACCCGCACCCGGTACCAGAGCGAGCTTGAGCCCCGCATGCCGTCCACCATGATGTCGGCAGGCTGCAGGGACTTCACTACGGCGGCGTGCCCGGACTTCCATTCCTCCAGCGCCTTGAGGGCCTCGGGCTTCGTCCTTGTGCGGGCCACTTCGATGAGCGGCATCAGGGACTGCCGGCGCCCGGAGCCGTTGCCGCTGCGCGGAGCTTTCTCCGCCGGACCCATCTCCTTCGCCAAGGCAAGCAGCCCGTCCAGTGACCCAACGGCCTCATCGATCCCGGCGTGCGGGTCGCCGATCTCTGCGTACCGCTTCGGCACCGTGGCAACAGTGAAGTGTTCGGGGCGGGCAGTGCGGGTCTCTGCCCAGGTGAGCGGCGTGGATACCCGGGCATCGGGCAGGGGCCTGACCGAATAGGCGGACGCGACCGTGCGGTCCTTGGCATTCTGGTTGAAGTCCACGAACACGCTCTCGCCACGTTCCTCCTTCCACCAGCGTGCCGTGGCAAGGCCGGGAGCGCGGTTTTCGACTTCCCGCGCAAGGGTTTCCGCGGCAAGCCGGACGTCCTTGTAAGACCATTCGGGGGCAATGCGGACAAGGATGTGCAGCCCGCGGGAGCCGCTGGTCTTGGGCCAGCCCACCAGCCCCACGTCGTCCAGGACCTCCTGTGCTACGTACGCGACATCAACTATCTGCGACCAGTCCACGCCCGGCATGGGGTCCAGGTCCACCCGCAGTTCGTCGGGATGTTCCAGGTCCTCGGCGCGGACCGGATGCGGGTTCAGGTCCAGGCAGCCGAGGTTCACCACCCAGGCAAGACCTGCCGCGTCCCGGATCACGGCTTCTTCCGCCGAGGTTCCCGACGCGTAATGCAGCGTGGTGGTATCGACGAAAGGCGGGTGGTTTTCCGGTACGCGCTTTTGGAAAAACGGCTCGGCGTCGATGCCCTTGGGAAACCGCTTGAGCACCATGGGCCGGCCTCCCGCTCCCCGCAGCGCACCGTCTGCGACGGCAAGGTAGTAGCGCACCAGGTCGAGCTTGGTAAGCCCCGGCTCCGGGAATACCATCTTGTCCGGGCTGGAAATCGTGACTTCGGTGCCATCGATGTCAAGAACCTCGGGCGGCGTCTTTGATGGAGTCATGGCGCCACGGTAGCAGCGGGGCGGGCGCCTGTCAGTGGTTCACCGGCCCCCGTTGACCAGCCTTTTTGCTGCTGCCGAATGCTCGGCGATGAGTCCGGCGATGTCCAGGCCCGGGATCTGTCCATCCACTACGCGCCACTTCCCGCCGACCATGACCCTGTCTGCCCTGTCGGCGGCGCACAGGAGCAGTGCCGCGATGGGGTCGTGGCTGCCGGAAAACCGCAGACCGTCCAGTTTGAACAGCGCCAGGTCGGCCTGCATTCCGGGGGCCAGCTGGCCGAGGCCGGACCGTCCCAGTACGGCGGCAGATCCGCGGGTTGCCCAGCCCAGCGCCCGCTCCACCGGCACGTGGGCCCCGTAGCGCAGCCGCTGGAGATACAGTGCCTGTCGCGCTTCCAGGATCATGTTGGAGGCATCGTTCGACGCCGAGCCGTCCACACCCAGCCCCACCGGAACCCCGGCGTCCTCCAGTTCCAGGACCCGTGCGGTGCCCGAGGCAAGGCGCATGTTGGACGTGGGGCAGTGGGCGACGGCGGTTCCGGCCGAACCGAGGCGGGTGATCTCCGCGTCACTGAAGTGGATGCCGTGCCCCAGCCACGTGCGGTCCGTCAGCCAGCCCACGCTGTCCAGGTAGTCCACCGTCCGCAACCCGAACATCTCCCGGCAGAAGTCCTCCTCGTCAAGAGTCTCTGCCAGGTGGGTATGCAGCCGCACGTCCAACCGTTCGGCAAGGGCGGCGCTTTCGGCCATGATCTCCTTGGTCACCGAGAACGGGGAACACGGCGCCAGGGCGATTTGGATCACCGCGTCATCCCCGCGCTCGTGGTACTGGCCCACCAGGCGCTCGCTGTCCGCCAGCACCACCTCCGGATCCTGCACGGTCGACTGCGGCGGCAGGCCGCCGTCATCCGTTCCCAGCGTCATGGAGCCGCGGGTCAGCGTGGCGCGCACGCCCAGGCGGCGCACTGCTTCCACCTCAATGTCGATGGCATCCTCAAGGCCCGCGGGAAAGAGGTAATGATGGTCCGCGGCGGTGGTGCAGCCTGAGAGCAGCAGCTCGGCGAGGGCTACCGTGGCGGCCAGTTCCAGGTCTTTGGGGGTGAGCCGCGCCCAGACCGGATACAGGTTCTGCAGCCACGGAAAGAGCGGGGCGTTGGCCACCGGACCCCAGGCGCGGGTGAGCGTTTGGTAGAAGTGGTGGTGCGTGTTGATCAGCCCGGGGAGCAGCACGTGGCCGCCGGCGTCGAAGGTCGCGGTACAGGGTGCGGATGGATACTGGCCCGCGGACAGGACCTCGGTGATGGCCCCGTCACTGACCACCAGGCCGCCGGAGGCGTCGAGGGAATTGGCGGTGAACGCCGCCAGCGGGTTGCGGATCCAGAGCCGGTCAGTGGGTGCAGGGGAATGGTTCACGGGTTGTCCGTTTCTGAGCGCAGTGGCGGTGGTTCCAGCTCAGTGAAGCCCTGTCTGCTGATCCAGGGGCCGGCTGCCTGGGTGAAATGGAGGCAGCACGGGTGGGATCAGACTAGGGAAACGGCGCCACCTGCGTCAACGCCAGCGGAATGTAACTGGCAGCCATGAGGTGGCAGTGAAGAACTCGAAACATCGATTTCACATAGCGAAATAAAATTTCCGGAAAAGTATGGCGTGGCCCACAAACCGGTGCTAATCTCGATTCTGCCAAAGGCGGGCACCCGAATCCGGGAAGCTATCTACCAGGCGCAACTTAACCTTCACAGCACATGCTGAAGCCTGGTAACCGTTCGCACCTGGTTCCACTGGTATTGCGCGGCATCAGGCTTCCCGGCAAAAGGAAGTCGCATCATGAGTACCACCGTCACGGCCGAACAGTTTTTGGCCCGCTCCATCCGGCTGGCAACGGCCAACGTCCTCAACAGCGGAGGCCCGTTCGGCGCCATGATCGTCACGGCGGACGGCAAGGCGTTCGACGGCGTCAACCGCGTCACAGCGGACAACGACCCCACCGCCCACGCCGAAGTCACCGCCATCCGCACCGCCTGCCGTGAGCTGGGGACTTTCGACCTCAGCGGCGCAATCCTCTACACCAGCTGCGAGCCATGCCCCATGTGCCTGGCCTCCGCGCTCTGGGCCCGGGTTGCCCGGGTGGTATACGCGGCTGATCGCCACGACGCCGCCTCCGTCGGCTTCGATGACGCGGTCTTCTACGAGTACTTCGAAAACCAGGACAGGGATTCCCTGATGCCGGTTTCCAAGCTGGAGCTGGGCGATCCCCTGGCCCCGGCCCCGTTGGAGCCGTTCAACACCTGGAACACGCTCGAATCCAGGATCGACTACTAGGCCCGGCGGCTGCAATGACCATCCTGGACCATTCCCACGAGGAGCATTCGGCTCCAACCACCAGCACGTCCCGGCGGGCGCCGCGCATCCCGGCGCAGGCAAAAGGGACACCCCGCCCGCCGGCACCGGATTCCTTCCTGGACCGCTTCTTCCAGATCACCCGGCGCGGCTCCACCCTGGCCCGCGAATTCCGCGGCGGCCTGGTCACCTTCTTCACCATGGCGTACATCGTCATCCTCAACCCCCTCATCCTGGGCGGCTTCAGCGCGGACAACGCGCCTGCCGACGTCGCCGGGGGCTGGCTCTCAGCGGCCCAGGTGGGCGCCGTCACCGGCCTTACCGCCGGAGTCATGACCATCCTCTTCGGCCTCATCGCCAACCTGCCGTTCGGCCTTGCCGCCGGGCTGGGCATCAATTCCTTCCTGGCCGTCTCGGTGATCCACGAAGTCACCTGGCCCGAGGCCATGGGCCTGGTGGTGATCAACGGCATCCTGATTGTCCTCTTTGGTGTCACCGGCGCCCGGACTGCCATCTTCCGGGCAGTGCCCAAGGAGCTCAAGGCCGCCATCACCGTGGGCATCGGCCTGTTCATCGCCTTCATCGGCTTCGTTGACTCTGGCTTCGTCCGGCCCACGGCCGGCGGCCCGCCCGTCCAACTCGGCGACGGCGGTTCCATCACGTCCGTGCCCACGCTCGTGTTCGTCGTCGGACTCCTTGGCATGGGCATCCTGGTGGCGCGCAAGGTCCAGGGCGGCCTGCTCATCGGCATCGTCGGCAGTACCGTGCTGGCCGCCGTTGTGGAAGCCGTCATGAAACTGGGCCCCGCCAGCGCCACTAACCCCGGCGGCTGGCACCTCAACACCCCCGTCCTCTCCGGCCAGCTGGTTTCCGCGCCGGACCTGGGCCTGGTGGGCCACTTCGACTTGTTCGGCTCATTCGCCAGAATCGGCGGACTCGCCGCCACCATGCTGGTGTTCACGCTGGTGTTCACCAACTTCTTCGATGCCATGGGCACCATGACCGGCCTGGCCAAGAGCGCCGGCGTCGCCCACAAGGACGGCACGTTCCCGCGACTGAAGGCGGCCTTCATCGTGGAAGGCTTTGGCGCCGTGGCAGGCGGTGCTACCTCAGGGTCCTCCAACACCGTGTACATCGACTCTGCGGCCGGTATTGGCGAAGGCGCCCGCACTGGCCTGGCTTCCGTGGTCACCGGCGTGCTGTTCCTCGGCTCGATGTTCCTCACCCCGCTCACCAGCGTGGTGCCGCTGGAGGTGGCCGCCGCCGCACTGGTGGTGGTGGGCGCCATGATGATGGCGCAGATCCGCGAGATCAAGTTCACCAAGTTCACCGTGGCCTTGCCGGCGTTCCTCACCATCGTCACCATGCCCCTGAGCTACTCGATCGCCAACGGCATCGGCGTGGGCTTCGTGAGCTGGGCCGTGATTGGGGCGGCGTCCGGCAAGGCGAAGAAGATCCATCCGCTCATGTGGGTGGTGAGCGCCGGGTTCCTGGTGTACTTCGCCCGCGGACCCATCAATGCCCTGCTGGGCGGCTGATCCTGCCCATCGACTGCGGGGGCCGGGCCATCCCTTGGCCCGGCCCTGGCAGTACGGACAGGCAGGACCGACAATGGACACCACCGCTGCGGAAGAAGGAGTGCCGCCATGCTTGACCT
The DNA here is from genome assembly GCF_018613675.1 of Arthrobacter sp. ISL-85. Taxonomy (GTDB): domain Bacteria; phylum Actinomycetota; class Actinomycetes; order Actinomycetales; family Micrococcaceae; genus Arthrobacter. Next base: position 76,931 of record NZ_JAGGPQ010000019.1, on the reverse strand, counting down.
CATCCCTTCGCTGGGCCCATGGGTGCCACAGCTCGCAGCCCAGCAGTTTGCCGTGGCCACCATCGTGGCGGCCTCCGGCTCCGTGCCGCGGCCCGCGGGAACGTCCATGCTGGTCACCGCATCGGGGGACGTCCTGGGCAGCCTCTCCGGCGGCTGCGTGGAGGGCGCCGTCGTGGCGCTCGCCCAGGAGGCAATTGACGACGGCGTCCCGCGCCAGGAGACCTTTGGCTTCAGTTCCGCGGACGCCTTCGCCGCCGGGCTCACCTGCGGCGGTGAGCTGGCAATCCATATCCAGCCGGTGCCCGCCACCGTGCCGGGTAAAACCCCGCACCCGCTCCGGGCCGCCCTGCTGAAGCTCGCCGGCCTTGGCCCGGACCAACCCGTCGCGCTGGTAAGGCTGCTGGCCGGTCCAGGAGGTACCGCCGTCGTCCTTTCCGATCCGGCTGCCTTCCGCGTGGCTGACGCTCCCGATCTTGCCGCCCTGCTGGGCGGGGAACCGGCACTGCAGATGGAATCCCTGGTGCGCGGCGGCGGTGCCGGGCTGGTCCGGCTCCCAGAACCGGGCGAATGCGTTCCGGACAAGTCCGGCGATCCGCAACCTTTTGGAAAGCCCGCCGTCCTGGTGGAATCCCGGCTGGCCGCACCGCGCATGCTGGTGTTCGGCGCCAACGACTTCGGCGCGGCACTGGTCCCGGCCGCAAAGCTGCTCGGCTACCACGTGACCCTGGTGGATGCCCGCCCGGCCTTTGCATCACAGCCGCGGTTCGCGGCCGCCGACCAGGTGGTCATCGACTGGCCGCACCGCTACCTGGCAGCGGAAGCGGCCGCGGGCCGGACGGACAGCCGCACCGTGGCCGCCGTGCTAACCCACGACCCCAAGTTTGATATCCCCCTGCTGGAAACCGCACTGGCACTGGACCTCGCCTACATTGGCGCCATGGGCTCCCGGCGCAGCCACCTCCAGCGCGTGGATGAGCTGCTCAGTGCGGGCGTTCCACCGGAGCGCATCGCCCAGCTGCACTCACCCATCGGCCTGGACCTGGGTGCCGTCACCCCCGCCGAAGTAGCGGTATCCGTCACCGCGGAGCTGATCGCCGCCCGCAACCGCACCGCCAGTTGCATGCCGCTCCGTGAAACCTCGGGCAGCATCCACCACCACCCCGCGCCGGCATCGGCGCCCGCAGACCTTAGTAAGCAGGAGATTGCATGGACATGAACACCATCGAGGCGGTGGTCCCCACTACCGACCCCGCACAATGGCGCGACGGCGACGCTTGGCTCGCTGGCGGCACGGTCCTCTTCTCCTACGGCAGTTACGCGTTCGGGCCACAGCCGCTCAAGCGCCTGCTGGACCTCGGCGACGCCGGCTGGACGCCCATCACCGTCACCGACGACGGCATTGAACTTGCCGCCACCTGCACCATCGCGCAGCTGTACGGCCTTCCCGTGTCCCCGGCCGCAGCAGGCCGCAGCATGCCCGGCCTGGACCTGGTCCGGGCATGCTGCGACTCGTTCGTTGCCTCCTTCAAGGTGTGGAACATGTCCACCGTTGGCGGCAACCTTTGCACGTCGCTGCCCGCAGGGCCCATCATCTCGCTGTGCGCCGGGCTGGACGGGGTGGCCACCGTCCTCGCGCCGGGCGGTGCGAGCCGCACCATCCCCGTGGCGGAGTTCGTCACCGGGGACGCGAAGAACTGCCTGGCACCCGGCGAGCTGCTCCGCAGCGTCCGCCTGCCGGCGTCGGCCCTTACCGCCCGCGTGGCGTTCCGCCGGCTGTCCCTCAGCAACCTGGGCCGGTCAGGGGTGCTGCTCATTGGAAGGCTCGACGGCGACGCCTCCGTAACGCTGACTGTCACCGCCGCCACCAGGCGGCCGGTCCAGCTGCGCTTCGAGGGGGTGCCGGATACAGACCGGCTGGCCGCTGCGCTGGACGATGCCATCCCCGCGGAGCTCTACCACGACGACATCCACGGCTTGCCCGCCTGGCGCCGGGACATGACCTACCGGCTGGCCGAGGAAATCCGCACAGAACTGGCCGCTCCCGCCGGTGCGCACGGCTTCCCTGTCTCCGGCGACTTCTGGCCGCCCCGCGCTGGCGCTGCGCCGGCACCGGGGGCCACGACATTTTCGAAAGGGGCCTGAGCATGGCCATCGAGATCAACGGAACCGCGGCGGCCACCGGGCCGCGCCCCGGGCAGTGCCTGCGCAAGTTCCTGCGCGAGCAGGGCAACACCGGCGTGAAGAAGGGCTGCGACGGCGGGGACTGCGGTGCCTGCACCGTGCACGTGGACGGAACACCGGTCCACAGCTGCATCTACCCGGCCATCCGGGCCGAGGGACACGCCGTGACCACCATCGAGGGGCTCGCCGCTGCCGCCGGCAGCAGGGACGGGCAGCTGCATCCGGTGCAGCAGCAGTTCATGGAACGCCAGGGCTTCCAGTGCGGCTTCTGCACGGCCGGCATGGTGATGACGGCCGCCACGTTCGACGACGAACAAAGGGAAAACCTGCCCCGGAACCTCAAAGGCAACCTGTGCCGCTGCACCGGCTACCGCGCCATCGCAGATGCAGTCTGCGGGGCCGCCGGCCACCCGGACCCTGCCGGACAGGGTTCCGGCATTGCGGGGGAGGGGCAGCCGGATCCGGAACCGGCCCGGCTGGGCGACGACGTTCCGGCGCCGGCCAGCCGTGCCGTGGTCACCGGCGCGGCCCGCTACACCCTGGACGTGCCGCGGGACCAGCAGCAGGCACTGCTGCACCTGAAGATCCTGCGCTCGCCGCATGCGCACGCCCGGGTGGTGTCCATCGACAAGGCCGCTGCCCTCAAGGTCCCGGGCGTGGTGGCGGTCTTCACCCATGAGGATGCGCCGGAGCAGCTGTTCTCCACGGCCCAGCATGAGCTCTTCACCGACGACCCCGACGATACCCGCGTACTGGATGACGTGGCGCGGTTCATCGGGCAGCGGGTGGCCGCCGTCGTGGCGGAATCGGTGGCCGCCGCGGAGGCGGGCGTCCGTGCGCTTCAGGCGGAATATGCGGAGCTTCCGGCGGTCTTCTCGCCGCAGGAGGCCCTGCTTCCCGGCGCACCGCTGGTGCATGGGGACAAGGACGCCTTCGCGGCGCGCATCTCAGGGCCGGAGCGGAATGTGGTGGCGGAGCTGCACTCCGAGCTGGGAAGCGTGGCCGACGGCTTCGCCGCCGCCGACTTCATCCACGAACAGACCTACGAAACCCAGCGGGTCCAGCACGTGGCGCTGGAAACGCACGCGGCCATCGCTTCCGTGGACGCCGAAGGGCGGTTGCAGGTCCGCACCTCCAGCCAGGTCCCGTTCCTGGTCCGCCGGACCCTGTGCCGGGTATTCGGTTTGCCGGAAGACAAAGTGCATGTGGTGGCGGGGCGCGTGGGCGGCGGCTTTGGCGGAAAGCAGGAAGTCCTGACCGAGGACCTCGTGGCGCTCGCGGCCCTGAAACTAGAACGGCCGGTCCAGCTGGAACTGACCCGCACCGAGCAGTTCACCGCCACCACTACCCGGCACCCCTTCACCATCAAGCTGAAGGCAGGGGCCAGCAAGGAAGGACTGCTGACCGCGCTTCAGCTGGACGTGGTGACCAACACCGGCGCCTACGGCAACCATGGCCCCGGCGTCATGTTCCACGGCTGCGGCGAATCCCTGGCGGTGTACAACTGCGCCAACAAGAAGGTGGACGCGCATTCGGTCTACACCAACACGGTGCCGGCAGGGGCATTCCGCGGCTATGGACTCAGCCAAATGATCTTCGCCATCGAGTCCGCCATGGACGAGCTGGCGGCCGGGATCGGGATGGACCCGCTGGAGTTCCGCCGCAGGAACATGGTCCGCGAGGGGGACCACATGCTCTCCACGCAGCCGGACCCGGAGGAGGACGTCCACTATGGCAGCTACGGCCTGGACCAGTGCCTGGACCTGGTCCGGGATGCCTTGGACCGGGGCAAGGCCCGTTACCGGGAAGCCGGCCTGGATGATCTTGGCCCTGACTGGATGGTGGGTGAGGGCGCTGCCCTGTCCATGATCGACACCGTGCCGCCGCGCGGACACTTTGCCCATTCCCGGCTCCGGCTCCTGCCGGACGGAACGTACCAGGCCGACGTCGGGACCGCCGAGTTCGGCAACGGCACCACCACGGTCCACGCCCAGCTGGCGGCCACCGCCTTGTCTACGGAGGCTTCCAGGGTGGCGGTACGGCAGTCGGACACGGACCTCGTGGAGCACGATACCGGCGCCTTCGGTTCCGCGGGCACGGTGGTGGCCGGCAAGGCCACCCTCGCCGCGGCGGAGGAGCTCGCCGTCCGGATCAGGGCCTTCGCGGCCGGGATCAGGCAGACGCAGGCGTCCGCTTGTGTCCTGGACGGCGACGCTGTGGTGGTTGACGGAAGTCCCGTGGCACTTGCTGACCTGGCGCAGGCCGCTGCGGATGCCGGCGTCGAACTTGCTGCTGAAGGGCGCTGGGGTGGCACCCCGCGCTCCGTTGCCTTCAATGTGCATGGCTTCCGGGTGGCGGTGAACCGCGGCACCGGCGAACTGAAGATCCTGCAAAGCGTGCAGGCCGCCGACGCGGGCGTGGTGGTCAACCCGCGCCAGTGCCGCGGACAGATTGAGGGCGGGATTGCCCAGGCCCTGGGCGCCACGCTGTACGAGGAAGTGGTGGTGGACGACGCCGGCAGGGTCACCACGGACATCCTGCGGCAGTACCACATTCCTACTTTCGCGGACGTGCCGCGCAGCGAGGTGTATTTCGCGGATACAAACGACAAGCTGGGGCCGCTGGGGGCCAAATCAATGAGCGAAAGCCCCTTCAACCCGGTAGCGCCAGCGTTAGCCAACGCCATCCGGAACGCCACGGGGGTGCGGTTCGCGTCCCTGCCCATTGCCCGTGACCGGATCTACCTGGGCCTTAAAGGAGCGGGATTGGTGCCTGGGCTTGAGCACGTTCCCGCATAGGGCCAGCCGGGGTCACAAAGGGCCCGCCGGGAATCCCACGCGGGGCGGATCTGACCCCGGCTTGCATCGTTGCATATAGTCGGGGGATGGAACAGCGGATTTTAGGCAAGACCGGACGGACCGTCTCCGTCGTGGGACTCGGTACCTGGCAGCTCGGCGCGGATTGGGGCAACGTGGACCCGGCCCAGGCGCAGGCCATCCTCGCAGCATCGGTGGAGGCCGGCGTCACCCTCTTCGACACCGCCGACGTGTACGGCGACGGGAAGAGCGAGCAGGCCATCGGGAAGTTCCTGGCGGACAACCCGGGCCTCGGCATCACGGTTGCCACCAAGATGGGCCGGCGGATGGAACAGCGGCCGGAGAACTACACGCTGGCCAACTTCCGCCAGTGGGTGGACCGATCACGGACGAACCTTGGCACGGACACCCTGGACCTGGTGCAGCTGCACTGCCCGCCCACCCCGGTGTACAGCACCAACGAGGTGTACGACGCGCTGGACACCCTCGTGGCCGAAGGCGCCATCCGCAACTACGGCGTCTCCGTGGAGCGGACGGACGAGGCGCTCGAGGCCATCCGCCACGAGGGTACGGCTTCGGTCCAGATCATCCTGAACGCTTTCCGGCTCAAGCCCCTGGATGAAGTCCTGCCCGCCGCCAAGGCTGCAGGGGTGGGGATCATTGCACGCGTGCCGCTTGCGTCCGGGCTGCTGTCAGGGAAGTACTCCAAGGACACCACGTTTGCTGAGAATGACCACCGGAACTACAACCGCAAGGGCGAGGCCTTCGATGTGGGGGAGACCTTCTCCGGCGTCGACTTTGAGCAGGGACTCAAGGCAGTGAAGGAGTTCGAGCAGCTGGTGCCGGAGGGCGCCACCGCGCAGGCGGCCATCGCCTGGATCGCGGCGCAGGACGGAGTCACCACCGTCATCCCCGGCGCCCGCAATGTGGATCAGGCCCGGGCCAACGCCGGCGCAGCCACGGTCAGCGTCGGCAAGGAGTTCGACGATGGCGTCCGCTGGATCTACGACCACTACTTCCGTGAGGCCATCCACCCTCGCTGGTAGCCGATCGCCCCGGGAGCGTGCCGATGACGGGTTCTGTCAGCGCCTTTGTGGAACGGCTTGCGGCCGTGGAACTGGGGCCTGCCTGCACCAACTTCTTCAACCACGCAGTTCCGGAGAATGCTCTCCGCCGGCGAAACCTGGAGATTTACCTGCAGGAGATGCTGGACCGCCGGCCCAAGGTACTGCTGGTGGGGGAGGCACCTGGTTTCCGGGGTATGCGGATCACCGGCGTGCCCTTCACCAACCGGACCATCTTCGATGGACCCGCCAATGGCTTTGGACTTTTTGGACCCGGCAAGGGCTATGTGCTGCCGCCCGAAGCTGCGGGGGTGGCTGCGGAACCTACGGCGACGGTGCTGTGGCAGGTCATGGAAGAGGTGGGTATTCTGCCCCTGCTGTGGAGTGCTTTTCCCTGGCACCCGCACCAGCCGGGCAAACCCTTCTCCAACCGCACGCCCAAGCCCTCCGAGACCAAACTGGGCACGCCCTTCTGGCAGGATCTTGCGGCTCTCTTTGGCATCGATTCGCTGGTGGCGGTGGGCAACGTGGCCCAGCACAGCCTGCAGCGCAGCGGCCTGGACGTACCGAAAATCCGGCATCCCGCCCACGGTGGCAGGTCCGGTTTCAAACAAGGGCTGGAGCAGTTGCTGGAGCATGGGATGCCGGCCTGAGCTGACGTCCTCATGCCCGGTCTTGATTGTCGTACCCCTTTGCCATGATGGGTTTATGGGGAAGGCGGCGGTGGTGAAGGCGTTCGGGGAGATCCGTGCTGCCCTTGCCGTGCTGGCTGCTGAGGTGGACGGGGCGGGTTCGGAGTCTTTTTCTGCGGCTGATCCGTTGGCTGGGTTGGCGGATGGGTGCCTGGAGATTCTGGCCGGGTCCCGTGAGGTTGAGGCCGGGATCGCTGCGGTGAAGGCGAAGGCGGCTGTGACGTACGCGGAGAGCGCTCATGCTGTTGCGGGGCCGGGTGTGCCGGTGCGGGCGCAGGAGATGGCGGTGGCGGCGGAGATCGGGTGTGTGCTGGCCTTGGGGCCGCGGGCGGCCTCATCGTTCATCGCAACTGCGCACGCCCTGATGTCGACGTTGCCGCGGACGTTGGAGGCTTTGCAGGCCGGGGTGATCTCTTGGCAGCACGCTGTGGTGATGGCCGATGAGACGGCATGTCTGGATCCTGATGGGGTGACGGCGTTGGAGGCCCATTTCCTGGATCCGGACGCCCCGGACCGGGCGCGGGGGTGTCCGGTGGGTGGGTTGCCGGCGCACCGGTTCAGGGCCAAGGCCAGGACGTGGCGGGAACGCCACCACGTAGAGAGTATCGAGAAACGCCATGCCAAGGGGGTGGCTGATCGGCGGGTGGAGTTCCGGCCGGACCAGGATGGGATGGCGTGGCTGTCCGCGTACCTGCCGGCGGACCAGGCGTTGGCCGGGTGGAACCGGCTCACCGCGGCCGCCCGTGGCATGCAAGGTGCGGAGGAATCGCGGAGCATGACCCAGCTCCGGGCCGACACCTTCGCCGGTGCGGTCCTTGGCAGCGGCATGGCTGGCGGTGACACCGCGGTCTCGGGCAGTGCTTCCGAAGCTGCCGGTGGCGACGGTTTGGGCCACAGGGGTTTGCCACCGTCGATCCGGGCGCAGGTGTTGGTGACGGTGCCGGTGTTCGCCTTGCTGGGCCTGACCGATGAGCCGGCGATGCTGGACGGGTACGGGCCTATCCCGCCGTCGATGGCCAGGGAGCTGGTAGCAAAGGGGGCGGGGTCGTTTTACCGGGTGCTGGTGGATCCGCGGGACGGGGCGCCGTTGGAGATCGGCCGGAGGAGTTACCGGGTGACGGGGGCGATGCGGTCCTGGTTGAGGCTGCGGGACGGGAAGTGTCCGTTCCCCGGGTGCAGCAACATTTCCTTGGATAACGACGCGGACCACCTCCTCGCCTGGGCCAAGGGTGGCACCACCGGGATCAGCAACCTGGGACAGCCCTGCCCGAAACACCACAGACTCCGCCACACCACCGGCTGGAAACCCACACCGGCCACCAAGAACGAGCCACCAGGCTGGACCTCACCTTCGGGCCGCCAGTATCCGAGCGAACACCAGGACTGGGAACCACCACGCTGGCCGGATCGAAAGTGGCCGGACGGAAAGCGGCCGGACCGAAGGTGGCCCGGCAGCATCGATCTCGTTCGCCATGGTGCGTCCCCCTGGGAGGATGCCCTTGAGCGGTTCCTGCGTGCTCACGCCTGACCAGCTTCGGTGCTACTGGAGCAGGCCCAGCTGGTCCGGCGTATCCACGTCCTCGCCGGTGGACTGGTCGCTGCAGTCCACTTCGTCCACCAGCTCCGGGTGGGCGCCCAGGAAGCTGCGCGCTCCGGCATCGCCCGTCACCGTTGTACATACGGCCTCGCGGAGGGAAGCGTCGATGACCATGGGGTGCCCGCGGCGGAGAGCCGCCCCACCGCCGTCGCTGGAATCACGACGGCGGTACGCGGCGGCGGTGATCCGGCCCGGCCGATGCCGGGCCAAGAGCCGGTGAACCGTCGCCGGGGTCAGGCCGGGCTGGTCCACCAGGGCGATCATGAGGTGGTCCGCCGTGTCCGCGGCCTGGTCGCCGAGCAGGAAGGAACTGCCCATGCCTGACTCCCAGTGTGCATTGGTCACGACGCGGCAGCCGTCCAGCCTGGCGGCAATTTCGACCTGGGCCGCCCCTGCGCCGAGGACCACCACCACCTCCCGGCAGCCGCCCTCGAGCAATGTGTTGGCAACGGCCTCCACCAGCGGCCGTCCACGGAACGGAAGCAGGGCTTTCGGGCCCAGGCCCAGGCGGCTGCCACCTCCTGCGGCGAGCACCACCCCGGTGGTCCTCATCCCCGCTGAACCGGTCCCGTTACCATCACCCATAGCTGCACCCTATGGGAGTTGCGGTCAGGCGTCCCCACCCGCCCCGCCGGTGGTGCCGGCGTTGACGTCCAGGAGTTTGTAGCGGTCCATGGCGTACGACGGCGCATCCGTCTCCACTTCACCCCTGGCCGCGAGCAGCTGGAGCACCTTCACCACGATGGAGTGGGTGTCGTTTTTGAAGTAGCGGCGTGCTGCTGCGCGGGTGTCGGAGAAGCCGAAGCCGTCGGCGCCGAGGGTGGCGTATTCGTTGGGGATGAATTGGCGGATCTGGTCGGGGACGGCTTTCATGTAGTCACTGACGGCGACGATGGGGCCGGTGGCGCCTTCGAGTTGCTGGGTGACGAAGGGGACGCGGGCGGGTTGGCCGGGGTTGAGGAAGGCTTCTTCTTCGGCGGCGAGTCCGTCGCGGCGCAGTTCGTTCCAGGAGGTGACGGACCAGACGTCGGCGGAGACGTTCCAGTCGTCGGCCAGGATCCGTTGGGCTTCGATGGCCCAGGGTACGGAGACGCCGGAGGCGAGGATCTGGGTGCGGGGACCGTCGATCTTTGCCGGGGCGAGCAGGTAGATGCCTTTGATGACGCCTTCGATGTCGAGGTTTTCGGGTTCGGCGGGCTGGATGATGGGTTCGTTGTACACGGTGAGGTAGTACATGACGTTTTTGTCGGTGGAGTTTTCCCCGTACATGCGTTCGAGGCCGGAGCGGACGATGTGTCCGATTTCGTAGCCGTAGGCGGGGTCGTAGGTGAGGACGGCGGGGTTGGTGGAGGCCAGGAGGGGGGAGTGGCCGTCGGCGT
>NZ_JAGGPQ010000019.1:0-67128 GCF_018613675.1 Arthrobacter sp. ISL-85 | reverse complement strand
CCACCGACAGGTAGTTCTGGCCGGCCGGGCTATAGATCTTCGCGGTGGGGAAGAACGCATCCATGCCGAAGGTGCGGGACTCGTCCGGCACGATGGGCACAATCCGGTTCCCGAACTTCTTGTCGCGGAGCAAATCCTTGAGCAGGCGCACGAACGACATGGTGGTTGCGGCCATCTGCTTGCCTGAACCGCGCTTTGCCACCTCATAGGACTTCGCGTCCGGAAGATCGACCGCCTGGTGTCCGCCGCGGCGTTCGGGAACCGGCCCGCCCAATGCGCTCCGCCGTCCAAGGAGGTAGGCGATCTCGGGTGCATCAAATCCCGGGTGGTAGTAGGGAGGCCGGTACGGGTCGGCGTCGAGTTGGTCATCCGAAATCGGAATGCGCAGGTAATCCCGGAAGTCCTTGAGGTCCTCAACCGTCAGTTTCTTCATCTGGTGTGTGGCATTCCTGCCTTCAAACCTGGGGCCCAGGCCGTAGCCCTTGACGGTGTGGGCGAGGATGACGGTGGGTTTGCCCTTGAATTCGGTGGCGGCTTTGTAGGCGGCGTAGACCTTGCGGTAGTCGTGGCCGCCGCGTTTGAGGTTCCAGATCTGGTCATCGGTGAGGTCCGCGACGAGGTCTTTGGTCTGCGGGGTTTTGCCGAAGAAGTGTTCGCGGACGAACCCGCCGGATTCGGCCTTGTAGGTCTGGTAGTCCCCGTCGACGGTTTCGTTCATGATCTTCACCAGGGAGCCGTCGGTGTCGCGGGTGAGCAGGTCATCCCATTCCCGGCCCCAGACGACCTTGATCACGTTCCAGCCCGCGCCGCGGAAGAACGCTTCGAGTTCCTGCATGATCTTGCCGTTGCCGCGCACCGGCCCGTCCAGGCGCTGGAGGTTGCAGTTGATCACGAAGTTCAGGTTGTCCAGGTTCTCGTTCGCGGCGAGCTGGAGCAGGCCCCGGGATTCGGGTTCGTCCATTTCACCGTCGCCCAGGAACGCCCAGACCTGCTGGTCGGAGGTGTCTTTCAGGCCCCGGTTGTGCAGGTAGCGGTTGTTCTGGGCCTGGTAGATCGCGTTCATCGGGCCGATGCCCATGGACACGGTGGGGAATTCCCAGAAGTGCGGCATCAGGCGCGGGTGCGGGTAGGAGGACAGGGCGTGGCCCTCGCGGGACTTTTCCTGCCGGAACCCGTCCAGGTCCTCCTCGGACAGGCGTCCTTCCATGAACGCCCTCGCGTACATGCCGGGGGAGGCGTGGCCCTGGAAGAAGACCTGGTCCCCGCCGCCGGGGTGGTCCTTGCCGCGGAAGAAGTGGTTGAAGCCGACCTCGTACAGGGTCGCGGCCCCGGCGTAGGTGGAGATGTGCCCGCCGACCCCGATATCGGGCCGCTGCGCCCGGTGCACCATGACCGCGGCGTTCCACCGCATGTACGCCCGGTACCGGCGCTCGAACTCCTCGTTGCCGGGGAATTCTGCTTCCTGGTCCACCGGGATCGTGTTCACGTAATCGGTGGTGGTCACCATCGGTACCCCCACGCTCTGCGCGCCCGCGCGCTGCAGCAGGCTCCGCATGATGTATTGGGCACGCTCGGTGCCCTGTTCCCTGATCAACGCATCCAGGGACTCAACCCACTCGGCAGTCTCTTCCGGATCACGATCAGGCAGCTGGTTAGTCAACCCGCTGAGGATATGGGAGGTATCTTCTCCTGCAGCCACGGCAGCCTCTTTTCATCTTTGAATGCGATAGGCGCATGTTTTCGTATTGTGAGAAAACAATATTGCTAGACGAGATTAGTAAGCTACTGCGGCCGGGTCAACATGATTCCCGCCACGAAGTGCCGCTTGCCCGGCCCAGTACTCAAGGAACGCAATGTGACCGAGCGGCCATCCCCGCGGCACTTGACCGGCAGTGATGCGCGTCATACCCTTATTTCACTATTCAATATCTCTTTTCCGCAATGTGGAATAACAGAAACGACGCAGGTCGGCCTCACCACGCGGGATACTCCAACGAATTGAGACCTTTATGCAAACCCCTCCCAGGGCGGGCGCTGCCGAGCAGGACCTGACAACGCCGTCAGCCGTTCCAGCTCATCCCTCCGGCAGCGTTGAAGCCCTCTGCGAATCAGCAAGCGCCGCCTCGGGCATCAACATCAGCCCTTCCCTCTACAACTCCGACCTTGCCCCCACCAAGCGCGCTGGCCGCAGCTGGACCAGCTACAGCATCTTCACCCTCTGGGCGAACGACGTCCACAGCCTGGGTAATTACGCGTTCGCCATTGGACTGTTCGCCTTGGGCTGGGTGGGTGGCAGATCCTCATGGCGCTCGGCATCGGCGCCGCGCTGCTGTTTGGGCTCCTGACGCTTTCAGGATTCATGGGCGTCAAGACCGGTGTTCCCTTTCCGGTCATGAGCCGCATCAGCTTCGGCATCAGGGGTGCCCAGATTGCCAGCCTCCTCCGCGGCGCAGTGGCCGTGGCCTGGTTCGGCATCCAGACCTACCTCGCGTCCGTAGTGTTCCGCGTGATGCTCGTAGCCATGTTCCCAGCCTTGGCGGATATGGACAAGGACTCGATCCTGGGCCTCTCCACACTGGGCTGGATGGCATTCGTGACCCTCTGGGTGGTCCAGCTGGTGATCGTCAGCTTCGGCATGGAAATGATCCGCAAGTACGAGGCATTTGCCGGCCCTGTCATCCTTGCCACCATGGCCGCAATGGCCATCTGGATCTTCGTACAGGCGGGGGGAAGCATCGCCTGGTCCTCCAACAAAGCGCTGGATGGCCCGGAAATGTGGCTCACCATTTTCGCCGGCGGTGCCCTCTGGGTGTCCATCTACGGCACCTTCGTCCTCAACTTCTGCGACTTCACCCGCTCCGCCGTCTCCAAGAAGGCTGTAGTGCGTGGCAACTTCTGGGGCATTCCCATCAACATGCTGCTCTTCGGTGCCATCGTGGTGGTGATGGCCGGGGGTCAGTTCAAAATCAACGGCACCATCATCAAGAGCCCCTCGGACATTGTCCAGACCATCCCCAACACGCTGTTCCTGGTCCTGGCCTGCCTTGCCCTGCTGATCCTGACCATCGCAGTGAACCTCATGGCCAACTTCGTTGCCCCCGTGTACGCGCTGACCAACCTGTTCCCCAAGCGGCTGAACTTCCGCAAGGCGGCAATGGTCTCCGCCACGATCGGGCTTCTCATCCTGCCGTGGAACCTCTACAACAACCCGCTGGTCATCGTGTATTTCCTCGGCGGACTCGGTGCGCTGCTAGGGCCGCTGTTCGGCGTCGTCATGGCCGACTACTGGCTGATCCGCCGCGGCAAGGTCAACGTGCCGGAGCTGTACACAGCGTCCCCGGAGGGCAGGTACTTCTACAAGAAGGGCGTCAATCCCCGGGCGATCACCGCTATGGTTCCGGCTGCCGTCCTGGCCCTCCTCATCGCCTTCGTTCCCGGGCTGGCTGCCGCGGCGCCCTTCGCCTGGTTCTTTGCAGCGGGCATAGCTGCCACCCTCTACTTCTTCATCGCCGACCGCAGCCAAAGGCTCGAAGACCGCGACGGTGAGGCGATCGCCGTCGCGAGTACCCACTGAGCTCCACCCAACTGCCGCGGCCCCAAGGGGACCCACACAAAGGATCTTTCCCATGCGCATACTCGTTGCAAACGTCAACACCACGCAGTCGATGACTGACTCCATCGCCGCGTCCGCCCGCAGCGTTGCCGCTCCCGGCACGGAAATTATCGGCGTAACCCCCAGGTTCGGCGCTGACTCCTGTGAGGGCAACTTCGAAAGCTACCTGGCTGCCATCGCCGTCATGGACGCGGTGACCTCCTACCCGGAGCCTTTCGATGCCGTTGTCCAGGCCGGCTACGGCGAGCATGGCCGTGAGGGGCTGCAGGAGTTGTTGGACGTGCCGGTGGTCGACATCACCGAAGCCGCCGCGAGCACCGCGATGTTCCTGGGGCACAAGTATTCCGTGGTCACCACCCTGGACCGCACGGTTCCCCTTATCGAGGACCGGCTGAAGCTGGCTGGACTGGACGCCAGGTGCGCGTCAGTGCGGGCCAGCGGCATGGCGGTGCTGGAGCTCGAGGAGGAGCCGGATCGCGCTGTGGAGGCGATCATCAACCAGGCCCTGCTGGCAGCCACCGAGGACAAGGCCGAGGTCATTGTGCTCGGCTGCGGCGGCATGGCCGGGCTCGACGAGCAGATCAGGCAGCGGGCAGGCGTGCCCGTTGTGGACGGCGTGGCGTCCGCGGTGACCATCGCCGAATCCCTGGTCCGGATGCGCCTTTCCACCTCCAAGGTGCGGACCTTCGCTGCGCCACGGCCCAAGACCGTCATAGGCTGGCCGCTGAACAGGCCGGCCGTGCCGGCCCAGCCCTAAGCCAGGAGACCGAATGAACACTTCCCCGCGCACTGCACGCGTCGCCGTCGTCACCGGAGCAGGGTCCGGCATCGGCCGAGAGGTGGCCCGGCAGATGCTGGCCGATGGCTACCGCGTGGTGCTGGCCGGCCGGCGGGAGGCGCAGCTGAAGGAAACGGCGGACGGCAGCCCGGAGGCGCTCGTGGTGCCCTGCGACGTCACCCGGCCCGACGACGTCGAGCGGCTTTTCAAGGCAGCCCGCCGGCAGTGGGGGCGCGTGGATGTGCTGTTCAACAACGCCGGTGTGTTCGGTCCGGCGGCCGGTGTTGACGAGATCAGCCTGGAGGACTGGAACGCCACTGTGGCCGTGAACCTGACCGGGTCCATGCTGTGCGCCGCTGCGGCCGTCCGGGCCATGAAGGCGCAGGAGCCGCAGGGTGGGCGGATCATCAACAACGGCTCCATTTCGGCGCATTCGCCCCGGCCCCGGACCGTGGCGTACGCGGTCACCAAACACGCCATGACGGGCCTGACAAAGAGCATCGAACTGGACGGCCGCGGCTACGGCATCACCTGCGGACAGATCGATATCGGCAACACGGCCACGGACATTATGGACACCATCGGGGTGGGCTCCGGGGCGCTCCAGGCCGACGGCAGCCGCAAGGTGGAACCGATGTTCCCGGTGGCGGACGCGGCGCGTGCGGTGCTGATGATGGCCAACATGCCACCAACGGCCAGCGTGGGCTCCGTGGTGGTTACCGCCGCGGGCATGCCTTTCATCGGCCGCGGCTGAGGCACGCTGTGCCTAGAAGGGCAGCAGGGCCGACAGGTCTGCGCGCAGGCCGGACGCGGCCACCCTGCCGGCGCTGACGGCGTCCGCCCAGTCCAACTGCCCCGTCACCATCGCCAGCCAGGTGGCGGCGTCGCACTCAATCACGTTGGGCGGCGTGCCGCGCGTGTGCCGCGGCCCCTCCACGCACTGGGTGACGCCAAACGGCGGCACGCGCACCTCCACCGAGTTGCCCGGTGCACGCGCCGTGAGCTCCTCCAGCGAGTACCGCACGGCAGTGGCCAGGACGGTCCGGGGCAGTGGAGTGTCCGACGGCGCTTGCGTGCCTTCCAGCCACACCTTCAGTGCTGCTTTGCCTTCCTGGAGGTCGATACGACGGCGGGCAACGGCCATGCTTTCAGTCTTCCTTTTGCGTCGGTTGGGGAAATCGGGTGTCAGTCCAACAGCGCGGAAACAGCCGGGCCCAACCGGATCTTCCCTACCGGGTGGCCGCCGCCCAGCACGGGTTCCACCACCTTCTCCAGGGCGCTGGCGACACCCGGGATCTCGACGGCGCCTGCTGCGGCAAGCAGTGTCAGGGCCACCAGCGACGTTGCCCGGATGTTCCCGTCCAGGATCTTGACGGCCACCGAAACCCCCTGGGGCGTGGCCATGGCAAGGACTCCCTCGGCCCCGATTTTGGCGATGATCTCCAGCTCGTCCATCACCAGGGTGTTGGCTTCGCCGCGGCCCTGCACGGCCCAGGGATAATCGAGCATTGACGTGGCGATGGTGGCGGCCCTGGCGCTGAAGCTCTGGTCGCCGGGGGCTTTGGCCAGCTGCGAGTACGCCCGGGCCAGGCCCTTGAGGGAAACAGCAGCCACGGGGGCTCCGCAGCCGTCGATCCCCAGGTGGGCGATCTTCTCATCCGTGTATTCCTCGATGACGCTCCGGACCCGCTGCTGCAGCGGATGGTTCGGTTCAAGGTAGCTGTTGGTGTCCCACCCGTTTTCGGTGCAGGCCCAGAGGAAAGCGGCGTGCTTCCCGGAACAGTTGAACGCCAGCCGCGACTTGCCTTTTTCGGAGCGCACCAACCAGTTCCGGGCCGTTTCGTCCTGCGGCCAGGCTTCAGGGCACTGCAGCTGGTCTTCACGGACCCCGGCCGCCTTGAGCATGCCCGCCACCACGTCCATGTGGTCCAGGGACCCGGTGTGGCTTCCGCACGCGATGGCTACCTGGGCGCCCCGCAGCGGGACCCCGGACTGCATGGACGCCAGCGCCTGGAACGGTTTCAGGGCGGACCGGGCATAGATGGGCGTGTTGATGTCACCGAGCTCGGTGACCACCGAACCGTCGGCGGACAGGAGGACGGCGGAACCGATGTGCCGGGACTCCACAAAGCCGCTGCGTTCGATCACAGCCAGTTCGACGGCGGAGTCCACGGTAAAGGTTGCATGCGGGTTGTGCGGCATACCGCCAGTCTAGGGGCCAACCCGCTACTGTACGGTGACCATCTACTGCACAGTGACCATCACCGACTGCCAGCCCGAGGCGCCGTCAGGTACCGGGTCGGCGCGCTGGTCCGTCTGGACCTCCCCGGTGCCGTCGGTGGCGCGGACCTTGATGTAGTGCGGGCCGGGTGTGGCATCCCATTCGTATGACCACTGGCGCCAGGTGACGGTGGAGGCTTCCGCGGAAAGGGTGGCCTCCGCCCATTCGCCGTTGTCGACCTGGATTTCCACCTTGGCGATGCCCCGCGTCTGCGCCCAGGCGGTACCACCCACGGCGACTTTCCCGGCCGGCACTTTCGCGAAGGATTTGGGCACCTCCACCCGCGCCATAGTCTTGATGGGGCCGCGCTCTGACCAGCCGCGGTTGGTCCAGTAGGCCTTGCTGTCAGCGAACCGGGTGACCTCCAGGTCAACCACCCATTTGGTGGCCGAGACAAACCCGTAGAGCCCTGGAACCACCATCCGCACCGGGTAGCCGTGCTCCAGCGGCAGCGGTTTCCCGTTCATGCCGATGGCCAGCATGGCGTCCCTGTCGTCCTGCAGGACCTCCAGTGGAGTGGAGGCGCTGAAGCCGTCAATGGACGTGGAGAGCACCATGTCCGCACCGTCCTTGGGCTTGGCGCGGGCCAGGACCTCGCGGAGGGGAAACCCCAGCCATTTGGCATTTCCGGCGAGGTTGCCGCCCACCGGGTTGGAAACGCAGGTGAGGGTGACGTGGGATTCGATCAGCTGCGCATCCAGCAGGTCCTGGAAAGTGAGGGTGACCTCCTGCTCCACCAGCCCATGCACGCGCAGCTTCCAGTCATTGATGTTGATTTCCGGGACGCTCAGGGCAGTATCGATGCGGTAGAAGTCGTTGTTGGGTGTCAGCCACGGGGTGACGCCCGGTACGGGGGACTGGACGCCGGCGGGTATGGGGGCCGCGGCCTTGGCCGGTGCCGGCAGCGTGAGCGCTTCGCGAGCCTTGGTGATGTTGCTGCGGGCGGCACCCAGCAGCCGCCCACCAGTGGCAGCGATACCGGCGGCCACCGCGGTAACCCCGGCAGCAGCAAAGAATCGACGGCGGTTGGTGCCTTGGCCGTGCTGCCGGGCGTCGTCGTCGGCCGCCTGGCCGGCAGGCGCCCCGGGCCATGCCTTCAGCCCCCAGAGCAGCACCATGAGCCGCCGGAGGACCAGCAGGCCGGCCGCTGTTCCCAGCACGGACGGGATGGCGTCCGCGCCGCTGACCCCGGAGCGGGTCACCACGCAGGCCACAATCACGGCGCCCATGAACAGGACCCCCAAAACTCCCAGCGCCCACTTTCGGTAGGCCACCACGCCCAGGACGCAGGCCAGCAACGCGATGGTCAGGCCCATGCCCACGAACAGGGCGGCCTTGTCGTTGGTACCAAAGGTGGCGATCGCAAAGTCCTTCAGCTTTGGCGGGGTGAAGTCGATGAAGGTGGAGCCCAACGCAAACAGGGGCGTTGCCCTGGCGGTGAAGAATGCGCCAATCAGCTCCGCAACGGCAAGTACGACGGCGGCCGCCACCACGCCTGCCAATGCGGCCATGGGTGCGGGGCCCGTAATCCGGTTTCGAAGCGTTGTCATGAAGATGGTTCGGAGCGGCCGGGAGTCCGGATTGACCCGGCAGCCGGGGAAGGACACAGCTTAGGAGCGGAAAGGGTGCACAAAGTACCCTTGGACACTGTGAAGGTACTCGTCATTGGCCCCGGAGGCCGCGAACACGCCATTGTCCGCTCCCTGCTTGCCGACCCCAACGTGTCCGAAGTCCACGCCGCGCCCGGCAATGCCGGCATCAGCAAGCTGGTCCCCACGTACGACATCAACGGCAACGATCCCCAGGCGGTCGCGGAGCTGGCCACCCGGCTCGTCGTGGACCTGGTGGTGGTGGGCCCGGAGGCTCCGCTGGCCGCGGGTGTCTCCGACGCCGTACGTGAGGCCGGTATCCCCGTCTTCGGACCCAGCAAGGCTGCAGCCCAGCTGGAGGCGTCCAAAGCGTTCGCCAAGGAGGTCATGGCTGAGGCCGGCGTTCCCACTGCCATGGCACTGGTGGCCACCAACGCCGACGAAGCGGCGTCCGCCCTGGACACTTTCGGCGCCCCGTACGTGGTGAAGGATGACGGCCTGGCCGCCGGCAAGGGCGTAGTGGTCACCAGGAACCGTGACGAGGCCCTGGCCCACGCCCAGTCCTGCTTCGACGCAGGCGGCTCCGTGGTCATCGAGGAGTTCCTGGACGGCCCCGAAGTTTCCCTGTTTGTCCTCTGCGACGGCCAGAACACCGTGGCGCTTTCGCCCGCACAGGACTTCAAGCGCATCTTCGACAACGATGAAGGGCCCAACACCGGCGGCATGGGTGCGTACACCCCGCTGGAGTGGGCGCCGGAGGGCCTGGTGCAGGAAGTCCTCGAAAGGGTCGCCCAGCCCACTGTGAATGAGATGGCACGCCGCGGAACCCCCTTCGTCGGCGTCCTGTTCGTCGGCCTGGCACTTACATCCCGCGGGACCCGGGTCATCGAATTCAACGTACGCTTTGGCGATCCCGAAACGCAGGCTGTCCTCGCCCGCCTCAAAACCCCCCTCGGCGCCCTGCTGATGTCAGCCGCCAAGGGCGAACTGGACAAGGCGGAAGAGCTGCGGTGGGCCAAGGAAGCCGCTGTCGCCGTCGTCATCGCCTCGGAGAACTACCCGGACAAGCCCCGCACGGGTGACCGCATCCGCGGGCTGAAGAAGGTGGAAGCCCTGGACGGCGTGCACGTCATCCACGCCGGGACCGCCCTGGACCACGAAGGCAAGGTGGTTTCCGCCGGCGGCCGCGTCCTGGCCGTCGTCGCCCTGGGCAGCGACCTGGTGGAGGCGCGCGAAAGAGCCTACGACGGCGTGGAGCTGGTTCAGCTGGAAGGCTCGCAGTTCCGCAGCGACATCGCCCGCAAGGCCGCCCGCGGCGAAATAAAGGTACCGTACGGTGCCACCGGCTCGATGCCCATCGTGAAAGCAAAGGCCTGACATGACTGAATCTACGGAAAACCGCGGCTACGCCACCGACACCCTGGACCTGCCCGGCTGGAAGCACATTTATTCGGGCAAAGTCCGCGACCTCTACGAGCCGGCGGATGCGTCCATCCTGCAGCGACTTGGCCAGGACTGCGTGCTGGTGGTGGCAAGCGACCGCATCAGCGCCTACGACCACGTGCTGTCCAGCGAAATCCCGGACAAGGGGCGCATCCTCACCCAGCTGAGCCTCTGGTGGTTTAACCAGCTGGGCGTTGAGCACCATGTGCTCGGCTCCACCGTGGAGGACGGCGTTCCGGCTGAGGTTGAGGGCCGGGCCATGATCTGCAAGAAGCTGGACATGTTCCCGGTGGAGTGTATTGCCCGCGGCTACCTCACCGGTTCCGGGCTGCTGGAGTACAAGGCCTCCGGGACGGTCTGCGACATTCCGTTGCCCGAGGGGCTGGTGGACGGCTCACGGCTGGAGCACGCCATCTTTACCCCGTCGGCCAAGGCGCTCATTGGCGAGCACGATGAGAACATTACGTATGACGCCGTGGTGGCGCTGGTGGGGGACGACATCGCTGGCCGGCTGAGCGAGCTGACGCTGAAGATCTATACGACCGCGGAAAGGATCGCCCGGAAGCGCGGCATCATCCTGGCCGACACCAAGGTGGAATTCGGGTACGACGCCGTCTCCGGTTCCATCACCCTGGGCGACGAAGTGCTGACCCCGGATTCCTCGCGCTTCTGGGATGCCGCCACTTACAAACCGGGCCAGGCCCAGCCGTCCTACGACAAGCAGTACGTGCGTGACTGGCTGACCTCGGCCGAATCCGGCTGGGACAGGTCCTCCGACACCCCGCCGCCGGCCCTTCCCACAGACGTGGTGGAGCGTACCCGCAGCCGCTACGTCGAGGCGTACGAGAAGATCACGGGAAAGACCTTCTCCTAGGATCTGACCAAAGCCAGGTAAGCCCGCCATCCGCGGGCTTGCCTGGCTTTTGGGTCAGCTGGCCTTGGCTGCCGCAGCGGCGCGCTTCTGCGCCAGCCTGATTTCCAGGATCGCGTCCAGTGCCTGCTGGACTCTGTCCTGGGCGCCGGCAGTAGCGAAGGACTTCTGGGCTTCCTCAAGGTGAACCAGCGCTTCGTCGAGTTCTCCAGAGGCTTTGAGTGACTTGCCCAGGAGGAGGGACACTTCTCCTGCAGTGTGCTTGGCGAGCTCTGCACGTTCAGCGTGGATTTCACGGAGCTTTTGGACGGCGGCGACAATGTCCCCGGTCAAGTACAGCCATCGTGCGCGGATGAACGCAACTTCGAGCTCGTCGCTCTTGGTTCCGCTGACGATGGAGAACGCCAGTTCGGCGCGCTCGATCGCGGACAGCGTCTCGGGCTCAACGATGCCTGACGAAAGCCTGACGGCGGCGGATGCCTTGTTGAAACGTGCCCACAACTCGATGTCGTTCGCGGGGGAGAGCAGCCGCGCTGCCCTCTCGTGGTGCTTGACGCCTTCGGTGTAGTCGTGCCGCATGAACGCCACGTTGCCGACAACCCAGGCGACCTCGCCGGCCAGCTGGGACATGGAGTGTTCGTCGACTTGGGCCACGAGGGTCTGACAGTAAGACCAAGCTTGGTCAAGCCTCCCGCTTTCCGCCAGAGCGCCGATGAGGACCCGGAGGGCACCGGTGATAATTGTCGAACTCTTCGGCAGTTGCTCTGAGAGCTTCATGGCTTCCATCGCATGGTCCACAGCAGCAGAGAGCTGGCCTTGGCGTTGGTACACGGTCGCCAGCATTTGCCTGGCCCGAACTCCCAGTCCCACGGACTCCCTGGCCATCGGGTGTTCGATCAGGCGTTCGATTATCTGTTGGCACTCTTTCAAGTCCCCGTGCTTCAGGAGGCACTCCGCCTGCATGTAGGTCATGTTCCACCAGGCGCTGGTGTTCTTGGCATCCAACGCAATCTGTGCTGCTGATGCCGCATGGCTGGCTGCCAAGGGGTAGTCCCTGAGATCCCAGGCCTGCCGGGCGTAGAGGCCCGCCAGCACATACTCCGCGTCGCCAATGGATATTGGCTGGCTCCAGGCCTCCAACGCTTTAGGCGCGAGCTCCAGACGGCGGGCGAGCTCCTCGATGACCTCTGCCGTCGGTTCCCTGCGTCCTGTTTCAAGCAAGGAGATGTAGCTGGGAGAGTACAGGTCTTTTCCGAGTTCAGCCTGCGTCATCCCGCGTTCGAGACGTTCCGCGCGGAGCTTCTCTCCGAATCCGTTTCCCATTGGACCCTCCCTTCTTGGGCTGTCTTGCGCCAAACGCTTGACAGCCCCTGTGGAAAATATTTTACAATGTGTGTCAACAAGGACAGTGCTGGCTTTGTAACGAATCCGACTCGTATTGAGGAACCTAAATATGTTGAAGAAGATCGCAACTGCGGCCGCCCTAGCAGGCGCGCTGGCATTTTCTGCGGCTGCTCCGGCCGTCCTTTCTGCCGGTTCCCTCGCGGACTCAACTGGTTCATCGGTCGCAACCGGCAACTGGCCGGACCCGATGTCCAAGCCGGTTAAGGGCAAGAAGGCCACGTCCACAACGGACACCACGTACACCACGTACACGGGGAACTGGCCGGACCCGATGTAATAGCTTCCTCATAACAGGAGGCGAAGGAATAGCCCCGGAGCAACCGCTCCGGGGCTATTCCTTTTGGACCCTGGGACGGATCGCCGTGACCACATCGAGATGCAAAAAGAGGGCCTCCGCAAGGAGACCCTCTTTCCGTTATGGTCGGGATGACAGGATTTGAACCTGCGACCTCGTCGTCCCGAACGACGCGCGCTACCAAGCTGCGCCACATCCCGATCCGCTGCAAAAGCAACTTTACAAGGATAGCCGATCCCGGGTCCCGATGCGAAATCGTGAATACAGGCCCCGGCGAAGCTCAGACCAGCGAATCCTTCCACGCCCCATGCAGGTCAGCGAACCGGCCACCGCCGCCAATCAGTTCTTCCGGCGTGCCGTCCTCCACGATCCGCCCGTCGTGGACCACCAGGACGCGGTCCGCCGTCTCCACCGTGGAGAGCCGGTGCGCGATGATCAGCGCCGTCCTCCGCGCCGCTTCCGTCCCAGCCAGCAGCCTGGCCTGCCCGGCCTGCACCAGGCGCTCGGAGGGGATGTCCAGGGACGAGGTGGCCTCATCCAGGATCAGGACGGCCGGCCGCGCCAGGAACGCCCTGGCAAAGCTGATCAGCTGGCGCTGGCCGGAGGAAACCCTGCCGCCGCGCTTGTTGACGTCGGTATCGTAGCCCTCGGGGAGATCAGTGATGAACGCGTGTGCTCCGACAGCTTTGGCAGCTTCTTCGATTTCGGCTCGTGACGCCTCCGGCCGGCCCAGCGCGATATTGTCCGCCACCGAGCCGCTGAATAGGAAGGCTTCCTGGGTGACCATGACGATGTTCCGGCGGAGGTCGGATGTGGCCAGGTCCCGGAGATCAACACCGTCCAGGGTGAGCGTGCCGGAGGTAACGTCATAGAACCGGGCGATGAGTTTGGCCAGGGTTGATTTCCCTGCACCTGTCTGGCCCACCAGAGCCACGGTCTGTCCGGCGGGGATGTGCAAGTCCAGGGTGGGGACTACCACGGGACCGTCGCCGTAGCGGAATTCGACCTCGTTGAAGTCGATACGCCCCGTGGCGCTGGGCAGTGGAACGGGGTTCTTTGGCGGCCGGACCGTGGGCACCTCTTCGAGGAGCCCGGAGACCTTCTCCAGGGCTGCCTGTGCGCTCTGGAACGAGTTGTAGAACATGGCCATCTGGTCCACCGGCTGGAAGAACCGTTTGGTGGAGAGGATGAGGGCCAGGAGCACGCCCACTGCAAGGCTGCCGTCCAGCACGCGGAAACCTCCGAAGAGCAGGACGACGGCCACGCAGACGTTGCCGATCAGCACCAGGCCCGGCTGGAAGATGCCGTTGAGGTTGATGGAGCGGACGGTGACCAGCCGGTAGTCCTCTGCCAGTTGCCCGTAGCGCTCTGAGTTCTCCTTCTCCTTGCGGAAGGCCTTCACGGCGCGGATGCCGGTCATGGTCTCCACGAAATGCACGATCAGCCTCGCAGAGACAACCCGGGATTCGCGGAAGGCGATCTGCGAGTGCTTCTGGTACCAGCGGGACAGGAAGAACATGGGCACGCCGGCGGCCAGCACCAGCAGGCCGCTCCGCCAGTCCAAGGCAAAGATGGTGGCGGCCGTGAAGGCCATGAACAGCATTCCGGAAGCCAGTGAGCTGACCCCCGAGTCCAGGAGTTCCCGCAGCGCCTCAAGGTCCGAGGTCTGCCGCGCGATGATCCGGCCGGACGTGTACTTCTCGTGGAACTCAAGGCTGAGCCGTTGTGTGTGCCGGAACACCCGGACCCGAAGATCCAGCAACATGGCCTGGCTGAGCCGCGCAGTGGAGGTCACGTACAGGGCGGTGAGTCCCGCCGTCGCGATGGCGGCCAGCAGGTAGGCGACCCCGGTGAACACCAGCGGGCGGTTGTCGCCGGCCTGGAGGGCGGGGAGTGCGTGGTCGATGCCGAACGCAATCAGGGCCGGGCCCGCCACGCGCGCAGCCTGGGACAGCACCACCATGGCGATGGTGAGCCAGAACCGCACCCGCACCGGACGGATCAGCGACCCCAGCAAGGCGAGCGACCGCCGTCGTACTGCCCTGCTGTCACTCTTGCTGAGGTGGGCGTTGTCTTCGTTGGCGGTGCCGAAGGTTGCGGTGCTCATCGGATCACTTCCTCAGCCTGGTCCTCAAGCGCCGAGAGTTCGGAGTCCAGGTCGCGCGGCTCCCGGTCCAGGCTGGCGATGACGTAGCGGTAGTGCTGGTTGCCGGCCAGTAGTTCAGTGTGCGTTCCGACCGCGGCAATCCGGCCGTCCTCCAGCAGCGCGACCCGGTCTGCGAGGGCCACGGTTGACGGCCGGTGGGCCACGATCAGCGTGGTGGTGTCCCTCAGGACCTCCCGGAGGCGTGCCTCCACCAGTTCCTCGGTGTGGACGTCCAGGGCGGACAGCGGATCATCCAAGACCAGGACGCGCGGGCGGGCGGCAATGGCGCGTGCCAGGGCAATGCGCTGCCGCTGGCCGCCGGACAGGCTCAGGCCTTCCTCTCCGATCAGCGTGTCCACGCCTTGGGGCAGGGAATACGCGAAGTGGGCCTGCGCCACGTCGAGGGCTTCGTCCAGGACCTCCTCGGTGCGCACAGGGGCCCCGAGCAGGACGTTGTCCCGCACCGAGTTGGAGAAGAGCGTGGTGTCCTCGAAGGCAACCCCCACGGTCCTTCGCAGCTCCTCCACGTCGAACTCCCGGATGTCGACACCGTCGATGCTGATGGCGCCGCTGGTCACGTCGTACAGGCGGGGCACCAGCTGGATCAGCGCACTCTTGCCGCTTCCGGTGATGCCCACCAAGGCCATGGTTTCCCCTGGACGAACGTCAAGGCTGATGTCCTTGAGGATCGGCTTTTCCGGGGCGTCCTCAAAGGCGAAGGTCGCGTTGTTGAAGTGGAGGGCACCGGCCAGTTCACCCGGGCGCCGGGGCTCCGCCGGGCTGGTGATGGTGTTCCGCGTATCCATCACTTCGTAATGGCGGTCGACAGCGGTCTTGGCAGTGAGTGCCATGGCCAGCAGCATGCCGGAGAACTCCACAGGGGAGGCGATGACCGCCGCGGTGGCGAAGAACGCCACCAGCGAGCCGATGCTCAGTTGACCGCTGGCGCACAGCATGACGCCCACCACCAGGCCGGCTCCCAGCGCGAGTTCGGGAAGCAGGGTGACCACCATGGTGAACGTTGCCTGGTGGCGCGCCTTTTCGATCTCCGTCTGGCGCAGTTCCTCTGCCTGCTCGTTGAAGTTTTCCAGCGCTTCGCGGCTGCGGCCGAACGCCTTGAGTACGCGAATGCCGTGGACGGATTCCTCCACTGTGGTTGCAAGGTCGCCGGCCTGGTCCTGGCTCCGGCGCGCCACCTTGCTGAACCGGGTGCGGAACCGGAAGCTGTTGATGGTGATGGGAACGGCAGCGGCAAGGAAGATCAGGGCCAGCTGCCAGCTCATGGCGAACATGGCCACGATGCCAATGATCACCGTAAGGGTGGTTACCACAAGCATGATGGCGCCGAAGGCCATCCACCGCCGCAGGAAGTTCAGGTCCGTCATGGCCCGGGAAAGCAGCTGCCCGGAGCCCCAGCGGTCGTGGAATGAGACTGTCAGTTCCTGGAGGTGGTCATAGAGTGATACCCGCATCCGGGTTTCCACGGTGGTGGCCGGGTTGATAACGAACTGCCGCCGCAGTGCCACCAGACCCGCCTCAGCGATGCCCAGCACCAGGATGACGCCGGCAGCAGTCCAGACTGCTTCCGCTGTACCACCGGGCTGCAGTGCGGTGTTGACCAGGACCCGCAGCACCTGGGGGATGGTTAATGCCACGATGCTGGCCATGAGGGCGCACAGCAGGCCCAGCACGAGCCTTGGGATTATGGGCCGCACATGCGGATAAAGGCGGCTGATGGATCGGAAAAAGGGAGTCTGCTTGGCCATGCCCGCTTCTCAAGCTCTAAAACGAATGTAGTTTCCTCTGGCAACAACCCTATGCCATGTGGTGAGACGATTCACAGGGATGCTGGCGGCCGCTTACAGCTTGCCCAGTTATTGCAGGGTGTAATGCGCGAGTCAGCTGCGGGACGTCAGGGTCAGCAGGACGGCCTCCGGCTTGCAGGCGATCCTTACCGGGGCAAAGCGCGAGGTGCCGATGCCGCCGGAGACGTTGACCGGCGTCGTGCTTCCGTTGCTCGACCAGTCGTTAAGGCCCTTGGCGCGCCACGTGGGGATGTCACAGTTGGCAATGATGGCGCCATACCCGGGGATGCACAGCTGTCCGCCGTGCGTGTGGCCCGCCAACAGGAGGTCCGCCCCGCTCTCCGTAAAGTGGTCCAGCACCCGCTGGTACGGCGCATGGATGACTGCGACCCTCAGGTGGTCGTTCGCATCCTGGCTGACCGTTCCGCGGGGCCAGCCGGCGTACCGTTCCCGTTTCAGGTGCGGGTCATCGACACCGGAGAAGTCGAAGCGCATGCGGTTGAGCACCAGTGACTGGTTACGGTTGGTCAGGTCCACCCAGCCGCTCATGCCGAACCCCGAACGCAGCCGCGGCCAGTCCAAGGCAACCGGCTTGGGCTTCACCTTGGACGGTCCCAGCAGGTAAGACGCGGGATTCTTCGGGCTGGGCGCGAAGTAGTCGTTGGAGCCTGGGACAAAGACGCCGGGGAACTGCAGCAGCGGCTTCAAGGCAGCCAGCAGCGGGTCCACTGCCTTGACGTGGCTGAGGTTGTCTCCAGTGTTGACCACCAGGTCCGGCCGAAGGTCTGCCAGCGACTCAAGCCAATCAGCCTTCTTCTTCTGCCCGGGCACGAAGTGGATATCGCTCAGGTGCAGGATGCGGAACGGTTCCCGGCCGGGAGGAAGGATGGCCAGGGCCTCTTCGCGGAGGACGAACTGGTTCTTCTCCCACAGGCCATACCCGAAAGCCGCCATTCCGGCAGCGGCCCCGGCGCCTGCAGTGACGGCAAAGCCGCGCCCGATCGATCGGGCGCGGCTTGCCAGGCTATCGATGCTCATGCGCGCTTAGCCGTTTCCCTTTCCATTGTTCCCATTTCCATTGCTGCTTGGAGCCGGGGCCGGAGCTGGAGCCGGGGCCGGCGCCTGGGTGGCGGGTGCCTGGGGTGCCGGCGCGAGAGGAGCCCGGGTGGCCTGCGGAGCGGTCTGTGCCGGCGCGGAGCCCGTGGTGCCGTTGATCATGTTGCTCGGCGGCGCGGGGAACGGGTTCGTTCCGTAGGCGGGGGCCACCTGCAGCATGTACTTCGAGAAAATGGGGCCTGCAATCTGGTAACCGTCGATTGATGAGTAGAACTTCCCATTGATGGTCACGTTCTGGCCGGCCCGGTCCTGCGCGCCCAACGGATCGCCGTACCAGGCAGCTGTTGCCAGGCCCGTCGTGTGGCCCACCACCCAGGTGGAGCCGTTGTTGTTGGACGTACCGGTCTTGCCGCCAATGGGGAAGGTGGTTTTGGTGGAAAGGCGTGGCACGATCAGGGCGCCGGATCCCCGGTTCATGACTTCCT
Organism: Arthrobacter sp. ISL-85; assembly: GCF_018613675.1. GTDB lineage: Bacteria > Actinomycetota > Actinomycetes > Actinomycetales > Micrococcaceae > Arthrobacter. The sequence goes on along the minus strand of NZ_JAGGPQ010000019.1, from coordinate 49,362 downwards.
GCAGCGCATAGTTCACGCCGCGGGCAACTTCCGGTTTTAGGGCGTCCCGGCAACTGGTGGATTGCGCCGGCAGTTGCTTGCCGCTTGCATCGGTGACCGACGTAATGGCGATGGGTTCGCAGTACTTTCCGTCATTGGCGAACGTGGCGAAGGCGGTGGCCATCGTGAGGGGAGCAGTCTGCGTGGATCCGAGCAGGTTGCCCAAGGTCATCATGTCGATCGGCGGGTTCGGCGTACCGTCCGCGGCGGGCAGGCCGCTGTGCAGCCCCACAGCATCCACGATCTTCTGGATGCCGCAGAAGTCGAGCTGGGCGGCCGAAGCGAACGTCGCCGTATTGATCGACTGATACAGGCCTTCCAGTACGGGCATTGGCCTGTACCACTGGGGCTCGGCGTTCTGCAGGTCGTCAGCCGCGCCCAGCGACTTCTGGGCCGTGTTGTACGCGCCGTTGACCTTGCCGCACGAGTCCCGCCACGGGAAGTTCAGCGGGTAGACGCGCTGGGCGGCATTCACCACGGTGTTCATGCTCTTGCCCTCATTCAGCCATTCAGCGAAGGTGAAGGGCTTCATGGTGGAACCCGGCTGTGCGCCGCCCATGCCGTTGAGGTCGTTCCCGTCCTTGTCCAGCTTGTCCACGTTGAAGTTGACCTGTGAATCGAAACCTCCCGGACCCGGCAGGAACGAGGTGTTCTGGGCCATGGAGACGATCTTGCCCGTGCCTGGCTGAACGGAGACCAACGCGGCGCCCCATTTATCGGGGTTGGCTCCGGCAGCCGCGTTCACCTGCTCCTGCGCTACTGCCTCCGCCTTCGGGTCCAGCGTGGTGGTGATGGTCAGGCCCCCGCCGTAAATCAGGCGCTGGCGGTCCTTGACCTCCGCTCCGTATGCGGGGTTGTTCTCCAGCAGGTGCAGCACGTAGTCACAGAAATACGGGGCAGAGGCGGCATAGGCGCAGCCCTGCTTTGGCTGGGTCACCTTGGGCTCCACGGGGGTGGCTACAGCGGCCTCATAGTCCGCCGCGGTGATCTTGCCCTGGTCCTTCATCAGGCCCAGTACCAGGTCACGGCGCTGCTTGGACTTCTCCGGGTTCGTGATGGGGTCGAAAGCGGAGGGGCTGTTCACCAAGCCCGCAAGGAGGGCTGCCTGAGGCAGGGTCAGATCCTTGGCTGTGGTGCTGAAGAAGTAGTGGGACGCTGCCTCAATGCCATAGGCGTCGCGGTTGAAGAAAACGATATTCAGGTAGCCCTCAAGGATCTGGTCCTTGGTGAAGTCCTTCTCCAGCGCGATGGAGAGCTTCATTTCGCGGAGTTTGTCGCCCACGCCCTTGTTGACGCCATTGAGCTTGATCTGGTCCTCTTCGCCGGCAGCGGCCAAATTCGCGTTGAGCACGTTGTTGACGTACTGCTGCGTGATGGTGGACGCACCCTGCTTGTTGCCGCGGGCCGTGGCGACCAGCGCGCGGAGGATGCCGGTGGTGTCCACACCGCCGTGCTCGTAGAACCTGCTGTCCTCCACCGCGATGATGGCGTTCTTCATGTTCGGTGAGATCTGGTCCAGCGGAACCTTGGTGCGGTTCTCCTTATACACGCTGGCGATCTCGCTGCCGTCCGCAGCCAAAATCCTGGTGGTCTGGCTCGGCGGATCAACCTTCAGTTCCGCTGGAAGGGAATCGAAGAAATCGATCGAACCGCTTGCGGCACTGCCGGAGACGGCTGCGGCAGGGACCAGCAGGCCCGCCACGAGGACGCCGCAAATCGCGCTCACACCAAGGAAAAGAAGGACCTTACCCAGCGTGGTGGCAGTGTCGAATAAGGGGTTGTTGCGAGGGGCCATGTTTTCCACTTTACCGGCAAGGGCTACGCTTTCTCTCATGACCAAATGGGAGTACGCGACGATTCCGCTCATCATCCACGCCACAAAGCAGATCCTGGACCAGTGGGGAGAGGACGGCTGGGAGCTCGTCCAGGTAGTCCCCGGACCGGACGGCAACGGCCTTGTCGCCTACCTTAAAAGGGAGAAGCAGTAGCATGAGCACGCCCGCAGAAGCCCAGTCCAGCGCCGCAACGGCGCCGGTATCCGCCGTCGAGCAGCGCCTCGCGGAACTTGGACTCACCCTCCCGGAGGTTGCCGCCCCGGTAGCCTCCTACGTTCCCGCCGTCGTCTCCGGCAGCCATGTCTACACCTCGGGCCAGCTGCCGTTTATTAACGGCAAACTCGAAGCTACGGGCAAGGTGTCCGCCGGCACGGAAGGGTTCGCCGACGAGCCCACCGTTTCCCCCGAGGACGCCCAGCGCTACGCGGCCGTCTGCGCTGTCAACGCCCTGGCCGCCGTCAAGAGCGTCATCGGGGACCTGGACCGGATCACCCGCATCGTCAAGGTTGTGGGATTCGTTTCCTCAGACCCCTCGTTCACGGGCCAGCCCGCTGTGGTCAATGGCGCCTCGGAACTGCTGGGCCGCGTCCTTGGCGAGGCCGGGCAGCACGCCCGTTCCGCCGTCGGCGTTGCCGTTCTTCCGCTCGACTCTCCCGTAGAGGTCGAGCTGATCGCCGAATTCAGCTAAGACCGGACACTTCCCTTGCCGCACCTCGCACGACGCCTTTTTGCACTGCCCCAGGATCTTGAAGGGGCAGCTCAAAGCTGGCTCGAACACGGCGAGCGGACCCCCAGGGCCGCACGCTATGCATCATCCGTAGTCCTCCTGCGGGATTCCCCGACCGGCCTGGAGACGTGGGTGGGTTACCGCCCCGGCTCCTCGCCGCTGGGGGTCCTCGCCTTCCCGGGCGGCTCCCTTGACCCGTCCGACGACGAGGCCATGGGCTGGCTGGGCCCGTCGCCGCAGCATTGGGCTGAGCAGATGGGAACGAATGACGTCGGGCTGGCGCGGCGCCACGTGGTGGGTGCCGTCCGGGAACTCTTCGAGGAAACAGGCATCCTGCTGGCTGGTCCGGACATGTCCAATACGGTCGAAGCAACCTCCACTTCCGAATGGATGCGCGCACGTGTAGCCGTCGCGGACCAGGAGAAGACGCTTGCCCAGGTCCTGGGCAAGCGCGGGCTTTCCCTGCGCACCGACCTGCTCAAGCCCCTCGTCAACTGGCGCAGCCCTGACTTTGCGCACCGCCGGTTCGACACCCGCTACTTTGCGGCCACCCAGCCGCTTGGCCAGGAACCTTCGCTGCTTGAGGGCAAGGGCGTGTGGGGCAGGTGGGTCAACGCCGCGCAGGTGGTAAAGGAACGCAACACCACCGCGCTCGGTGACGAGGCAGGCCAGGAGAACACCGTGGGCCGTCCCCTGGGCGAACTGCTTGTCCCCGGCTCCGAAATCATGCTCGAGAAGATGGCCACCGCCAACGGCTGCATCGCCTACCTGAGCTACAAGCGGAAGCCCCACGTGTACCAGCCAACCCTGGTCGAAGAGGACGGCAGGCTCATGCTTGAGGTCGAGGCCGCCAAGACCGTGGCGGGGGACCACCAGCGCGAACGCTGACCCTCCCGGAGCCGGAGTATAAACTCGTTAGCAAAGCCACACCGGGAGCAAGGGGGCGCGCTTGCGCGCAACGGTCAAGGACGTCGCGCGCCTCGCGGGAGTTTCGCCGAAGACGGTCTCGAACGTCATGAACGGAATTGTCCCCGTCAGCGGCCCCACCAAGCTCAAGGTGGAGCAGGCCATGGCGGAACTGGATTACGTTCCCAACCTCTCAGCCCGGGGACTGCGCAACGGCAGGTCGGGCGTCATCGCCCTGGCGTTGCCGGACCTGGGCACACCCTATTCAGCCGAAATTGCCCACAGCGTGGTGGAAGTAGCCCACGAACAGGGCTGGAGCGTGCAAATCGAGGAGACGGGTTCCGACCCCGCCCGCGAGTACGAATTGATGTCACGCGCACGGTCCAACCTGATAGACGGGCTCATCCTGAACCCGGTGGTACTGGACGAGAGCGCTGTCAAAGTTGGCGTCACCCTGCCTCCAGTGGTCCTGCTTGGGGAGGTGTCCCAGAAACTGGCGGACCGTGTATGGGTGGACAGCGTCGCCGCCGCCCGCGACATGACACTGGCGCTCGGCAGGACAGGCAGGCGCCGCATTGCGATCCTGGGAGCTGCCGGGGGACGTGGTTCTGCGGCGGCCATCCTTCGCACCCGTGGGTACCAGGCCGCGCTTGAGGAACTCGGCATTGCGTGGGATGAGTCGTTGATCATCCCGTGCGAAAAGTGGAGCCCGGATGCGGCAGCCCGTGCACTGACCGCTTATCTTGAGGTGCGCCCGGTGCCTGAGGCACTTTTCTGTTTCACCGATTCCATGGCCATCGGTGCCCTTAGCGTGTTGTGGAAGCGGGGCCTGCGGGTTCCCGACGACGTTGCTGTCGCCGGCTTCGACGACATTGCCGACGCGAGGTACGCGGTGCCATCCCTGACAACCGTTTCCTTTGACAAGCGCCGGGTGGCCAGTGAGGCCCTGCGCCTGCTCACGGAACGGATGCAGGACCGTGAGGGCCCGCAGCGGGTGGTGGCCATCGATTACGAAGTCGTGGAGCGGGAGAGCACTTCATCCTAGGTCCTGCAGGCGGCGCCGGCTTCTGGATGGACTGCTAAGCGAGACCCCGAGCTCACTTTGCGAACGCTAACAATTATCCATTGCATGAGCCATTACATCGATGTAATGTGAGGCGTGCGTCACACCGGGAGCTGTTGGGCCGCGATGGGGGACATCCGGTCAGCAACGGTTGTGGCAACGGAATGACTTTCAGCGGACCCATCCAAAGGAGTGACGGGTGAAGCAGTTTGATTTTTTCGAAGCCAGGCAGCTGTCAAGGCGCCGGCTACTGTCCGGAACCGCAGCATTGGGAAGCGTGCTCGCTGCGGCCACCTTGTCCGGGTGCGGCGGAAATGCATCCGCCGCGGCTCCCCGGGATATCCAGTTCTGGCATCTCCTGTCCGGCGGTGACGGCATCAAGATGCAGGCCATGATCGACGCCGCCAACAAGGCCAACCCCGACTTCAAGGTGCATCCGACAGTGCTTGCCTGGGGCCCGCCCTACTACACGAAACTCGCCATGGCCTCGGCAGGCGGACGTCCGCCGGAGATGGCGATCATGCATGCCAGCCGGGTTCCGGGCTACGCTCCAGGCGGCCTGATCGACCCCTGGGACCTCTCGCTGCTGGCGGAGCACGGCGTCACCGCTGCTGACTTCGCCCCGCGAATCTGGCAGAAGAGCCAGCAGAACGGCAAAGTGTTCTCCATCGCCCTGGATTCCCATCCGTTCATCATGTTCTACAACACGGACGTGGCCCGCAAAGCCGGTGTCGTGGCCGGCAACGGACAACTGCAGGAAGTGAAGTCCCCGCAGGAGTTCATGGCGATGGCCAAGGAAATGCAGAAGGTTACCCAAGCCCATGGGTTGTCCTTTGGGTACCTGGGCAGTGGATCCCAGATGTGGCGGCTCTTCTACACGCTCTACAAACAGCACGGTGCGGATATGGAACTGACCCCCGGCCAGCCGATGAAGGTCGATCGGGACGCCGCCGTGGAGTCGCTGGAATTCATGGCATCGCTGTTCGATGACACCATCGCCGCCAAGAGCGGCGACATCAGCACCGGCATCGCGGAATTCGCCCGTGGCAGCTCCGGCATGCTGTTCAGCGGGGTCTGGGAACTGCCGACGATGAAGAAGGCAGGCCTCCCGGTGGACGCCGCAACCATCCCCACGCTCTACGGCACACCGGCTGCCTACGCGGACTCCCATTCGTTCGTCCTGCCACGGCAGCTGAACGTGGACGAAGCGAAGCGCCGGGATGTCTACAAGTTCGTCAGCGACATCCTCAAGGGATCACTCTCCTGGGCGGAGGCCGGACACATTCCTGCCTACCAGCCGGTGGTCCAGTCACAGGCCTACAAGGCCCTCATCCCCCAGGCACACTACTCCAATGCCGCGGACGTCATTGCCTATGACCCCGAGGCGTGGTTCAGCGGCTCGGGTTCGGACTGGCAGACCTACTTTGCGGACAACGTACAGAACGTCCTCCTTGGACGCGACAAGGCAGCGGACGGCTGGGCCGCCTTCGAGAAGCGCACCAACACCCTGCTTTCCCGGCCCAACCCGGTCTAACCCCACCGAGCGACAAAGGAGTCCTTCATGAGTTCTTCACTAACTGCCCGGCGGAGCTCCGGGAGCCAGAGTTCTTCACCGGCAACCCGGCGCAGGCCCGGGAGCCTCACCAGGAGCAACATCAGCGGTTGGGGGTTTGCCACGCCCTTCCTGGTCTTCTTCCTCGTGTTCCTTGTGTGGCCCGTTCTCTACGGCGTCTACATGAGCCTCACCGGCAAGTCCCTTACCGGAGCCAATGACAGCATGATCGGCTTCGCGAACTACGCCGAAGCCTTCGCCGACGCCGACATGTGGCGCTCACTCGGCAACACCCTCTACTTCACGGTCATCAGCACGGTCCCGCTGGTGCTCGTCGCCCTGGCGATGGCGGCACTGCTCAACGTCGGACTGCCGGCGCAGTGGCTGTGGCGGCTCTCCTACTTCGCCCCGTACCTACTCGCATCCACCGTGGTTTCCCTGTTCTTCACCTGGATGTACAACCCGCAGCTTGGCCTCATCAACGATTCCCTGTCCAAGATCGGCATCCCCAAGGTCGCCTGGCTCAACGACCCCAACGTGGCCATGTGGGCAATCGTCATTGCCACCCTGTGGTGGACGGTGGGCTTCAACTTCCTGCTTTACCTGGCCGCCATGCAGAACATCCCGCACCAGCACTATGAGGCGGCATCCCTCGACGGCGCCGGGGCCTGGCGCCAGCTCTTCTCCATCACCTTGCCGCAACTGGGCCCCACCACCGTGATGATCGTGCTCCTCCAGGTCCTCGCCTCGCTCAAGATCTTCGATCAGGTGTACCAGATGACCGCCGGCGGCCCCGGAGGATCAACCCGTCCCGTGGTGCAGTACATCTTTGAAACCGGGTTTACCGGCTACCGGCTGGGCTATTCCGCAGCCATCTCCTACATCTTCTTCGGACTGATCGTGCTCGTCTCGGTCATGCAGTTCGTCATCACCCGCCGCAGGAGCGTATAACCATGGCAACCCAGACCCTCAACCGTGCCACGTCGGGCACAGGCACCAGCCCGGCAATCCGCCAACCCCGAAAGAAGATGACCGCCGGCAGGATCGCTGCCGTGGTGGTCGCCGCGGCTATCGCAGCCCTGTGGCTGGTCCCCTTCGCCTGGGCCACCGTCACTGCCTTTAAGACCGAGACGGATGCCGCAGCTCCCAAGGTCAGCTGGATACCGCCGTCGGGCTTTACCGCCGATGCTTTCGCCAAGGTTTTCCAGGACGGCAACATTCCGCTCTGGACCTGGAATTCGCTGTACACCTCGGCAGCCATCACGGCGGTCACGCTGGTGATCTCGTCGCTCGTGGCGTACGCCTTGTCCCGGATCGACTTCAAGGGAAAGAAGGTGCTGATGACGGTGATCATCGCCTCCATCATCGTCCCTCCGCCGGTCCTGATCATTCCGCTCTTCTACCAGATGCTCGCCCTGCACATGATCGATACCTCCTGGGCGATCATCCTTCCCCAGGTCATCCACCCGGCCATGGTGTTCGTGCTCAAGAAGTTCTTTGACCAGATTCCCCGCGAACTTGAAGAAGCCGCGGTGGTGGACGGCGCCAGCCGGATGAGGATCTTCACCCAAATCATCCTGCCGTTGTCCCGGCCCATCCTGGCCGCCGTCGCCATCTTCGTGTTCATTGGTGCCTGGAACAACTTCCTCTGGCCCTTCATCGCCACCAACGACGCATCCCTCCTCACCCTCCCGGTGGGACTGCAGACCATCAAGAGCGCCTACGGCATCCAGTACGCCCAGAACATGGCGTCTGCCTTGCTCGCAGCCCTGCCGCTCATCCTCGTGTTCCTGTTCTTCCAGCGCCAGATCATCAAGGGCGTTGCGACGACCGGCCTCGCCGGAACCTGAACCGGTACATGGCGCCCACCTTCACTTTCAACCACACGCCTGTTGCACAACCAAGGAGATAGTTCTTATGTCCCGCGCCAGAATCACCCTCGACCGCGACTTCACCATCGGCGAAGTACCCCGCCGGCTCTTTGGCTCTTTCGTGGAGCACATGGGCCGCTGCGTCTACACCGGCATTTACGAACCAGGCCACCCGGAGGCCGACGAAAACGGCTTTCGCCAGGACGTCCTCAAGCTCGTCAAGGAACTCGGCGCCACCGTAATCCGCTATCCCGGTGGAAACTTTGTCTCCGGGTATGACTGGGAAGACGGAATCGGCGCCCGCGAAGACCGGCCCCGCCGGCTCGACGGCGCCTGGCACACCGTGGAAACCAACGCTTTCGGCCTCCACGAATTCGTCGATTGGTCCCGCCAGGCCGGCACGGAAATCATGGAAGCCATTAACCTGGGCACCAGGGGAGTGGATGCCGCCCGGGCCATCGTGGAGTATGCCAACCATCCCGGCGGGACGCGACTTTCCGACCTGCGGGCAAGAAACGGCCACAAGGACCCCTTCAACATCAAGCTGTGGTGCCTGGGCAACGAGATGGACGGTCCCTGGCAGATCGGCCACAAGACGGCGGAAGAATACGGCCGGTTGGCCCAGGAGGCGGCCAAGGCGATGCGGCTGGTCGACCCGGACATCGAACTGGTGGCGTGCGGAAGCTCCAACTCCGGAATGCCCACCTTCGGGGCGTGGGAGCAGACCGTCCTGTCCCAGGCGTACGACCAGGTGGACTACGTCTCGCTGCATGCCTACTACCAGGAGCGTGACGGCGATGTGGGCAGCTTCCTTGCCAGCGCCGTCGACACCGATTACTTCATCGAATCGGTCATTGCCACAGCCGACGCCGTCCGCGCCAAGGGCAAGCACAAGAAGCACATCAACCTGTCCTTCGACGAATGGAACGTCTGGTACCAGCGCGGACGGGACACGGAGGACCAGCCGCACAACGTCTCCAAGGCCGGCTGGCGCGAGCACCCAAGGGTCATCGAGGACAAATACAACGTGACGGACGCCGTCGTCGTCGGAACCCTGCTCAACTCGCTGCTCCGCCACGGCGACCGGGTCAAGATCGCCAACCAGGCGCAGCTGGTCAACGTCATCGCCCCGATCTTCAGCGAGGAGAACGGCCCGGCCTGGCGGCAAACCATCTTCCACCCGTTTTCCCGGATGGCAGAACTGGCTAAGGGCCAGATCCTGCGGTTGTCCGTTGACTCGGACAAGTACGAGAATGCGCGCTTCGGGGACTCCGACCTGGTGGATGTCAGTGCCACCTGGAATGAGGAGACGGGGCGGGTGGCCCTGTTCCTTGCCAACCGCGGGCTTGAAGAGGCGGCGGACGTGGAGGTAAGCCTCCGTGGCTTCGACGCGCAGCGGGTGCTCAGGGCGGAAGTCCTGGAAATTCCGGATGGCGGGGACCGCTTCACCATCAACAACCAGGAGAATCCGGACCGGGTGGGCCTCAAACCGCTGGAGGGGGCGAAGGCAACCGGCTCCGAGCTGCGCCTGAGCCTTCCCGCCCTGTCGTGGGCCGTCGTCGAACTGGACGTGGCAAAGAGCTGATTCGAGATCAACCAATGAAAAAGGCCGCCCCTCGGGGCGGCCTTTTTCTGGGTCGAAGCCTTGTTGGCCTTAGCGGGAGCGCTGGCGGAGGCGCTGCATGTCCAGGATGACCACGGCGCGGGCTTCCAGCCTGAGCCAGCCACGCTGGACGAACTCGGCCAGGGCCTTGTTGACGGTTTCGCGGGAGGCGCCCACCAGCTGCGCCAGTTCTTCCTGCGTGAGCTCGTGCGCCACCAGGACGCCGTCGGTGGCAGGCCGGCCGAAGCGGTCTGCGAGGTCCAGCAGGGCCTTGGCCACACGGCCCGGAACGTCAGAGAAGACGAGGTCGGAGAGGGAGTCGTTGGTGCGGCGCAGACGGCGGGCCAGGGCCTGAAGCAGCTGGGCCGATACCTCGGGGCGCGTGCGCAGCAGGGCGTTCAGGCTCTCGTTCTTGAGCCCGGCCAGCCTGGTTTCGGACACCGCGGTGGCGGTGGCGGTGCGGGGGCTGGGATCAAACAGGGCCATCTCGCCAAAGAGCTCGCCCGGGCCGAGGATGGCCAGGAGCGACTCGCGGCCGTCCGGGGACGTGCGGCCCAGCTTCACCTTGCCGGAGACGATGAAGTACAGCTGGTCACCCTGGTCACCTTCGCGGAAGACAGATGCACCGCGGGAAAGGTCCACCTCGGTGAGCTCGTCCGTCAGCAGCCGGAATGCGTCGTCGTCGAGCGTGGCGAAAAGGGGTGCTCGGCGCAGTACCTCGATGTCCATGAAATCTCCTGAGTAAAAGTATCGGCTGTGGCGCTTGTGCCATTGTTTCAGAATTTTCAAGGTTCTGTGACGAACTTGGCAGCCGAAACGCCTGCGGGCAGGCGGGCACCGGTCTTCTGTGGGGTCCCGCACCCCACAGAAGATTGTCAGCGTCCGCCACTAGAATGGGGGTTCAACTGTAAATAAGGAGCCTTTGTGGTCGGCCTGACTGTCCTGGACATAGTCCTGATCCTGGCGTTGCTGTCGTATCTGGTTTACGGCCTGCGGAATGGGTTCCTGGTTACTGTCGGCGGTCTCGCAGGCTTTGCCGCAGGCGCCGTCGCCGCTTTTTTTGCCGTCCCCCTCGTCAGCACCTTCGTTGAGGACTCCGGGTGGCGGCTTACCGCCATCATCGCTGCCGCCGTCGTGCTGATGGCACTCGGGCATGGCCTTGGCACCATGCTGGGGCGCCAGCTCCGCGGCGTGGTGCGGATCCGGCCCCTGCGGGCCGTGGACCGGCTGGTGGGCGGGGCGCTGAACCTTGTGGTCTCCGCCCTGGTGATGTCCATGCTGGCTTTCAGCGTCGGGTCCCTCGGCGTGCCCGTGGTGTCCCAGCAGCTGGCCGAATCCAAGGTGATCCGCTTCATCGATGGACTCACCCCCACACCCGTCAAGGCCACCATGGCGCAGCTGCGTTCCACGGTGATCGGCAACGGCATCCCAACCCTGCTGGAAGGGCTGGACCAGGGCCAGGCCGTCCAAGTACCCAGCACCAGCACCAATACGCCGGCGCTTAACAGGGCCGCGCAGTCGGTTTTGAGGATTGCGGGCACTGCCTACGAATGCGGCCAGAACCAGACCGGCAGCGGCTTCGTGGTTTCCGAGGACCGCGTGGTGACCAACGCGCATGTGGTTGCCGGCGTGTCGCAGCCGGTGGTGGAGATGCCCGACGGCGGTGCGATGCCAGGGCGGGTGGTCTACTTCGACACCCGGCGTGACCTCGCGGTCCTGGCCGTGGACAACCTGCCATCCCAGCCGCTGCAACTGAGCCGGGACCTGCCCGGCGGCAGCCCGGCTGCGTTCGCCGGGTACCCGCACGGCGGACCGTTCCAGTCCAAGCCTGCCACCGTCCAGGACATCGCCACCGTCCTGGTCCCGGATATCTATGGCAACAACCCCTCGCCGGAGGACATCTACCGCCTGGCCGGGGACGTCCAGCCGGGCAACTCCGGTGGCCCGCTGCTGACCACCGACGGCCAGGTGGCCGGGGTGGTTTTCGCCAAGGCAACTTCGGACGCCGAGGTGGGGTTCGCCATCACCATGAATGACCTGGACCCGGTCGCTGGGCAGGCGCCGTCGCTGTCCTCGCCCGTTTCCTCAGGCAAGTGCATCCAGAAGTAGCACCTGCCCGCTACAGGACCTCTGCCAGGTAGTCGATGGCGAGCTTGTAGCCGTACACCCCCGCACCCACGATCACTGCCGCGCAGACCGGGGACAGGTACGAGTGGTGCCGGAATTCCTCGCGCTGGTGCACGTTGGTGATGTGAACCTCGACGGCGGGCAGCTGCACGGCCGCGAGGGCGTCACGAAGTGCCACGGAGGTGTGCGTGAAGGCTCCGGCGTTCAGGACGATTCCGACTGCGGCGCCGCGGGCTGCGTGGATGGCGTCCAGCAGGACCCCTTCGTGGTTGGACTGGACGCACTCAACGGCGAATCCGTGGTCCTTCCCCGCGGCCGCAGCCAGCTGTTCCACATCGGCGAGGGTGGCGGTGCCGTACTTTTCGGGCTCCCGCGTGCCCAGCAGGTTGAGGTTGGGGCCGTTGATCACGAGGATGGTGCCGCGGCCGGCTTCGACAGTGGAGGAGGCTTCAGTCATGCCTGCAAATCTAGCTGGTAGCCCTGCCCGCCGCGCATTCTTACGTTGGCACACCCCATCGATTGCTGAGTACTTGTCGTTGTGAAGCTCGAAAACGACAAGTACTCAGCAATGGATTTAGAGGGCTGTGACCTTCAGCAGCAGTGCGTGCTCGGGGTTGAGGATGGGCATCGGCAGCCCCACCTCCGCCAGGAACCTCCCGCTGGCCGTGGCGCCGCCGGCAAGCCACGCCGGCGGCTGGACCTGTGTGAAGGTGTGGCCGTAGTCGGCGTCGTCCGTGGTGGGGAAGACGGCTTCCACGCGGTAGCTGCGCTCGGCATTGAGTCCCGGGATGCCGATCCTGCCCGGGGCCTCGGCTGCCGAGGTGCGCGTGCTGACCATGGCGAACAGCGCCGCCGTCGTGCCTGCTTGAAGTTCAGCGCCTTCCGCGACTGACCCGCCGGCCACCACTCCGTGCAGCAGCAATGCGTCGTCCGCGAGGTCGGCGTGGACCCGGCGGCCGCTGTGGATCAGGTTCCGGTGCTCCTTGTACAGCCCCACGATGCGTCGGAGCTCCTCGCGGTCCTTGCCCTGGACACTCCGGATGTCCCATTCCATGCCGAAATGTCCGAACAGCGCAGTGATGCCCCGGAAGGACAGGTCGTGGGTGCGGGCCGTGGTGTGCGAGGTGGTGGGGCCGATGTGGCTGCCCACCAGTTCGGGCGGAACAACCGCACCGGTCCAGCGCTGGATGGTCTGCCGCTCCAGCGCGTCGTTGCAGTCCGAGGCCCAGACACGGTCCGTCCGCTCCAGGATGCCAAGGTCAACACGGGCGCCCCCGGAGGAGCAGCTTTCTATTTCAACGCCGGGGTGGGCCCTGCGGAGCTCATCGAACAACCGGTACGCGGCCAGGGTCTGCTCGTGGACGGAGGGCCGCCCGGCGTGGCCGTGTTCCGAGAGGTCCCGGTTCTGGTCCCATTTGAGGTAGCTGATGTTGTTGCCGGCCAGGAGTGCCGAGACCCTGTCGAAGACGTATTGCCAGGCCTCCGGATTGACCAGGTCGATGACGTGCTGGTTGCGCCACTCAAGGGGCAGCCGGCCGCCGTCCTTGTGCGCTGCCGCGGAGGGACCCACGATCCAGTCCGGGTGTGCCCGTGCAACGTCCGAATCCAGGTTGACCATTTCCGGCTCCACCCACAGCCCGAACTCCATACCGCGCGAGGTGACGGCATCGATCAGCGGGGTCAGGCCGTTCGGCCACACGTTCCCGTCGACATACCAGTCGCCCAGGCCTGCGTGGTCGTCGCGGCGGCCGCGAAACCAGCCGTCGTCGAGCACGAAGCGCTCCACGCCGAGGTCGGCAGCTGATTCCGCCAGTTCAATCAGCGTGTCCAGGTTGTGGTCAAAATACACGGCTTCCCACGTGTTCAGCACTACCGGACGCGGTTTTCCGGCGGGCAGGCGGGTGGACGCGGCGGGCAGCACATGGTGCGGACGGGAGCGGAACCAGCTGTAGAAGGCCTGGGTGATACCGTCCAGGCCGTGGTCCGAGTAGGCAGCAAAGAGGGCCGGCGTGGTGTAACTGCCGCCCGGTGCGAGGATGACCTCCGCCGGGCCCAGCAGCTCCGAGCCGCCGATCAGGGTCCGGCCGTCACCGATGGTGTCCGCGAATTGTTCGTGGTTGCCGCTCCAGGCGAGGTGGGTTGCCCAGACCTTGCCATGGCGGTTGCCGAAGCCCTGGGTGCCGGCGGCGAACAGCAGCGAGGAATCGTGGCCGGTGCGGCCGTGCCGGCCGGTCCGGACCCAGGTGCCCTGCTGGATGCTGTGGCGCTGGGGGTGGCGTTCACGGCACCAGCGTCCGGTCAGGTCCAGGAGTTCGACGGCGTCCGGTGCCACCGGGAGGACGGTGGCCAGTTCGTCCACCTGGAAAGGCGTGCTGCCGTCATTGGTGACGGTGTGGCGGAGTTCCAGCAGGCCGCCGTCGTGGAAGGCCAGGTGTGACGAGACACTGACGCCCGTATCGCCGTCGGCCTGGACGATGGTGGCGCTGGAGCCCTCCGCGCGTACGGACGTAACGCAAAGGTGGGAGGAGAAGTCGAAGCCGGCGCCGTCGTCGGTAATCCTGTGCCCGCGCAGGGCGGGACGTCCGCGCCATGCGGAAGAGGCCTGGGGCAGTAGGCCTGCAGGGACGCGGGCGTCGATGGAGGAGGGCCCCACGGGGGCGGCCAGGATCGCGAGGTCCGGCAAGACGCCGCCCAAGTCGGCGCCCCAGTGGATGACCTCAGCCTCCCCGCTGTCGAAGCTGATCACCAGGCTGGTGCCGGCGGAACGGAGGTACAGGGGATCCATGGGTGCGGTCTCTTTCGTTGCGATGGGTGCGCCCGGAGGCACAGGAAAAATCCCTCAATGAGCTGAGGATAGCCGGATACCGCCGCCGCGAGGAGGGGCGGCGGTATCCGATTTTGTGGCTGCGACCACATACGCAGCCACGGCTTGGAGGGCTCTTACGTGATCAGCGCCTCTACTTGAAGAGGGCGTTGACCTGGTCGTTGGCCTGGGTCAGGGAGCTGGCAGGGGCCTTGCCGGAAACCACCGCGTCCATGGCGGGCTTCATGATGCCGTCAACCTTGGCTGCCTTGTCCGCAATGGGGAAGAGGAAGGTGGTGCCGTCCTTGACCTGCTGGCTGAACGGGGTCACGTCCACGCCCTTGGCCTTGAAGGCGTCCACTGCCTTGTCGGCGGAGGACTTGATGGCCGGGAAGACGACGGCCTTGGAGGCCACGACGTCCTGGCAGGCGGCGGAGCCCAGGTATTCGACCCATTTGACGGCGGCCTCGGGCTTCTTGGTGCCGGCGTAGATGGAGTCCGCCAGCCCGTTGTACATGCTGGAGCGCTTGCCGTTCACGCCCGTTGGCGTGGGGGCGATGCCGACCTGGATGTCCTTGTAGCCGGTGTACTGGCCGATCATCCACGAGCCGTGCGCGTTGATCACGGACTTGCCGGCAGCGAAGGTGTCCGCCATGCTGGCGCCCACAGTGGTTTCCAGCTTGGGCATGTAGCCCTTCTGCGCCAGACCGGCGAACCAGTCAATGCTCTGCTGGAATTTGGGGTCGTCGTAGTTGAAGTGCGTGCCCCAGGGGTTCTTGTCGGTGTGCGTCCACCCGGTGGTGCCGGTGAGGTAGCTCCATTCGGTCTGGCCCTGGCCGGAGCCGGAGCCGTTCAGGCCGAGGCCGTACACGGCGACGTTGTCCTTGTCGAAGCCGGGCTCATCGCCGCGCTTGCCGTTTTTGTCCACCGTCAGGTGGGCAATCGTCTTTTCGTACGTGCCGCCATCCTGGGGATTCCAGGTGAGGGAGGCCATCTGCTCCGGGGTGACGCCGGCGTCTGCGGCCAGCTTCTTGTTGTAGAACAGGGCGATGGTGTCCCAGTCCTTGGGGAGCCCGTAGCGCTTGCCGTCCTGGCCCACCCAGAGGTCCGCCAGCCCGGAGTTGTAGGCTCCGGTGTCGATGTTGTCCTTCTTGACGGCGTCGTCAAGGGCCAGTATCTGCTTGTTCTTGACGAACTCGGGGTACTTGGCCAGGTGGTCTGTGAAGACGTCGGGCGCGGTGCCTGCCACGAACCCGTTGGTGAGGGTGCCCCAGTAGTCGTCCCAGCCGCGCTGGGTGACCTTGACGGTGATGTCGGGGTTGGCCTTGTGGAAGTCGTCGGCGCACTGCTTGTAGGCGGGGAGCTGATTGGCATCCCAGAGCCAGTAGTTGATTTCGCCCTTGCCGGCCTCGGCGGATCCGCCGTTTCCGCAGGCGGACAGTGCCAGGACTGCGGCCGCGGCTGCGGCCAGGGATCCGAGTGCTTTCTTCTTGTTCATGGGGGTCCTTTCAGGGGTGCTTCCGGGCGCGCCGCCATGGCGCGTGCGGGGATAGGGCGTTGGGGAGTTGCGGGCGAGGGTTACTTGATGCCGGAGAATCCGATGGAGTTGACGATTTTCTTTCCGAAGGCGGCGAACAGGATCAGGACCGGAAGTGCCGAGACCAGGGTGGCCGCCATCAGGCCGGACCAGTCCGGGGCACCCTGGGGCGACTGGGACTTGAAGACGCCCAGGCCCACGGTGAGGACGCGGACGGATTCGTCCTGGCCCACCAGCAGGGGCCAGAAGTATTCATTCCACTGGCCAATGAAGGTGAGCAGGGCCAGCGTGGCGAGCGGGGCTGCGGCGTTGGGCAGGATGATCTGGAAGAAGATCCTGAGGTGCTTGGCGCCGTCGAGCATTGCCGCCTCCTCAACTTCGCGGGACATGTTCAGGAAGAACTGGCGGAGGAAGAAGATGGCGAACGGTGTCATGAAAATGTAGGGGAGGACCAGGCCGGCCATCGTGTTCAGCAGGCCGAGGTTCTTGATCAGCAGGAAGTTTGGCAGCGCCGTGAAGATCGGCGGCACCATCATGGTGGCCAGGAAGAGGCTGAACACCGCGTTGCGTCCCCGCCAGCGAAGCCGGGCGAAGGCGTAGGCCGCCATCGCACTGAAGAACACTGCCCCGGTGGTGGTGATGGAGGCGAAGAGTACGGAGTTGCGGAGGTAGACCCAGAAGTCGATCTGGGCGCCGGAACCGCCCTGGGCCACGGCTTCTTCCGGCGACTGCAGGCCGAAGACGCGCTGGAAGGCGCCCAGGCTGAAATCCGCCGGGAGCAGGTTGGTGGCGTTGGAGGCCAATGCCCCGTTGGTGGACAGTGCGGTCCGGAGCACCCAGTAGAACGGGAGGACGGACACGGCCACGGCGACGGCGACGAGGACCCAGGCGCCGGCGCGGCGCGAGTTTAACGGACGACGCCGGGTGGCCGGCAGGGCGGGAGCGGAGACTCTTGCGGTGGTCATGGGGGCGTCCTTAGTCCAGGTCCGATTCATTGCCCTTGAGGAACTTCATCTGGATGAAGGCCACCAGGGCGAGGATGACGAAGAGGATGACGGCCAGGGCGGATCCGTAGCCGAAGTCCGATTCCGTGAAGGCCTTTTGGTAGATGTAGAACTGCAGCACGCGGCTGGCGTTGACCGGACCACCCTGGGTGGTGACGGCGACAGTGTCGAAGACCTGGAAGGAACCGATGATGGTGACGATCAGGACCAGTGCCAGGACAGGGCGCAGCAGCGGCATGGTGATCTTCCGGAAGGTCTGCCACGGTGAGGCCCCGTCCAGGTTGGCAACCTCGTAGACGTGGCCCGGAATGGCCTGGAGGCCGGCGAAAATCAGGAGTGCCGTGTAGCCCATGTGCCGCCATGTGTTGATCAGGGCCTGGGTGGGGATGGCCCATTCCTCGCTCCCGAAGAAGGCGACCTTGGGCATGCCCAGGGCATCGATGAAGTAGTTCACGATGCCGATCTGATAGTCCAGCAGCCAGAACCACAGCAGTGCGGCGATTACGTTGGCCATCAGGTAGGGGAGGAGCAGGGTCCCCCGGATGAGTGTTGACTTGGCCACCCGGTGCATCAGGAGGGCCAGGCCCAAGGCCAGCGCGGTCTGCAGGACGATGTTGATCAGGACATACTGCGTGGTGACCGCCAGGGCGTTCCAGAAGAGCGGGTCCTTGCCGATGGCTTCATAGTTGGCCGTTCCGATCCAGGTTGGATCGCCCAGGATGCTGTACTCGGTGAAGCTGAGGTAGATGCCGCGGAGCGTGGGCACCAGGTAGAAAACGATAAATCCGATCATGGCCGGGGCAATGAAGAACAGTGCCACCTTCATGTCGCTCTGCCCGCGCCGCCGGACTGGGCGGCCAAGAGTCCGCTCGGCAGCCGTGGCGTTCCTGGTAAGGGTGGTCATCGTCGACCCTTCCTGAGTGTGTGATGTGGATTACAACCTGACGAGTAATCTACACGAGTAGATACGGAGCTGGCAAGAGCTTTTTTAGAGCTGCTGTTTGGCGTTATTTGTCTACCGCTTTGATATTGACTCGAGTAGATTGCGGTGAAACACTCAGCTAACCCTAATGAATGGCAGACAATGACGTTTTCAATCGGCATCGTGGGTGCAGGCCAGTTCGGCACCCAGTTCGCCCACCTGTTCAACCTGCACCCGGGCGTCAACGGCGTCTTTGTGGTGGATGAAATACCGGAGCGGGCGGCAGAGGCTGTTGACCGGTATCAACTCGCCGGTGTGCACCCGGACTTCGATGCACTCCTGGCCTCGGACGTCGACGCTGTTGCCATCTTCACCCAGCGCTGGACCCACGGGCCGCTGGTGGAACGGGCGCTGCGGGCGGGCAAGCACGTCTATTCGGCAGTCCCCATGGCGGTTTCGGAGGAGGAAATCGAGCGCATCATCGAGGCCGTCCGCGACACCGGGAACGTGTACATGATGGGAGAGACCAGCTACTACAACCCCGCCACCGTCTACGCGCGCAAACAGCACGCGGCGGGCAAGTTTGGGCGCATCTTCTACACCGAGGGTGATTATGTGCACGACATGGACCTGGGTTTCTACGATGCCTACCAGTACAGCGGCGGCGAGCGGTGGAAGGAGACGGCCAGCTACCCGCCCATGCTCTACCCCACGCATGCCATCGGCGGGGTGCTGGGGGCAATCCCGGCGCATGCTGTGAGCGTCAGCTGCGTCGGGGTCAGGGACCAGCGCAATGACGGTGTCTTTGACCGGGACGTCAGCATGTTCGGCAACGATTTTTCCAACGCCACGGCGCTCTTCGAACTGAATGACGGCGGCGTCATGCGCACCAACGAAATGCGCCGGGTCGGCTATCCCTCCCACATCCGCGAATCCCGCTTCCGGTTCTTCGGCACCGAGGCGAGCTTCGAGCAGCTGGCCAAGGTCACCGTGTGGCAGGACAAGCAGAACGTCCACGACATCTCCGAACAGATGGAAACCCGGCCCAGCATGGCCCTGGATGATCCGTCCCTGGCCAACGTCGCCCCTGAACTGCGGGACGCTTTCGTCTCGGGACTCTCCCCAGTGCACGACGCAGAACGGCTGCCCGAGGCGTTCCAGGGCGCACCCAACGGTCATGAAGGCAGTCACCACTTCCTGGTGGACGACTTCGTCACGTCAGTGAACAACCGGTCCCTTCCCCCGATCAACGCCTGGGTGGCCGCACGCTTCACCCTCCCTGGAATCGTGGCCCATGAATCTGCCCGGCAGAAAGGGGCACGGCTTCCCATCCGCGACTTTGGCGACGCCCCCGCCCGCTCGTAGCTAGCATGTACTCCATGACCACTTCGGCTATGCCGGCGCCGCGCGGGCCCATCACGCGAAAGGACGTGGCGCGCTACGCCGGCGTCAGCACCGCCGTCGTCAGCTATGTGGTGAACGGCGGGCCGAAGAAGGTGGCTCCGGCCACCGAAGCCAAAGTGCAGGACGCCATCCGCCGGCTGGGCTACCGCCCCAATGCGGCGGCCCGGGCGCTGAAACTGGGCTCAAGTGAGACTTTGGGGCTTATCATCCCGGACAACACCAACCCCTTCTTTTCGCTTTTTGCCCACGCCGTGGAGGATGCAGCTGAGGACCTGGGCTACGCCCTGGTCCTCAGCAACTCGGACGGCAACCTGGCGACGGAGCGCCGCAACATTAAAAACCTTGCCGCACGGCAGGTGGACGGGGTCTTGCTGGCCAGCGTGCTCTTCGAACCGGACCTGGAGGCCCTTGAAACGGCCGATATCCCTTCGGTCCTGCTCAACCAGGACCGGGATGCGCCCGGTTTCAACAGCATCGGCGTCGACCTCGCTGCGGGAGCCAAAATGGCGGTGCAACACCTGATCAGCCACGGACACACCAATATCGGACTGGCGATGGGTACCAACGTCTCCGGCACGCTCGACGGCCGCGAGGTGGGCTGGCGGGAGGCACTGCGGGACGCCGGCCTGCCGGAGGGGCCCATCATCTACAGCGAATTCACCAGGCCCGGCGGCTACGCTGCGGGGCAGCGGCTGCTGGCCTCCGTCAATCGGCCCACGGCCATCTTCGCCAGCTCCGACATGCAGGGAATCGGACTGCTGCGGGCCTTCCACGAAGCCGGTGTGGCCGTCCCGGGCGGGATGGCCATTGCATCCTTTGACGGCTCCGTCGAGGCCGAATATTCGTGGCCGCCCCTCACCACAGTGGAGCAGCCGGTGGCGGCAATGGCCGAGGCAGCAGTAGCGGCGTTGGTGGGGGCAGGCCGCGGGGAAAAGCCCCGGCACCGGATCTTTCCCACGACATTGCACATCCGGCAGTCCTGCGGCTGCCCCTAACGCCACCGGAACGCCCCTTGACGCTCTAGGACGAACTGGCGATCCGCAACCGGCTGACACTCTCGCCAAGGGCGCGCCGCGCGTCTGCGCTGAGCCCGGCGTCGCTGATCACCTCGTCCGCTTCCTCAAGCGCGGCGATTGTGCTCATGCCCTGGGTGCCCCACTTGGTGTGGTCGGCGACCACCACCAGCTTCCGGGACGCCGCCACGAAGGCCCGGTCTGTTTCCGCCTCCAGCAGGTTTGGTGTCGTGAAGCCCGCGTCCGGGTCCATGCCGTGCACTCCCAGGAACAGCAGGTCAAGATGCAGCTGCTTCAGCGCCGCCGTCGCGATCGGTCCCACCAGGGCGTCCGACGGCGTGCGTTCGCCGCCGATGAGTATCACTGTTGAACCGTGCGGCACCCCGGACGACGACGCGCCGTGGTGGAACAGGTCGGCGATGCGCACGGAGTTGGTCACCACGGTGATTCGCGGGCCCTTCACCAGCTCCTGGGCAAGCGCCCAGGTGGTAGTTCCGGCACTGAGCCCCACCGCCATGCCTTCATGGACCATCCCCGCGGCCTCAACGGCGATGGCCCGCTTCTCCGCCGGAAACTGGGTGGACTTCAGCTCAAATCCGGGCTCATGGGTGGTGGCCCCGCCGGGAAGCTTGGCGCCGCCGTGGATCCGCTCCACCTGGCCGCCCTCTTCAAGGAGCTCGATGTCACGGCGGACGGTCATGAGCGAGACGCCCAACTGTTGGGCGAGGTCTGACACGCGGACCACCCGTTCCCGCTGGACTGTGTCCACGATGGTTTGGTGTCGTGCGGCGGGGAGCATGGAATTCCTTTCAGGGGGCGGCTGGGGAAGCGGTGTCCCCGTCTCGGTCCATCTTTACCTACCCCTTGCTGGAACCCAGAGTCAGCCCTGCCACAAACTGGCGCTGCAGCAGCAGGTAGATGACCAGCGTGGGGATCACGGTGATGACTGCCCCCGCGGCCAGGAGGTTGTAGTTGCTTAGGAACTGTCCCTGAAGGTTGTTGATGGCGGTGGTGATGGGGAGCCGGTTGCCGCTCTGGATGAACAGGAGGGGCCAGAAGTAGTCGTTGTAGATGAAGATGACCTCAAGGGTGCCCAGCGCGGCGAATGCCGGCCGGCACAGCGGCATGATGATTTCCCGGTACTGGCGCCAGATGCCCGCGCCGTCCACCAGGGCCGCCTCCGTGAGGTCCGCCGAGAGCGCCTTCATGTAGTTGGAGAGCACGAACGTGCAGAACCCCATCTGGAACGCAACGTGGATTGCAATGACCACAATGTACGTGTTCAACAGGTTGCCCGAATCGCTGAACGAATACGGCACCTCCAGGTGTTTGGCCATCTCGAACAGGGGCGCGGCCAGGACCTGCGGGGGCAGCAGGTTGCCGGCGGTGAACATGATCAGCAGCGCGATGTTGAATTTCCAGTTCACCCGGCTAACGGCAAAGGCCATCAGGGAGGCAAGGAACAGGGTCAGCAGGACGGCCGGGACGGTGATGATCACGGAGTTCCAAAAGTAGGTGGCGAACCCGCCCTGTGTCCATGCCTGGATGAAGTTGTCGAAGTTGAAGTCGCCGGCCACGCTGAAGTAGCCGTGCTCGTTGGTGGAAGCCACCGGCCGCAGCGCGGTGAACAGGGACCAGCCCAAGGGGACCAGCCACATGACGGCCATGACCACCAGGAAGATGTGTGTTCCGTAATGGCGCTTGGGCCGGCTGCCGGCCCTGGCATGGGTGGAGGCGTCATGCCTGGCGGGGCGGGTGGCGGCGATGCTCATGCTTGGTTCTCCTTGCCGAAGGTGCGGCTGAGGTAGAAGACGATGGGGACAAGCGAGATGACCAGCAGCACCACTGCAAGGGCCGAACCGACGCCGATCACCTGGCCTTCGCCCACCAGGTTCTGGATCACCAGGGCGCTGAGCATTTCCAGGCCGTTGGTGCCGCGGTTGATGACGTACACGACGTCGAAGGCGCGGAGGGATTCGATGATGGTGATCACCACGATGACGATGTTGATGGGGCGCATTGCCGGGAACACAACGCGGAAGAAGGTCTGGGCTGCGTTGGCACCGTCAATGGCCGCGGCCTCCTTCAGGCTCGGGTCGACGCCCTTCAGGCCGGCCAAATAAAGCAGCATGACGTAGCCGGCGTGCCGCCAGGTGGCGGCGACCAGGGCGGCCCAGATGTTGACGGACGAGTCCCCGAACCAGTCCACGGCCTGCGGCGTTCCCGCCGTGCCCAGAAGGAAGTTAAGAAGCCCATTGTCGCGCTGGTAGAAGAGCTGCCAGATGATGCCGATGAGGGCGAGCGACAGCATGACGGGTGCGAAGAAGATGCTTTGGTAGATCTTGCTGCCGCGGATGTTCTGGTCCAGCAGCACCGCCAGCAGCAGGCCCAGCGGTGTGGCGATCAGGGCCAGGAACAACAGCCAGAGCATGTTGTGCTGGACCGCCGGCCAGAACGGAGGGTAGTCCTGGGCAATGAACTGGTAATTATCGGCTCCGGCGGAGCGGATGTCCGCCAGGTCCAGTCCGTTCCAGCGGGTGAAGCTGAGCCCAACCGACATCAGCGTGGGCAGCCAGACCAGGGCCAGCTCGATCAGGGTGGGTATGCCGACCATCAGGGCGAGGACCACCTTGTCCCTTCCGGAGAGGCGGCGGACCCGCCCGCTTTTGGTGGGGCGGGCCCTGGCAGGCTCCCGCGCTTCCGGGGGGATCAGTTCTTGTGCGGTGCTGCTCATGTAAATCTTCCCTTGCTGGGTCTGGTGCAGGAGGGGATCGACGACGGCGGGACCCCACTGCCGCCGTCGTCGTTCCTTCGGTGCAACGACTGCGCTGCGTTCAATTACGGCGCAGCGTTCAATTACTGCGCTGCGTAGAGGTTCTTCGCCTGCGCTTCGAGGTTTTTGACGTCAACGGTTCCGTCCTTGATGAAGCTTTGCAGGGCGGGGATCATCACGTTGTTGGCCATCGCCGGAAGAGCGTCCCGGTCAAAGAACTGGCTGATGTTCTTCGCGCCGGCGATGGTGTCCGCGCATTTCTTGTTCAGGGGCGTGAATTTCGAGGTGTCCGCGCCCTTGGCGGTGGCGATGTTCGAGTTGTCCACCTTGGCGTAGGCGTCCTGGGCCTCGGGGGTCCCAAGGAACGCCAGGAAGTCCCGTGCAGCCTTGTTGTCCCCGCCCTTCTTGGACAGCAGCAGCCCGTCGATGGGGGCTTCTACGGAGTCCTTGCCTTCCATCGCGATCTCCGGAAAAGCAAAGAAGTCGATGTCGTTCAGGACCGCGGGGTCGGTGAACTGCTGGGTGACGAAGGACCCAAGCAGGTACATGCCGGTCTTCTTTGCCTCCAGCGCCTTGGCGGCATCCTGCCAGGTCTGGCCGAGCGCCGCCGGGTCCTGGAACGGCAGGAGAGCCTTCCAGGTATCAAAGACGGCAGTGACTTTCTGCTGGTCCCATGATTCCTTGTGGGCGCAGAGGTCCACATGGAACTGGTAGCCGTTGAGCCGCATATTGATGTAGTCGAACGTGCCCATGGCCGGCCAGCCATCCTTGTCGGCGAAGCCGATGGGGATGATGCCGTCGGCCTTCATTTTCGTGGCCAGTGCCTTCAGCGCATCGAAGGTCTCGGGGACCTGGTAGCCCTTTTCAGCCCACAGGCTCTTCCGGTAGAAGAATCCCCACGGATAGTTGTAGTTGGGAACGAAGTACATCTTGCCGTCGGGGCCAGTGGAAGCCTTCTTCAGGGCGTCCGAGTAATTGCCGCCGATGGTCTGCCAGACGTCGTCTATGGGTGCGAGCAGCCCCTTGCCGGCGTAGTACTGCATCCGGTAGCCGGCAAACCAGGTGAACGCGTCGTCCGGCGAGCCCTGCAGGTAGGAATTGATCTTGTTCTGGAAATCATTGTGGGGAACGACGTTGGTGGTGACGGTCTTGCCGGTCTTGGCAGTGAAGGCATCCGTGAGTGCCTGGTAGGCCCGCTTGGGGACGTCGTCCGAGGAGCCGGAACCGAAGGTGAGGCCCGATGATGCGGAGCCGGCTGCCGACGGGCCGCTGCCGCCCGTACAGGCTGCCAGGAACGGCATGCCGGCCAGGCTAATTGCGCCCACACCGACGGTCTTTAGGATGGTCCGCCTGCTTGGAAATGCGCTGGCGGACGCATCGAACTTTGAAGCCATGTTCTCTCCCTTGAAAAATAGCCGTGTGAGCCACCTCACATACGCCGACTATAACCCAACAAAAGAGAACATGGAAGAACGGCAAATAACATTCCCGCTACGGGAAAGATTGAATCGTCACAAACAAGAATGGCCCCGCTTTCCCGCGGATACTGGGAAAGCGGGGCCAATGGTGCTCCGGCGGTGAATACTAAGCCGATGTTACTTTCTGAGCGACTGGGCGATCTGTTGCATGATCGTGGGGTCCGAAAGGGTGGTGGCGTCACCGGGGTCGCGGCCTTCCGCGACGTCCTTGAGGAGGCGGCGCATGATCTTGCCGGACCGGGTCTTGGGCAGTTCCGGCACCACCAGGATGTTCTTGGGCTTGGCGATGGGGCCGATTTCCTTGCCCACGTGGTTGCGCAGTTCCTGGACGGTGGCGTCGCCGTTGTTCTCGGCGTCGCCGCGGAGGATGACGAACGCGACAACCGCCTGCCCGGTGGTTTCGTCCGTGGCGCCCACCACGGCGGCCTCCGCCACGGCGGGGTGGCTCACCAGGGCGGACTCGATCTCCGTGGTGGAGAGCCGGTGCCCGGAGACGTTCATGACGTCATCCACGCGGCCCAGGAGCCAGATGTCACCGTCTTCGTCCTTCTTGGCACCGTCCCCGGCGAAGTACATGTTCTCGAACCGGGACCAGTAGGTGTCCTTGAAGCGCTCCGGGTCCCCCCAGATGCCGCGCAGCATGGACGGCCATGGCTCGCGGATCACCAGGAACCCGCCGTGTCCGTTCGGAACGGATTCGCCCATCTCGTCCACCACGTCCACGGCAATGCCGGGAAGTGGCACCTGGGCCGAGCCAGGCTTGGTGGCCGTGACTCCGGGGAGCGGGGCGATCATCTGCGCGCCCGTTTCGGTCTGCCACCAGGTGTCCACAATGGGTGCCTTGTCCCCGCCGATGACCTTGCGGTACCACATCCAGGCTTCAGGGTTGATCGGCTCACCCACCGAGCCGAGCACGCGGAGCGAGGAGAGATCGTACTTCGCCGGGATCTCCGAACCCCACTTCATGAACGTGCGGATGGCGGTGGGTGCGGTGTACAGGATGGAGACCTTGTACTTCTCCACGATCTCCCACCAGCGGCCCTGGTGCGGGGAGTCCGGGGTGCCTTCGTACATGATCTGGGTGGCGCCGTTGATGAGCGGCGCGTAAGCGACGTAGGAGTGTCCGGTGACCCAGCCGACGTCGGCCGTGCACCAGTACACGTCCGTTTCCGGATGCAGGTCAAAGACCGCCCTGTGGGTGTAGGCGGTCTGGGTAAGGTAACCGCCCGTGGTGTGCAGGATGCCTTTGGGCTTCCCCGTGGTGCCCGAGGTGTAGAGGATGTACAGCGGGTGCTCCGAATCGTGGCCCACGGCGGTGTGCTCGGTAGACGCCGACTCCACGGTGTCAGCCCACCAGTGGTCCCGGCCCTCCGTCCAGTCCACGTCCTGGCCGTTGCGCTTGACCACTACAACGTTCTGCACCGTGTGGCCGTCCTGCGCCAGGGCGTCGTCGACCGCCGCCTTCAGCGGGCTCGGCTTGCCGCGGCGGTAGGTTCCGTCGGCGGTGACCACGAGCTTTGCCTCGGCGTCGTCGATCCGCGAACGGAGGGCTTCGGCGGAGAATCCGCCGAACACTACGGAGTGGACCGCCCCGATCCGGGCGCAGGCCAGCAGGGTGATGACGGCCTCCGGGATCATGGGCAGGTACACGGCCACGCGGTCACCCTTGACCACGCCCAGGGACTCGAAGGCGTTGGCCGCCTTCTTCACTTCCTCAGTCAGCTGCGCGTACGTGTAGGTCCGGGTGTCGCCGGGTTCGCCCTCAAAGTAGATGGCAACACGGTCCCCGTTGCCGGCCTCGACGTGCCGGTCCAGGGCGTTGTAGGCGGCATTTACTTCGCCGCCCACGAACCACTTGGCGAACGGCGGATTGGACCAGTCCAGGGTTTGCGTAAAGTCCTTGCTCCACGTCAGCAATTCCCGCGCCTTCTTGGCCCAGAACGCCGGCCGGTCCGCATCCGCTTCCCCGTACTCGGCGGCGGTGACAACGGCGTCGGCCGCGAACTCGGGGGAGGGCGGAAAGGCCCGGGTCTCATGCAGCAGGTTCGCAAAGGCATCGCCCTGGTGGCCTTGCTGACCTGCCGGCTGGGCGGAAGCGGAGGGAACGGTGGCCGTGGAGCTGGGAGTGTCCTGGGACATGTGAACCTCATCATTCATCGATCTTTGCCGCGCGGAACGCCGCCGCCGCAAGGCCCGCCGTTCGTACGGCATTGGGCACCAGCCGGGGCGGACATACCGCAAAGAGCTGTTCCGCAACCTAGCCTAATG
Organism: Arthrobacter sp. ISL-85; assembly: GCF_018613675.1. GTDB lineage: Bacteria > Actinomycetota > Actinomycetes > Actinomycetales > Micrococcaceae > Arthrobacter. The sequence goes on along the minus strand of NZ_JAGGPQ010000019.1, from coordinate 22,437 downwards.
CTTGCCGCGCATCCTCTGTGCCCGCCGTCACATAAGCACCCGCGAGCGGCATTTTTTAAGCGGTGAATGGTGCCTTCATGACCTGTCCGGGGGCCCTGGGGGCCTGCTCCAGCTAGTGATCAGGCAGGCTGTTGACTAGGCTGAGATGGAATTGTGACTTCACTTCGGACCGCTCCGGCCAGGCGCAAACAGTGCCGTGCCAGGCCCGGACCGCATGTCAAGACGGCACAGTTTTCGGGTCCGGACCGGGCCCGGTGCCGCCACGCTAAGGAGAGCAGAATGAACCAGCAGAGCTTCGGCCAGCGAACGGGCCCGGACACCGGGGCGGGGACCGGAAGCTCCGGATCCACCGCAGGGGGACCAGGGCACCCAACCCCCGCCGGCAACGCAGCCAAGGGACAGGGCGCAGGGCAAAAGGCTGCCGGCGCAAAGATCGACCCCAACGCCAACCAGGCGGTTCTCGGTCCGTTCACCGTGCGGGACCTTGCCGTCTTCGCCGGCACCCTGATCCTGTTTGTCGCGTCCCTGCTGCCCCTTTTCGGCGCCCGGTACAACCTGTGGAACCTGAACAACCTGTTCTTCCTGGGACTGGGCATCATCCTGCCGCTGATTGCCAGTGCCCTGTTCGCTGCACGCCGCCTGGCCCCTGCCACCAGGATCCGCGTGGGGTCGTTCTCGGCCGACCAGTTCGCCTCCGTGGTGGCTTCCTTTGCTGTCGCTTTTTTCTTCCTGTCAGTGGCTTCCGGCTACGGGACCACTCTTTTGGTGGGCCTGATCGGCTCGCTGGTCCTGTTCGCCGCCACGGTGCTGGGCCGCTTCGTGCCCTATCTGTCCGGCGACTTCAAGGACCGGCCAGAGGTGCCGGCGCATGTGGTCGCACGCGAAGCCGCGGTCCCAACGCGGAAGCCGCGGTCCCCCAAAGTGCCCAAACCGGAGTCTGGCGCCAACCAGTCAAAGGGCGGCTTCAAGGGCACTGGAATCTTCGGCGGTGCCGGTGCCGGCTCCTCCGCCGTCCAGCAGGGGCCTGCCAGTCCCGCCCCCTCAAGTCCTGAGCCTGTCCGTTCCGCCGCCCAGGCCCCCGCCACCGCTGCTGTTCCCGTGGCCCCTGCAGGGGCCACGAAGTCGGCAGACGCCGTCGGCGCTGCTCCTGCAGTTGCCGTCGCCGGCGGTGCCGCAGGTCCCGCTGCGGCCGGCCCGGCGGCGTCCGCGCCCGTGTCAACCGCCCCCGAAGCTTCGGACCGCACCCCCGCGGTGGATGCGGGCCCGCCCACCCAGGCAGCCGACGTCGTCCGCCCTTCCGCTGCGCCCGCCGCAGAGGAGACCCAGCTTGGGGATGTTCCCGCAGCCAACGCTCCCCAGGCGGCCTGGGAGCCGCCCGCTGCCACCGCCGTTCACCAGCAGGTCCGTGCCGAGCAGCCCATTGGGGCGACGGTGGACCCGGCCAGCCGCCACGATGAGATGGACGGGCAGCCCATCCACGAGGCCTTTTGGTTTGCCGTTGCCCAGCACCGCACCGCCTTCGACCCCCGTACCGGTGCACCTGCCTTCGTGATCGAACCGGGCGGCTGGGTGCTGGCACTCGAGGACCGCGGCCACGAATTCCTGGTCCAGCACACAGACGGACGGCTGGGCGTGCTGCGCGACCTCACCAACATCGAGCGCGGCTGACGCCGGTGGCCGGGACCCGCACCCAAACCGGCCAGGCCGCGGGGATGCCCGTGGTCTCGGCCGAGTCCGTCCTGGCACTGAAGCGGAGGGCACGGCGCATCCACAAGGCCCTCGCCGAAAAATACCCGTACGCCCATGCGGAACTGGACTTCCGCAACCCGTTCGAACTGCTCGTGGCCACCGTCCTCTCCGCCCAGACCACCGACGTCACGGTCAACCAGGTCAGCAAAGTACTGTTCGCGCGTTGGCCCGATGCGCGGTCCCTGGCCGAGGCGGACCCCACGGAGCTCGAAACCATCCTCAAGCCCACCGGATTCTTCCGCGCCAAGTCGAGGAACGTCCTGGCACTGTGCACCCGCCTGGTGGACGACTTTGACGGCGAGGTTCCCGGACGGATGGAGGAACTGGTCACGTTGCCCGGCGTGGGGCGAAAGACTGCCAATGTGGTGCTCGCGAACGCCTTCGGGGTCCCGGGTATTTCCGTGGATACCCATTTCGCCCGCCTGGCGAAGCGGTTTGGGTGGACCCAGTCAGAAGATCCCGTGCAGATTGAAAAGGACGTCGCGGAGCTGTTCGAACGCAGGGACTGGACCATGCTGTCCCACCGGGTGATTTTCCACGGCCGCCGCGTCTGCCACGCCCGGAAGCCGGCCTGCGGCGCCTGTCCCGTGGCCAACTGGTGCCCCAGCTACGGGCTGGGGGAGACCGACGCCGCTAAGGCAGCAAAGCTCCTCAAATATGAGCTTGCCCCGGGCAGCGAGGCACTCCTGGAGCAGTACCTCGCAGAACAGCACCGGGCCGCAGAGATCCGGATGGCTTCCCAGCAGAGGACACCGTGAGCGCGCGCGAAGACCTTGCCGAGCTGGTCCGGCGGGCTGAGACCGGAACGGCCGGGCCTCCTGATCCCCGCTGGGCCGCCCTGACCGTCGATGCCTCACGCGCGCGGAGGGCGGCAGTCCTGATGCTCTTCGGCATCCTCGACGACGTCCCCGCGGCCTCCGGCAAGCCACTTGCGCCGGCAGACCTCGACGTCCTGCTCCTGGAACGCGCCCACACCCTGGGGTCCCACCCCGGGCAGGTGGCGTTTCCCGGCGGCGGCATCGACAGGGGCGAAACGCCCGTGGCCGCTGCGCTCCGGGAAGCCGAGGAGGAAACCGGCCTGAACGCAGGCGGGGTGGAAGTACTGGGGACGCTGCAGGAGCTGGGCCTGGCACACAGCAACTTCCTGGTGACGCCGGTGCTCGGATGGTGGCAGGCGCCCTCGCCGGTCCGGGTAGTGGACTACGGCGAATCCGCCCAGGTGTTCCGCGTCCCGGTCCGGGACCTGCTGGACCCGGACAACAGGGTAATGGCCACCGTCCACCGGGCAGGCCGCACCTTCGACAGCCCCGCATTCACCGTGAACGGCGTGGTGGTGTGGGGATTCACCGGCATTGTGCTGAGTGGCCTCTTCGACCAGCTCGGCTGGTCGGTTCCCTGGGACCGGAACCGGCTCCATCCCATGGGGGTCTAGGCTTCAGGCCTGCTTGCGCAAATCCACCACGACGCCGGTGGCGGCATTCTCGCGCATGGCCTTGATGCCGTCCCGGAGCATTGTCAGGGACCCGAAGGTTGGCGAAACCGCAACGATGTTGCCCTCGGAATCGGTGAGCCGCAGCCGGTACGACTCGTCGCCTGCGCGGTGTATTTCGAATCTTCCCGCCATGGACGGGGACCTCCCTGGTATGCGTCGTTGCATCAGCGTGTGGACCGGCCTGTTTCAGCCACCGCTCCGACTGTAACCTTCAGGGGCGTACCCGTCGAGCTACTGCCGGGTAGGTTACTTTGAATCTCAAGGCAGGTATCCGACGCGCCCTCCAGGAGCGCTATTTGGCGAGGTTGTAGGAGTCGACGACGGCGAGGCTCACCGGGAACTCCACCGGGACGGGCCCGAACAACAGCTCCTTCGCTGCCGCGGCCGATTCCTCGATAGCCGCAATGCAGGCGTCCACCCCGTCAGAGGGCGCATGCACCATCACCTCGTCGTGCAGGAAGAAAACCAGCTCCGCCCGGACAGCCCCGCCGCCGCCCCCGGTGCCCGCTGTCCGAAGGGTGCGCAGCCGCCGTCGTAATTCCGCCAGCCAGCAGGCCGCCCAGTCCGCCGCCGAACCCTGGACCACGAAGTTCCGGGTGAAACGGCCCCGGGACCTGGCGATGGACTCTGCCCGGCGCTGCTCTTCGGCCGTGGTGGAGCGCTGGCTCAGGAACCATCGCTCGGACGGCGGAGGGCTGCTGCGTCCCAGCCGGGTGGTCACCGTCCCGCCGGCTTCGCCCGCCCGCGCCGCCTGCTCCACAAAGTCGACGGCGCGCGGATAGGTGCGGGCCAGCTGCGGCATCAGGCGGCCTGCCTCACCGGACGTGGCCCCGTACATGGCGCCCAGCAGGGCCATCTTCGCTTTGGCGCGGTCCCCGCCGAAGCCCTTGGCGGCGATGCCGGCATAAAGGTCCTGGTCCCGTGCGGCCTCAGCCATGGAGGAGTCCTGCGCAAGGGCCACGAGGACTCGCGGTTCCAGCTGTGAGGCATCAGCGACGATCAACTTGTGGCCCGGGTCGGCGTGCACCGCGCCCCGGACGTGGCGCGGGATCTGCAGTGCGCCGCCGCCGCGGGACGCCCAGCGCCCCGAAACAACGCCGCCCACCACGTACTCGGGGCGGAACCTGCCGCCGTCCACCCAGGCGTCCAGCCAGGACCAGCCGTTGGCCGTATGGAGGCGGGAAAGCTTCTTGTATTCCAGCAGCGGCTCGATGACAGGATGGCTGGACTCCCGAAGCTCCCATTTCCGGGTGCTCTTGACCTCGATTCCGTTGCGGTGCAGGGCCCGCATCAGGTCCTGCGGTGAATCCGGGTTGAGCCCTGGGGAGTTGAGCAGGGTGCGCAGCTCCGCGGCCAAAGCCTCCAGTCTTTGCGGACGCTGTCCGGCGGGCGGCCGGGGACCCAGATGGTCAACCAGGATCTGCTCGTGCAGGTCCTCCCGCCACGGGACGCCGGTGTGCTGCATTTCCGCAGCCACCATGGCGGCCGCAGACTCCGCCGCCAGCAGCAGCTGCAGGCGGTTCCGGCGGTTTCCTTCCGTCCCCACGGCAGCCAGGGCGCCCTGCTGGGCCGCGTACTCGGCGCGGAGTTCATCAAGGCCCCATCCCGGCGCCGGCCCGGCGCCCGGATCGTCGAACAGCGCGCCCTGGTCTGCTGGGGGACGCGGCGGCTGCAGCGCTTTCGGCGGAAGTAAGGGATCCTCCACCGGGACCCTGTCGGTGTTCCTGGCGTACTCCGTATGGGCGCTGAACTGTGAAAAGGCCAGGATGTTGCCGCAGAGAGTGACGTCATAGCAGCGCTCCACCTCCACGCCTGATGCGAGCAGTGCGGGGTACCAGTCCTGCGTCCGGTGCCAGATCCAGCGGGGTGGCTGGCCGCCGGCGCGCCGGGCTTCCAGCTCACGGACGACGGCGGCAAGCTCGCCCGGTGCCACCACCCGGGGCTCCGCGTTGGCTGGCTGGGCGGGGCCGGACTGGGTCAGCTCCTGCAGGGCCGCACCGCGGGGGTGGGCGGCGAGCAGCAGGTACATGCTCCCATTGTGCCCTGTCGGGAGCGGTGGCTCTGTTTGTCCACATAGGGGGTGTGCTCCCTTAACTGCGGCTTGCGGCCACGGCAGAGTGGCTCCATGAGCAGGCACCAGCTGAACGCACCGCATTCCGGACCGGGGCAGGCCGCAGTTTCCTCCCGGCGGCCACCGGACCCGGCCCCACCATCCCTCGTTTCCCTGCCGGCGCCGGCGGAGGCCGCCTCCTGGTTGCCGGACGGTTCCCTGCCGGGACGTTCAGCACCGGGTGGCTCGGGGCCGGAGGGTTTGGGCCCGGACGGTTCGGGTGAGGTGCTTCTCGTTACCTCCTCCGGAGTCCTCCGGGCCGAAGTGGAGCGCATAGTGGCAGCCGCCGGCGCCCGGCTGCGCGTTGTTCCGGATGCCGTGGAGGCCGGACGCTACTGGGACGCTGCGTCGGCCGTCCTGGTGGGCAGCGATGTGCGGGAGCTGCCACCGCGGCGGCGCACGCCCGCGGTCATGGTGGGCCTTGACGGTGAGGGAGACAGCCTCTGGCATCTGGCCGCCGCCTTGGGTGCCGAACGTGTTGCCGTGCTGCCCGATGCCGCTGCCTGGCTGGCGGACCATCTCAGCCGGTCGCGCTCGCCGGGGCCCGGCGGGCTGGTCCTGGGCATCACGGGCGGTTGCGGCGGGGCCGGTGCAACCACCGCCGCCATTTGGATAGCCCAGGCCGCGGCAGGGCTGGGGGTACGCGTCCTGCTCGTTGACGGCGACCCCTGGGGTGGAGGCTTGGAGTTGGCGCTCGCCGCCGAGGACAACCCCGGGCTGCGTTGGCCGGACCTCGCGGAGGCGCGGGGCAGCATCGACCCCCTGCAGCTCTCAGATTCCCTGCCCGTGGCAGGAGGCTTTTCGTTCCTGTCCTGGCCCGCAACCCGGGAGCAGCCGGCCCCCGTCGCTGCTGCTGCCACGGCGGGCGTGCTTGACGCTGCCCGCCGTGGTTATGAGCTGGTGGTTGTCGATGTGGGCCGGGGTGCGGAACCGCTCCATACGGTGGCCTGGGACTGCGACCGGATCATGGTGGTGGTTCCGGCGCAGCTGAAGGCAGCGGTGGCGGCGGTACGCCTGCTGCAGGAACTTCCGCCGGTGGAGGCTGCCCTGCTGGTGCGGGCGCGGCCCGGTTCGGCGCTGGACGGTTCCCTGATCGCTGACGCCGTAGGGCTGCCTGTCCAGGGCCGGATACCCGAACTGCGGGCCGTCCCGGGAGCCATGGAATCGGGCCGCCTGCTGGACTTCGGGAAGCGGCGGACCATCCGGCATTTCGGCGGCACGGTACTCGATTGGCTTGGAGAGGACCTGAAGGCGGGTGATATCGCATGAGACGGCTGCCCACCACGCTTTCAGTTCCTGCCGGCGAAACGGGCAGCACAGCTGGGTCAGGAGGCTTGGGCGCACGGCGCAGTGCCCGGATCCTCGAGGCGAACCAGGCGGGCCGCCCCGCGCGGAGCAGTGCGGCAGCCGGTACTGGCCGCACCGTTGATTCGGGGCTGCTGGAATCGGTACGTGAGTCGATGATGGCGGAGGCCGGAGCAGTAACACCCTCGCGGGTTGCCGCAGCCGTACAGGCCACCGGCAAGATGTTGGGCACCGCCGGAGCGCTTGCCGCGGTGGAAAGGATCAGCGCTGAGCTCAGTGGACTGGGCCCGCTGCAGCAGCTCACCCGGGATCCTGCCGTAACGGACATTTTCGTCAATGCCCCGGATTCCGTGTGGGTGGACCGCGGCCGGGGTATCGAGCGTGTACCTGTCTTGTTCGATGGCGAGGCACAGCTGCGTGCCCTGGCCTGCCGGCTTGTGGCCGCCGGCGGTCGCCGCCTGGATGACGGTTCCCCATGTGTCGATGTCAGGCTTGCCGGCGGCTACCGTGTCCACGCCGTGTTGCCGCCGGTTTCCACGTCCGGGACGCTGCTGAGCGTCCGGATCCGCAGGGAGCGGGTCTTCAGCATGGCGGAGCTGCGCGCGGGCGGCATGTTTGGCCAGCGGGTGCAGACGGTGCTGGAGAGGATTGTGGACAGGAAGTTGAGCTTCCTGGTCAGCGGGGCGACTGGGTCCGGAAAGACCACACTGCTGTCTACCCTGCTGGGCCTGTGTTCCGGCGAGGAACGGCTGGTCCTGATCGAGGACGCGTCCGAACTCAACCCCGTCCATCCCCATGTAGTGGCCCTCGAGTCACGTCACGGAAACCTTGAAGGCGGCGGCGCCGTGGACTTGGGGGAGCTGGTCCGCCAGGCGTTGCGCATGCGCCCGGACAGGTTGGTGGTGGGGGAATGCCGGGGCGCTGAAGTCCGCGAGCTTCTGACCGCGATGAATACCGGGCACAGCGGCGGCGGAGGAACCATCCATGCGAACACGGCAGCCGCAGTCCCGGCCAGGCTCAACGCCCTCGGGGCACTCGCCGGGCTCGGGCCGGAGGCTGTGCGGCTTCAGGCCGCCAGCGCGCTTGATGTTGTCATCCATGTGGGCAGGACTCCGAAGGGCAGGGAAATTCTGTGCATTGGGCTCATCGCCGATGGCCCGCAAGGACTGACCGTGATGCCCGCCGTTGAGGAATCCGGGGTCCCGGGTCCCGCATGGCCGGCGCTGGCAGCCCGGTTGGATATCGGTCCCGGGGCCATCCTGTGACGCTTCTTCTCACCATGCTCCTGTGCAGCGCGGTGCTGCTGCTCCTCAAGCCTCCCTTGGATGCTGCTTCCAGGTTGCGCGCACTAACCGGCAACAGGACGAAAGCGCCCGGTGCCGGAAACGGCCGGGTATTGCCGTGGGTCAGGGCGGCCGGAGGGTTCGCGGCAACGACGCAGGGACCGGGCCTGACTCTGGTGGTGCAGCAGTTGGCGGCATTGCTCAGGGGTGGACGGACTCCCGGGCGGCTGTGGGACGAGCTGTGGGCGGTTTACGGCAAGGGTGAAAACGGGCAGCGGCTTCAAGGGGACGCGCCGCTGTCCGGGGCAGTGCTGCCAGAGCATTCAGCTGCAGTCCTGGCAGCCGCGCGTGCCGCAGCCGCCACCGGAGCTCCAGTTTCCGAAACCATCCGCCGGGCGGTCTCCTCTGCGTTCCCGCCACGGGACAGGGAGGCCAGGACCTGGTTGGAGCTGGCTGCCTGTTTTGACATCGCCGAGGCCAGCGGGTGTCCGCTCGCCGACGTACTGACCCGGTTCGCGGCCCAGTTGGAAGCGGAAGATGACGCAGATGCGGCACGGCAGACGGCTCTCGCCGGGCCCAAAGCCACCGTCCGGCTCCTGACCTGGCTGCCCTTGATGGGTCTTGGGCTCGGGGCTGCCTTGGGCGTGGATCCGCTGGCCACCCTGCTGGGAACGCCCCTTGGACTGGCCGCGCTGGTGGGCGGGGTGGTCCTCACCGCGGCGGGAAGGGCCTGGTCTGCCCGGCTGGTTTCGGCGGCTGCAGGAGCAGGAACGCCATGACCCCCGTTTGGGCCCCCGGCTTGGCCTTGTTCCTGCTGCTCGCGGCCGGCGCCTGGCTTGCCTGTTCCAGCCGCGACAGGCCGCGCCAACGGCTGCGCCGCCTGTTTCCTGCCGCTGCAAGGCTGCAGCAGGCTGCAGCGACCAAGTCGTCGGCAGAAAGTTGCGGTGGCGGCCTGAAGGATACGGCCATGATGCTTGAGCTTGTGGCGGCGATGCTGGATGCCGGAGCCGGAATTGGCCGCTCCCTCGACCTGGTGGCTGGGTCGGCTGCGCCACAGTACCGGGACTCCCTGCGGCCGGTGGTCTCGGCGCTGGCTATTGGCGCTGACTGGGAAACAGCCTGGCGGAGCTCCGCCGTCCGGTTGCCCGAAATCCTGGAGCTCCGGGACGCCCTCGGTTTCGCTGCAGTTACGGGCGCGCCGTCATCCGCGATCCTGTACGCCCAGGCTGCAAGGCTTCGCCGCGAACGGTTTCGGGCGGCGGAGAAGCGGGCCGCGTCGCTTGGCGTGAAGCTGGTGGTTCCCCTGGGCCTGTGCTCGCTCCCGGCGTTCATCTGTCTTGGGGTTGTCCCTGTGCTGCTGGCACTGGTGCCCTCCGGCTCCTAGCCGTCCCGGTCGCTCCCGGCCCCGCCGCCCGTCCCTTCCTCCACAGGGCTGGAGCAGGACAGCTTTTCCACTTAGCGCACTCCCTCCCTTACCGGCAACAACTCCGCCGGGAAGAGTCAAGAAAGCCGGGAAGCCACCGGCAACAACGGAAGGAAACCAGATGTCCATCAACTACTACCGCCGCAATTACTCCACCGGAATGTCGTCGTCCGCCGCCTCCAGGCCGATACCTGCCGCCCCCAGGCGGATTCCCGGGGGACCAACCGACAACCCTTGCAACACCGGCAGCACGGCGTACACTTTTGCCCCTGTCCCTCTCCGGACAACTGTCCCTGCCCCCGTCCGGGCAACTGTCCCTGCCCTCGGCCGGAACGGGACGGTTCCCCGCGCACTCTTCCCGAAAGCATCCTTTGGTGCACCCGTCCCGAGGGCATCGTTCCCGCCGTGCAGCAACATGGTGGAGCCGAACCCCGGTGCGGGCTTTACCCGTAAGACCCGGCGCGGCGTCAGGCTGCTGGGTTCGGAAGCCGGGATGGCTACGGCCGAATACGCTATTGCTACCCTGGCTGCGGTGGGATTTGCCGGGCTGCTCGTGTTCATCCTCCGCAGCGACGAAGTGCGCGGTTTCCTCCTGAACCTCATCCGCACCGCCCTGGCGCTGCCGTGACGCGTTGGGCGGGAGTGCTTCCGTCATGGAAGCCCCTGGAAGCAGCGACGCGCAGTGTGGGCTGCCACAACAGGGGCCCGGAAGCAGTGGATGAAACGGCGAACGCCCGGGGCACCGTGACAGCCGAGTTCGCCGTGGCGCTGCCGGCCGTGCTGGCGTTGCTGGCCATGCTGCTTGCGGGAGCCGCAGCGGGCATGACGCAGCTGCGCATCGAAGAGGGAGCCCGGGCCGGTGCCAGGGCCATGGCCCGGGGTGACGACCCGGCTGCGGTGGAACGGACCGTCAGGACGCTCGTCGGCGGCTCCGCAACCGCGTCAGTTGCCGCCGACGGCGGATGGTTCAACGTCACCGTCACCGACCGGGTGTCCGGACTCCTGGGTTCCTCCATTCCGTGGACCCTCACCGCACGCGCTTCCACGCTCAGCGAGACGGCGGGAACCGGCGGCACCAGCGGCAGCGCTGGTTTGCCGGCCAGCAAGGGCCGTGGGTGATGGCAGAGGCGGGGCAGCAGGGCGCCCCCGATGGCCGTGAGCGCGGTTCGGGGACAGTCCTTGCTGCCGTGCTGGCACTGGTGGTTATGACGGCCATGGCCGTCATGTTGCTGCTGGCCCAGTCCGCCGTGCTCGCAAGCAGGGCGGCAGCGGCCGCGGACCTGGCGGCTCTTGCCGGGGCCGACGCCCTCCGCGGCATCACGGTAGGGGAGCCTTGCACTGTCGCCGCCGAGGTGGCAGGCCGCCACGCTGCCACGGTCCTTAGTTGCTCTGAGGGTGCGGGCCAGACAATCGAGGTGCGCACTGAGCTCGGCGGGCATCCGCTGCTGGGCGCCGCGACCGGACGTGCCCGGGCAGGTCCTCCGCCATAGGGATGACCCTGGGGATGACCGTGGCCCGGCGTCAGCTGCTGGCTCCCAGGTCAGCCGGCAAGGCCTCCGTGGCGTCCTTGAGGAGCACCTCCAGCAGGGTGACGGCGGCGGCCTTGTCCAGCGGATTGTTCTTGTTTCCGCATTTGGGGGACTGGACGCAGGACGGACAGCCGGAGTCGCACTCACAGGCCTTGATGGCGTCGCGGGTTGCTGCCAGCCACACCATGGCTTTATCGAATCCCCGCTCAGCAAAACCGGCTCCGCCGGGGTGCCCGTCATACACGAAGATGGTGGGCACCCCGGTGTCGGCATGCAAGGCAGTGGAGACCCCGCCGATGTCCCACCGGTCGCTGGATGCCACCAAGGGCAAGAGTCCTATCGCGGCGTGCTCCGCGGCATGCAGGGCTCCCGGGAACTGCGCTTCGATGAGGCCGGCGCCGGTCAGCGAGCGGTTGTCCACCACGAACCAGACCGCTTTGGTGAAGAGTTCACGTGCACCGAGTTCCAGCGGCTCCTCGCCGAGGACCTCATTGGAAATCAGGGCCTTGCGCTGGAAGGAAACAACCTGGGTGGTCACCTTCACGTCGCCGAAGTGCACGGTAACGTCGCCCCACTGCATCGTCCGAAGGGTGTCCAGGACCTCGATCTGGGTGATATCGCGCGCTGTCGTGTAGTAGTCGGGGTTGGCCCGGCGGACCATGACGCAATGGTCGTCTTCGTTCAGGTCCTCCACCACATAGGTATCGCCCTGGTGTACATACACCGCCCCGGTGTGTGCCTGGTAGTGGGTCTGCGGCGAGTCCATGGTTCCCAGCAGGGAACCGGTCCCGGCGTCGACGATGCTGACCGGGCCGCCACCGTCTGACCGGAGGTTGACCATTGCCGCCGCGCTTTGCGAATGGGTCCAGAACCAGCCCGCGGGGCGGCGGCGGAGGTAGCCCTGCGTCACCAGCCGGTCCAGGAGCATTTCGGCGGTTGGCCCGAAGAGGTCCAGCTCGGCCGGCCCCAACGGAAGTTCAGCTGCCGCCGCGCATAGGTGCGGTCCCAGCACGTAGGGGTTGGAGGGGTCAAAGACCGTTGCCTCGACGGACACGTCGAAGATCGCTTCAGGGTGGTTTACAAGGAAGGTGTCCAGCGGATCATCACTGGCCACAAATGCGGCAATGGCATCCTGGCCCGCCCGGCCGGCCCTGCCGATCTGCTGGAACAGGGATGCCCGCGTGCCGGGCCAGCCGGCCACCAGCACTGCATCCAGCCCAGAGATATCGATGCCCAGTTCCAGGGCAGAAGTGCTGGAAACGCCCAGCAGCTGGCCGGAGCGCAGGGATTTCTCCACCGCCCGGCGTTCCTCCGGCAGGTATCCAGAGCGGTAGGCGGCCACCCGCTGCGGGAGGCTCGGGTCCACCTCGTCAAGGAGGCGCTTGGTGATTGCGGAGATGGTCTCCGCGCCGCGGCGGGATTTGATGAAGGCGATGGTACGGACCCGTGCGGATACCAGGTTGGCCAACAGGTCGGAGGTCTCGGCCACGGCCGTCCGCCGCTCCTTGGCTCCGTTTTCGCCCCGGATGTCGGTCAGGGCCGGCTCCCACAGTGCAACAGTTGTGGCCCCATGCGGCGAGCAGTCGCGGGACACCGCCCTCACGGGGGCGCCGATAAGGCGGGAGAAGGAAACGTCGGGGTCGGACGCGGTGGCGGAGGCAGCAATGAACACGGGCTCGGGGAACGCGGTTCCTGCCCCGTAATAGGAGCAAATCCGGCGGAGCCGCCGCATCAGGTTGGCCACGTGTGATCCGAACACACCCCGGTAGCTGTGCGCTTCGTCCACGATGACGTAGCGCAGCCGGCGGAAGAAACCGGCCCACCACGCATGGTTGGGAAGGATGCCGAAGTGCAGCATGTCCGGGTTGGCCAGGATGAAGTTGGCGTGGTCCCGGATCCATCTGCGGGCGGAGGGATCGGTGTCGCCGTCGTAGGTTTCCGCCCGCACCGTGGGCAGCTTCAACGCGCGGATGGCGTTCAGCTGGTCCGCCGCCAGCGCCTTAGTGGGGGAGAGGTAAAGGGTGACGGCGCCGTCGTCGTGGATCTTTCCCGGGTCCGCGAGCACACGCAGCTCGGACCGGTGGATCGCATCCAGCGCCGGCAACTGGTACGCCAGCGACTTCCCGGACGCAGTTCCGGTAGCCACCACAACATGCTCCCCTGAGTGAGCTGCATTGGCCGCGTCCACCTGGTGCCGGTATGGCTCGCGGATTCCCAGCGCCCCGTATGCCTCAGTAACGTCAGGATGAACCCATTCCGGCCAGGGCGCGTGGACTGCCTCCCGCGCCGGGATGGTGCGGACATGACGGAGCTGTTCCGGTTCCGGGCCGCGGCCCAGCAAAGGAATCAGGGAGTCATGGGGGTTCACCCCACCATTCTTTCATCCGGGGCCGGACCGCAAGCCCACGGTTCGCCCACGGGAAAACCGCAGGGCGGCACTCCGGATGAGTTGGCTCAGCTCAGCGAAAGGTCCGCTCCGTCATGGGACGCCGACAGCATCAGGACCCGGGCCACCGTGGTCCAGCCAAGATGCGAGTAGAGCTTCTGCCCGTCCAGGGACGCCAGCAGCAGGCCGGTGCGGACATCGTGCCCGAAGGCCTGGGCCGCGAGCGCACGCATGATGAAACTGCCCAGGCCCCTGCGCTGGAACGCCGGCTCGGTGATGATCTTGTCGAACACAGCGGTATCACCCACCACGAACACCCTGCCGCTGGCCGCGAGGGTGTCCCCGGAGCGGACCTCCGCGTAGTGGACGCCATCCTGCTCGAACGTGGACAGGCTCAGGTCGTCGTCGGAAAGCCAAGGGTCCTCCGCGTCCTGCGTCTCCATGTCCACAATCATCATCTTCTGTGAATCGGAGGTGACATTCAGCCCCTGCCGGGCTGCCAGGGCGGCGTACCGGGAGGGGTCGTTGGTGAGGATGGTCAATACCCGGGCGGGGGACCCGGCCGTCCCGGCGGCGAGGGCGGCAAACTCGTCATCCGTCGGTTCGGACGCGAACACTTCCCACTCGCCACTGGTGTCAGCGCGCAGCGCGGCGGGAAAACGGCCCTCCGTGGAGGTCCGGTAGCCGCGACATCCGGCCCAGCCGGCAACCCACACTTCGAGCAGGCCAGTGATGTCTTCAACCAGGGTTTCCGGGCTCATGGCTAGAACACTATTCCAGCCGGATCGCAAGCAACAGGGGGTGCGCCAGTGCTTATGCAATTGTGATACGGCCCCGCACGCCGGTGCCTCAAGCCAGGATCTGCACGGGCCAGGACCGGGCCGGCAGCGCAGCCGGTACCCTTAAATACGTGGCTTTGAACAAGATCGTGCTCTTTTACGGCTTTACCCCCCTTGCCGACCCGGACGCCGTCCGCCTCTGGCAGCGTGCCCTGTGCGAAAAGCTCGGCCTGACCGGGCGCATCATCATTTCCAGGGACGGGATCAATGCCACAGTGGGCGGGGAAATCGGCGCCGTCAAACAGTACGTTAAGACCACACGCGAGTACGCGGGGTTCCGCGGCATTGACGTTAAATGGTCCGACGGCGGCGCGGAGGATTTCCCGCGGCTCAGCGTGAAAGTGCGGGACGAGATTGTCTCCTTCGGCGCGCCCGGAGAACTCAAGGTTGACGCCGGCGGCGTGGTGGGCGGCGGAAAGCACCTCAAGCCGGAGCAACTCCACGAACTCGTGGACGCCCGGAAGCGGGCCGGCGAGGACGTGGTCTTTTTCGACGGCCGCAACGCGTTCGAAGCGCAGATTGGCCGGTTCAAGGACGCGGTGGTGCCCGATGTCGCCACCACCCACGACTTCATCAAGGAGCTGGAGTCCGGCAAGTACGACGCCCTGAAGGACAAGCCCGTGGTGACCTACTGCACCGGAGGAATCCGTTGCGAGGTGCTCTCCAGCCTGATGGTAAACCGCGGCTTCAAGGAGGTGTACCAGCTGGACGGTGGCATCGTCCGGTACGGGGAAACGTTCAAGGACCAGGGGCTCTGGGAAGGCTCGCTGTACGTCTTTGACAAGCGCATGCATTTGGAGTTCAGCGAGGACGCCAAGACCATTGGCGAGTGCACCCGCTGCTCGGCGCCCACCAGCAAATTCGAGAACTGCTCCAATCCCAGCTGCCGCACCTTGACCCTGTACTGCGCCGAGTGTGCCGCGAGCCCGGAAACACTCCGCTGCCCGGAAGGCTGCGCGGCGGCCTGAGTCCGGAGACCAGGGAGCATCAGAGCCGGTGCACGCGGAACGCGTAGTTCGCCGCGGTCCTGGCCTCCACCCTGACCGTGAGGACGCTGTCCGTTGACAGATAAATGACGTTCTCGCGGTTGATGCCGCAGCGAAGGCCCAGGTCCACCAAGGTGAGGGTCTCGGTACGGACTGTGAATGTGACCCGGCGCTGGCTGCGGCAGGCGATGGCCAGAACGTAGGTCCCGCTTGCCAGCACCGGCGACGAGGCTGTCCGGTCCTGCCCGGCAGCCAGCAGCCCGGCGTCGGCCTGGACCACCGGGCCGGTGGTGGCCGGAAGTGCGCGGGATACCCAGTCACCCAGCTCCGCCTCGCTCACCGGATCCTGTTGCAGCGGGTCGCGGGTGAAGTCCGGCGCCGGGGCGACTGTCGCGCTGCCGGCCCGGCCGTCGTCGTACGTATATTCACAGCCCGCCAGCGCACCTGCCGCAAGCACAAGTCCAAGGGCGACGGCGGCCGCCGGCTTCGGTGCCTGCGGCGCCCGTGCTGTCCCCTTGGGAAGAGGCGCGGAGGTTCCCCGCACGCTGGGCATAGTCCGACTTTAAGCCCGCAGCGGGCGGCGGGCCAGAGCCGGAACGGGGCGTTATTGCGCCGGTGCCAGCTGGTAGGCGTAGAGCAGCGGAGCGTCCACGCTGGAGCTGCTGATTTCGACCCGTCCAGCGGTGGGCAGGCTGATTTTGGTGGTTTCCGGCCGTCCGTTGCAGGCTGCCCCGGCTTCCGTCACGGCCTTGCCGTCCAGCGACACGGCGAAGAACGCCTTGCCGGTGCCGTCGCAGACCGCCGTGAGCGTATAGCTGCCGGCGGGCACCCTGGCAGCCTCCTGCACAATGCGGTCCCGGTTGAGGATCTTTCCTGAATCCTGGAGCACAACACCCGCAGGAGCAGACGGCAGTGCGGTGGCCCGCCACTTGGGAACATCTGCGTTCTCCACGGAGGTCACGGGTGAACACCCCGCCACGGCAAGGCAGAGGGCCGCGGCCGCTACTGTCCCCGGCAGCGAACGGCGGACCGCAACAGCTGCCGGCCGGGCGCGCGGAAGGAGGGAAGGGCGGAACGGCATGGGACCACCGTACCCCGCAGGCACGCCGGACTAAACTTGGGCGGTGCCTAGATCCCCACACGAGTTCACCGCCGGCAACACCCCCGACGCTCCCCGCAGCGACCTCCCCGCGCTGCTGTCCGCCCTTGCCGCGGACCTGCGCGGGGTGGACTACACGCTGGACGGCGTGGCACGGCTGGTGGGCCCGACGGCCTCGGCCGCGCTGAACCGGGACCAGATCATCCCCGCGCTGCTCGCTGTTGAACAGGCAGTGCGGGCGGACAACCGGGACGCGCCGCTTGCCGCCGTCGTCCGCCTGTGGCTCCTCGCCGAGCCGCAGGAACGCCGAACGCTCGACGCCGCACTGCCGGGCACCGGCGCCGACGGCCTCCTTGACCTGGGGCTGGTCCAGTCCGTCCCCGGCTCGGGGCTGCTCACGGCGAAGGCCGACCTGCGCCCATACGGCTGGGATAAGAATGACGACGGCAGCGGCGGCGCGGAACTATGGGTGGCCAGCGACCTGGCAGCCCACCAGCAGGCGGGGGTGCTCCGGCACGACCATGTCCTGGGCATCGGGCAGGCATCCACCACCCTGGTGCAGACCACAATCCGCCGCCACACCGAGCGCGCCCTTGACCTGGGAACAGGGTGCGGCGTCCAGGCCTTCCACCTGCTGCACCACTGCCAGCACGTGACCGCCACCGACATCTCCGTTCGTGCGCTGGCCTACGCGCGGTTCAACATCCTGCTCAATGCAGAGGCGCTTTCCGTCGACCCTGACCGCCTCGAAGACAGGGTCAGCCTGCGCCAAGGTTCACTCCTGGAACCGGTGGCCGGCGAGGAATTCGGCCTGGTGGTTTCCAACCCGCCGTTCGTCATCACCCCGCGCAGTACCGGCGAGGACGCGTCGGACCAGTTCACCTACCGCGACGGCGGACTGCCGGGCGATGAAATCGTGGCCTCCCTGGTGGCGGACCTGCCCGGTGTCCTGGCGCCCGGCGGTTGGGCCCAGATGCTCGGTAACTGGGAAGTCGCCGCCGGCAGCAGCTGGGATGAACGGCCAAAGTCATGGCTCAGGCCGGGCACGGACGCCTGGTTCATCCAGCGAGAACAGGTCAGCCCAGAACAATACGCCGAAACCTGGCTGCAGGATGCCTCGGAGTCCCGGGACCGGCAGCACTACCGGGAAGCGTACGCCGCCTACCTTGCCGACTTCGGGTCCCGGAACGTGGCCGGAATCGGCTTCGGCATGGTGTGGCTGCGGCGCCCCGCAGACGATGCGCCGGCCGCCATCAGCCGTTTCGAGGAAATCACCTACCCCATTGAGCAGCCCATCGGCCCGCACCTGGGCGCCGCCGTCGAACGCAGCGACTGGCTCGCTGCCCATGACCTTGCCGGCACGCACCTGCTCGTGGCGGACGACGTCACCGAGGAACGCCACCAGCGCCCGGGCGCCGAGCACCCCGGCGTCATCCTGCTCCGGCAGGGTGCCGGGCTGCGGCGCACCAACCTGATGGGCACCGAGCTGGCCGGCTTTGTGTCAGCGTGCGACGGCGACCTTACCGCCGGGCAGATCGCCGGGGCTTTGGAGGCCCTCCTGGGCGGCGGGGAGGGGTTCGACGCCGGGACTTTCCAAGGTGCGCTGCTCGCCGATGTGGCCAACCTGGTCCGTGACGGCTTCCTCGTTCCAGCCGGAATTGAAGCCCAGCCGTAGGCCCCCTCAAGCCCTCAACAGAGCCCCGTCATTTCCACATGAATGCGCACGATTCCCCAAAATATGGTGAACTAGGCGGACATGGGCTCATCTGCCCCAGCAACCTTTTTCTGTAGGAGCACCGTGCCAAGCAAGGCCAAAACCGGCAAGAAACTCGTGATTGTGGAGTCTCCGGCCAAGAGCAAGACCATCGCCAAGTACCTCGGCGAGGGCTTCATCGTAGAGGCCTCCATCGGTCACATCCGCGACCTGCCGCAGCCGTCCGAACTGCCTGCCGAGCTGAAGAAAACCTCTGTCGGCAAGTTCGCCGTCGACATTGACCACGACTTCAAGCCCTACTACGTGGTGTCCCCGGACAAGAAGAAGAAGGTCACTGAGCTCAAGGCCGCGCTCAAGGACGCCGACGAACTTTATCTCGCAACAGATGGGGACCGCGAGGGCGAGGCCATCGCGTGGCACCTGCTGGAAGTGCTCAAGCCCAAGGTCCCGGTGTACCGGATGACGTTCGGCGAAATCACCAAGGAAGCCATCCAGCGCGCGATGGGCAACCTGCGCGACGTGGACCAGGACCTGGTGGACGCCCAGGAGACCCGCCGCGTCCTGGACCGCCTCTATGGCTACGAGATCTCACCGGTGCTGTGGCGCAAGGTGGCCCGCGGCCTGTCGGCCGGACGTGTGCAGTCGGTGGTCACCCGCATGGTGGTGGACCGCGAACGCGAGCGCATGGCCTTCAAGGCTGCCTCCTACTGGGACCTGACGGGCCAGTTCGGCGCTGAGTCCGGCTCATTCAAGGCCAAGCTCGCCGCTGTCGACGGCGCCAAGGTTGCCACGGGCCGTGACTTCAACGACGACGGCGAGCTCACCTCCCGGAACGTGGCCCACCTCAATGAGGAACTGGCAACGTCACTGGCGGCCGGGCTGCAGAGCGCTGACTTCCGCGTCCGCTCGGTGGACACCAAGCCGTACACGCGCCGCCCGGCCGCGCCGTTCACCACCTCCACGCTGCAGCAGGAGGCCGGCCGCAAGCTGCGCTTCTCCTCGAAGAGCACCATGCAGGTGGCCCAGCGGCTGTATGAAAACGGCTACATCACCTATATGCGTACGGACTCGTCGGCCCTGAGTGACGAAGCCGTCACGGCGGCCCGCCGCCAGGCCGCCGAGCTGTACGGCCCCGAATATGTTCCGCAGTCGCCCCGCGTGTACTCCAACAAGGCCGCAAACGCGCAGGAAGCGCACGAGGCCATCCGCCCCGCGGGTGACTCCTTCCGCACGCCCGCCCAGGTTGCCAAGCAGCTCTCCGGGGATGAGTTCCGCCTCTACGAGCTCATCTGGAAGCGTACTGTCGCGTCCCAAATGGGCGACGCCAAGGGCTCGACGGCCACCATCCGCCTCGGTGCAGTGTCCACCGACGGGCGGGACGCCGAGTTCTCCGCCTCGGGGACCGTCATCACCTTCCCCGGCTTCCTCGCCGCATACGAGGAAGGCAAGGACGAGACCCGCGGCGACGACGACTCGGACGAAGCACGCCGGCTGCCCAACGTAGCCAAGGACGATTCCCTCACGGCCTCGGACATCCAGGCCGTAGGCCACGAAACCTCCCCGCCGCCGCGCTTCACGGAAGCATCCCTCACCGCGGAACTGGAGAAAAAGGGCATCGGCCGCCCGTCCACCTACGCCTCCACCATCTCCACCATCCAGGACCGCGGCTACGTCCGGAAGCAGGGCTCGGCCCTTGTGCCCAGCTGGATCGCTTTCTCCGTCATCCGGCTCCTGGAGCAGCATTTCTCCGATTACGTGGATTACGAGTTCACCGCGGACATGGAAGGCGACCTGGACAAGATCGCCAACGGCCAGGAAGCCGGCGCCTCCTGGCTGCGGCACTTCTACTTTGGCGAGGATTCCGATCCCGGCCTGTTGAGCATCGTCAACAACCTGGGCGAGATCGACGCCCGGGAAATCAATTCGATCCCCATCACCGACGACATCACCCTCAGGGTGGGCAAGTTCGGCCCCTACCTCGAAAGCTCCGCCGCCGTGGTGGACCCGAAGACGGGCGAGATCGTGGAATCGGCGCGCGCCAACGTGCCCGAGGACCTGGCCCCGGACGAGCTGACCGCCGCCAAGGCCATCGAACTGATGGAGACGGCGGCGCCGGAGGAGCGCGTCCTCGGCACCGATCCGCATACGGGACACACCGTGGTGGCCAAGAACGGCCGCTACGGCGCCTACGTCACCGAGGTCATTCCCGAAATGACCGACGAACAGATCGCCGCCCAGCCGGTGGAGTACTACAAGAACGGCAAGCCCAAGCCGCCCAAGAAGCCGGTCAAGGCAAAGCCGCGCACGGGGTCGCTCTTCAAGGCCATGACCGTTGAGTCCGTCACCCTGGACGAGGCGCTTCAACTCATGAGCCTGCCCCGGGCACTGGGGGAGGACGCTGAAGGCAACCTCATCACGGTGCAGAACGGCCGGTTCGGGCCCTACCTGAAGAAGGGGACCGACTCCCGCTCCATCGGCTCCGAAGAGGAAATCTTCACCATCACCCTGGAACAGGCCCTGGAGATCTATTCGCAGCCCAAGCAGCGCGGCGCCCGCGCCGCGGTGCCGCCGCTGGCAGAGTTCGGCCCGGACCCGGTGTCCGAGAAGAACATCGTGGTGAAGGAAGGCCGGTTTGGGCCCTACATCACCGACGGCATCACCAATATTACGGTTCCCCGTGCCACCTCCCTTGAGGAACTTACGCGGGAACAGGCCGTCGAGTTGCTGGCCGAGAAGCGCGCCAAAGGCCCGGTCAAGCGGACCGCCACACGGAAGGCGCCGGCAAAGAAGAAGGCAACGGCCAAGAAGTAGCGTTGTGGCCGGCGCGTTTGCGCCGGCCACCGGATCGTGATCGGCTAGGGGAATGACTGAACAGCCCGCGCACACGGACCTCCAGCCGCTCAACGACCTTGAAGAGAAGCTCGCTTCCGGCGGACAGCCGGAAGCGAACCCGGTGGACGTGATCCTGTCGTTCCTCAACAGCGAGGTCTACATCATTAGTTCGGACACGGTGGAGGGTGTGGACTCCCAGGTGGAGCCACTGGTTCTTGCCAACGCCGACGGCGACCCTGTCCTCGCCGTTTTCTCGCACCCCAGCAGGGTGGACCAGCAGTATCTGGAAGCCGCTCCCAACGTGCTGGGCACGCAGGGTGCTGCCATCATCGCCAACCTTGGCGATGAACTGGGAATGGTGATCAACCCCGGAGCAGCGTACGGTTTCGAGATCAATCCCGAAGGCGTTGCCAATATCAGGCGCGACTTCAAGCGGGCTGACGAGCAATAATGTCCCCATGCGTCTAGGCGTCCTCGATATCGGTTCCAATACCGTCCACCTGCTCCTGGTGGATGCCCACCCGGGCGCGCAGCCGGTGCCGTTCGCGTCCCACAAGCGGCCGCTGTCCCTGGTGCAGTACCTTGAACCGGACGGCAGCATCAGCGACGAGGGCCAGCACGAGTTGACCGAGTTCGTGCTGGAGGCCTGGGAGTTCGCCGCGCGGCACAAGGCCGAGGACCTGCTGGCCTTCTGTACCTCGGCCATCCGCGAGGCCACCAACGGCCCCGCGGTGCTGGCCAGGGTCAAGCACGAGACCACGGTGACCCTCCAGGAACTCACGGGAAGCGAAGAGGCGTCCATGACGTTCTTCGCGGTCCGGCGCTGGCACGGCTGGGGCGCGGGCCCCATCCTGAATCTGGATATCGGTGGCGGCTCCTTTGAAATGGCTTTCGGCCAGGACGAGTTGCCGGAGGTGGCCACCTCCGTGCCGCTTGGGGCCAGCAGGCTCACCAGGGACTGGCTTCCGGAGGATCCGCCGACCGCCAAGAGTGTCAAGGAACTCCGGCGCTACATCAGGGCCACGCTCAAACCCGCGGTCCGCGAATTCGACGGCCTGGGCCGGGCGAACGTGGTGGCCGGTACCTCCAAAACCTTCCGTTCGCTGGCCCGGATCGCCGGCGCTGCCCCCAGCGCCGAAGGGCCGTACGTCAAGAGGGAACTGCACGCCTCGGACCTGGGTATCTGGACCCAGCGGATCTCGGCCATGAGCTCGGAAGACAGGCTGCACCTGCCCGGTGTCTCCGAGGCACGAGCCCACCAGCTCCTTGCCGGTGCTTTGGTGGCCGAGGCCGCGTTGGAGTTGTTCAAGTTCAAGAAGCTCCGCATTTGCCCATGGGCGCTGCGTGAAGGGCTCATCCTGCGGCGCCTGGACCAGCTGGTGTTTTCCGGGCCCCTGCAGCCCGCGCCCCACGTAGCAGGCGCACCACCGGTGGCAGCAACGGTCTAGACGATATGAGGTGGGGGGCGCGGGGCTTTGGCCGCGTCCGGGATCGGTCCATTATCGCCGGGCGGTCCCGCAGCGCCGGCTTTGGTGTAGTCCGTGGCTGTTTGGATTGTGGGCGGCGCGGCGGGATCTGATCCCGGCGGTGATGTCCCTGTATCCGGATGGGGCCAGGCAAGGCAAGAGGCCGGGGCCTTCTGTTTCACAGGGTCCGTGGGTTGCCATTGGGCGGCTCCCCTGGCCCTGGA
>NZ_JAGGPQ010000001.1 GCF_018613675.1 Arthrobacter sp. ISL-85 | reverse complement strand
GGCGGTGGCAGCATCGGGGCGCGGGGAAGTAGGCTCGATCAAGGCTCGTAGCTCCTGACTTGATGAATGCGTAGAGAACATCCATCACAGCAGGGCTACGAGCCCTTCAGCTTTCAAGACACGGAACCCGTTTCACCACCAAACACGAAGAGCCGCCAAATGAGCCATGCAGAGAAGGGCGCAAGCCACCCCGTAGCAGTAATTTCCGAAAATTGAAAAACCCCGCCCCGCCTGGCGGCGGGAGCGGGGTTTCGGCGGAGCTAAAGGCAGCCCTAGGAATTTGCCTTTTGGTAGGCTTCCTGGATTTCTGCCTGAATTCGGCCGCGGCTGTTAACGGTGTAACCGTTATCCCGCGCCCATTGCCGGATTTGCGCCGAATCGTGGCTGCGGCCCCCCGCGGCTGCCTTGGCCCGCTGGACGCGGCCTCCGGATGCCTTACGCGCGGCAGTAGTGAACCTCTCCAATGAAGACCGAAGTTCTGCGGCATTCGATGCCGACAGGTCTATCTCGTAGTTGACCCCATCGAGGCCAAACTTAACATTCTCGTCAGCGGATCCCCCATCCAGATCATCAACGAGGATGATGTTTACTTTCTGTGCCATTTAGGTCTTCCTCTTGCTGGAAAGTTCGGTTTTCAGAAAAGCAGGATGTTTCCCAAAAAAAGTATGACTCTTATCTTGGCAACGCGTCAAAGCGCCTAATGGTTCCTTGGGGATAAAACCGGAAAGTTGGGGGTTTATCTATTTGGATTCCGAACCCGGGTGCTCCGTGGGCTGCACCGGGAGGGCATCCGCTTCGGCCTGGGCGCGGGCTTCCGCCTGCCGCTCGGCCTTGTCCGCATTGAAGATTGCTTTCATGGCGAACCAGAAAAGCAGGCCCACCACCAGTGAGGGAAGAATCACTGCTACGTATTCCATGATCAGTGCCCTTCGGGCTTCAGCAGGGGGAACAGGATGGTTTCGCGGATTCCGGCTCCGGTGAAGAGCATCACCAGCCGGTCGATGCCCAGGCCGATGCCGCCCATGGGGGGAGCCCCGTATTCCAGGGCACGGAGGAAGTCCTCGTCAAGCTGCATGGCCTCGACGTCGCCGGCGGCTGCGTGCATGGACTGTTCGGTGAGCCTCTCGCGCTGGATGACGGGGTCGATCAGCTCCGAGAACGCGGTGCCGCGCTCCATGCCGCCGATGATCAGGTCCCAGGCCTCGATCAGGCGGCCGTCCTCGCGGTGCGGGCGGGCCAGCGGCTGCGCGGACGGCGGGTAGTCGTAGACGAACGTGGGGTTCAGCAGCGTGGGTTCCACGATTTCACCAAAGAGCTCCACCACCAGCTTCTCGGCGTCCCACTTGGGGTCCACCTTGACGTCGTGCTTGACTGCAAGCCCGCGAAGCACCTCGACGGACGTGTCCGGCGTGATTTCCTGCCCAACGGCGTCGGAAAGTCCGGGGTAGACGGCCAGCCAGGTCCACTCGCCGTCGAGGTTGATCTCGCCTGCCTCGGTCTGCAGGAGGCGTCCGGCACCCATGGCGTCCGCCGCGTCGAGGATGATTTCCTTGATCCGCTCCGCCATGACGAACTGGTCTGCCCACGCCTCGTAGCACTCAAGGGTGGTGAATTCGGGGCTGTGGGTGGAGTCCACGCCCTCGTTGCGGAACACGCGGCCCATGTCGTAGACGCGGTCGATCCCGCCCACCACGGCGCGCTTGAGGTACAGCTCAGTGGCGATGCGCAGGGTCATCTTCTGGTCGAAGGCGTTCATGTGGGTCTCGAACGGACGGGCAAGCGCGCCGCCGTGGACCAGCTGCAGGATGGGCGTCTCCACTTCCACGTAGCGGTGCCGGAACAGCGTCTCGCGGATGGAGCGGGTGATGGCCGCGCGGGTGTAGACCATTTCGCGGGCCTCATCGCGGACCATCAGGTCAACGTAGCGCTGGCGGACGCGGGTTTCCTCGTTCAGGTCCGCGTGCAGGACGGGCAACGGCCGCAGGGCCTTGGAGGCCATGGACCAGGACTCGGCCATGACGGAGAGCTCGCCGCGGCGGGAGGAGATCACCTCGCCCCTGATGAAGACATGGTCGCCAAGGTCCACCAGGGCCTTCCAGTCCGCGAGCGCTTCCTCACCCACGTTGGCCAGGCTCAGCATGGCCTGCAACCGGGTTCCCTTGCCGTCCGTGCCGCCTTCCTGCAGGGTGGCGAAGCAGAGCTTTCCGGTGTTCCGGACAAAGACCACGCGGCCGGTCACGCCTACGGTGTCACCGGTGGTGTCGTCCGCCTCAAGGTGGGCGTACTTTTCCCGGATCTCGGCAAGGGAATGCGTGCGTTCCACTCCCACGGGGTACGCCTCCGTGCCGCGCTCAAGAAGTTTGGCCCGCTTTTCCATGCGGATCCGCATCTGCTCGCTGGCATCGATGGGCTCTGGGGCATTCTTGGGCGCGGGGGTGTTTTGGGAAGTCACAATCATCAAGTTTACCGGGGATTGGGTTCCCGGACTGTCAGCTGCCCCGCAGGCTTGCACCCTAGGATGGGCGGGTGAAAGAACGGGTACTTCCAACGCACGACGGCGGCAGGCTGGCTTTATACAGCTACGGAACCGATGACGCGCCCGGGGAAAAGCGGGTGCTGCTGATCGGCGGTGCGTTCCTCACGGCGCTGATCTACCGGCCGTTCGCCGTTGCCCTGGCGAAAGGCCTGGGTGACGGCTGGGCTGTTGACGTGTACGACCGCCGCGGGCGGGGCAACTCGTCAGAACAGCCCGCGGACTACTCCATGGCCACCGAGATCGAGGATGTACGGACTGTGCTCAAAGCCACCGGCGGCCGGAACATCCTCGGCCACAGCCTGGGCGGATCGGTGGCTTTGAACGCCGTCCAGGAGTTCACCGGGACAGCTTTCGTTCCGGACAAGCTCGCCGTGTACGACGCGGCGGTGAATATCGATGGCAGCATCGACACCGCGTGGCTGGATGGATTCGAGGACGCCGTCAACAACGGCAGGGTGGGGCACGCGCTGGCGCACATGAAGAGGGCCACCAGCCCGGGTTCAGCCATGGCCAGGATCCCGGACCCGGTCCTGGCTGGCCTGATGGCGGTGTTGTCGCGGACCAAGGTCAACAGGATGTTCCAGCAGGTCATGCCCAGTGGCGTGGGTGAGCTGAGGGCGGCCTACGACGAAAAGGACCACGCCAGGGATTTCAGCGTGCTGCCCGCGGGGACCCATTTCATGGCGGGTGGAAAGAGTCCCAGCTATTACAGGGTGACGGCGGAACGGCTCCATGCGGCCGTCCCGGGGAGCACCTACCAGCTCTCCCCCAAGTGCTTCCACGGGTCCATCCCCGCCGCTGTCAACGAACTGGTGACGGCTATTTCCGCGTACTTCAGGGACGGGCAGCCGGACGGGGAGTCCCGCCCCGACGCCACAGGTGCTATCCCCGTTCCCCGCGGCTGAACCCGGCGAGCGTACTCGCGTCCGGGGTGCCCCGCCCGGCTTGCTCGGCTAGGCTCGGAACATGACGCGAGAGAACATCAGGACCCCCGACGGCGGCACTGTGGAGCTCTTCTCCACGGGCGCGGAACTGGCTTCGGCAGGTTCGGGCGTGGTGGTGGTGCCGCCCTCCATGGTGACGGCCGCGGACTACACGAAGTTTGCCCAGAAGCTGAGCGCCGCCCTGGGCCGGCCGGTGCACACGTTCAACCGGCGCGGCCGCGGCTCGTCGTCGCCCCAGCCTGAGGACTACACGCTGGACGTTGACATCCGGGACCTGGACACCGTCATGAAGCACACGTCCAGCACGGATGTCTTTGGCCACAGCTTCGGCGGTGCGGTTGCCCTGCACGCCGCGCGGACCCTGCCGGTGGAACGGCTCGCCGTCTACGATCCCGCGGTCTCCGTGAACGGCAGCGTCACTGCCGACTGGATCGTGGAGTATGAGCGGGCCATCAGCGCCGGCGACGATGACCGCGCCCTCGCCGTGATCCAGCGCGGCCTGGAGGCCGGCGGGGCGTTCTCGTCGCGCATGCCGCTTTCCATGCTCACGCTGGCCAACAAGCTGACGGCCGGCACCAGCGAAGGAAAGCAGCAGCGTGAGCTGATGCGCACCGGCGTCCGCGAGATCAAGGCGATCATTGCCGCGGATATGCCCGCCGAGCCGTTCCAGGCACTCCCCCTGGAGACGCTGATTGTTGTGGGCGAAAAGAGCCCGGCCTACTTCGGCATCGCCTGCGGCCAGATCCATGACGTGCTCTCCGGCTCCAGCTACACCATCCTGCCCGGTTTCGGCCACGACGGCGCCATCAAGGCTCCGGACAAGCTCATCAAGGAACTCAGCGACTTCTTCGCCGGCTAGTACGGCTTGTGCTAATGTCCTGCGCCGTGGCCCGGGCCGCCGCCTTCGGTCTTGCGCATCATCGCTGACAGTACGACGGCGGCAAGGGCTATGACTGTTGCCGTCATGAAGGCGGCGCTCATCCCTGCGACGAGTCCCGACGTCGCACTCACCACCGCGAAAATGGACACCAGCAGAGCCGTGCCCGCAGCGCCGGCCACCTGCTGGGTGGTGCTCATGATCGCCGAGCCGTGCGAGTACAGGTGCGGCGGCAACGGGTTCAGGCCGGTGGTGAAGGCGGGAGTGAACAGCAGCGCCAGCCCGAAACTCAGCCCCACGTGCAGGGTGATGATCCACCAAACTGCGGTGCCGGCGTCGAGCATGGAAAACTGCCAGAGCGTTACCACCATCAGGATGGACCCGGTGACCGTGAGGGGAAGCGGGCCAACCTTGTCGAATGCGCGCCCGATGACCGGGCCCAGCAGTCCCATGGCCAAGCCGCCGGGAAGCAGCGCCAGCCCGGTTTCCAGCGAGCCGAGGCCGCGGACTTGCTGCAGGTACAGCGGCAGCAGGATAACCCCGCCGAACAGCGCCATCATGGCCACCACCATCAGCAGCACTGAGACGGTGAACATCCGGAGCTTGAAGGCGCGCAGATCCAGCAGCGGTGCGGCGGACTTCTGCAGCCGGACCTGGCGGAGCACGAACAGCGTCAGGGCAGCGACGCCGATGACAAGGGCTGCGATGGCGCCGGCACTGGGACCCGCCTGGCCGCCGTGGCCCCCGCCGATCTGGCTAAGCCCGTAAACCAGGCCGCCGAAGGCGGGAACAGTGAGGACGACGGACATGACGTCGAGCTTGCCCTTCTCCACCTCGCCCACATTGGTGAGGTACTTGGCGCCGATGGCCAGCGCCGCGAGGGCCACCGGCAGGACGAAGACAAACATGAAGCGCCAGGTGAAGTGCTCAAGGATCAGCCCGGACACTGTGGGGCCCATGGCCGGCGCTACCGAGATGGCAATGCTGACGTTTCCCATGACGGCGCCGCGCCTGGCCAGCGGCACCAGGGTGAGGATGGTGGTCATCAGCAGCGGCAGCATGATGGCGGTGCCGCCCGCCTGGACAATGCGCGCCAGGAGCAGGACCTCGAACCCGGGGGCCACTGCGGCAAGGGCTGTTCCGCCGGCGAAAAGTCCCATCGCCAGCATGAAGACGGCCCGCGTGGAAAGGCGCTGCAGGATGAAGCCGGTGGTGGGGATGACAACGGCCATGGTGAGCATGAAGCCGGTGGACAGCCACTGGACGGTGGGTGCGTCCACCCGGAGGTCCACCATGAGCCGCTGCAGGGCGACATTCATGATGGTCTCATTGAGGATCACCACGAACGTCGCCACCAGCAGCGTACTGATGATCGTCACGGACTCCCGGGACATCTTCTCCGGCGCAGCGGGCTGGATTCCTTGGATAGGGACGGACTCGCCGCTTGTATTCGGAGAGGTCTCGGTAGACATGGGTGTTCCCTCAGGGGTGGTTTAAGAGTGATGCGCGGCCGGCGCCGCTGAAGATTCCAACACTCTACCGGCTGGAGTAATTCCTCCGCACGGGTTTCTTTACCCCTGATGGAACACTAGGGGTTTTGCCCTAGGCAGTCTGGCCTGCGTGCTGGCCTTCGGAGATCTCCTCCACCAGCTTGTTGTTGAACGCGGGGAGGTCATCCGGGTTACGGCTGGTCACGAGGCCCTGGTCCACCACCACTTCCTGGTCAGTCCAGTTGGCGCCGGCGTTCTTCAGGTCGGTTTCGAGCGTGAAGTAGGACGTAACGTTCCGGCCCCTGATCACCCCCGCCTCGATCAGCAGCCACGGTCCGTGGCAGATGGACGCCACCGGCTTGTGCTGTTCGAAGAAGCTTCGGGTGAAGCTCTGCGCGTCTTTGTCCACCCGTAGGTGGTCGGCGTTGACCACGCCGCCCGGAAGTACCAGGGCGTCGAAGTCGGAGGCGTTGGCTTCTGCCACCGTGAGGTCCACGTCAAAGGTGTCGCCCTTGTCCGTCCCCTTGTAGCCCTGCAGCTTGCCGCTCTTGGGAGCCACCAGGGTCGGCTCGCCACCGGCATCCTTCACGGCCTGCCAGGGGCTGGTGAGCTCCACCTGTTCCACGCCGTCAGTCAGCAGGAATGCCACCTTCTTGCCCGCGATGCTGTGCTCTGACATTTTTACTCCTCACTGGAGGGGGCCGCGCGGCCTTTGGGCGCGCCGAGTCCCGCTCGAGAGTTGATTGCCTTACGTCTTCCAGCCTAGGAAAGGGAAAAGTAATAAGCAAGCTGACTATTGGGTTAATCCCCGCGCGGACAGATCCCGATGCGCAGATTCCATTTCGCGCCGGGTACTTTCGGCGCGAAAAGGAACATCCGCAGCGAGAATTCGTACGACGGCGGGACCCGGCCTCGGTTCCGGGTCGCCGTGGGCAGTTTCGGGGCTTGGCGGCTGGCGGCCCGTCCTAAATGTCAGTGGGTCGATGGATGATGTTCCTATGGGAAGCAGCAGCGGTGTTGGGGTGGTTTTGGAGGGTGTTCGTGCCTCTGTTGCTGCCCTTGATGCGCTGGACCGTGAAGACGCATTCCTTGCTGGCGGAGTTGGTATTGGTTCCGGGGTGGATGTGTTGCAGCGGCGGTATGAGATCCGGCTGGAGCGGCTGGAACTGACGTCCCGGCTGGAGGCCCAGTTGGCCGCGGTGAAAGCCCGGGACGCGGCCGAAGCCGTCGGGTTTCAGCAGGAGATGACGCCGCCCGATGCCTCGGTCCAGGACCGCACCTACGCTGAGATGTCCGTTGTTGAGGAAATCGCCGGGGTCCTCACTGTGAGTTCCGCGGCCGCGAGCGTTTTGGTGGAGCAGTCCCGCCGGATCTGCGCCCTGCCACCGGTTCTTGAGGCCCTGTCCGCCGGGGCCATGTCCTGGCAGCACGCGAAGATCATCGCGGACGAGACCGAAGGCCTCAGCCCTGGGGGCGCGGTGTCGTTGGTGGCGCACTTCTTCGACCCTGACGAGCCCCGCCCGGCCCGCGGCGCAGCCCCCGGTGAACTCATTCCGTCCCGGTTCCGGGCCAAGGTCCGTGCGTGGCGGGAACGGCACCACCCCGAATCCATTGAAAAGAGGCATGCGAAGGGGGTGGCGGACCGGCGGATGGAATACACCCCGGACCGCGACGGCATGGCCTGGCTCTCCCTCTACCTGCCCGGGGACACCGCGTGCGCCATCTGGAACCGCACCACCGCGACCGCCCGCGGCCTCCAAAGCCCCGACGAACCCCGCACCCTCACCCAACTCCGCCCCGACATCGCCGCATCCCTCCTCCTCCGCTCAGGCAGCTCCACGGAAACCGGCAATACCAAGGGCACGCAGAGCGTTACCGAGATCGGGAAAGTCCCCACCCCGCGGGCCGACGTCCTGGTCACCGTGCCCGTGTTCTCCCTGCTCGGCCTGACCGATGAGCCCGCCAGGCTGGACGGTCTGGGCCCGATTCCGGTGTCGACGGCCCGCAAACTCGTGGCCGACGGGACGGACTCGTTCTACCGGGTCCTGGTCGACCCCAGGGACGGTGCACCCCTGGAGATCGGCCGCACGAGCTACCGGCTCACGGAGGTCATCAAGCGCTGGATCAGGATGCGCGACCGCAAATGCACCTTCCCCGGCTGCACCAACCGCACCCCCGACAACGAAACAGACCACCTTCAAGCCTGGGCACACGGCGGAACCACTGGGGCCAGCAACCTGGGCCAGGTCTGCCCGAAACATCACAGGCTCAAACACAACGGCACGTGGACACCCGATCCGGCAACCGAGAAAGAACCACCCGGCTGGACCTCACCCACCGGCCGCCACTACAAACCCGAACACCCCAACCCCGAACCAACCCGCTGGCCGCAATGGCTCACGCCCACCGGACTCCTGGCTGAAGAAGCCAACTTCGAAGACCTCCTGCGCCGGGAACCAGACGACGACAGCCTCGTGGACCTCAACGACCTGTCACCTGAGGATCCCGTCTGGGCAGAATACTTCGAAAAGCCATTCGCCCTGTCCGCGGACTTCGCCAATGTCGGGCGGTAGGGTACCCACGTTGGCACTAGTGCATTCCGGGTAGGCGAGGTTATGCTTCGCCAATGGGGAAAGCAGGTGATCGGCTGGGTCCGCTGAACTGGACGTTCTAGAAGCCC
The DNA here is from genome assembly GCF_018613675.1 of Arthrobacter sp. ISL-85. Lineage (GTDB taxonomy): Bacteria > Actinomycetota > Actinomycetes > Actinomycetales > Micrococcaceae > Arthrobacter. The sequence continues at coordinate 161,471 of NZ_JAGGPQ010000001.1, read as the reverse complement.
GGAGATTCTTGAGCATGGCGACTCGTCGCTTCCTGCGATCGGTGGCAGGCGCAGCAGCATTGATGCTGTTGTGCGGGTGTCAGGCAAACGGAGGTTCTCCCACCGGTCGCGTTTCAGATTCAGCAGCTGTTCCCCCTGTGGGCTCGCCGTATAACCTCCACACGCACTGTGGCATCCATGAAGCACTGGTCGAGGGTACATACTTTGTGGCTGACGAAGCGCTGGACGACGGCCAAGGCAATCCCCCTGCGGGGTGGGACAATCCCTATCAGGCCGGCACGATCTCGGTGATGGGTTCAGAGGCCACGTTCCAGGATGCCTCTGGCCACTCAGTGACCTTCCATTCGCGCCCTGGTGCTACAGGTTTCCTCAGAACCTGCTCCTGAGCCACCTCCCGGCTGCCCCTTTTCTCCTCAGTGGATGGCGGGCGGCTTGCTGCCGGGCGCGGCCCGCTAAGCCTTGTGGTGCTCGATCAGCCAGCCCGCCATCTGCCGGGCGCGCTTCCCGGCGTCCAGGTCGCCACCCGTAGCCGAGATGATGGACCCCTTCATCAGGATCTGCCAGGAACGTGCAAACCCTGCAGGGTCCACAAGCCCGGCTTCTTCGGCCAACGCCTGCACATGGCCCCGCAGTTTTGCCAGGTAATTGATACTGGCCTGGCCCAGCGGGTGCGAAGGTCCCATCTCCAGCAGAACCTGGATGAAGGTGCTCCCTTCAAAATCATCGCGCCGGAACCATTCCCCCAGGACATCGAAGATCGCCAGCAGGCGCTCAACCGGCGTCTGGCCCTGCCGCCGCGCCTGGGACACAATGGCTTCAACGGTCCACAGCTTGTCCCGCTGCTCCAGGAACGCCAAGACCAGCGAGTCCTTTGACGGGAAATGCCGGTAGAAGGTGGCCTTCGCCACTCCTGAGCGCTCAATAAGCTCATTGACGCCCACGTCCCGGATTCCGCGGCGTGAGAACAGCTCATAGGCGACCAAAAGGATCCGCTCCACGGACTTGGCGCTGCCCTCCGGGGATGCCACCTGGGATGGCGCGTCAGATATCGGGACCTTCGCCTCTGTGCTCATAGGACTTGAAGTCTACCGCAGGGGGAGACAGACCGGTCTTTCCCGCTGTAGTGTTTCCCCTACGCAGTTCTTTAGAACACCGCAAGGGCGCACCCAAGGGGGTGGCCATTTGGAGCAAGGAGGCCCCAATGTCAGCAGAGCGGATGTTCCAAAGTGTCCCGTCGGACCCGGATCCCTGGATGTCCAGTGATACGCCCGCTGAGGTCAGGGAGTTCGCCATAGAGTCACTCCGGTGGCAGGCGCAGGAAATCATCGATGAGCTGCTTGGCGGCCAGGATCCAGGTGAAGAGCTTGCGCGGGCCCGCCTCCGCCGCTGCGTCGCCAGGAACCCGGGCCGGCCAGAACGCGCACTGCTCGAACAGCTCATGATCAACCGGGACCACTCAGGCCTGTAACGGGAGCGGACCAGGCATGCGCCGCGGCTGGAGCGGCAGCTATGAATTCAGCGGAAGGTTGTCGATCAGCCGCACCGGGCCCACCTTGGCGGCTATGAGCGCCAGGGCCTCACCGCGAAAGGGTGTTTCCCGGCAGTTTTCGGCCAGCGGCTCGAGGGTTCCCGGGTTCACCACGTCGAAGTAGTCCAGTTCCACCAAGGGCTGGGATTCCACCAGCGCCAGCGCGGAATCAAGGTCCAGCGGCTCATGCGCGTTCGCCCGCCCTTCCAGCAGCCGCAGGGCCCTGGACAGGACCAGCGCGGCGTCCCGCTCGGCATCGGACAGGAAGCGGTTCCGGCTGGACAGCGCCAGGCCGTCCTCCGCGCGGACAGTGGGCACGCCCACAATCTCCACGGGGAAGTTCAGGTCCGAAACCATCCGCCGGACCAGTGCCAATTGTTGGGCGTCTTTTTGGCCAAAGTAGGCCCGGTAGGCCGGCAGGCTGCCGCCGGCAGAACCCACGGTGCCCGCCGGAAGGCCTGCCGCCGGCATTCCGTAGTGCAGCAGCTTGGCCACAACGGTCAGGGCGCCATCGAAGTGTCCGGGCCGGGAGGCACCCTCCCATTTCTCCCCCAGGCGGCCGGACGTGACCCGCACCAAGGGCTGCCCGCCCGGGTACACCTCTTCCACTGAGGGAGCGAACGCCAGATCAACGCCCTGCTCCTCCAGCAGGGCAAGGTCTGCGTCAAGCGTCCGCGGATAGCGGTCCAGGTCCCCGGCGTCGCCGAACTGCAGCGGGTTGACGAAGATGCTGGCCACCACCACATCGTTCTGCTCGACGGCGGTGCGCGCCAACGTTGCATGGCCTTCGTGGAGCGCACCCATGGTGGGCACCAGGCCCTGCGAGACACCTGTTTTGGTGGCGAGCAAGCGGGCGCTTTCGGCTTTCAGGCCGGCCACGGTGGTGACGAGTTGAATGGGCATTCAGTCTTCCTTCGGGTCGAGGGCCGCGTGAAGCCCCTTCAGCTGGTCAGGTTTCAGCAGCCCGCGCCCTTCAGCGCGGAGGGCAGTGGCACGGGCCATCGCAAGGTAGGCAGCCAGCACGTCGCCGTGCCCGCCGCCGTCGAACTCCCGTAACGCCTCAGCATGCGCCCGCACGGTCCCCACGTCCCCGCGGGCAACCGGCCCGGTCAACGCCGACTCCCCCGAGGCCAGCGCATTCTCCAGTGTGGCCCGCAGCAGCGGACCCAGCATGCGGTCAGGCGATTCCACACCCACCTCCCGGAGGAGCTGCGACGACTGTGCCACCAAGGTGACCAGGTGGTTGGAACCATGAGCGAGGGCCGCGTGGTAGAGCGTCCGGTCGGCCTCGGCGATGGCCACGGGCTCCGCCCCCATCTCCACCACCAGCGCCTGGGCGATGGGGAGCATGGCGGCATCGGCCGTCACGCCGAAGGTGCAGTCGAGCAGCCGGGTGAGGTCCAGGCTCATGCCCGTAAACGTCATGGCCGGGTGCAGCGCCAGCGGAACTGCGCCGGCGGCACGGACCGGATGCAGCACGCCTACGCCGAACCGGCCCGAGGTATGCGCCACGAGCTGTCCCGGCTGCCAGGCCCCGAGCTTCGCCAGCCCCTCCACCAAATCCGGCAGCGCGTCGTCGGGCACCGCCAGCAGCACCAGTTCCGCACGCTCAACAATGTCCTGCACTTCAAGGATGGGCACGCCGGGGAGCAGTGTTTCAGCCCGCTCCCGGCTTGCATCGGAGACAGCTGACACGCCCACGACAGCGTGCTCGGCGGCGCGCAGGGCCGCGCCGAGCACGGCCCCCACCTTGCCGGCACCGATGATTCCGACGCCGAGGCGTCCGGGCTTAACCATGCTGCTGGCCTTCCTGTTGGTAATGGGTGCGGGCTTCAATGGCTGGCGTCCCGGAGGGCTGTGCCCCGGCCAATGGAGCGCCAGGCGCAGGCGGGGCTGGCACCGGCGCAGGCTCAACCGCCGGAACAACCTGCAGCAACCATTGTTCGGTGGTTTGCCGCTTCCTGGCCAGCCGGGCGCGCGCCGACTGTTCGTCGAAGAGTTGCCTGGCCTCGTCCAGACCCGCCTGGGTCAGCCGGGGGGCAACGGGGCCGGCCGTCGTATGCAGGACCAGGTCCGCCACCCGGAACCGCCGCGCCAGCGGCCCCTGGTGGAGGGCCAGTGACTGCGTCCGTTGGTGCGGTACCAGCACTAGCTCCCGCCACCAGCGCCCCGAGCGGATCAGCAGCGCCGTGTCCGTAGCGGCAAAACCGTTACGTCGCCAGGCCAGGGGTGCCAGCAGCCGCGCCCGCCGCGGCGTGGTGACGAACCCGCCGTCGGAATCCCTGCCGCTGAGTCCAGCCGCAAACACAGCCGCAGGCTTTTCCGTCCCAGGGTCCGGCAGGACCAGGGAGAGCATGGCCATGACATCGCCGAGCTTGCCCACCGGCAGGAGGATGGTCCTGGTGTTGCCCTCCACCGCGTTGCCGGACGTCCCATAGCCGGCGGCGTTCACCTGCATTCGGTACCAGCCGAACGGACGCCACAGCGGAGGCTGGGCAATCTTTACGGCCTGGATGCGGCCAGGCGGAAGCGTCTGTGCCTGTGTGTCCAGCAGCCCGTACCGCAGCCGGATCCCGTCGGGCGAAACGGCGGCCGTGAAGTTGTAGCCCTTGTTGAAGAAGTTCCAATAGCCCGCCGCGAGTCCCAGTGCGGCGGGCACCAGGTAGAAGTAGAAGGCGCGGTTGTCCGTCAGCGCGGACAGGAGCACCGAAGCGAAGCCGCCCACCACAATAAAGAAGCTTTGCTCGCTCAACAGGAGCGATCCGATAAGGCGCGACGGCGGCACGCTGAGTACCGGGAATTCCGGCGCCTCGGGCACGCGCGGGCCAAAGTACGCTGCCGCTGACGTGCCGCCGGGACCTGCAAACGCCTCGGCATCAACGCCGGCTGCGGGGGCCGTGCCGGGACTGGCTGCAGCTCCGGAAGCACCCGCCAGGATGGTGGCGCGCAGCTGGCGGGCGTCGCCAATCCTGAGGTAGGCCAGGCGCATAGCGGATTCGCCGGCGTCGGCAACCTCGAACTTGAGTTCAGCCAGGCCAAAGATGCGGGCCAGCAGGGGCTGCACGATGTCAATGGCCTGCACCCGGTCCAGCCGCGCCTGCCGGTGCTGCCGGAAGAGGAGCCCGGTGTTGACCCGGACATAGCCGCCGGAGACCTGGTACTTCGTGAAGTACCAGGTCAGGACGAACCCGAGGACTGCAACGGCCAGCACCAGTGCCCCACCACCCAGGAGCCAGGGCGCGCGCCTGGCAAACCCGTCCTCGAAGACGGGCTGGCCTTGGAGTGTCCGCTCAAACAGGTCTCGGCCAAAGAAAAACAGGATGGCGGCCAGGGCAACCCAGCCGCGGACGAAAGGTGAGGCAGGATGCACCCGCAGCCATTCGCCGTCGGGCGCTCCTTCTGTTTCCTGGCTGGCTGCAGCAGGTGGGAGAGCCTGCGTCCCGGGAAGCGGATCCCCAGTAGTCACAGTCCTGCCAACCTGGCTTCGCCGCGTGCGGCCAGCTGTTCCCGGAGGCGCGCACCTTCCGCTGCCGGGAGGCCGGGAATGCGCGCGTGGGTTCCGGGGGACGCTGTGTGCAGCTTTACGGTACACAGGCCCAGCCCGCGCTCCACAGGCCCCACGGCGATGTCCACATACTGCATGCGGCCGTACGGGACAGCCATGGTGCGCTGGAAGAAGATGCCGCTTCTGACCAGCAGGTCGTCGTCGCGCTCGGCGTAGCCGATGGCCCGGACCTGGCGGGGGATCAGGACCAGCCGCCATAAAGCGACCAGCAGGGTGGCGGCCGGAACGGTGACGGCCACCCACAGCGGCGGCCACCGCCACCAGCCCAGGAGGACGAACACCAGCGGCGCGGACAGGACCAGCACCGTGACGAGGTTGGCCAAGGCCCATTCGACCAAACGGACCGTTACGTACTTCGATGACACCCGCTGCCAGGCAATACCCGGCGGGTCAATCGCCTCGGTATGCATATTCGCCTTCCCCCGCGGCTTCCCCGCGGGCGGCCCGGCCCTTCTTTCCCTCGACGCCGTTGGTGTCGCCATCTTCGGGCGGGATCCTGCAGAACTTCTCCACGACGAGCCCCACCACGATCATCACCAGGCCGCCACCGGCCATGGCCAGGGCCAGCCACGTGATGCCCTGGTCGCTGCGCAGGCTCCAGATCCGCAACTGGTCCAGGAAGATGCCCACGTGCCACCCCAGCAGCACCGTTCCGGCGTACGCGCACGCCTGCGCCAGTACCAGGGTCCGGGCGGCCAGGAGCGGATCCAACTGCGTCTTCCTGGCCGTGCTGTTGGGCTTGTTGCTGTTGCGCCACCGCAGGATCCGGATGCCAAGGATAAGCGTGATGATGACGATGACACCCATGGTGGCCAAGGCGGTGGCCGGAAGGACAGGCGTGGCAATGCTGTACCGGCTGGTAACAACCGTGGCCGCCCACCCTGCGACGGCGAGGATGACGCAGATCAGCAGCAGGCGCAGGGGGTTGATGGGCTTCATCGCTCCTCCACCGCTCCCGCCGTCGGCATGCCGTCGAAGTCCCCGAACCCGTCGAATGGGGCCAGGTCCTGAAAATCGTCCGCCTGGACGGCCAGTGTGCTGATCCGTTCACCGTTCAACGTGGCGGCCGGTTCGATGAGCGACCACGGGTAGAGGACGAACGCGCGGGAGGCTGCCCGGGGGTGCGGGATGGTCAGGGCGGGGTCGTCACTGCGGAGCTCATCGTAGGTGATGATGTCGACGTCGAGCGTCCGCGGCCCCCAACGGACCTCGCGGACGCGGAGGTGCTTGTTCTCCACCGCCTGGCAGTGTTCCAACAGTTCCTGCGGCGTCAGGATGGTTTCCACGGTGATGACCATGTTCAGGAAGTCCGGCTGCCCGGACGGACCGCCCACGGCCTTGGTCTGGACTATCGGCGACACAGCGAGGAGACGGACCTCCGGGGGATCCACCAGGTCCGCCACAGCCTCTGTCAGAGTCTCGTTCCGTTCGCCAAGGTTGCTTCCCAGGGCCAGCACGGCCTTGGTGTAGATCCCGTTCATGCCTGCGCCCCGGACAGCGCAGAGGCGGCGGGGACGCGTTCCCGGTGGACTGAAACTGCCACGTCACCGAAAGGGACCTCGATGGGGGCCTGGGGCTTATGGACGGTGATGTCCACGGCCTGGAGGGTGAATTCGGCCAGGAGGCTATCGGCGATGCGCACCGCGAGTGCCTCGATGAGGTTCAGGGGCTCCCCGGTGATCCAGTCGGTAATACGCTGCGCCACCTCACCGTAGTGGGCGGTGTCCCGGACGTCGTCGGACTGAGCCGCCTCGGTGAAGTCCAGGTGGAGCACGGCGTCCACCACGAAGGGCTGGCCGTCCCGGCGTTCGAAGTCGAAGACGCCGTGATGGCCGACGGCGGTCACTCCGGTCAGCGTAATCCTGTCCATGGGTCCCCCGGCCCTATTGCGTTTTGGGTACGGCTTGTGTCTTGGGTACTGCCGCGATGCGCGCAGCCACCTTGACGGCGTCAAGGCTTGGACCGACGTCGTGCACACGGACTGCCCAGGCCCCCCGGGAGGCGCTGATGGCAGTGATCGCGGCGGTGGCGCCGTCCCGTTCTTCGGGAGCGGCGGACTTGCCGGCGACGGTAAGCAGGGTGCCGAGGAAACGCTTGCGGGAAGCAGCCACCAGGACCTTGTGGCCCAGGCTGTCCAGCTGGTCCAGGTTCTGCAGCAGTTCCCAGTTCTGTGCATCGTTCTTGGCGAACCCCAGGCCCGGATCGATGATGATCTGTTCCTGGCTGACGCCTGCGGCGTAGAGCTTGTCCCGCACTCCGGCCAGCTCCGCCACCACTTCCCCGGCCACGTCCGTGTATTCGGCGAGCGAATTCATGGTCCTGGCGTCACCCCGGCGGTGCGTGAGGATGTAGGGCACCTTGGAGGCTGCCACGAGTTCCACCATCTCCGGTTCGATGGTCAGCCCGGAGACGTCATTGATGATGGCCGCGCCCGCCTTGAGGGCGGCGGCTGCGGTGGCGGCATGCGTGGTGTCGATGCTGACCAGGGCCCCGGCCTTCACCAGCGCTTCGATCACGGGCAGGACCCGCCGCTGCTCTTCCTCCGGCGTGACATCGTCAGCGCCGGGGCGCGTCGATTCGCCCCCGACGTCGATGATGTCGGCGCCCGCGTAAAACATCCGCAGTCCCGCCGCGATGGCGGTGTCCGGCGTCTCGTGCTTGCCGCCGTCGCTGAACGAATCCGGGGTGACGTTCAGGATGCCCATGACCAGGGTGCGGCCAATGGGGAGGTCTTCGAAGCGCGCTGCCGGGCGGGGTTTGCGCAGGATGGGCAGTGGGGACGTTGCGGGCCCCGTCCCAGGGGCTGCAGCGAGTGAATCCATGGTGTGTGGTTACCTTCCGAGGATGAGGCTCATGGCTTCGGCACGGGTGGCCGGGTCATGAAGCTGCCCGCGGACCGCACTGGTGACGGTCTTCGCTCCGGGCTTGCGGATGCCGCGCATCGACATGCACATGTGCTCGCATTCAACAACGACGATGGCGCCGCGGGGTTTGAGGTGGCGCACCATCGCTTCGACTATTTCAGTTGTAAGCCGTTCCTGCACCTGCGGGCGGCGGGCAAAGATGTCCACCAGCCGGGCCAGTTTGCTCAGCCCGGTCACCTTACCGTCGTGCGAGGGGATGTAGCCGACATGGGCCACCCCATGGAACGGCACCAAGTGGTGCTCACATGTGGAGTAGAAGGGAATGTCCTTGACCAGGACCAGTTCCTCGTGGTCCAGGTCGAAGGTGGTGGACAGGACGTCGGCAGGGTCATGGTGCAGTCCGGCGAATACCTCGGCGTAGGCCTTGGCAACCCTTTTCGGGGTGTCCAGGAGGCCGCCGCGGTCCGGGTCCTCGCCAATGGCAAGGAGGATCTCGCGGACGGCCGCCTCGATCCGTGGCCGGTCCACCTTTTCTCTCTTGGAGTGGTGGGAACCGTCCTCCGCCGGGTAGTCGGCGGAGGCGGAAACGTCGTCGTCGTCGAAGGAAGTCACAGGGAAAGCTTAGCCGCGAAGGGTGTCGGGCCCCGAGTCGGGGGTGCCTCCCTGGAACGGAGCATCCTCCGGAACGCCCTGCGGATGCGGGGGCTGGGCGTCCAGTGGTTCGTCCAGCCGGGCCTTCTTGGCTTCCTCCTGCGCTTCGCGCTCGGCCCGCTCCTGGCGCGATTCCACCGGGCCGGCCATCTGGACGGGGCGGCTCTCTTTGGACAGCCACACCTCCCGGAAGTCGCGCTTGCGGACGTCCCGGAAGATGTCGGCAATCTCGGCCTGGTTCAGCGTTTCCCGCTCGAGCAACTCGAGTGCCAGCAGGTCCAGGACGTCGCGGTTCTCCGTGAGAATGGCGTAGGCCTCGTCATGCGCCTGATCGATCAGCCGGCGCACTTCCTCGTCCACCACGTAGGCGATCTGGTCGGAGTAGTTGCGCTCGTGCCCGGCGTCGCGGCCGAGGAAGGGTTCGCCGCCGCCCTGGCCCAGGCGAACGGCGCCTACGCGTTCGCTCATGCCGTACTCGGTCACCATCTTGCGCGCCGTGCCGGTGGCCTTCTCGATGTCATTGGAGGCACCGGTGGACGGATCGTGGAACACAATCTCTTCGGCCACGCGGCCGCCCATCGCGTAGGCCATCTGGTCCAGGAGCTCGTTGCGGGTGACGGAGTACTTGTCGTTCTCCGGAACCACCATGGTGTAGCCCAGGGCACGGCCGCGCGGAAGGATGGTGATCTTGGTGACCGGAGCCGAATTCCGCAGGGCAGCGGCAACCAAGGCGTGGCCGCCTTCGTGGTACGCGGTGATCTTGCGCTCATGCTCCTTCATGACCCGGCTGCGCTTCTGCGGGCCGGCCATCACGCGGTCAATGGCTTCGTCCAGGGCGCGGTCATCGATCAGGTTGGCGTTGGAGCGCGCGGTGAGCAGCGCGGCCTCGTTCAGCACATTGGCGAGGTCGGCACCGGTGTACCCGGGCGTCTTCTTCGCCACGGATTTCAGGTCCACGCCCGGGGCCATCGGCTTGCCCTTGGCGTGCACCTGCAGGATCTGGTCACGGCCAATCAGGTCCGGTGCGTCCACGCCGATCTGGCGGTCGAAACGGCCGGGACGCAGCAGGGCCGGGTCCAGGACGTCGGGCCGGTTGGTGGCCGCGATGAGGATCACGTTGGTCTTGACGTCGAAGCCGTCCATTTCAACCAGCAGCTGGTTGAGGGTCTGCTCACGTTCATCGTTGCCGCCGCCGATGCCGGCGCCGCGGTGGCGGCCTACGGCGTCGATCTCGTCCACGAAGATGATCGCGGGCGAGTTCGCCTTGGCCTGCTCAAAGAGGTCGCGGACGCGGGACGCGCCGACGCCGACGAACATTTCCACGAAGTCCGAGCCTGAAATGGAGAAGAAGGGGACGCCGGCCTCACCTGCAACTGCGCGGGCAAGCAGGGTCTTACCGGTACCTGGCGGGCCGTAGAGCAATACGCCCTTGGGGATCTTGGCGCCGACGGCCTGGAACTTGGCCGGTTCCTGCAGGAATTCCTTGATTTCCTGCAGTTCCTCCACAGCTTCGTCGGAGCCCGCGACGTCGGCGAAAGTCACCTGCGGCATGTCCTTGCTGACCATCTTGGCCTTGGACTTGCCGAACTGCATGATCTTGGAGCCGCCGCCCTGCATGCGGGTCATCAGGAACCAGAAGAGTGCGCCCAGCAGGATGACGGGGATCAGGAGGGAGAGAAGGCCCGAGAACCAGTTGCTCTCAATCGGCTGGTCTGTGAAGCCCTGGGCCGGCTTGGCGTCGGTGACAGCCTTCACCACGTCCTGTGCACGGGCATCGACGAAGAAGAACTGGACGCTCTTGCCCTTGTCCTGCCCATCCACCTGCAGGTTGTCCTTCAGCGTGAGGTCAACGCGGTTCTCGCCGTCGAAGATCTTGGCCTGCTCCACCTTGTTGCTGGAGAGCAGTTCCAGGCCCTTGTCCGTATCGATCCGGGCCGCACCGCCGGGGGCGAGCGTTGCAAAAGCCACAAGGAGCAGACCGACCACAACGACGATCCAGATGCCCGGGCCTTTGAAGAAGTTCTTAGCTTTCATCTGTTCGGGGCTGACCCCGTCCCTTCCGGTAGTGCTTCACGGCGAGTAGTCTGCGCGCGTGATGGTGCTGCGTCAGTTTCTAGCTATACACCGTCCGGAGTAAATCACGCATAACGAAAAGCAAAAGTTCCCTTTGGGCGTAGCGGGTGCGCCAGGGCCTCCGCAGAACCGCTTCTGGCGGCAGATCCGGCCGCAATATTGCCGTGAACTGCCGTGCTGCCAGAGGGGTTACTCGTAGACGTGCGGGGCCAGGGTGCCCACGAAGTCCAGGTTGCGGTACTTTTCGGCGTAGTCCAGCCCATAGCCGACGACGAATTCGTTGGGGATGTCGTAGCCCACGTACTTGACGTCGATCTCCACTTTGGCCGCGGTGGGCTTGCGGAACGCCGTGCAGATTTCCACTGAGGCTGTGCCGCGTGATTCCAGGTTGGTCTTGAGCCAGGACAAGGTGAGGCCTGAGTCGATGATGTCCTCGACGATCAGCACATCCTTGCCCATCAGGTCGGTGTCCAGGTCCTTGAGGATGCGCACCACGCCGGAGGACTGGGTCCCGGAGCCGTAGGAGGAAACGGCCATCCAGTCCATCGAGATGTGGCTGTGGAGCGCCCGGGCCAGGTCAGCCATGACCATCACGGCACCTTTGAGGACACCAACAATGAGGATTTCGCGTCCCTCGTAGTCCTTGTCGATCTGCGCGGCGAGTTCGGTGATGCGCTGCTGGATCTGTTCCCTCGAGTAGAGAACGTGCTTGAGATCTGCCTGGACGTCGTTTGAATCCACCAATGGCTCCTGTTTAGATGCGGGGTGCGACTATTTTGCGGGCGGTTTTTGAGGCCGGAATACTAGCTTCCCACAGCGCGCGTGTTCGCGGGGAACGGAACCGGCGCCGCCCGCTGTCCCCGGTGTGGCCGGGTCCTTCGATTCCTCGAGCTGTGCCAGTGACAGCCGGTACACATTCACGCCGCCGGGAAGCTCGACGGGACCGGCAGAGCCCTGCCGCCGGAGCAGTGACTCCGCCGCCAACAGACGCCGGTAGCTGGGCTGCTGCCCGCCGACGTCGGCCGCTGCCTTGGCGATGACCCGGAACCTGATGGCCGGTGCCAGTGTCCGCAACGCCTCCTCCGGCAGGCTCAGCCCGCTGCCGTCCCGCTCCACGAGGGATGCGTAGGCGCTTGCCGCCACATCCTCAAGGTAGTCAGCGTCCAGCTGGAGGATTGCGGCGGTCCGGGCCAGGGATTCGGCGACGCCGGGACCAAGTTTTTCCTCGAGGTGCGGGAGGACCTCCACCCGGGTCCGTGAGCGCGCGAAGGAGGGGTCGGCGTTGGTGGGATCGTGCCAGGGGTCCAGCTCCTCCACGGCGCAGATCTCTTCCGTGTCCGCACGCCGGAGGCCTAGGAACGGGCGCAACAGGACGGTCTTCCCGGCGCCTGCCCGGGCCGGGCGCATGCCCGCGAGGGAACGCGTTCCGGAGCCGCGGGCCAGGCCAAGCAGTACCTGTTCAGCCTGGTCATCCAGGGTGTGGCCCAGCAGGATTGCCTCCGCGCCCTGCTCCTCAGCTGCTGCCTCGAGAGCGGCATGCCGGGCGTCGCGGGCGGCGGCTTCGGGGCCGATGCCCGCACCGGCAACCGTGACAGGACGGACTTCCACCGGTTGCAGGCCCAGCGCGTCCAGTGCCTCGGCGGTGCGGGCGGCAACCTCAGCGGACCCCTCCTGCAGCTGGTGGTCCACCACTACCGCACCCACGGTCAGGGGGTGTCCGTCCACGTGGCCGCGGCGCGCAAAGTACGCGGCGACGGCGGCGAGCGCCAGGGAATCGGGGCCGCCGCTGCACGCGACAACGACATGGCGGGGATAGCCGGCGTCGGCCAGGGCGTTTTGCAGCAGTTTGCGCGCGGTGCCGACGACGGGCGCCAGCCTGCCGGGCCGCCGTCGGCCGCTGCGCACGGCCGGCACGCCAGGCGACTGGCTGTCAGGCAGCCGGGCGTCAGGCAACCGGCTGTCAGGCAAATCGGAAGGGGACAATCAGAGGCCCATCCGGTCGAGCCACAGCTTGGCGTCGTGGATCTCGGGCTCGGTGGGCAGGTGGTCCACGGACTCCCATACCTTGTTAAAGCCGTCCATCCCGGCCACGTCCACCACCGCGCGGACAAAGCGGGCGCCGTCGGAGTACTGGCGCATCTTGGCGTCCAGCCCCAGGAGGCTGCGGATGAACTTTTCGACCACGCCGCGGTCCTTGCCGCGGTCGTTGAAGCGCTGCCGGATGGTCTTGACGGAGGGCACGATGCTGGCGTCCACGGCATCCATGACCACGTTCGCGTGCCCTTCGAGGAGGCTCATCACAGCGGTGAGGTGCGATATGGCGGCCTTCTCCTCCGGGTCCTGCAACAGGTCCAGGATGGCGCCGCGGCCGGGAGTGTTTCCCGTGGCGGAACGATCCTTCAGCGAACGCGCGGCAGCTGAGGCGCGCTCCATCAGGGAACCAACATTGCCCAGGAGGTGCCCGCTGAGTTCGTCGATTTGTTCCAGCATGTGGTGGCGCAGCCACGGAGCTGCCGCGAACTGCACCCTGTGGGTCTGCTCGTGCAGGCATACCCAAAGCCGGAAGTCTTCCGGTGCGACGTTGAGTTCGCGCTCCACCGAGACGATGTTCGGTGCCACCAGCAGGAGCCGGCCGGCAGCAGGGGCCGTAGAGTTCTCCGCCAGCGCCGCGAAGGGATCGTACTGGCCCAGGACCTTGCTGGACAGGAAGGCCAGGACGGCGCCCAGTTGGCTGCCGGTAATGGCGCCGCTGACCTGGGCGGCCGCGGGGCTGAGGTTCCCGCGCCGGCTGTCCAGCATCTTCTGCATGGCGGGCTTAAGCATCACCGCGAAGCTTTGGGTGTTGGCCTTGGCCCAGGACGCCCGGTCCACCACAAGCACGGAGGAGTCGCGCAGGTCCCGCGCCGCTTCCAGCCGGGTAATTTCGTGGACGTGAGGCACGGAGGCGTCCGCGAGCCGGCGCAGGCTGTCCACCGCCTCCCCGATGGCCGCCTGGTCCAGCACCGGACCGGCGGGAGCCAGCCGCGCCGCGGTAGAAGCAGCGAGGTCCCAGTTGATCAGGGACTGGGCCTGATTGGACTGGGCTGTTGGGGACAACGTCGATGCGGACTCGCGCGCAGTGGACTCCATGGTTCCCATCAGAACACAGCATGCCGGGGATCGTCCTTAAGTTCGCTGACCGGCGAAACTTCCACAGCCACTGCACAGGAGCGGCCCTCGCCCGCGCAACCGCTGCTGCCCCGCCGCTAATGCGGGTCACGGCCGCTCATTGGCGTCGCAGCGGGGCGCCGCGAAATCCAAGCAAGCCGCCCTAGCGGCAGCCGCAACCTGCCAGGGCGGTGGCCGCCCGGTCCAGTGCGACTTTATTGCCGGCAGCCCCGGGAGTCAGGCCGTTTCCTATAAAGGAGAACACCAGGAGCCGGCCGTCGCCGTCCACCACATAGCCGCTCAGCGCCAGCACGGTGTTCAAGGTCCCGGTCTTGGCGCGCACCAGCCCGGCACCACCGGAGGTAGTGGCATCCCCGTAGCGGCTGTCCAAGGTGCCCGACAGCCCGCCGACCGGGAAGCCGTCCAGCGCGGCGCGAAGCCTGCCGTCGGCGCCGGTGGCGATGGTCCGCACCACATCCGTGAACTGGCGGGCGGAAACCTGGTTGCCCATGGCCAGCCCGCAGACATCCACCAGTTTCACGGTGTCCGAAGGGATGCCGGCAGCCCCAACCTCGGCCGCGACCGCAGCAGTGGCACCATCGTTGCTACCGGGGCGGCCGGTAGCCAGCGCCGTCATCCGGCCCATGGTTTCGGCCAGGTAGTTGTCCGAAACCTGCAGCATCAGGTCCACCTGCTCCGCCACGGTAGCCGAGTCAACGCTGGCCAGGACTGCGGCGCCGGCAAGGCCGGCGCCCGGTGAACGCTCGACGCCGGCCGTCACCGTGAGTCCCGCCCCGGCACCTGCCGCACGGAGCTGCCCCGCGAACGCCTCCGCCGCAGTCATGGCGGAGTCCTGGGGCCGGGGACCCGTGGTGACGGCGGGATCGAAGCGCGCAGAGTTCAGGGCCAGCGGGTACAAGGGCGCAATTTCGCCGGCCTCCACATCGCCGGACTGCCAGTTGGGGTTCAACACCGGGCCTGCGAACAGGGAGTCATCCACGAGCACCTTGATCTCCCCTGCGGTACCTGAGGCCTGCAGCGCCTGCAATGTCAGGGCGGCAAGGGTGGCCAGGCCGGCATGGCCCATCACCTCGTCCGGCCGCGACTCCCCGGCACCCAGGAGGACGTCGCCGCCGCCCACCAAGACCACTTGCCCGGCAGCAGGCCCCCGCACCACCTTGGTGGTGAAGCGGCGGTCCGGACCCAGGGTGCGCAGCGCGGCCACAGCAGTCAGCAACTTAAGGTTCGACGCCGGCACCCGGCCTTCCGCCCCGCCCCGGTCAAAGAGGACCTGGCCCGTGAGCGCGTCCTGCACCGTGCCCGTGAAAGTACCACCGCCGTCGGCCTTCAACACGGGTTCCAGCTGGGCCGTCACCGCTGAGGGCACGGGCACCGGGGCGGAAGGCTGCAGCGGTGCAAGCACCTGCGGGGCAGCAAGGGTGGCGGGTGCCAGTTGCCAGGCAGGCGGCGCAGGGGTGGGTGCCGGCGGCTCGGGGCCCAGGAATCCCGGGGCCACCAGCATGGCTGCCGGGATGGCCAGGACAAGCAGAATCAGTGCGGCCAGTGCCAGCGGCCAGGACGTGTGGGGCCCCGCGTCCGGGCTCCGCCGGCGCAGGCGTCGACGGGCGCGCAGCCGTTCCCCGCCGCTTGTTTTGGTCATGCTGGTGCTGGTCCTCAAGTCCGGAAATATCCCCACAAGTTCCTGATTCCAGGGCCTCTCGCTATATCCTCAATAATAGTCGGCGGCACCGACACTCTTTTTTGTGGGCCCGTCAAGTGTGCCGCGCACCCCCTGCAATTGCCGAGGAGCATTCCATGAAGCACGACGTGACCATCGAGATCCCCAGGGGATCACGCGTCAAGTACGAAGTTGACCACGAGACCGGCCGCGTCCGCCTGGACCGCGTCCTCTTCACCTCCATGCAGTACCCCACGCACTACGGGTACTTCGAGAACACCCTCGGCGAGGACGGCGACCCGCTGGACGCGCTGGTGCTCCTGCAGGACTTCGACCTGCACCCCGGCGTCATCGTCGAGTCCCGCCCCATCGGCGTCTTCAACATGACCGACGACGGCGGCGGAGATGCGAAGATCCTCTGCGTTCCCGTGGATGCCCGTTTTGACCACATCCAGGAAGTCAGCGATGTCAACGAGTTCCTGATCAAGGAAATCGAGCACTTCTTCACCCGCTACAAGGACCTCGAGCCCGGCAAATGGGTCAAGGCCGAGGGCTGGGGCGACCGCGCCGCCGCCGAAGCCGAACTGGAAGCGTCCATCAAGCGCTACGTCCCCACCGGACACTAGTCCTGACGGTAGGCCCGTTGGTTCGGCCTACAACACTAATCCCCGCCTTCTGGACAAATCCCCGCGCCGTACGAGGGGGAATCGTCCGGGAGGCGGGGATTTTCCGCTTTAACCGCACCTGCACATCTGTGGCATCGTGGGGCTGTGAGTTCCGAGCCAGCCCTGATGTCCCAACTCTTGTTCCATCCGCCGTGCGGCCCCGTCAGCGGCCGGAGGGATGGCGACGTCATTCGCGCCACCGGCATTCCCTACGCCACCGCCCAACGGTTCCAGCCGCCGGCGCCGGCCCCCGACTGGACTGCGGAATTTCGCGCCACCTCCCCCGCGCCCGCCTGCCCGCAGGCGCCGGTGCCCTTCCTCGATGACGTCCTGGGCACGAAATACGGCGAGCTTCCGGGCAGCGAGGACTGCCAGAACCTTTCCATCACCATGCCCGGCGACCTGAATCCGGACGACACGCTGCCCGTCATGGTCTGGATCCACGGCGGCTCCTACACCACCGGCTCCGGGGACCTGGCCATCTTCGACCCCGCCCGGCTGGTGGCCGAGAACCGCGTCATTGTGGTTTCCGTAACCTACCGGCTGGGCCTGTTCGGCTTCCTGGCCACACCGGCAGGCCGGCCCGGCAACCTGGGACTCCTGGACCAAATCGAGGCGTTCCGTTGGGTGCAGCGGAACATAGCGGCTTTCGGAGGCGATCCGGGCCGGGTCACCGCGTTCGGCCAGTCTGCCGGCGGCGACGCGATCGCCCACTTGATGGCCACGCCGGAAGCGCCCGCCCTCTTCCAGCGCGCCATCATCCAGAGCGCGCCGCTGGGCATCGCCCGGGGGCGGGCGAAGATGAACCACGCCATGGGGATTGCCGCCGAATCCGTATCGGAGGAGACGCCGGCCATGGAGGTGGTGGCGGTTGAGGAGCGGGTCACCCAGGTGGCCCGGAAATTCGGCATGCTGGCCGCCATGCCCTTTGGCACGCAGTATGGCCACGACCCCCTTCCGGAGGAATCCGGCATCGAAGCAGCGTGGGACCGCACGGCGCCAGCCATCGAGGTGTTGATCGGCCATACGTCAGAGGAGGCCCGCCTGTTCCTCCCCCGCAGCCCCCGCCTGATGCGCCTGGCCGCGGTCCCAGTGGTGGGCCGTGCCGCCGTGCGCGCCATCGACTGGGTGGTCACCGAAACCGTGTATGGCCGTGCAACCCGCAGGTTCGCCCGCCGCCATGCCAGGGCCGGAGGCCGGGCCCACCGCTATGTGGTGGACTGGCACGCCCCGGGCAACATGTTCGGCGCCGCCCACACCATCGACCTCCCACTGCTGCTTGGCAACCGGAAGACATGGGACGGTGTGGGCCTGATCGCCGGCGCCCCCTGGGAAGACGTGGAGGCGGCAGGCCGGGAGATGCGCACGCTGTGGGCCGGCTTTGCACGGGGCGCGGACCTTGGCGGGGCCGGCAGCATCCCCGGCGTCCTGCGATACCGCTCGGCCTGAATGCCATGATGGGCTGCCCGTGAGGACGCTGGGCGTGGATCTGGCTGCGGCGACGAAGAAGACCGCCGTCGCCATCATCGAATGGGAAAGTACCTCCAGCGTCAGCTCCCAGGACTCCGGCGGCACCGCCCGGCTCACCCACCTGGCCCTGGACGTCGGCGACCAGGAGATCGTGGAGCTGTTCGGCACCTGTGACATGACCGGCGTCGACTGTCCCCTGGGCTGGCCTGACGCGCTGGTCCCGTTCCTCACCGGCCACCTGAACTTCGACGCTGGACCCGTCCTCCAGCACGACGGGATCGCAGGCAGGCGGCTGCTTGCCTACCGCGACACGGACCGGTTCGTCACGCGCCAAACAGGGCTCATCCCGCTGAGTGTCTCCGCCGACCGGCTGGCGCACCCGGCCATGCGCTGCGCGGTGATCCAGGCGAAGATCGCGGTGCTGCACGGCCCCCAGCCGCGGGACGGGTCCGGCCGGCTTGCCGAGGTCTACCCGGCCGCAGCACTGAAGATCTGGGGCCTCAACGGGCGCGGCTACAAGGGCCGCGGCATACCCGAAGCCGAGCGCCTGGGCCTCCTGCTGGCGGCCCTCGAAGAGCAGGCGCCGTGGCTGGACCTCGCCGGGCACCAGGACAAATTAGCCGGTTCGGACGACCTGTTCGACGCCGTCATTGCCTCGCTGGCCGCCCGGGCCACCGCCCGTCGTCGTACGCTCCGGCCGGATGCCGCCCACGCAGCCGCCGCCCGCAGCGAAGGCTGGATCCACCTGCCCTCCTGCGGCATGGACGAACTCCCGCTTTAGTAGGTCAGCCGCCCAGCTTCCAGTTCCGGATCTCCTCCGGGTCCTCGCCGTGGGTACGGGTGTGCTCGCGGGCGCGGTTCCGGCTGTCCTGCAGGTCCTGGCGCAGGAGCGAGTGCTTCTCGGCCAGGCCCGGCACCCGGTCGATCGCGTCGATGGCAAGGGTGAAGCGGTCAATGCCGTTCAGCATGGCCATGTCGAACGGGGTGGTGGTGGTCCCCTCCTCCTTGTAGCCGTGCACGTGGAAGCCCTGCTGGTTGGTGCGGCGGTACGCCAGGCGGTGGATCAGCGCCGGGTAGCCGTGGTAGGCGAAAATGACGGGCTTGTCCGCGGTGAAGATGCCGTCGAAGTCATGG
Organism: Arthrobacter sp. ISL-85; assembly: GCF_018613675.1. GTDB lineage: Bacteria > Actinomycetota > Actinomycetes > Actinomycetales > Micrococcaceae > Arthrobacter. Next base: position 142,696 of record NZ_JAGGPQ010000001.1, on the reverse strand, counting down.
GCAGGAAGGCCGTGCGGGTGCTCGCTTTCGTCCTGCAGCCGCATCAGGTCCACCACGTTGACCACCCGTACCTTGAGTCCGGGCGCGCCATCGCGAAGCAGTTCGGCGGCGGCCACGGTCTCCACGGTGGGAACGTCCCCGGCGCAGGCCAGCACGACGTCGGGCTCCTCGCCGGGGACCTCAGAGCCGGCAAACGTCCAGATCCCCAGGCCGCGGCGGCAATGGTTGGCGGCATCGCCCGGGCCAAGCCAGGTGGGCGAGGGCTGCTTGCCGCTGACCACGATGTTCACGTAGTCCGTGGAGGCCAGGCAGTGCTCCATGACGGACAGCAGGGTGTTGGCGTCCGGCGGCAGGTACACCCGGATGACCTCCGCCTTCTTGTTCACCGCGTGGTCGATGAAGCCCGGGTCCTGGTGCGAGAACCCGTTGTGGTCCTGCTGCCACACGTGGGATGACAGCAGGTAGTTCAGCGACGGCACCGGCTGGCGCCACGGCAGCCTGCGGGAGACCTTGAGCCATTTGGCGTGCTGGTTGAACATGGAATCGACAATGTGGACGAAGGCCTCGTAGCAGTTGAAGACCCCGTGCCGGCCGGTCAGGAGGTAGCCCTCCAGCCAGCCCTGGCACAGGTGCTCGCTCAGCACCTCCATCACCCTGCCGGACCGCGCCAGGTGCTCGTCGACGTCGTCAATCCGGTACTGCCACACCTTGTCGGTGACCTCGTAGACGTTCTGCAGCCGGTTGGACGCCGTCTCGTCTGGACCGAACAGCCGGAAGTTCTCCATGTTGTGCGCGATCACGTCCCGCATCCATGAGCCCAGCGTGACCATGGGGCTGACGCGCTCGACGCCGGCAGTGGGGACCTCGACGGCGTGGTCCTGGTAGGCGGGCAGCCTCAGCGCGCGCCTCAGCACGCCACCGTTGGCGTGCGGGGTGGCGCTCATCCGGAAGTCGCCGGTGGGCGCGGCTTCGGCGACGTCGGGCCGGAGCCGGCCGTCGCCGTCGAACAGCTCGTTGGGTCGGTAGGACTCCAGCCACTCCTCCAGCTGCTTCAGGTGCTCGCCGTTGGTGCGGACCTCGTCCAGCGGCACCTGGTGCGCCCGCCACGTCCCCTCCACCTGCAGCCCGTCCACGATGTGGGGTCCGGTCCAGCCCTTGGGCGAGCGCAGCACGATCATGGGCCAGTGATGCCCGCCCTCCCCCTCCTTTTCAGCGTCCGGATTCTGCCGGTGGGCGTCCTGGATGGCCTTGATATCGGCCAGGCACCGGTCCAGCACGGCCGCGAAATCACGGTGCGCCTGCTCCGTGTTGTCCGGATCCGCCACGGTCACGAAGTACGGCTCGTGGCCATACCCGCGCAGCAGCTGCTCCAGCTGATCCTGCGGCATCCGGGCCAGGACGGTGGGGTTGGCGATCTTGTAACCGTTGAGGTGCAGGATGGGCAGCACGGCGCCGTCCACTGCGGGGTCCAGGAAGTTGTGCGAGTGCCAGCTGGCGGCAAGGGGCCCGGTCTCCGCCTCGCCGTCGCCGATCACGACGGCGGTCACCAGCTGGGGGTTGTCGAACACCGATCCGTAGGCGTGGGCAAGGGAGTATCCAAGTTCACCGCCTTCGCTGATGGAGCCGGGGCTTTCCGGGGCGGCGTGGCTGGGAATGCCGCCCGGGTAGGAGAATTGCCGGAACAGCTCGGCCAGGCCCGCCTCATCGTTGCCCACATGCGCATAGATTTCGGAATAGGTTCCCTCCAGCCAGGCATTGGCGACGACGGCGGGACCACCATGCCCGGGACCGGCCACAAAGAGCATCTCGAGGTTGTCGCGGCGGATCACGCGGTTCAGGTGGGCGTAGACGAAGTTAAGCCCGGGCGTGGTGCCCCAGTGGCCCAGCAGGCGGGACTTGGTGTCCTCCGCCTGCAGCGGTTCCCGCAGCAGCGGATTGGACCGCAGGTAGATCTGCCCCACCGAAAGGTAGTTGGCCGCGCGCCACCACCTGTCAACGAGTTCCAGCTCCCCCTGTTCCATGGTGGCCTGCTGCATCTCGTCCTGCATCTCGTCCTGCATCTCATCCTGCCCAGTGCTGCCGGCCATAACCATCCTAACGTCGGGTGTTGCCGCTGCAGGCGGCCGTTTCCCCATCGCAACAGATGAAGGGGCAGGCAGGCAACCCCCGCCGTCGAACCTTGCCTTGTGATCCTTGGGCACCCGAAGGGTGCTGAGCAAGCTTAATTTTCGTTGAGGCGGAGGCTGGGAACATCAATATGGGGAGACCAAGACATGCCACGCCAAGGCGACCGGCGCCTCGGGCTCCGGTTCCGCGGTACTGGAGGCGGCCGGCATCCGGCGCGGCGGCCGGACAGGACAACTGACCCGGGCCCGTCAGCCACCCGGCCTACGGCTGAGGGTCCGCGTCCACTCTGCGCGGTCCCTCAGCTGTCTGCAGAGTCCTGACCGGGCTTGCGGTGCCTTCCAAAACCGGCCGTTCCGCCGTACCTACTTCCGGGTAGTGTGGACCCAGAATGTTCACGTTGACCATCAACCAAACGGACAGCAGGCGCGACGGCGACCAGGTGCCGCAGCTGCTCAAGGCGCTGCGGCACATTCCCGCGCGCCTCGATTTTGACCGGTCAGTCGAGGACGAAGTCCAGGGCATTGTCGACTGCCCGCACCAGGCCGTGGACGCCGCGCTGATCGCATTGCGGAGCGGGCACTGGTACGTGGGGATCGGCGCAGGGCCGGTGAACGAGCCGTTGCCCAACCAGATCAAGGATGCCTCCGGCCACGGCCTGGTCTATGCCCGCCGGGCCGTGGACCGGCTCCGCAACAGCAAAGAGCGGGTCCCGGTTGCGGTGGAGGGTCCGCTGGCCGATGTTGCCCACGACGCCGAAGCAATCCTGCGGCTGCTGGGCCACATTGTGCGGGACCGCTCAGGTGCCGAATGGCGGGTGCTGGACCTGTTGACCCCCGGAGTCCGCGGCCAGCAGAAAGCAGTGGCGCAGGAACTCGGCATCACTACCCAGGCCGTCAGCAAGGCGGTGGCACGGGCGCAATGGAATGAGGAACATGCCGCCCGGCCTGCCGCCGCGAGGCTGCTGGGGCTGATCCTCGCAGTGGGTTAACTGCCGCAGCCGAGTCCGCCGTCGTCACCTACTGCCGGGGCTTGCCTTGGGACCTTAGCTCCCGGTGGCGGCCATGACCGGCTCGCCGTTGAAGTACTCCAGCTTCCAGCCGTCGATCGCGTGGTGGTGGGCCAGGTTGAGGGCCGCGTTGTCCACGCTGGCCAGGGTCTGGCTGATGGCGCGGCTGAGGCTGACGCGCAGCAGGGTGCCATGGGTGACCACCAGGAGCCGCTGGCCGCGGTACTCCTCCGCCAGGGCTTCCAGCGCCGCGAGACCGCGCTCCGCCGCCTCGTCTTCGCTCTCTGCACCTTTGAACCCGCCGGGTACGCGGAGCGCCTCCAGCTCGGGGCCGGCCTGCATCCCTTCGGCCGGGCCGAAGCTGCGCTCTGTCAGTTCGGGGACACGCCGGGCGACCTTGAGCCCGAGCCCTTCGGCGATCAGGTCCGCGGTCTCCGCAGCACGGCTCAGCGGCGAGGAGACAATGGCGTCCCATTCGTAGGGCGCAAGGGTGGCGACGGCGTCCCGCGCCTGGCCGCGTCCGACGTCGTTCAGGGGGATGTCGGTTGATCCCTGCAGCCGGCGCTCGGCATTCCAGTCGGTCTGGCCATGGCGGACGAGGGCGAACGTCGTGAGGGTCATACCCCTATTCTGCCTTGGCCCCGGGCTGACCCCGGAATCGCGGCAGCGGAGCGTGGCCCTGCGGCACCTTAGAGGAGGCTGCGCAGCACGTGGGCGGCGCCGTCGTCGTGCACTGAGTGGGTGACCTCGTCCGCCGCGGCCACCACCTCTGCCGGGGCCTGGCCCATGGCTACCCCGCGGCCGGCCCAGGTGAGCATCTCGATGTCGTTCCTGCCATCGCCCACCGCAACGGTAAGGTGCTCCTCGAAGCCAAGCCGGACCCGGAGGTTTTCCAGGGCGCTGGCCTTCGTCACACCCGCGGCGGCAATGTCCAGCCAGGCGGTCCAGCCCACCGAGTAGGTCACACCCGCGAGGCCCACGTGGTTGATGGCCTCATTGAACTCCTCCGGGGTGTTTTCGGTGCTGAACACCACCACGCGGACGGCGGTTGCCTCCAGCATGGTGTGGAAGTCCACGCCCACCGCCTCCACGCCGAAGCTGGCATCCTGGAACCGCTCCGTCGAGAGGAAATTGCCGTCAGCGTCCTCCAGCGCATATTTGGCGGAGGGAAGCCGTTCGCGGAGGGCACGCAGGGCCGGTGCCGGATCAAACGTGGCTTTGTGGACTACCTCGTAGCCGTTTTCCAGTTCGGGGTGGAGCCGGAGGGTCACGCCGCCGTTGCAGCAGACGGCGTATCCGCGCTCGATGCCGATCTTCTCGATGATGGGAAGCGTGGCGTTAAGTGAGCGGCCGGTGGCGATCATTACCTCGTGTCCGGCGGCCACCACGGCCTGCGCAGCTTCCCGGACGCCAGGGGACATGTGGCCGTCGTGGTTCACCAGGGTGCCGTCCACGTCCAGGGCGACCATGAACTTCTGGTCGGCAGCGGCGAAGCCGGCGTTGTTCTGGTTGTAGTCTCGGTTGTTGTCTCGCCGGTCATCGTTGCCGGCGACTGAGGTTTCAGTCAGCGTTGTCATCCACATAGTGAAGCAGACGTAACTGACACGCGCTAGGACGCGGGCCACAGATTTATTGAACTGTTGGTTAACACGGCGGTTTTCCGCAGCGGACGTGCCCGGCAAGTGTCACACCGCCCGGCCGCATCTTCGCTCTGCACCCGCCCATGGACACCGCACCCCCGCACTCGTGGGTGCACCGTCCTTTCCAGGGTGCGCCGTCCTTTCCGCGGTGCGCGGCAAGGGTTTCCCGGTTGTCCACATGCACCCGCCTGGCCCTTCAGCAGTCACGTCCAATGCCATGAGGATGAGTGGCATGCATCTGATTTCCGCCCAGGACCTCCGCCGCGCGTCCGGCGACACCCGGTCACTCAGCAGGCGTTTCGCGCAGGGGGAACTTGTCCGCGTTCGGCGAGGCGTTTACGCAGACAAGGCCGAGTGGCTGTCACTGGCACCGTGGGAAAGGTACTTCCAGACCGTCCGTGCAGTGGATGTGGAACTGCCCGGGTCCACATTCTGCCTCGACACCGCTGCCGTGGCATGGGGTTTGGACCTGCTCGGGGTGCCCGGACACGTGCACGTGTGCGGCGCATCAAGGGGCCACACTGGGCGTCAGCAACCCATCACAGCCGCTGCCCCGACCCGGTCCGGACGGACCGGACTTGAGGACATTACCGGTTACGGCATCCACCGGCATCGGGGACAACCAGAGGGAGTCCAACGGGAGGGGTTGCTGGTGACGCCGCTGCCGGAGACGGTGATAGGCGTTATTGCGCGGGAAAGCTTTACGGCAGGAGTGGTCCTGGCGGACCATGCAATCAGCGGCCGCCGCATTTCCGGACCCCCGGTCAGCAAGGACGAACTGGCTCAGGCAGCCTGCGCGCTTCCAGCCCAGGCACGTCGAAGCTGGGTGTCAGCGGTTCTCGATTTCGCGGATGCGAATTCTGAGTCACCTGGGGAATCGCTCAGCCGGGCGCAGATGCACCTTCTGGGCTTCCCGGCCCCCATGCTGCAGGCAAAATTCCGGCAGGGAGGGTCGTTTCTGGGGCGGCCGGACTTTTTCTGGCCCCGATACCGGCTGATCGGGGAGTTCGACGGCGACGCCAAGTATCTGAGTGACGACTACCTGGGAACACGGACGGCACGCCAAACCGTGCTTGCCGAGAAGAAGCGTGAGGACAGGCTGCGGGCCAAGGGTTTCCGGTTCGTACGTTGGGACTGGGCAACGGCCTCGGACCCTGCCCGCTTTGCCGCATGCCTCCGGCAGGCGGGCCTACCGAACACCCGGAGCAGGCCAGGCACCCGCTAATGGACCGTGCACCCCCGCGCTCGGGGGTGCACCGTCCATAACCGGGTGCCCGGTCCAGTCGGGGGGCAGGGCAAAGCGCGGCCTTAGAGGACCGGGAGCACCTCAAGGCCGCCCAGGTACTTCTGCAGCGCCTTGGGCACGTTGACGGAGCCGTCTGCGTTCTGGTGGTGCTCAAGCAGTGCCACAATCCACCGGGTGGTGGCCAGGGTGCCGTTCAGCGTGGCCACGGCACGGGTGCCCTTGGCCACGCCCTCCGCGTTGACCGTTCGCTCACGGATGTTCAGGCGGCGTGCCTGGAACGTGGTGCAGTTGGAGGTGGAGGTCAGCTCACGGTAGGCGCCCTGGGTGGGGACCCAGGCTTCGCAGTCGTACTTGCGGGCCGCGGACATGCCCAGGTCGCCGGCCGCGGTGTCGATCACCCGGTACGGCAGCTCGCACTTTGCCAGCATTTCCTCTTCCCAGGCCAGGAGGCGCTGGTGCTCGGCGGCGGCCTCTTCAACGGTGGTGTAGATGAACATCTCCACCTTGTTGAACTGGTGCACGCGGATGATGCCGCGGGTGTCCTTGCCGTGGGATCCGGCCTCGCGGCGGTAGCAGGAGCTCTGGCCCGCGTAGCGGATGGGGCCGGCGGAGAAGTCGAGGATCTCGTCGGCGTGGTAGCCGGCCAGCGCCACCTCGGAGGTGCCCACAAGGTAAAGGTCGTCTTCGGCGAGGCGGTAGATCTCGGCGTCGTGCTTTACATCAAAGCCGGTGCCCTGCATCGTCTCGGGACGCACCAGCGTGGGCGTGATCATCGGGACGAAGCCGGCCTCGATGGCCTGGTCCATGGCCATCTGCAGCAGCGCCATTTCCAGTCGGGCACCCATGCCGCGCAGGAAGTAGAAGCGCGCGCCGGAGACCTTGGCGCCGCGTTCCATGTCGATGGCGCCAATCAGCTCGCCGATCTCCAGGTGGTCGCGGGGCTCGAAGTCAGGGAATTCACGCGGAGCGCCAACGGTCTTGACCACCACGTAGTCGTCCTCGCCCCCCTCGGGAACGCCGTCCTCCACCAGGTTGGGGATGGTGCGCAGCAGTTCTTCCTGCTTGGTCTGGGCTGCATCGGCCTCCGCGGAGGCCGCCTTGACCGCGTTGGCCACTTCCTTGACCTCGGCCAGCAGGGCCTGCTTCTCCTCGCCCTTGGCCTTCGCCACTTTCTTGCCGAACACGTTCTGCTCCGCACGGAGGTTTTCGAAGCGGAGCAGGGCTGCACGGCGGGCGGAATCCGCGGAAATGATCGCGTCCACCACTGATTCGTCCGCGCCGCGGGCGCGCTGGCTGGCACGGTACTTGTCCGGGTTTTCGCTGAGGTCTTTTACGTCGATCACCAGTCAAGGGTATCCAATCCGATGCACGACGGCAGGCGCGCGGCTCCGTGCCCCCGCCCGCCCCGCGCCGGGCTACTGTTGAAGCACCATGAGCGACTGGATTCTCTACCTGCTGATTGCGGTGGCACTTGCCTTCGCTACCTCCAGCTGGTGGGGGGTGCGGCGCCTCAAGGCCCTGCACGTGCGCAGCGCGGTGGCGGGCGAAGCCTCCGACTCAGGACTGGCGCAGCAGCGGGTGGCCGTCGTCCTGAACCCCATCAAGGCGCGGGCCGAGGAAGCCAGGGGAATGATCCACAGGGCCTGCCTGGCCGCGGGCTGGGAGGAACCGGTCTTTTTCGAGACCACGGCGGAGGACCCCGGCTTTTCGCAGATGCAGGCTGCCTTGGCAGGAAAGCCCGACGTCGTCCTGGTGGGCGGCGGCGACGGCACCGTCCGCGTGGTGGCTGAGGCCCTCGCGCACACCGACGTTGCCATGGGTTTGATTCCGTTGGGCACCGGCAACCTGCTGGCCCGGAACGTGGACTTGGATGTGAACGACCTCCACGGCAACGTCCAGGCAGCACTTTTCGGCCGGCAGCGGTACATCGACACCGCCCGGATGGCCATTGAGAACTCCCTTACAGGCCACTACTCGGAGCACGTCTTCCTGGTGATCGCCGGAATCGGCATGGACGCCGAGGTCCTGGCCGACACCAATGCGGGGCTGAAGAAGGCAGTGGGCTGGCTCGCCTACACGGAGGCCGGCGTGCGGCATCTCCCGGGTCGGCGAAAGAGGGTCTCCATCGCCCTGGATGGCAGTCCGGAGCAGGTCCGGAACATCCGCAGCGTGCTTTTCGCCAACTGCGGACTGGTCCCCGGCGGCATCGATTTCATTCCGCAGGCCATGATTGACGACGGCATGCTCGACGTTGTGGTCATGAGCCCCCGCAGCGCCCTGGGCTGGATGCTGATGTATGTGAAGATCATGTTCAAGCACAGTGGAAAGCTGCCCATCATGACCGTTTACCGGTCAGTCAAGGTGGTCATCAGGTGCCCTGAACCCATGCCCACACAGCTCGACGGCGACACATCCGGGGAAGCCACGCAACTTACGGTCCAGGTGGAGCCCCGGTCACTCCTGGTCAGGGTCAAGGGGCAGGTGCAGGAGAACGGCCGGGCGCAGGGCAACGCACGCGCCGTCCGGTAGCCGGCGGCTGAAGCGGCGCCGCGACGGTACTGGCTGTCCTGAGGGCTGGGCCGACCCAGGACACGATGTCAGGACCGAGCCTTCTTTTCTGCCTCAGCCGCCCGTTTCGCGTCCGCCTGGGCTTGTTTGGCAGCAGCGTGGGCTTCGGACTGCTCCCGGATCATTGCCTGCTCCTCTTCGAAGCGCAGGCGGTCCGCGCGGTCCGCGTCGTCCCCGTCCCAGTCCTGGTTGTCTCCCGTCGGCTTGGGGTTAACGATCATCCCTTGGCCGTCGTTGTCAGTGCTGCTGCTGGTCATGACCCACTCCCTTCGTCAGGGGCCATACCCCGTGTGGATCAGGCAAGCATACGCATTGTCCACACCCCGCGGAAGTACTTCCGAGGGCGTTTACCTACGCTTTTGGCGAAGCCCCGGAACCGCTTTCACCTGCGACGGATTCCGCGGTGAGTATGGATTCCACCCATGTCCGGGCCGCCGCAAAAGCGTCATCGGAGGTATGTGCCGGGACCAGCGTTCCCTGCCTGTCTGCCCTGGGATACGAGCCCAGGAAGCGCGTGGCCGGACTGATGCGGTGCAGCCCCGCCAGCGCGTCGGCCACCCTGGCCTCGCCGGCATGGCCATCTGCGTCGATGCTGAAGAAGTAGTGGCCCAGGTACTGGCCCGTGGGGCGGGATTCAATTCTGCTGAGGTTGACCCCGCGGCTGGCGAACTGGTCCAGGATTTCCATCAGGGCGCCGGGACGGTCCTCCGGAAGCGGGACCACGACGGTGGTCTTGTCGGCGCCAGTGCGTGCCGGGAGCGCGTGGGGCCGGCTGACAAGGACGAAGCGCGTCACCGCAGCGGGGTTGTCGCCGATGTTTTCCGCCAGGATGGACAGCCCCGCCTGCTCCCGGGCCACCAGCGGTGCGCAGATGGCCGCGTCATAATGGCAATCCCCGTCCAGCAATCCCACGGCGGACGCGGCAGTGGAGGAGCCGGGAACGTATTCCGCGTCAGGTATATTCTGGTCCATCCACAACCGGCACTGCGCCCAGGCATGCCCGTGGGTGGATACCCGCCGCACATCCGCCAACCGCACCCCGGAACGCGCCACCAGGACGAAGCTAATGGGAACCAGGACTTCGCGGATGATCCGCAGTTCCTGGCCAGCGGCGATGGCATCCAGCGTGGCCGTGACACCGCCCTCCACCGAGTTCTCGATGGGAACCATGGCGGCGTCGGCCGATCCGTCCCGCACCTTGTCAAGGGCGGCATTGACGTTCGACGCCGGCAACCGGACTGCCTGGAGGGCGTCAGGCACCTGCAGCAGGGCAGCCTCGGTGAACGTGCCTTCCGGGCCCAGGAAGGCGTACGTCCGGGACGCGCCGGGCACTAAAGTACCAGCGGCTTGAGTCCGTTGTCCGAGACCAGGGGCTTGCCGGATTCCAGCCACTGGTCCATTCCACCGGAAACGTTGATGGCCGTATATCCCTGGCCGGTGAGCCATTGCGCAACGCGGAAGGAGCGGCCGCCCGTGCGGCAGATGACGTAGAGGTCCTCGTCCGGATCGAGTTCGCCAAGCCGGGCCGGGATCTGGTCCATAGGAATGTGGACCGCGCCGTCAGCATGCCCGGCAACCCATTCGTAGTCCTCCCTGACGTCCAGGATCACGGCGTCAGCGGGGACGTCGTGGACGGGGATGGTATCGAAATCGCTCATCGGAGTCCTGTCTTGGCGGATCTGGTGGATCAAAGTCAGGTTTAAGCCTAGCCCTTTTGCTCCCCTTCACCTGGCCCCGTCCGGAAATGGCCGCGGGTTAGGCTGGTGAAGGCCCAGGAGGTTTCCATGTCCCAGCAGCTGACCGCCTTTCCCGCACCACCGCTATGCGCCGCCCGCAATGCCGGACCGCAGCCGGAGGACCGCCACGGTGCCTGAACTCCACGAACTCCCGGCGCTGGCCCTGCGGGACCTCCTGCGCAGTGGAACAGTGTCCGCCGCCGATGCCACCGCACACTTCCTGGAGCGGATCCGGCAGCAGAACCCCCTGCTGGGCGCCTTCATCACTGTGACAGCGGATCAGGCGATGGAACAGGCCCGGACGGCGGATGCCCTGCGCTCCCTCTCGGACGAGGATGACCTCCCCTTGCTGCATGGCATGCCGCTTGCCTTTAAGGACCTCACTGACGTGGCCGGCGTCGTCACCACGCACGGCAGTGCGGCCCTGGACCACAAGCCCGCCCCGGCCGATGCGCCCCTCGTGGCTCTTTTCAAGGACGCCGGCGTGATCTCCCTGGGCAAGACCCAGGTGCCGGAATTCGGCCTGACGGCCTACAGCGAGAACCGCATCGCACCGCCGTCGCGCAATCCCCACGCACCCAGCAGGAGTTCCGGAGGGTCGTCGGGTGGCAGTGCAGCGGCCGTGGCGGCAGGGCTGCTGCCCTTCGCCCCCGGGACCGATGGCGGCGGATCAGTCCGCATACCGGCCGCCGCCTGCGGCCTGGTGGGGCTTAAGCCCGGCCGCGGAATGGTGGCGGCCGGGGAAAGTGCCGGGGACCCTGCACAGCTGGTGGCGCCCGGTCCCCTTGCCCGGAACGCGGAGGACGCCGCGCTGATGATGGACGCCCTGGCGCCCGGCAACCGGTACCTTGCGGCAGTGAAGGCGGAGCCGCCGCGGCTGCGGATCGGCGTCACACTGGACAGCCCGTGGTCAAGCACGTTTCCCTTCACGCCGGACCGGGAAGCCCTGGACGCGCTCCGGGCCGGCGAAACCCTCCTGGAGCACGCCGGCCATGTGCTGGGGGATGCTGCTATCCGTTACGACAACCGTTACCCGGACGCCTTCACCACCGCCTGGACCGCAGGAGTGGGCGCGGCACGGATCAGCCCCTCCCGCGAAGCGCTGTTGGCGCCCCTGACCCGCACGTTCCGCCGGCGCGCCCAGCAGCGCAGCCCGGCGAAGCTTGCGGAGGCGCTGGCGTTCCTGCGGCAATTCCAGCACGCCACCCTGGCGCAGTACGGGCAGTGGGACCTGATACTGATGCCCGCGTTGGCGCAGACGCCGCGGCCGGTGGGTTGGTTCACCGGCACCGCGCACGGCAGCGACCGCTGGCCGTCGGCCCAGTGGCCCGGCGATGCCGACGGCGACTACCGGAAGCAATGCGAATACGCGCCGTGGTCCTCAATGGTGAACGTGTGCGGACTGCCGGCCATCACCATTCCCGTGCACTGGACCGGCGGTGCCGCCGGCAGCGGACTTCCCATGGGAATCCAGCTGGTAGGCCCCATGGGATCGGAAGCCCTCCTCCTGCAGGTGGCGCGCCAGCTGGGGTACTGACCAGCCGGGGTACCGGGGAAAACTGGCCTGGTTGCCGTTGTTGACCTGAACCTAACACCGGATTAACCCGCCCGTAACTCCCACGGCGCAAACTGGAAAAGCACGCTTCAGCACCCTCCACTCGCCCTCCGCCCGACGAGGAGTTGCCCCACATGAACGCTGACTACCCAGCCGCTGGCCCCGGAACCACCGAGACATCAGACGATGAACGGCCGGACCTTAGCAACTCCAACGTCCGGGAGGACCTTGCCATGGCCGGCCGCTGCGCGCTGGTCCACCTGCCCACGGGCCGGGCCTGCCTGCTCCCCCTCCGCCACCAGGGGCCGTGCGAGTTCCACCGCCCCCAGGAGGCGCAGGACGTGGTGGCCGGCGGCGGCTGACAGGACACCCCCTCCTTGGGTGGCACGGCCCTGTCCCGGCTCCAATGGCAGCTCCACGCCATGCCTCCCCATGCCCTGCTGCCCTCCTGCCCTCCTGCCCTTGCGCCGATCGTCCCGGTCTCGACGCCAGCGCACGGCAGGAGGACGATTAAAGGGCAGTCACCATAAGGAGGTCTGTGATGTGTTATGCATCGAGCAAGGACTTCGGGTGGGGCGCAAAGAAAGAAACCAAGCGCCGGCCTGAAGCAGAACCGGAAACCCCTGCGGAAACTCCTGAGGAGCCGGTCAAGGCACAGGAATTCACCTTCTGGGCCTTCCCCAACTGGCGCAGGACGCCTGCGCCGCGCACCCCCTCCGCAGAAAAGAGCAGGGAGAGGGTCTGACGTCCGGGAAAACATCATCCGGGCAAGAGTCAAGGAGGGGTCCCCGCGCGGGGACCCCTCCGCTGTGACAATGCGTCGTGCCGCCTGTTCCCGATGCAGCCCCGACCTGCGAACCGCCGTCCCCGTCGTTGTACTCCGGCAGGATTGGCGTCTATGGTTGAACAATAAGCATGCTTAGCATTCTGGAGAGGGGACGCGCATGAGTACAGGACAGTACACGCCGGGACCGGACCGCCGGCCGGAAGCGGAAGCCGGCCAGGCGCCGTCGAACGTGGCACAGCCCTCGGCAGACAGGGCGGCAACATACGGCAATGCCCCGTCCTACCCGTCGGGCGCCCCGGGAACACCTGCCGCGGGAGCGGCCACCTCCCCCACGGCGGGCGGCCCCCCGGAGCGCAAAGTCACCCGCGCCGGAGTCATCTGGGCGGCAGTGGTGGCCTCCCTGGTGCTCCTGATCCTGTTGATCATCTTCATCCTCCAGAACCAGGAGCTGGTCCTGGTGAAGTTCCTGGGCTTCGAGGGCTCCGTCCCGCTGGGCATGGCGCTGTTCATCGCTGCCGTGGCCGGTGGCGTCCTGGTGGCCGCAGCAGGTGGCGCACGCATTCTTCAGCTGCGCAGGAACACCCGCCGGCCCAAATCCCAACAGCGGAGGTAGCACCCCAGGTGCCGCGTTAGGCTGCCGCCACCGCTTGCCGCCGCGCGGGCTCTATCGCACGCTCTACACCGAGTCCACGTCAGCGGCTACCCAAGCTTGCGAACTTCCGGGCGCGGGCAGCCACCAGCTCAGGTACCGGAACACGGGCCACGGAGGCCAGTTCGTACTCGATGGCCCGGGCCATCCGGGTGCAGAACCCGCGCGGCTCCAGTGAAGCGTCGCCACGTTCGTCCACGATGTGATCCACGAGGCCGTTGGCATACAGCGCCGCCACGTTGACCCCCTGCGCCTGTGCCATGGCGGGCGCAAACGCGGTAGTGCGATGCACAATGGCGCTGGCGCCTTCGGGGGGCAACGGCGAGAGCCAGCTGTGCTGGGCGGCGATGGTCCTGTCCGCCGGCAGCAGTGCCAGTGCCCCTCCCCCGGCGCCTTGGCCCAGCAGCACGGAGACCGACGGCGATTCGAGCCCGATCAGTTCGTGCAGTGAGCGCGCAATCTCCCCTGCCAGCCCGCCTTCCTCCGCTTCCTGGGAGAGAGCAGCACCGGCAGTGTCAATGACGGTGAGCAGGGGCAGCCTCAGTTCCTCCGCCAGCTTCATGCCCCGGCGCGCCTCGCGCAGCGATCCGGGCCCCATGCCGGCAGCGTCCTTCCGCAGCGGCCGCGCGTGCCCCAGGACAATGCAGGGCTGGGCGCCAAAGCGGGCCAGTGCAAGCAGGAGCCCCGGGTCCTTTTCCCCTTGCCCGGTCCCGTTCAGGGGCAGTGCGTCAGTGGCGCCAAACTTCAGCAGCTGGCGCAGGTCAGGGCGCCGTGAGCGCCGGGAAATCTCTATGGACGTCCACGCGTCAGCGGTTGAGGGCCGGGTGTCCAGCGTTTCGGGTGGGGCGGGCGGCGGGGCGGGCACAGACGCCGCTATGGAACCACCAGCACCAGCTCCGCCGTTCGCAGCCAGGATGTCCAGAGCGCGGCCCACCAGGTCGGCAAGGTCACCGGGTTCCACCACGCCGTCGATCAGTCCCTTGTTGAACAGGTTCTCCGCCACCTGCACGTCCTCCGGGAACGCTTCGCCGTGCAGCGCCTCGTACACGCGCGGGCCCAGGAAACCCAGCAGCGCGCCTGGCTCGGCCACGTTGATGTGCCCCAAGGAGCCCCAGGAGGCCATGACACCGCCGGTGGTGGGGTGCCGCAGGTAGACCAGGTAGGGAAGACCGGCCTGCCGGTGCGCCCGGACGGCGCCGGTGATCTTCACCATGGACAGGAACGCGAGCGTTCCCTCCTGCATCCTGGTTCCGCCGGAGGCAGGACCGGCCAGCAGCGGCAGGCCCTCCGCGGTGGCGCGTTCGACGGCGGCAACAATCCGTTGCGCCGCCGCGTGGCCGATCGACCCGGCGAGGAAGGAGAATTCGCTGACGATCAGCGCCACCCGGCGGCCACGGATGAGCCCGGCGCCGGTGATCACTGACTCGTCGGCGCCGCTGCGTTCCCGTGCCCTGGCAAGGTCACGGGCATATTCCGCGGACAGCACAGGCTGTTCCGGCTCCGTGTCCCAGCAGGCAAACGACCCCGGGTCCACCACGGCCTCCAGAAGTTCGGTGGCGTTCATGTGCCGCACCTTTTCTGCCGTCGCCATGCTATTCGGACCCGGGAGTCGGGGCGCCCAGGCCCAGCCACTCCCGGATCGCCGGCCCGTCCTCGTTGAGCAGGGGCGGCGCGTCGTGTTGGGTCAGGGTGGTTTCGGCGGCGTCCCCGGGCGCGAAGAACCGCAGCGGCGGCCCGGGCAAGCTGACTTTCCCGAGCAGCGGATGCTGCACTTCCACCACGAGCCCCTGGGAAGCCACCTGGTCCCAGGCGTACACCTCGTCCAGCGAGCGGACCTTGCCTGCCGGGATCCCGGCGTCGTTCAGCTTTTCCAGCAGTTCCACCGCGCCGTACTGGGCAAAGGCGCGTTCGACGGCGGCAATTACCTCCCCGCGGTTCCGCACCCTTTCGGCGTTGCTGGCAAAGCCCGGGGCAGCCGGGTCCAGGCCAAAGGCGGCGGCGAACGATTGCCACAGCTTCTCGCTGCCGACGCTGATCTGCACGCTCCCGTCCTTGCAGTTGAACAGGCCGTAGGGGGTAATGGACGGGTGGTGGTTGCCCTGGGCCTGCGGAACCTCACCGGCAACGGTGGTCCTGGTGCCCTGGAAGGCGTGGACGCCGATCAGGGATGCCAGCAGCGAGGTGCGGACCACCTTGCCCTGCCCGGTCCGGTTCCGCTCCACCAGGGCGGCCAGCACCCCGTATGCCCCGTTCATACCGGAGAGCAGGTCGGCAATGGGGACACCGACCCGCTGGGGATCGTCCGGGCCAGACCCCGTCAGGGACATCAGGCCGGCTTCGCCCTGCAGGATCTGGTCGTAGCCGCTGCGCTGGGACTCGGGCCCGTCGTGGCCAAAGCCGGTGATGGACAGGATCACCAGCCGCGGGTTGAGCTCATGCATGGCCGCGGTGGAGAAGCCCAGCCGGTCCATGACGCCGGGCCGGAAGTTCTCGATCACCACGTCCGCCCGCTCCAGCAGCCTCCGGAGCACCGCCCGGCCGTCCTCGCTCTTCAGGTCCAGGCTGATGGACTCCTTGTTGCGGTTGCAGGACATGAAATAGGTGGACTGCAGGTCATCCTCAGGCCCCACGAAGGGCGGGCCCCAGCCGCGGGTGTCATCCCCCGTGCCCGGGTTCTCCACCTTGATGACGCGGGCGCCGAGGTCCGCCAGCATCATGCCGGCATGCGGCCCGGCCAATGCGCGGCTAAGGTCGACGACGAGATGCCCGGCCAGGGGGCCTTGGGAAGTTTCGGCTGTGCTCATGTGCAGGGTTTCCTTTCTAAAGTACGGCGCCGGCTGCAGTGGTGGCTAGAGCCAGCCGGGGACCACCAGCGCCAGCCAGGCCAGGACGGGTCCCGCCACGATGACGATGCCGCTGTAGCCGAGGATCCGCCGGCGGCGGGAGACAGTGCGCCCACGGCAGTGATCACGGCGGTGATGGCGAACATGACCCAGGGGATGAGGGCGACCCGGCTGCCCACCAGCTTGACCGCGCCGCGGACCAGGAGGTCGATGGTGCCGTTGTTCTGCGCTATGGCGAACAGGTAAGTGACGCCGACGATTGTCAGGAAGAGGCCGCCGGGGAAGTTGGCAAGGATCTCGTTCGTGGACATGCCCAGCACCACGGCGCCGAGCAGGAAGGCACCCACGAAGGCGAGTGCGCCCATGTTGAGGGGCAGGACGGTGGCGAGCAGGAACATCGCCGCGAGGATGATGATGGATAAAACAGGAGCGGACATCGTTGGTCCTCCGTTGGGGGAGCGAGAGTGTGACGTGAGTTACTGGCTCACTGGACTAGCCTCTTAGACAGTAAGTCTATCTGTCAATAGACGAAGCAGGTATTCTGGTCCGGTACGTCCAAGGGAGGGCTTTGTGGAGAAGACAGCACGTCAGGGCTTGGAGCGGGTCTCGCGGCCTCGGCTCTATGAACAGCTGGTGGAGCAGATCCTTGCCTACATCGAGTCCGCCCAGCTCCGCCCCGGGGACCTCCTGCCTGCGGAACGCGATCTTGCCGAGCGGCTGGGTGTTTCCCGTGCCACCCTGGCCCAGGCCCTGGTGGCGCTGGAGGTGCTTGGCGTGATCGATGTGCAGCATGGCACCGGCGCCGTCCTGGCGCGGCGGCCCAGCGTGGCCTCGGTAATCAAGGGCCTGCGCGAACACCAGAGCCGGCTGCCGGAAATCGTCGAAGCCCGCAGCACCCTGGAAGTGAAGCTTGCATCCCTTGCCGCGGAACGCCGGACGGATCAGGACCTGGCCGCCATCGACAACGCCCTTAACATCATGGCGAAGGAGATCAACGACGGCGACCGCGGCAGCCATGGCGACGAGCTGTTCCACCAGGCCATCACCGCCGCAGCCCATTCAGCTGTACTGGCGCAGCTGATGGCGTTCATTGCCGAGATGATCCTGGAAACGCGGATGGAATCGCTGGGCCAGCCCGGCCGGCCGGAGCAGTCCCTGGCCTCGCACCGCAAGATCGCCGCTGCCATCCGCGCGCAGGACGCGAAAGCAGCCGCGAAGGCCATGCTGGCGCATATCGAGCTTGTCTCGGACGTGGAACTGCTCCGCTAGGAGCCGCATACACTTCGAGTCACCGGGCCACACCGGACTGTCTGGCTTCCCGGACAGCAGCAGCCGCGTGGCGGTGTTGCCGGCACCCGAAATGTGCTGCCGCTGGCATGAAGGGTAAGACGCGCTGTTTCGGTAAACACGACGGCGGCCCGGGCGCAGGTGGCGCGTTCCAGCAAGTGCAGGGCTGCCGTCGCGTCATGTCCCGGGTCAGCGGGGCTAGAAGGTGCCGGTATTCGACCCGGCGGTGCCGGCGACAGCCAGCCCGATGATGAACAGCAGCCAAATGGCCCCATACCCCAGCAGGCAGAGGTAGCCCAGCACCAGGCCGGTAATGGACATCCCTTTACCGGAGGGCTCACGCCGGAGGGCCAGGTGGCCGGTGATGATGGCGGCGAACTGGGGGAGCAACAGCCAGCCCATGATGACCGAGGCGATGCCGCAGACCATGCTGGCGATGCTCAGGGTCTTCGGTTCCACAGTTCCGCCGTAGTAGGACGGCTGGCCGAAATACTGGCCTGGGTTGTACTGGGGCTGGCCGTACTGCGGCTGGTGGTACTGGGCTCGGTCGTACTGCGGCTGGTTGTACTGGGCTTGGGCGTACGGCGACTGCCCGTATTGGGGCCGGCCGTATGCGGCTCCTTGCCCGAACTGGGCCGGCGGCTGGTACCCGGGCCAGGGCGAACCGCTTTGCTGGTTTTCGGGACGCTGGTAATCGGGCCCCTGGGATGGCTGGTTGCTCATGGTTTCTCCCCTGCGAATCTGGCTACAGCCTACTTCAGTGCAGGACCAGGCGGATGGCCAAAATTACCATCAGCACGCCGATGGAGGCGTCAATCCAACGCCAGGTTCGGGGGCTGGTGAGCACTCCTGCCAGCGTCCTCGCCCCATAGCCCAGCGCAGAGAACCACAGGACGCTTCCGGTCACCGCCCCGCCGGCAAAAGTCCAACGCAGGCCGGGACCTTGCTGGTTGGCAAGGCTGCCCAGCAGCACCACGGTGTCAAGGTAGACGTGGGGGTTGAGGAAGGTCAGTGCCGCCGTGGTTGCGATGACCGAGTTCCTGGACCTGGATGCCTGCTCCTCCAGCGCTGAAGGTTTCACCGCTGCCAGGAAGGACCGCACCGCGAACCACAGCAGGTAGGCGGCACCGGCCCAGCGCAGCACTTCCAGCACGCCAGGGAATTGGGTGACCAGCGCTCCGATCCCCGCGGTTCCGGCCACGATCAGCAGGGCATCGCCGGCCATGCAGACAGCCACCACCACCCCGATGTGTTCCCGGCGGATGCCCTGGCGCAGCACAAAGGCATTCTGGGCGCCGATCGCCACGATCAGCGCCAGCCCGGTCAGCATTCCCGTTATTCCCGCGGTCCACATGCCATGACCATAGGATCGCGAGGTGCCTGTAGACAAATAAAGGATTCTTGGCCTTCATTAGAATACCTTCATGAACCTTGAGCACCTGAAAGCCCTCGTCGCAGTCATCGATGAAGGAACGTTTGAGGCGGCGGCCGACCTGCTCCGGATCACGCCCTCAGCGGTGAGCCAGCGCATCAAGGCGCTGGAAACGTCCGTGGGCCAGGTCCTGGTGCGCCGCCGGCTGCCCTGCACCGCCACCGACGCCGGCGCGCTGCTGCTGCGGATGGCCCGCCAGGTGCAGGTGCTGGACGCTGAGACTGCGGCAGCACTGGGAACCGGATCGAGCTCGCGGGCCCACCTGCCCGTGGCCGTTAACGCGGATTCGCTGGCCACCTGGTTTACCCCCGTTCTGCACCAGGCCGCCGGCTGGGAGGATTCCGCCCTCGACCTGCACATTGAGGACCAGGGCTACAGCAGCCAGCTTCTCCGCGACGGAGCCGTGATGGGCGCAGTGACCTCCGACCCCGTCCCGGTGAGCGGATGCCGCGTGGAGTTGCTCGGGTCCATGCGCTACATTCCGGTGGCCACTCCAGGGCTGCGCCGGCGCTTCTCCGGGCCGGGCGGCGTGGACTGGGCAGCAATGCCGGTCCTGAAATTCAATACGAAGGACACCCTTCAGCAGGACGTTCTCACTGCCAAGCGGGTGCCGGAGCTTCCGGCCACGCACACCGTGCCCTCTTCCCAGGGATTCCTCGCGGCAGTCAGAGCCGGACTGGGCTGGGGAATGATTCCGGAGCTTCAGCTCAGCGGTGAGCTGGCCGGCGGCACGCTGGTCCGGCTGGAGGAGGATGCCCACCAGGACGTGGCCCTGTACTGGCAGGCCTGGGCGCTCGATTCAGACCGGCTCAACCGGTTCTCAGCTGCCGTCCGCGCGGCCGCCGTGGACCAGCTGCGGTCCGGGGACGGGCGGGAGGCTAGCGGGCCAAGTAGGGCAGGATATAGACGGCAAAAATAACGAAGGCGGCCAGCAGCGCCAGCTTGCCTCCGCTGGTGCCGCCGTGTGGCTGTGCCTTGGTGCTCCGGCCGTGGCGCCAATGGCCGGCCGGTGCAGCCGTATGCTGCCCCGCCTGGATGTCCCGTGGCGGCAGGGCACGGCCGGCGGGGTGCCGGGATGCACTGCGGGACCTGGCTGCATCTTCGGCGGATCCGGTTTTGCCTCCCGGGGTAGCCGCGGGACCGGCCGGAGGCAGGGCTCCCGCCGGGCGCACCACGGTTCCCGGGCGCACGTTGCGCAGGGCCGTGATGCCGGGTTCCTGCTCATGCGTGAGTTGCCGGCCCAGCTGCTCGTACAGTCCCACCACTGCCTGCTGTTCGAGCACTGCCGGCAGCGCTTCGATGGCCCCGACCACCCGCTCGGAGCCCGCGACGGCGACGTCCGAGTCTGTTATCCCGAAAAGGTCCGGCTGCGCGGCCATGCAGATGAGCGGACGCACCAGCCTGCGGTGCGGCGGAGCCAGCACCGAGGAAACAGCAGCACACTGGGCCAGGGCACCTTCCACCGCCTGGGTCCGCGCGTAACGGCCCTGCCACAACACACCGGAAGCCACCCGAACTTCGCCGGTCCAGTTCTTCGAATTCACCACCACCACGCCGCCCGGGCCCACCAGGACGTGGTCCAGGTTAGCCTTCGGCCTGCCCGGCCAGTGGACATCGTGGAGCACGTACCAGCCGCGGGGAACCAGCTCGCTGAGCTTGTCAGCCACCAACCGCTCCCCCACCGCTCCGGCATCCCACGCCTTGGTGGAATGTTCGACCTCGTCCAGCCGGCGCTTCAGCCTTGCCACGCGCTCGGCAGCAAGCCTTGACTGCTCCGCTGCCCCGTCTCCTGCCCCCATTGGACGTCCCCGTTTCCTTGCCGGACAGGACGACGGCGGCGGGCCGCCGTCGTCCGTTCCTTTCGGTTTGTTTTCGTGGAATTTCCTTGAAATTAGCAGGGGCGGAAGGGGCGGTATATAGGTACTTTCGCGGCCGTGTACTCAGGTGGGCTACTTGGTTGGCAGCGTCACGGCAGGTCACAGCGTCCGGATTTTGGGCGGGTCGTTTTGACTCCTGCCAGGTTCTGGCATGCTGGAGCCATGGCTAGCCGCGCGGGTACAGTTGCCCAACCCCAGGACCTTGTTGACATCACTGCGCTCCTTGACGCGTATTACGACATCGCACCGGACCTGGGGGACCCCGGCCAGCGCGTCGTGTTCGGGACATCCGGGCACAGGGGCTCCAGCCTCAAGGCGTCCTTCAATGAGCAGCACATCGTGGCCATCACCCAGGCCATCGTTGAATACCGGGCTGCGCAGGGCGTTACCGGCCCGCTGTTCCTGGCCAAGGACACCCACGCGCTGAGCGAACCCGCGCAGAACTCCGCCCTTGAGGTGCTCGCCGCCAACGGCGTCCAGGTCCTGGTCGACGCCCGGCACGGCTACACCCCCACCCCTGCACTGAGCCACGCCATCCTCACCTACAACCGGAAGGCGGCGCCGGGGGCACCCCAGGCGGACGGCATCGTGGTGACGCCGAGCCACAACCCGCCGGCCGACGGCGGCTTCAAGTACAACCCCCCGCACGGCGGCCCCGCTGACTCGGACGCCACGGGCTGGATCGCCAACCGCGCCAATGAGCTGCTGGAAAACGGCCTGCGCGGCGTGAAGCGGATCCCGCTGGCGGATGCCCAGGCCGCGGACACCACCGGCAAGTTCGATTTCCTCTCCAGCTACGTGGACGATCTTCCGTCCGTCCTGAACCTGGACGCCATCCGCGACGCCGGCGTCCGGATCGGTGCCGACCCAATGGGCGGCGCCTCCGTGGACTACTGGGGTGAGATCGCCGAGCGCCACCACCTGGACCTCACCGTGGTGAACCCCACCGTGGACCCGCAGTGGGCCTTCATGACGCTGGACTGGGACGAGAAGATCCGCATGGACTGCTCGTCGCCGTCGGCCATGGCATCGCTGATCCAGCGCATGTCCACCGGCGGAGCCACCTTCGACGTGGCCACCGGCAACGACGCCGACGCCGACCGGCATGGCATCGTCACCCCGGACGGCGGCCTGATGAACCCCAACCACTACCTGGCAGTCGCCATCGACTACCTCTACCGCAACCGCAGCGGCTGGAACCCGTCCTCCGTGGTGGGCAAGACCCTGGTGTCCTCCTCCATCATCGACCGCGTGGCGCAGAGCCTGGGCCGCAAGCTCGTTGAGGTTCCCGTTGGCTTCAAGTGGTTCGTCCCCGGCCTGCTCTCCGGCGAAGGTGCGTTCGGCGGCGAGGAATCCGCGGGCGCATCTTTCAATAAGCTGGACGGCAGCGTGTGGACCACTGATAAGGACGGCATCCTGCTGGCCCTGCTGGCGTCCGAGATCACCGCGGTCACGGGCAAGTCCCCGTCCCAGCTGTACAAGGGCCTGACGGACCAGTTCGGCGCCCCGGTCTATGCACGGATCGACGCCGCCGCCACGCGCGAGCAGAAGGCGAAGCTGGGCAAGCTCTCTGCCGCGGACGTCACTGCCACATCGCTGGCCGGCGAGGAGATCACCGCCAAGCTCACCGAGGCGCCGGGCAACGGCGCGCCCATCGGCGGCCTGAAGGTGGTCACCGAAAACGCGTGGTTCGCCGCGCGCCCCTCCGGCACCGAGGACGTGTACAAGATCTACGCCGAGTCCTTCAAGGGCGAGGAGCACCTGAAGCAGGTGCAGGCCGAGGCCAAGGCGCTGGTGGACAGCGTCATCGCCTAGCTTTCACCTTCGCGGCTCCAGAGCCGGAGGACGCGCCGGATGGTGTGGTCGCCGTCGGGAGCCATGTCCACCAGGGCGACGCGGTCAAGCACGACGGCGTCGCCCGGGTGGAGGCGTTTGTCACCGTGATGTGAGACGTGGGGGCGGTACCCGGCAAGGGTGTGGGCGGGCGTAAGGATCCTGCCACCCAGGGCGTCGACGGCGGCAACCAACTGCCCGTGCAGGGCCTGAAGGTCCGGCTGGGGCTGGATGAGGTTGACCGGCACTGAACCGTTGCGGCCGAAGGCGGCGTCCTCCCCTACCGTCAGCGCGGCTCCCAGCGCCGCGGCCGCCGGCGCGTCAGCGAGCCCGGCGATGCGTTCGGTGACGTCCGCACTGTCTTGCCTGCCGGCGTCGAACCTCACCAGCGTGATGTGCAGCGGCCACTCCGTCCGCAGGAAAACCTGGCCGTCGGCAACCGGCTCCAAGAACGCCACGAATATCAGGTTCCGCATCGGCATGGCCCCAGTCTGCCACCCGTCATCAGACGCCCGCTCATCTTTCGCAGCCAAATTCAAAACGCCCGCTCACATTTGACGCCTAAAACTCAAACGCCCGCTCACCAGGGTGAGCGGTCGTTTAGAGAATGAACGTCAAACGTGAGCGGGCGTTTAGAGAAAGAACGTCAAACGTGAGCGGGCGTTTGATGAAAGACCGTCAAACGTGAGCGGGGGTTAGACGGTGCGGACGGCCTCGCCGTAGGAAAACTTGGGCTTGGCCTCGCCCCAGGCTTCCTCGCCGGGCTGGCCGATGTTGACCACCAAGAAGCTCTTCTGGTCGCCTGCCGGGAAGAAGGCGGCGTCGATCGCGTCGAAGTTGGCGCCGGTCATGGGGCCGGCGGCGAAACCGAGGGAGCGGACTGCCAGGATGAAGTAGCCGGCCTGCAGGTGGGCGTTGTTGTTGCCCGTGGCGGCGGCAAGGGCCGGGTCGGCGTCGAACATGGCCTTTGGGGCGTTGTAGCCGGGAAGGAAGTTATCCCATTTGCCGGCCCAGTCGGTGTCGTAGCTGAGGATGGCCACGAGCGGAGCAGACGCTGTTTTGGCCTGGTTGCCGCGGGACAGGGCGTCCACAAGGGTGGCGCGTGCCTCGTCGGAGCGAACGTAGGTGACGCGCAGCGGCTGGGAGTTGAAGGCGGTGGGGCCGAACTTGGTGAGCTCATAGATGGCCTGGGCCTGCTCCTCGGTCACCTCCCCGGTGAAGGAGTTGGCAGTGCGGGCCTGGGCGAAGATCGCGTCCACGGCTGCCGGATCGATAACCGCTTCTTCGTGGGCAATGGTCATTGGCTTACCTTTCGCTGCGCCGCCCGCCTGCAGCGGTGGCCTCTGTTGCTTTCCATAGTTGCAACTTCAAGTGCTCTCCTCCTCTTCCCGTGACGCCGGGTGACCTTGAGCACAGCGGGCGGTGTAAAAACTTGGCGGTATTCTTGACCAAGTTGATCTTCGCCCCCTCGCGGCACCCCCTGAAAGGCATTCCTTCCCATGAGCATGCTCGGAATCAAATGGAAGCTGCACGGCACCGGCAAAACCATCAAGCCGGGCCAAGTGGTGGCCCCTGATGAGCGGTTGGCGTGGCCCCTGACCATTGGCGTGGGCATGCAGCACGTGGTGGCCATGTTCGGCGCAACCTTCCTGGTACCCATCATCACCGGGATGCCGCCGGCCACCACGCTGTTCTTCTCGGGGATCGGCACGCTGCTGTTCCTGGTGCTCACCAAGGGCCGGGTACCCAGCTACCTTGGCTCGAGCTTTGCGTTCATCGCTCCCATCACCGCCTCACAGGCACAGTTCGGGATCCCCGGCGCCCTGGGCGGCGTGGTCCTCGCCGGGACCACCCTGGCCCTGGTGGGTGCGGTGGTGCAGAAGTTTGGCGCCGGCTGGATCAACCGGCTGATGCCACCCATCGTCACCGGTGCCATCGTGGCGCTGATCGGCCTGAACCTGGCCCCCGCCGCAAAGCAGAACTTCGACGCCGCACCCATCACCGCCCTGGTCACGCTGGTCACCATCATCCTGGTCAGCGTCCTGTTCCGCGGCATCGTGGGCCGGCTCAGCATCCTGGTGGGCGTGGTGGTGGGATACCTGGTGGCCATGCTCCGCGGCGAGGTGAAGTACGACAAGATGGACGCCGCAGCCTGGGTGGGCCTGCCGCACTTCCAGACCCCCGAATTCCACATCGGCGTCCTGGGCCTGTTTGTCCCGGTGGTGCTGGTGCTGGTGGCGGAGAACATCGGCCATGTGAAGTCGGTTGCGGCCATGACAGGGCAGAACCTCGACGGCGTCTCCGGACGCGCGCTGCTGGCTGACGGTGCCGCCACCGTCCTGGCCGGTTTCGGCGGCGGCTCCGGCACCACCACCTACGCGGAGAACATTGGCGTCATGGCTGCCACCAAGGTGTACTCGACGGCGGCCTACTGGGTTGCGGGCATGTTCGCCATCGTGCTCAGCTTCTCACCGAAGTTCGGCGAACTCATCGCCACCGTCCCGGCGGGCGTGCTGGGCGGCGCGGCCACCATGCTGTACGGCATGATCGGCATCCTCGGTGTGAAGATCTGGGTGCAGAACAAAGTGAACTTCTCCAACCCGGTCAATCTGACCACTGCTGCCGTGGCCCTGATCATCGGCATCGCGGACTACACCTGGACCATCGGGGACCTGAAGTTCACCGGCATCGCCCTGGGTTCAGCTGCCGCGCTGGTGATCTACCACGGCATGAAGGCCATAGCGAAGGCGCGGGGAACGGTCGCGGAACCCGAAACCGAGCAGGGCGGGCTGCCGCCGGCGGTCAAGTCGGCCCTGAACGCAGCATCGAAGCGGGGCCCCAGGAAGCGCTGAGGCACTGACCGCTACGCTGCCTCCCCCTCCGGCGCGGGGCCTCCGGCGATGTTGGGGTTTACGCCCACAATGGGGTGGCCCGGCGGGAATGGCCCCGGACGGCCAAGGCCAAACACCGGCCCGGGCTGGGGCCGCTTGGCCGCCAGTTCGTCGTCGGCGTGGTGGGGAAGCAGCCGCTTCAGGACCCACGGCACAAAGTACTGCCGTGCCCAGACCAGGTCCTCGGCCCGCGCCTGCGTCCACCCGTGGGCCGGAAGCGGCCGCGGCTGGGACGGCTTGAGCGCGTGCTCCACCCCAAGGGCGTTGAGGGTGGCGACGGCCACGGAGTGATGGCCCAGCGGGGAAAGGTGCAGCCGGTCCGGGTCCCACATCACCGCGTGCTGTAGCTCAGGCAGGCACCACAGGTCCACCATGATGGCGTGGTGCCGCGCCCCGATCCTGTGCAGGTGCTCGTTATAGATCGCAACCCGCCCACGGATCTTGCCAAAGACCGGTGTGTCGCCCCAGTCCGGCCCTGCGTACAGCAGGACAGTGGCGCCGGTGGCTGACAGGATGCCGACGGCCCCGTCAATCTTTTCCGCCAGCTTGTCCGGGTCGCCGTGGCGGAACACGATGTCGTTGCCGCCGCCGGACATCGCGATCAGGTCCGGTTTCAGCGCCAGCGCCGGCGCCAGCTGGACGTCGAGGATCTGCTTCAGCAGCATGCCGCGGATGGCCAGGTTGGCGTAGGCGAAGTCCGGCTGGCTGTCGGCGAGTTCCTCTGCCACCCGGTCGGCCCAGCCCCGGAGGCCGCCCAGGCTGTTCGGCTCGGGGTCGCCAATTCCTTCGGTGTAGGAGTCCCCCAGGGCAACGAACCGGTGCCAGGGGTGCCTGCCCGGTGCGTCCGCGACGGAGCGCAGCTCCTGTTTCTCGATGGTCATGCCGTCCTCCCTTCCGCGGCGGCCGGGGGTTCCTTCCCCGGCGCAGCATCCTTCCGGGGCGACGTTCCGGTTGGAAAGTCCCGCCCCGCCGCCGACGGCCGCGGAAGCTCCGCCACGCCGTCGTACGTTTCCTGCCGCAGCCCCGAAGGCTGCCCGGCCCCGCGGTTCATGCCGCTTGGGGCCACGACATTCAGTGCCGCGTCCCGGAGGTCCAGTTCGTGGTGCAGCGCCTGGGTCTGCAGGAACCGCAGCGCGCCCTCCCGGGTAAGCCCGTATTCGTTCATGAGGCTGCGCACCGCGAGGTCCACCAGGACCAGGGAACTTTGGACGACGGCGAGACCAGCCGTCGTTTCCGCACGTTCAGCCACCCGGACCACGACGCGTAGGGCGCGCGCCACCTGGCGGGCGTAGCTTTGGCTGCGCACCAGGTCGTCACTGGTGAAGGCGTGCGGGGTCGGTGCGTAGAGGTTGATGGCAGCGCTGGTCCCGCCTTCGGTAAGGATGGGGACAGAAAGCAGGGACTGCACGCCGTGGACGGCGGCGGCGCTGGAATATCCGGGCCAGCGGCGGTCCCGGCCCAAGTCCGGGAGCAGAACGAATTCCCCGGTGCGCACGGCTTCCATGACGGGCCCGTCGGCAAAGGAGCACTGCTCCCGGTCGGCCTCGCGTGCCTGCTCCGTGCTGGCCGCAAGGGTGCGTGCCTTGCCCAGGCGAAAGAGGGTGGCCGCCCAGCTGATGCTGCGGCGCTCACCTTTGATGCCCGTCATGAAGTCGCGGGTGACTTCCCAGAGGTAGTCTTCGACGTCCTTGCTGTCGAAGACCGGCTCGGGGGTTACTGGAAGCGGTCCCCAGCCAACCTGCCCCTTGGGTTCAGCGGCCATGCTCCAGCCCTGCTATCAGCGCTCCGGCCCACTGCAAAACCCGTGCTCTTAGAATACGACCCCTTGACGCGTTGATGGGGGATACCGGCAAAACAAAGGGGGATTCTGCGGCTAACGGAGGGGCGGCGCGCCGGTGTCCCTTCCGCGGGCTCCGCTGCGCAGTAGCATCGGGAGAGGGAACACCGAATACTCCCTGCCGGCTGGGGTAACTGACCTTGGGCAAGGGGTCTTGGAGCATCCATGCCAGCACGGGAACGAGCAATGGAAAGAGGAGCTTATGCGGGAGCCGGGCACAAGCGAGCGTACTTCAGAAGCGGATGCAGCGGCCGCGGGCAATGCGGAAGTGGAAGCGGAAGTGGAAGAGGGAACTGCGGAGCCGTCACCGGAGCTGGAGGTCACTTTTGACGAGCAGTTCTTCGCTGCCCGGCCCAAGGCGCTGCGGCCCATCGCGCGCCGGCGGCAGTTCGTCGGCAGCCGGCCGTCCTTCGAATTCGACGGGCGGAACGCAGCGTATGTGGAGTGGCTGCGCAACCAGGCCATGCTCGGAGATGCGAATACGCTGGCGCGGCAGCTGTCCGGCCAGGCCAGCATGTGGCAGAACTCTTATGCGCATCCCAACCCGCGCGCCGCCGTCGAACGCGCCTCCGTATGGTTCACCGCTTACCCGCTGTCCTTTATCACCCCCACCGGCCAGTCGTTCCTTTCCGCCCTGGGCGACCCCGAAATGTGGAAGGCTTTCCGCGACATCGGAATCCGCGGGATCCATACCGGGCCCGTGAAGCTCGCCGGGGGCATCAGCGGCTGGTCCCACACGCCAAGCGTGGACGGCCACTTTGACCGCATCAGCATGGCGATCGATCCCGTCTTCGGAACGGAGGACGAATTCCGCCGCATGTGTGAGGTGGCCGCTGAGCACGATGGCACGGTGATCGATGACATCGTCCCCGGCCACACCGGCAAGGGAGCCGACTTCCGGCTGGCTGAGATGAACTTCCGGGACTACCCCGGGATCTACCACATGATCGATATCCCGGAGGAGGACTGGAACCTGCTCCCGGACGTCCCCGAGGGCGCCGACTCGGTCAACCTCAGCCCCGACGCCGAGCAGGCGCTGCAGAAGGCCGGCTACATCATCGGCCGGCTGCAGCGGGTCATCTTCTACGAGCCCGGCGTGAAGGAAACCAACTGGAGCGTCACCCGGCCCATCGTGGACACCACCGGCAAGACCCGCCGCTGGGTCTACCTGCATTACTTCAAAGCCGGCCAGCCCTCCATCAACTGGCTGGACCCCACCTTCGCGGGAATGCGGCTGGTGGTGGGCGATGCCCTGCACTCTCTCGTGGACCTTGGCACCGGTGCTCTGCGCCTGGACGCCAACGGCTTCCTGGGCGTGGAAAAGAGCGCCGAGGAACAGCCCGGCTGGTCCGAAGGGCATCCGCTGTCCGAGGCCGCCAACCAGCTCATCGGTTCCATGATCCGCAAGGTGGGCGGGTTCTCCTTCCAGGAGCTGAACCTGACCATTGACGACATCAAGGCAACCTCGGAGTCCGGCCCGGACCTTTCCTACGACTTCATCACCCGGCCGGCCTACCACTACGCCCTGGTCACGGCAGATACCGAGTTCCTGCGGCTGACCCTCCGCCTCTCCATGGAAATCGGGGTTGACCAGGCCTCGCTGGTGCACGCCCTGCAGAACCATGACGAACTCACCTACGAGCTGCTGCACTTCGCTGCCGGGCACCGGGACGAGATGTTCGAACTCAACGGCGAGGAACTCACCGGCGCGCAGCTGGCTGAAAATGTGCAGCAGACCCTGCGGGACCGGCTCACGGGCGAAAAGGCACCGTACAACGCCGTCTTCACCACCAACGGCATTGCCTGCACCTCGGTCAGCTTCATCATGGCCGCCCTGGGAATCGCGGACCCGGACGCCGTCACACCGGAGCAGGAAGCCCAGATCCGGGATGTCCACCTGCTCCTGGCGATGTACAACGCGCTGCAGCCCGGCGTCTTCGCCCTTTCCGGCTGGGACCTCACCGGCATCCTGGCCCTGGACCGCAGCAGGGTGCGGGAACTCACCTCGCAGGGGGACACGCGCTGGATCAACCGTGGCGCCCACGACCTCATGGGCACCAGCCCGGACGCCACCACGTCCTCGGCCGGGATGCCCCGGGCCCGCAGCCTGTACGGGCCGCTGCCTGAGCAGTTGAAGGACCCGGACTCGTTCGCGCGCAGGCTGCAGCGGATCCTTGCGGTGCGCGAGGACAACGGAATCGCCACCGGGACCCTGCTGGACGTTCCGGACGTTTCCAACCGCGGCGCGCTGGTGCTGGTGAACCGCCTGAAGGACGGCGCCCTGCAGGTGACGGCCCTGAACTTCTCCGGCCAGGACATTGCCGGCAGCATCCAGTCCAACGAGCTGCCGTCCGGCGCCAACGTCCAGGACCTGTTCAGCGGGGAGACCGTGGGGCAGGTGGACGACCTGCACAGCTTCTTCCTGGAACTGCCCGCTTATGGCGGGACCGCGCTGCTTCTGACGGAGCCGGAGCCGGAGGCCGAAGCCTAAAGCCGGGCGCCGGGCAGCGCCGCGAATCCTGCGGCGCTACCCGGCGATGGCGCCTGCGAGCGTGGCCTCGATAATGGCCGGTGAAAGGACGTACTGGGTGACCAGTTGGCTTGCTCCGAGAACGCCAGCCTGGGCGCCCGCCCGCGAGATGTTGATGCGCAGGTGCGAGGTGGCCAGGGGCGGCGAGCGCCGGTACACCACCTCACGGATGCCTGCCACCACGTGTTCCCCGGTCTCGCCGAAGCTGCCGCCCACCACAATCACCGACGGGTTGAGCAGGTTGACCACGGTGGCCAGCACCTCACCGATGTCCCGCCCGGCCTGGCGGAGCGCCTGGATGGCCTGCAGGTTGCCGTCGGCGGCGAGCCGGAGCACGTCGGCGCCCTTGGCCACCTCCAGTCCCTGGTCACGGAGGAAACGCACGACGGCGGGACCGGACGCGAGCGCTTCAAGGCACCCATAGTTGCCACAGGCACACAGGACATCCGCGCCCCGCGCCACCTGGACATGTCCAAGGTCTCCTGCCGTGCCGTTGGCGCCGCGCTGCAGTTCCCCATTGCTGATGATGCCGGAACCGATGCCGGTGGCCACTTTCACGAAGAAAAAGTTGTTGTGCTCGGGCCAGTGGGCGGACTGCTCCCCCAACGCCATGATGTTCACGTCGTTGTCCACCAGGACGTGCACAGGCAGGGACCGCTGGACGTAGCTGACCACGTCGAACCCGTCCCAGCCGGGCATGATGGGCGGCTTGACGGGCTTGCCGGTGTCATGTTCCACGGGACCCGGCAGTCCGATGCCGATCCCGGCCAGTTCGGCTACGCTCCGGCCCGCCGCGGCCAGGAGCTCCCTGCCCTGCGCCACCACTTGGTCCAGCACCGCCTCCGGCCCGGCGGCCACCTGCTGCTCCAGCCGGTGTTCAGCGAGGATTTTCCCGCCGAGGTCTGTGACCGCGACGATGACGTGCGTGGCTCCCACATCAGCGGCCAGCACCAGGCGGGCGGACGGGTTGAAGGCAAAGCGCGACGGCGGCCTGCCGCCGCTGGAGAGCGCCTCCCCTGCCGGACCTACCAGGCCGGACAGCATGAGGGCGTCGATCCTTGAGGCCACGGTGGAGCGGGCCAGTCCTGTACTCAGGGCCAGCTCGGCGCGGGTGCGTGCTCTTCCGTCCCGCAGCAGCTGGAAGAGGTCCCCTGCCCGCGACAGGCTGCCGACGTCAGCGTCCTTTAGGGCCTGCTTACCCGTGGCTTGAGTCATGTCTAAGTCATAACACTGTTACTTACCGCTGTCATCACGGCAGAAGAACGACGCGCAACAAACAACTTTTGCTTGACGCACGTCAAAAGTAGTTCTACCTTGTGATTCGGGGCACATCCGCGGACCGGATGGCAACCATCCACCGTAGTGATCCTTCCGGTACTTCAAAGTCCGTTTACAAAGAGGTAATTGAACTTGTCCCACATCGCAGCGCCAGCAGTCCGGCCCCTTGGCGTCGGCATCCTCGGCGCCGGACCCGTCACCCAGGCCATCCACCTTCCGGCACTGGCCCGCCTCCGGGACATCCTGGAGGTGCGGCACATCATGGACGTGGACCCGGCCGTGGCTTCTTCAGTGGCCTCGCGTGTTGGTTCCGCATCCAGCACCAGCCTGGAGGCCCTGCTGGCTGATCCCGCAGTGGACATCGTGGCTGTTTGCAGTCCCCACCAGTTCCACGCGGACCAGGTCATCGCTGCGTGCAGGGCCGGCAAGAAGGCGGTCCTCTGCGAAAAGCCCTTTGCGATGAACGGTGAAGAGGCGGCACGGATCGCGGATGCCAGTGCCGCGACGGGGGTGCCGATCCTGGTCGGAGCCATGCACACGTTCGACCCCGGCTGGCTCGCGGCGGAACAACACTGGGGCGACCTTCCGGAGCAGGTCCACACCATCCGCTCCTCCATCGTCCTCCCGCCGAACGCCCGCTTCGAAGACTTCGCCACCGAGATCATCACCCGCCCTGCCCCGGCCAAGCCCGATTACTCGGACATCGAGGTCATCAAGGCCATGATGCAGGGCGGGATCATGGGCCTGGCCATCCACGACCTGCCCCTGGTGCGCCGCTTCACTCCGGACTTCGGCGCGGTTGAAGTACTCCAGGCGCGGCATGTCCGCCCGTTCGGTTACGCCGTCTCGCTCCGGACCCCCACCCGTGTCATCGAACTGCGTGCCGTCATGAACAGCACGTGGAAGCCCGAATGGACCTTCGAGGCCATTGGCGATGATTCCGCGCTCCGCATCGACTTCACGCCCTCCTACGTCCAGGCCGGCTCCGCCGTGGCCACCTTCTCCCGCGGCGGCGAGACCACTACCTTTGGCCCGTACGGGCACAACGGCTACGAGGGCGAGTGGCGCGAACTGGCGGAACTGGCCAGCGGAGGCCGCCGGGCGCCCTCCGCCCAAGCCCTGATCGACGACCTCACTTTTGCCCTGGCCATCTCGGAGGCCACCGTGCAGAACGTTGCCGCAGGACACCTCGCCGACACGGAAAAGGCAGGAGCCACCGCATGAGCGCGTACACAGTGACAGCAACGCCGCAGGCCGAGGAAGCAGGCGCGGTGGCGCTGGCGGTAGCTTCGCTGCCCGCAACGTTTGGCCCCGCAGCGGAGGGCCGGGAGGCCGACGTCGCCGTCATCGCGGGCGAAGCAGGCTGGACTACGGAAGCGGCACGGGCCGTCGAAACAGGTTCACGCGGCATCCTGGTGGTGGATCCCGTCCCGGAGACGACCACGCAACTGGCGGCAGCCGCCGAGGCCGCCCAAGCCGTCGTCGTCCTCGATCTCCACTGGGCCTCCAACCCTGCACTCGTTGGCGAAAGCGGCGATCCCGATGCCCGCGACGCCGTCCGCAGCGCCCTGGGCACGTCGTCGCTGATGGACAGCGTTGCCACCGCCAGCCCCGGCACAGACCCCCAGCGGCTTCTGGCCCGCCACCTCGCCGCCGTGCTGGCCGTCAGCGGACAGCTCCACGGTGTCAGCGTCCTCCGCAGCGGCGCCACCGGCTATACAGCCACCGGCAGGCTCGCCAACGGCGCCCCGTTCACCGCCCAGGGCGTACTCACCACCGCCAGGCCTGCCGGCGTCGACATCCGCCTCTACACGGCCGACGGCGGGGTGGCCGTCCAGGTGCCCGACCCGGACGCTGCCTGGCCGGCCGAAGTCCGGGTCACCGGGGCCCACGGCGAACTTCTCCTGCCCACCCTCTACGAATCCGCCCACCGGTGTGCGTGGCGGCGCCTGAAGGATCACCTTGGCGCCGGCACCCAGCCGGACGACCTGGCCGGGTTCGCCCGGCTGACCGACCTCTACGCAACCCTCGCCGCCACATAACCAGCCCACCGATACGCAACCGAACAAGCAGTCCAACAGCACAGTCCAGTCCCACCTCCACTCTCAACGATGAGCAGGACCGCACCAACGGCGCGCTGCGCAAGACGGTCCCGAAAGGACACATCACCATGAATGCAACTTCCGAACAGCGCCGCTCCTTCTCCCGGCGCGGTTTCCTGGGCCTGACGGCTGCAGCTGCAGCGGCGCCCCTCCTCGCGGCCTGCGGCGGCGGCTCGGCGTCACAGGGAGGCGGCGGAGGTGGAGCCGGCGGGACCATCAAGTTCTGGGACATGCCGTGGGCAACACCGGCCTACAACGACGCCGCCAAGAGCGTTGCGGAAGGGTTCTCCGGCGCCAACGGCGCCAAGGCTTCCTACCAGATCATCCAGTGGAACAACTTCTACCAGACCTTCTCCTCAGCGATCGCCTCCAAGACAGGCCCGGCAGTTTCCACAGGCGGCGGCTTCCAGGCGTTCCAGTTCGAGCAGCAGGGCCAGATTGCCTACGCGGACAAGGTGATCGAGAAGCTGAAGGCCAATGGCCAGTTCAACGACTTCCTGCCCGGCGTGCTGGACCCGTTCAAGTCGGATAAGGGCTACGTGGCGGTCCCGTGGCAGCTGGACATGCGCGTCTTCTGGTACCGCAAGTCCCTGTTCGAGAAGGCGAACGTTGCCCTGCCCACGGACTGGCCGTCCCTCCTCGAGGCGGGCAAGGCGCTGAAGAAGGTGGGCGCCTTTGGTTTCACCACCGGTGCAGGCGCAGGCAACAACTACGCCAACCACTCCATGATCATGATGATGGTCAACAATGGCGGCGGTGTCTGGAACAAGGACGGCCAGCTGGACCTCATGAACGACCGCAACGTCGAGGCCATGGAGTTCGTCCTGGAACTCGTGTCCAACGGCATCGTGGATCCGGCCGCGGTCAGCTACACCACGGACAACATGTCGGCGCAGTGGAAGGACGGGAAGGCGGGCTACGGCCTGTTCCAGGTGAACGTCCCGCAGCGTGTTGGAGACACCTCGGGCGACCTGCTGGTGGCTGATCCCATCAAGGGCCCGCACGGCGACAAGGCCACCATCGTGTTCCCGAACAACATCATGATGTACACCAACACCCCGTCCCAGGAAGCATCCGAGGAGTTCCTGGTGTACTACCTGGGCCAGCTCAAGCAGCTGTGGCAGAAGAAGCTCATGTCCGCCCTGCCGGTCTTCAAGTCGATCACCGAGATCCCGGAGTTCGCCGACGACCCCAACAACGTCAAGATCGTCAAGGACTGGCAGCCCATCGCCAAGACCTTCGCCGCCCAGGGCAGCACGCTGAACGCCAACCTCGCAGCCCTTGACGGCGGCCAGGCATTGAACCAGTTCAGCCAGAGCATCATCACCGGGAAGACCGATGCCAAGACGGCACTGCAGACCTTCCAGTCCGGCCTCGAGTCCGTCCTGAAGAAGTAGAACGGACCGGCCATGTCCAGCACCACCACCCAGTCCGGCCTGGCCCGGGCCCGCCGCGGGGTTGCCCCCGGCGGGTCCGGTGCCCTCCCCGGCAAGCGCAAGAGCAAGCTCTCCGCCCAGGCCACCAGGACGTTCTTCTGGCTCCTGTTTCCTTCCGTGGTCCTGCTCGTCCTGATCCACGGCTACCCGCTGGTCTACGCCGCCATCCAGGCGACGCATGACGGTGACCTGCTCCAGACCGGCAACTTCGTGGGCGCGCAGAACTTTGCCACCGTCCTGACGTCGCCGGCGTTCTGGAAGGCAGCACAGTTCACCCTGTGGTTCACCATTGTGGGCGTTTTCGGATCCTGGTTGGTAGGCCTGGGCCTGGCCCTGCTCCTGCGCACCAAGATCCCGGCCGGCGGCACCTTCAAGGTCCTCCTCCTCCTGCCGTGGGTAGTGCCCATCGTGGTGTCCTCCACCGCATGGAACTGGCTGGTGGCCACCCCCGACAGCCTGATCCCGTCGCTGTTCCGGAACCTGGGCCTTGGCACCCCGCTCTTCCTGGCGGACCCCACCCTGGCGTCCATTACGGTGATGGTCTTCAAAGTCTGGGTCAGCTTCCCGTTCATGATGATGATGATCTCGGCCGCCCTGGCCTCAGTGGACACCACCGTCTATGAGGCAGCCAGCATGGACGGCGCCAGCCCCTGGCAGCAGTTCACCCAGATCACCCTGCCGCTGATTGCCCGCTCCACCTACATCAGCTGGATCCTGATGACCATCTTCTGCGTCAACGACTTCCCCACCATCTACCTGCTCACCGGCGGTGGCCCGGTCAACGCCACCACCTCCCTGGTGGTCCTGGCCTACCGGACCGTATTCCAGGACTTCGCCACCGGCCCCGGCGTGGCCATCGCCTTCCTCATGACCATGACCCTGGTGGTCATCTCGGTCATCCTGTACCGCCAGATCCGAAAGTCGAGCGTCGAATAATGAGCGCAGTCCTCCACGCCCATCCCGAATCAGGCCCCGCTCTCGGCATCGACGGCGGCATAAGGCGCAAGGTCCTGTCCGAAGCCGGCATGCGCGGACGCTGGTGGCGGTTCGCCGCGATCCTCATCATCACCGCGATCGTCCTGGTACCCATCATGGTCACCGTACTGCTGGCCTTCACTCCGGGGCCCAACAGCACGGCCAGCGGCCTGACTTTCGAGAACCTGGGCAACGTCTTTTCCAAAACCCTGGCCGCCACCTGGCTGAAGAACAGCCTGGTCACCACCCTTTCCACCGTGGTGGTCTCCGTGGCTGTGGCAGCCCCGGCCGGCTACGTCCTCTCCCGAGGCCGCAGCAAGGCGGTTTCCGGGTACTCGCTGCTGCTGTTCGTCATGCAGTCCCTGCCCATCATCACCTCGGTGGTGCCGCTGTTCATCCTGTTCGCCGGCATGGGCCTGGTGGACAACCTCCTGGGCCTGACCATCATCTACGTGGGGTCCACCATGACGGTGGCCACCTGGATGATGGCGGCGTATTTCGACTCCATCCCCATCAGCCTTGAGGAAGCATCCTGGATCGACGGCTGCTCCGTCTTCGGGTCCTTTACCAAGGTGGTCCTGCGGAACTCCCTGCCCGGCGTCCTCTCGACAGCGATTTTCGCCTTCCTGCTGGCCTGGAACGACTACCTGGTAGCCATCGTGTTCCTTCGTTCCAACGAGATCTTCACGCTCCCCATGGGCGTGCAGTCCTTCTTCCAGCAGAACGCCACGGACTGGACCTCCGTGATGGCCCTGGCCGTGGTCATGATGCTCCCGCCCGTCATCGTCTTCGCCACCCTCAACAAATATTTCAGCGTGGGCGGCATCGGCGGCTCGCTGGCCGGCCGCTGACCCAATCCGCTGACCGAATCCCCCTTGACCGTTACAGAACCGCTAAGGAAACCAATGTCCTATTCACTGCAGCTTTACACCCTCCGCAACGCCATCTCCGAGGACCTCCCGGGGACCATCAAGAAGGTGGCAGAGATCGGCTACACCCAGGTGGAGCCGTACAACTTCGTGGCCACGGCCAAGGAACTTGGCGCCGCACTGAAGGAGAACGGCCTCACCGCACCGTCCGGCCACGCTCCCCTGATGAGCCAGGACCAGGACGAGATCTTCGCCGCGGCCAAGGAACTGGGCATCAGCACGGTGATCGATCCGTTCCTGCCCGCCGAGCACTGGCAGAAGGCCGAAGATATCCAGGCCACCGCCGCCAAGCTCAATGCGGCGGCCAGGAAGGGTGCGGAGTACGGCATCCGCGTCGGCTACCACAACCACGCCTGGGAACTGGAGTCCACCATTGAGGGCCGCACCGCCCTGGAGTACTTCGAGTCCCTGCTGGACCCCGAACTGGCCTTGGAAGTGGACACCTACTGGGCGGCCGTGGGTGGCCAGGACCCGGTGGAACTCCTGGAACGCCTGGGTGACCGGGTGAAGTTCATCCACATCAAGGACGGCCCCCTGAACAAGGACAACAAGGCCCAGCAGCCGGCAGGCCAAGGCAAGGTCCCGGTAATGGACGTCATCGCAGCTGCCAAGTCCCTGGAAGTGGGCGTGGTGGAGTTTGACGACTATGCCGGCGACATCTTCGAGGGCATCGCCCAGTCCCTCGCCTACCTGAACAGCAACACCGCAGCCGAAGGAGCCAACGCGTGAACACCCCCGTAACCAAGCCGTCCCGCAGCGGCCCGGTGGGCGTCGGCGTCATCGGCGCCGGCGTGATCAGCAAGCAGTACCTGGACAATCTGACGGCGTTCCCGGACCTGAAGGTCCACGTCATCGCGGACCTGTTCGAGGAAGCTGCCGAGGCCCGCGCCAAGGAGTACGGCATCGCCGAGTGGGGCGGGGTGGACAAGGCCCTGAACCACCCCGACGTCGAGATCATCGTCAACCTCACCATTCCTGCCGCGCACGTGGAGGTGGCCACGGCCGCCGTGAACGCCGGCAAGCACGTCTGGACGGAAAAGCCGTTCTCCCTGGACCGCGAATCCGGGCTGGGCCTGCTCAAAACCGCCGATGCCGCCGGCATCCGCCTGGGCTGCGCCCCGGACACCTTCCTTGGCGCCGGAATCCAGACCGCCCTGCGCCTGATCCAGCGCGGGGACATCGGGACTCCGCTGACCGCGATGACCACGTTCCAAACACCGGGCCCCGAATCCTGGCATCCCAACCCCGCGTTCCTCTTCCAGCACGGCGCCGGCCCGCTGTTCGACATGGGCCCGTACTACCTCACCACCCTGGTCCAGGCCTTCGGCTCCATCCGCAAGGTGGCCGCCGTCGGCTCCAAGGCCAAGGACGTGCGCGTCATCGGTTCCGGACCCAAGGCGGGCCAGGAGTTCACCGTCGAGGTGCCCACCCATGTTTCAGCGATGGCGCAGTTCGAATCCGGCGCCTCCTCGCACAGTGTCTTCTCCTTCGAGTCCCCCCGGACCCGGATGGGATTCGTGGAAATCACCGGCACCGAAGCCACCATCTCGCTGCCGGACCCCAACTACTTCACCGGCGACATCAAGCTCTGGCGCGCCGGCGACGAGGACTGGACCACCGTTCCAGCCACGGGGCCCGCCAACGGCCGCGGCATGGGTGTCCTGGACATGGCACGCTCCCTCCGCGCCGGAACAACCCACCGGGCCACCGGCGAACTGGCCTACCACGTGCTGGACACGATGGTCTCCATCTCGGAGTCCGTCGATTCGGGCACGTTCGTGAACGTTGAAAGTTCGGCCCCGGCATCCCCCGCCCTCCCCGAGGACTGGGCACCGGAAACTGCCACCGTATAGTCCAGCAAGTAATCCAGCACGTAGTCCAGCCAGCAGGAAGTTCGCAGGAACGCATCATGACCGCATCCGCACACCCGTCCGAGCCCCCGGTGTCCCGCCCGCTGGGGGTGGCCGCCATCGGTTACGCCTTCATGGGCAAGGCCCATTCCAACGCGTGGCGGAACGTGGCCAGTTTCTTCGACGTCCCGGCCTTTGAGCAGAAGGTGCTCGTGGGCCGGGACGCCGCGGCGGTGGCTGAGGCCGCGGCCCGGTACGGCTGGGCTGAGTCGGCGACGGACTGGCGTGAGGTGATCACCAGGGATGACATCGACATCGTGGACATCTGCGCCCCGGGCTGGATGCATGCCGAGATCGCCGTCGCCGCCCTGGGGGCAGGAAAGCACGTCCTGGTGGAAAAACCCCTGGCCAACACCCTCGCCGAAGCCGAGCTCATGACCGCCGCGGCGGCCAAGGCCCGGGCCAAAGGCATCCAGTCGATGATCGGGTTCAACTACCGCCGCGTCCCGGCCCTGGCCCTCGCGAAGGAACTCATCAGTGAAGGCCGGCTCGGTACGGTCCGGCACGTCCGCGCCGCCTACCTGCAGGACTGGCTCGCCGACGCCCACGCCCCCATGACCTGGCGGCTTCGGAAGGAAACAGCCGGGTCCGGCGCGCTCGGGGACATCGCCTCCCACGCCATCGACCAGGTCCTGTACCTCCTCGGCGACCAGGTCACCGAGGTCTCCGGCCGGCTCAACACGTTCGTCAACCAGCGCCCCGGACAGGAGGGCACCGAGGATGTAACGGTCGACGACGCCGCCTGGGCCACACTCTCCCTCACCTCCGGGGCCATCGCCTCAGTGGAGGTCTCCCGGGTGGCCACCGGCAGGAAAAACAGCCTCCAGATCGAGGTCTACGGCGACAAGGGAAGCCTCCTGTTCGACCTGGAAAACCTCAACGAACTCGGCTTCCTGGACGCCACCCTCCCCGTCCGGGAACAGGGCTTCCGCCGCATCCTGGTCAACGAACCCGAGCACCCCTACCTCGACGCATGGTGGCCCCAGGGCCACATCATCGGCTGGGAACACACTTTCACCCACCAGGTACGCGACTTCCTCCTGGCCATCAAGGACGGAACCCAGCCCTCGCCGTCGTTCGAAGAAGGCCTGAACGTCCAGTACGTCCTGGACGCCGTGGAGGAATCCGCCGCCAACAAGAGCACCCTCACCGTCGTCCGCCACTAGCGCCGCCCCTGCAGCAGCGCCCGCCAGTCCAGCCTTAGCCAAGGAGCCCCCGAATGCCCCGTCCGTTCACCCTGTTCACCGGCCAATGGGCCGACCTGCCCTTCGAAGAAGTGGCCCGGCTCGCTTCAGGCTGGGGCTACGACGGCCTCGAGATCGCTGTCTCCGGGGACCACCTGGACGCCTGGCGCTGGGACGAATCCGGCTACGTCGACTCCAAGCTTGCAATCCTGGACAAGTACAACCTGAAGGTCTGGGCCATCTCCAACCACCTCAAGGGCCAGGCCGTCTGCGATGACCCCATCGACTTCCGCCACCAAGCCATCGTCGGATCCAAAGTTTGGGGCGACGGCGACCCCGAAGGCGTCCGTCAAAGGGCCGCCGAGGAAATGAAGCACACCGCCCGGCTCGCCAAGGCACTCGGCGTGGACACCGTCGTCGGCTTCACCGGCTCCTCCATTTGGCAGTACGTGGCCATGTTCCCGCCCGTCCCCGAAAAAGTCATCGACGCCGGCTACCAGGACTTCGCCGACCGCTGGAACCCCATCCTGGACGTCTTCGACCAACAAGGAGTCCGGTTCGCCCACGAAGTCCACCCGTCCGAGATCGCCTACGACTACTGGACCACCGTCCGCACCCTAGAAGCGATCGGCCACCGCGAAGCCTTCGGCCTGAACTGGGACCCCTCCCACATGATGTGGCAAGGCATCGACCCCGTCTCCTTCATCTGGGACTTCAAGGACCGGATCTACCACGTGGACTGCAAGGACACCAAGATCCGCCAAACCGGACGCAACACCGTCATGGGCTCCCACCTGCCCTGGGGCGACCCCCGCCGCGGCTGGGACTTCGTCTCCGCCGGCCGCGGCGACGTCCCCTGGGAAGCCTCCTTCCGCGCCCTCACCGCCATCGGCTACGAAGGCCCCATCAGCATCGAATGGGAAGACGCCGGCATGGACCGCCTCCACGGCGCCCCCGAAGCCCTCGCAGCCCTCAAGAAATACGACTTCCCAGCCTCCCAAACCAGCTTCGACGCCGCCTTCAGCAGCAAGGACTGAGCCGGGTGCGCAGGCTTCGGCCGGGGCAGCGCTGCGAAGTCTGGGTCGCCTCAGCCTCGGGGAAACACGAGCTCGCATACTCCACGGAGAATATGCTCCTTGAAGCACCCAACTGGACGCGCGACGGCCGGGCGCTGATCCTCAACGGCGATGGCAGGTTGTGGCGGTTCGACCTGGCGGGCAGTTGCCTGACGGAGGTTCCACTGACCCGCGTCCCGGACCTGAACAACGACCACGTCCTGGACCCGGACGGCAGCGGCATCTTCCTGTCAGGCGAGGACGGACATATCTACCGCGTGCCCCTTGCGGGCGGCCAGGCCACCAGGATCACTGACGACGACGGCTCTTCGCACTTCCTGCACGGTGTCAGCCCCGACGGCGGCCGGCTGGCGTACGTCGATATCGCTGCGGGTGACTTCAGCCGGCCAGGGCGGCTCCGGACCATCCCGGCGGCCGGCGGTCCGCCCGAAGGCGTGGACGTGGGCGGCGGCCACTGTGACGGACCGGAGTACTCGCCCGATGGAG
This sequence comes from Arthrobacter sp. ISL-85, assembly GCF_018613675.1. GTDB lineage: Bacteria > Actinomycetota > Actinomycetes > Actinomycetales > Micrococcaceae > Arthrobacter. The sequence goes on along the minus strand of NZ_JAGGPQ010000001.1, from coordinate 101,476 downwards.
CGTGGCTGTACCTCAACACCGAATCCTTCAGCACCGTTCGCGGCCACGCCCAACTGGCCCGCGTCCGTCCCGACGGCGGCCAGTTCGAGCGGCTGGTGGAGAGCGGCAGTGTGGACTGGTTCCCGCACCTCTCACCCGACGGCCGCCTGGCCTCCTACCTCCGCTTCCCGGCTGGAACCCAAGGCCACCCCGCGGACCTGCCGGTCGACGTCGTCCTTGTTTCCACCAGCGACTGGGCGGCTCCGCTGCACACCTGGCCGGTATTCGGCGGCCAAGGCACCCTGAACGTCAACAGCTGGTCGCCGGAGTCCAACCGCTTCGCCTATGTGGCGTACCCGCTGGACGTCCCGGGAGTGCCCCGCGGCGCGGACTGAGGCTTCCCACCCGTCAGGGTGCCTGGGCGGACTCCCGGTCGAGGACTACGTCGTACGCCTCCACCTGCCGGTCCGTGACCGTAGTGGGTGATTCGAGGTGGACCGCGCCGGAGGGCAGGATGCCCGCCCCGCCAAACCGTTCCATCACCTGCCACTGGGCCACAACATCCTCGCCGGCGTGGCCTGCAGGAAGGATGTTCCAGAAACGGAACCCGCCGGCGTCGTTCAACAACTCCCGGCGGTACAGCGCGCAGCCGCCCAGCCACGCCACGTGATAGGGCACCCACTGGCCGGGCCGCAGGTCGAGTTCGGCGCTGACGTGGCTGAGGTTGGCGGCACTGTGCAGCGGCCACCGCTCGAATTCGGCGCCGCCCGGACGGATCCGTTCGGGTGTCACCGGCCCGTCCCACGCCTTGAAAGTTGCCGTCTGCTCAGGCCTGCGGTCGTCCAAAAAGGACAGCCCCTGCGGTGCCATCCCCACAAAACCGCACTGGAGTTCATCCAGGGACCGGCTCAGCAGCTCCAGGGCACCGGGCTCCAGCCAGACGTCGTCGTCCAGGAAGAGGCATTGCTCCGCAGTGGACTGGTCCAGCAGGAACTGCCGGTGTTCGGCGAGCCCACGGCGCGGAAGGTGGCGCAGCAGCGTGACGGGCCGGCCTTGCGCTTCGAGCACCCGCACCATCGCTGCCGCCGCGGGATGTTCCCACGCGGGCTGGCCCGCTGACTGGTCGCTGACCACGACGGCGAACGCGGGTTCCTGCTGTGCGGCGAGTCCGGCGAGGGTGACGGCCAGCTCGGCCGGCCGGTTGCAGGTGGGCACCAGGATGTCCACCACCGCCTTGTCCGGCCGGTCCAGGCGCCGCCCCCACTGCTCCGAAGATCTCCTGCCCACGGTCCACCTTCCTGGGGTCGCAATTGGTACCGGCGGGCGGCACGGGCCTGCCCTTTGCTGCCTGCCGGCGGATGTGGTGTCCCCTTTCCTTACCCAGCCGGGCCGGATGTATGCCTGCGCCGCTGGCACCGGCTCTTCGGAGGTGCGAGCGGGAGAGGAGCCGGGCGAGACGCCGGCCGGAACGGCAAGGGCCCCCGCTTCCGCTGCCGGATGGGCAGCAGGAACGGGGGCCCACCGGGCAGGGTGTCTTATCCGGCGTCGAAGCTCTCGTCGTCGTCGTTGGGCGATTCCTCCTGCGGAAGGTTGTTTCCGCTGCCGTCCGGGATGCCCGTGGCTTCCTGGCCCGACTCCGAGGAGACCGGGGCCGAGCCCTGAGAGTCATCGTTCGACTCATCGATCTCTGCAGCGCTGGAGGGCAGGTCCATATCGTGCGGGACAGGGTCCTGGCTTGTTCCGGACTGCGGTTCGTTGGTGTCCGAACCCGCCGAAGAGGCATCGCCGGACTGCTGGCCCTGGCCGCCCTGCGTGCCGGCCGCCTCCTGCTCGGCAGTGGGCGTGCCGTAGCCGCCCGGGGCTGACTCGGGCTCAGTCTGCTGGTTTTCCTGCGTCATGCTTCCTCCTGTTGTGCGTTTGCCAATGTTGCTGGTCTTGTGGATGCTGCCCCCGTAGTACCGTCCAGTACTGCCTAGAGCCCCTTGCCGCCTGTGACGGGCAGGACAGCACCGGAAATGTAGGAGCCGTCCTCGGATGCGAGCAGCACGTAGGCAGCGGCGAGTTCCGCCGGTTGCCCCGCGCGTTCCAGCGGTGTGTCCTGCCCGAAGGACGGCAGCTTGTCCGGCCACTCGGTGGCGGGAATCAGGGGCGTCCAGATGGGCCCGGGAGCCACCGCGTTGACGCGGATCCCCTTAGGGCCGAGCTCCTGGGCCAGGGCTTTGGTGAAGGCCACCTGCGCCGCCTTGGTCATGGCGTAGTCGATCAGCCCGGGTGAGGGGTTGAAGGCCTGGATGGAGGCCGTGGTGATGATCGAGGCCCCGGCCTTCAGGTGCGGCACGGCTGCCCGTGCGGACCACAGCAAGGAGTAAAGGTTGGTGCGGAAAACCCTGTCGAACTCCTCGGTGGGAAGAGTTTCCAGGCTCTCCCGGTTCTTCTGGTATGCCGCGTTCAGCACCAGGACATCGAGCCGCCCGAACTCGGATACGGCGTCCTCCACGATGCGGGTGCTGAACTCCTCTTCACGTCCGTCGCCTGGAAACAGGAGGACACGGCGTCCGGCCTTCCGGATCCACTCCGCGGTGTCCTGCGCGTCGTCTTCCTCCTCCGGAAGGTAGGAGATGGCGACGTCGGCCCCTTCCCGGGCGAAGGCAATGGCTGCAGCTTTTCCGATCCCGGAGTCGCCGCCCGTGATGAGTGCTGCCTTGCCCTCGAGTTTGCCGTGCCCTCCGTAGCTGAGCTCCCCGTGGTCCGGTTTGGGATTCATTGGTGCCGTGAGCCCGGGCTGCTTTTGTTCCTGCTCAGGGAAGGGACCCGAGTGGTAGCCGCCGCGCGGATCCTTTGGCTGGTCTGTCTGCTTGTCGGTGTCGCTCATAGTCCGCCTGCCTGGTGTCGGTTGACTTGTGTCGAATCGAAGAGCCCTGCAGCGCTCCTGCCCTCCGAAGCTATCCCGGGCGAAGGACCAAGTCCACCACTTCGGGTAATAATCAGTAAACTTATCAAATGTTGTAGCGGACGCAACGGCCTGCCTTGTTTCTGGGTAGGGGAGGAATAGAAAGAAGACCTGGACCGCCGCCGCAGAGGAAGGAGCGCCGATGTCCGAAGTTGAGGACTACACCGGCCGCACGGGACGGAACGAGACCCGCGAGGAGCAGCTGGACCGCAACTGGGCGGAACTCCTGCAGGAGCTCCGGGTGCTCCAGACCGGCGTGCAGATCCTGGCTGGTTTCCTGCTGACCCTGCCGTTCCAGCAGCGGTTTGAAAAGCTGGATGACTGGGAGGTTGGCCTCTACCTCACCAACGTGGTGATCGCCGCCCTGACCACCGCTTTCATCCTCCTCCCGGTCAGCGTCCACCGGCGGCTCTTCCGCAAACGGCTCAAGGAAACCCTTGTTTCCAGCGCCGACACCATCACCAAGATTGCCCTTGGCGGCATCGCCCTGCTGAGCGCCGGAACCGCCGCCCTGGTGTTCGATGTTGCCATCGGCCGGCCTGCCGGGGTGACGGCCGGCGGCGCATTGCTGGGCGTCATGGTGGTCATGCTGGTGTTCGTCCCGCTTCGGCTGAACAGACGGGCCACCGGCAAAATCCTGCCGCCCGCATCGGAGAAGGAGTAAAACATGCGCAAATGGGTTAAGGAACATGGACTGCTGGCAGCCAACCTGGGTCTGTTCCTGGCATTTTTTGTCGGAATGGTCCTCTCCGGTGCCGCGTCCTACAGTGAAGACCAGCAGGCCCACGGTGAGCCTGCTGTCTCTGTGCTTCAATTCCTGGGAACCGGCGCGTTCGTGGAAGCCACCTTCGAGAACTGGGAATCGGAGTTCCTGCAGATGGCCATGTACGTGGTCCTCACGGTGTTCCTGTTCCAGAAAGGTTCATCCGAGTCCAAGCCCATGGGCAAGAACGCCCCACAGGACCAAGACCCAAGGGAAGCGCGTATCAGCAGCGCCACGCCCTGGCCCATCCGGCGCGGTGGGGTGACGCTCAAGGTGTACGAGCACTCCCTGTCGATCCTGTTCTTCGTGCTGTTCCTTGCCTCGTTCCTCCTCCACGCCGCCGGCGGCGTGGACGACTACAACCAGGACCAGCAAAGCCATGGACAGCCCGCCATCACTTTCCTGCAGTACCTGGGCAGCAGCCGCTTCTGGTTCGAGTCCTTCCAAAACTGGCAAAGCGAGTTCCTGGCCGTCGGGGTCCTGGTGGGGGCGTCGGTCTACCTCCGGGAAAAGGGGTCCCCGGAATCGAAGCCCGTTGCCGAACCCCACTACGAAACCGGCGCCTGAGGGCGCCAAAACAATCCCACCAGCCCCACCCAAGAGGAGAGACTGTATGCGAACCTTCGTGCGAACCACCCTGCTGGCCCTGCTGCTCCTGGCTGCCCCGGCCCTTCCTGCGGGCGCGGCAGTGGCAGCGGCACCTGCGCCGGAGGCCGCCCAGGCCGCCCCGGCACAGCTGGCCTCGGGATCCTCCGGAGGGGCGTGGGCGGCAGCAGTTTCTCCCACGCCTTCTCCCGGCGATACCGCGTCCACTGGCCCCGCGAACCCCGGGACAGGCGAGTCGGCCCAGAGTGAATCCACGCGCCTGAACTACACCCCGTGGGTGATCGCGGGCGTGGCCGTCCTGGTGGTAATTGCCATCCTGATCGTCCGGCGCCGCCGCAACACTACGATCGTGGGTTAGGCCCCTTCAAGTACCTGGCTTGTTGCCCAGGCCAGGTACTTGCCGGCGTTCGCCACCGCATCTTCCGGGCTGGATGCCACGTCCAGCAGCTGCGCGGCGGCCACCACTCCGTGCGCGGCAAGGTCCTCGAAGGTCACCTGGATCCTGCCTGCCACCACAATGACCGGAATGCCGCGTTCCCGCGCCGCGTCCGCGAGCGCGATCGGCGCCTTGCCGGTCAGCGACTGCGAGTCCATGGACCCTTCACCGGTGATCACCAGGTCCGCCTGGTCCAGCTGCCCGGCCAGGCCGGTCAGCCCGGCCACCAGCGCGAAGCCACCCTCCAGCGTGGCGCCGGTGAAGGCAAGGAACGACGCCGGGAAGCCACCGGCGGCGCCCGCCCCTGGGACGTTCACGTCCCGGCCCGTTGCTTCCCGCAGGACTGACGCCCAGTTGCGCAGCCCGGCGTCGAGCATTTCAACGCTGTCTTGGTCCGCGCCTTTTTGCGGGCCAAAAACGTGCGCGGCGCCCGAGGTCCCATACAGCGGGTTGCGGACATCGACGGCGATGCGGAACGTGGTTGCGGACAGCCGTGGGTCCAGCCCGGCCATGTCCAGCGTTACGATGTCGGCCAGCGAACTGCCGCCAAGGGGCACCACGTTCCCCGCGGAATCCAGGGGCTTCAGGCCCAGTGCGCGCAGGGCGCCGCTGCCGCCGTCCGTCATGGCCGAACCACCAAGGCCCAGGACGATCTCGGTGGCACCGGCATCAAGGGCCGCGGCAATGAGCTGGCCGCAACCGTAGCTGTGGGCGCGCAGTGCATTCGCGGGCGTTGGTTCCATGTCGGCCAGGCCGGACGCCTGGGCCGTTTCTATCACTGCCGTGACCTTGCCGTCGCCGGCCTTATGGATTGCCCAGGCCGCCCCGAGCGGCGCAAGGATCGGACCCACCACGGCGTTCAGCCGCTCTTCGTAGCCTGCCGCCACCGCCGCCTCCAGGGTGCCCTCCCCGCCGTCCGCGATGGGAAACTGGGTGGCCACAGCGTCCGGGTACACCCGAAGCGCCCCTTCAGCAATGGAAGCGGCGGCCTCAGCTGCCGTCAGGGACCCCTTGAACTTGTCCGGAGCGATAAGAATGCGCATGCGCTCCATCATGCCAGCAAGGCGTTGGCAAGCGCTTGCCAAATCCGGCATGCGGACTGCTGCACCGAGGCAATCCGGCGAAGGCCGGCCTACCCCTCCCGCCAGTCGTTGCTGGTGAGGTGCGAGCCCGCCTGCGGGCCCATCTGCAGCATCCCGCCGTCAACCACCCAGGCGGCACCCGTCACATAGCTTGAGGCGGGCGAGGCAAGGAAGGCAATCACATCGGCGATCTCCCGTGCGTGGCCCGGCCGTCCCAGCGGCACCCCAGGCCGCTCCGTCGTCGTCGGATCCTGGTCCTCCTGCCCCGTCATGGGCGTGGCGATCTCGCCGGGGGCCACCGTGTTCGCCGTGATGCCGTACTGCCCCAATTCCAGGGCCAGCGTCTTCACGAGCCCGCCCAGGCCGTGCTTGGAGGCATCGTAGGCGGACGAGCCCACGCGGGGCTGGAACTCGTGCACGCTGGATACCACCACCAGCCGGCCGCCCCTGCCGGCTTTGACCATGCGCCGTGCCGCTGCCTGCAGGCAGACGAAGGCACCGTTGAGGTTCGTGTCCAGGATTTTCATCCATTCGTCGATGTCCATGTCCAGGAACTTTGTGCTGGCCCCCGTCCCCGCGTTGTTCACGAAGACGTCCAGCCCGCCCAGCTCCCCCGCGAGGTCATCGATGACGGCCGCCGCGGCGTGGAGTTCGGTGGTGTCCAGCTGCCGGACCACCGCCTTGCGTCCCAGGCCGCGGATCTCCGCGGTCGTCTCCTCGGCGCCCGCCTTGTCCGAATGCCAGGTGACGCCAATATCCATCCCGGCGCGGGCCAGCGCAACGGCGGTGGCCTTGCCGATCCCCGAGTCGGAGGCGGTGACGATGGCGGTAGTGGGCATGAAGTTGCTGGTGTCCGGCATAACGGGCCTTTCGGTAGGTCAAGCGGGGCGGCGGAGATCGGGCTGATAGGAATCGTCGGCGGCGGCAGTGGAGGCCTCCCGGCCTGCTGCCTTGGGGTCTGGCTGGGCTTCCGGCACGGCCATGAGGGGCACCGCGAAGGTCACCACGGGCCGTCCGTCCCCATCGTCTGCCGACCTGATGGTCAGGCTCCTGGTGCCCGGCGGAACCGACGGGGTGAACACCTGCAGGTTGCGGCTGCCGACGCTGGCAGATTCCTGCAGGGTGTATTCAGTCCCGAAGTGGTCCTGGAGCGTAAGCCGGGGCTCGGGGGTGTCATCCGAAGGGAGGTGGATGTTGACCACCAGCCCGGAGGCCCACACCTCCACGGACAGGATGGTGAATTCGGTAGCGGAGGTGATGTGCCGTCCATAGGTGGGGGGCAGCAGCATCCGGCGGAGTGCGCCGGACGGAATGAGGTTGCTCATAATGGTTCCTGTGGGTCTTGCGCCGGCGGTCGGTGCAGCGGCACCGGAGGATGATCCGGCGCCGGCCGAACGCTTGGGGCGCGGTGCGGCTTAGGCGTCTTCCCGGTTGGGGTTTTCCAACCGGAAGAAGTTGGATTGGGTGCCGTCGCTGCGCTGTTCCTGATAGATGAAGTTCAGTTTCCGGGAGTCGAAGGTGCCGAACCATTCCTCCCAGCTGACGTGGCGGAGCTTGTCGTCCTTGCCACCAAAGTCGATCCGGAGCACTCCGAGATGGTCGCCGTGTTCCGTGCCCTCCACGGTGGCGGGCACGCCGTCACGCTCCTCCGCCCACTGCCTGATGACTTCGTGGTGGGTGGTGGCCAGGCTGCGGCCTTCGCGTTCCGGCTCGTCGTCCGTTGAAGTGACCTCCTGCGAGTACTTCAGGGATTTCGAGGACTCGGGTCCACGCCGGATCTTCCCGCCTTCGGGCCCGGCGCCCAGGTCCTCTTCGTCCCTGGCTTCGTCCGCTTTGCGGGTCTTGCTGCCTTTGTCCTCTGCCACGACGGCCTTCCTTTCCCTCAGCCAACTAGTAAGTCTACTTACTATGGAGCCTCCGGATCCGGCCGCCTGTCAAGGGGAGAGCGGGTATTCTGCGGACCTCCTGCGGGAATCGGACAAGCCCGCAGGGCTGATGAATTGCCTGGACGCCAGGCTATCGGCGCGGCCGGACCACGGCATAGTATCCAGGCACCCTGTCCTGGCCGGGCACGCCGGTCACCGGGTTGGTTTCGATGGCCGTGTGGCCATCTTCAAGGAGTTCCCAGGCCGACGCCGGGAACGCCCGTTCGCGCTCTTCGGGGCCGAAGTGCCCCGGCATGGGCAGTCCGCGGATGGCCAGTTCCAACGGCACCGGAATGCCCCGGGTGCTTGCCCCGAGGTGGGACACATACTCCACCGGGTTCCCCTGGAAGTTGGTTTCCGCCATGAACACGGTGCCGCGGCGCCCAGCCAGGAGCCGGAGGTTTTCGACGAGTGCGATCTGGTGCGCCGGGGCAAGAACATGCAGGACACCGCGGATGAAGACGTTGGCCCCGTCGACATCCGCGTTGACGGACTCTGCCAGGGCTGCGCCCGCGCCCTCCGCAGTCATGTCACGGGCTTCGAACGCAGTGTTGCCGCTTCCTGCGGATTCCGCCCGGGCCCGGGCAACAGCGTGCGGTGAGACGTCCACGCCAACCACCTTGGGAAAGACGCCGGCGAGCGCACGGGTGAAACTGCCGTGGCCACAGCCGGCATCCACCACAGGAAGCGCGGGGTCCAGGTAGCGCAGGAGACTGTCCTTGTAGCCCAGGAATTCATGGTCGCTGCCTGAATCCCAGAGGACCTCACCGCCGGGGCCCGTGGCTGTGATGCCCGCCCAGTACGTATCCCACGCCTTGTGCCGGTCCTTCGGCGCACCCCGCGACATCCTGACGAGCTTAGGGATCATCAGGTACTTCTGCAGGATGGACCGCGGCGACTTCGTTGGGGAGGACACGGGTCAAATATATGTTCCATCCACGGCAACCGGCGCAGCTCCTGCTACATTACGGCGCGCCACACCCGCGGCGGCGGTAATGGACCGGTGGAACCGCTGGTCCGGGCGCTCTGGCCCTGTGCAGCCCCCGTCCCCCTAGAATGTACTCAACTGGGAGGAAGGGAAGCACTGTGACGGCTGTGCCGAGTGACGTGCGCCTGGCCCGCACCGCCGTCGTCGCCGATCCTGACGCCGGCCGGCTGGCCCGCAACGCCCAGGCACTGCGCGACGCCGGGTACGGCGTCCTTGAAGCCATGGACGCCACCGCACTTGCCGCGCTGCTGGACGCGGGCCAGCCCTCCGTCATAGTCGCGGACGCGCTTCTGTCCCCTGCCCGGTCCGCGGCCCCTGTCCTGGTCATGGTGGACCTGGACAACCCGCAGGAAATTGCCGCGGCCAACCCGCACGGTGTCCACGACTGCATCACCAAACCGCCGGAGCCCAAAGAGCTGGTGCACCGCGCCACGGTCCTCATCGAGCAGGTGGCCCGGCGACGCTCCTCGCGGCAGGAGGCGGAAGGGCTCCGCGAGCAACTGCGCGAGGTTTCCGCTGCGGTGCGCGCCACCAATGATCCACAGGAAATCGCCAACCACGTCGTCTCCGGCTTCGGCCGCACTTTCAAGGCCGACCATGTTGTCCTGTCCACCTTCGAGGACCACCGCGTCCCGGTGATCACGGCGGCTTGGCACCGGGAAGGCCTGGCGGAACTGCCCCGGGACGCCCTTCCCGGTGAGGACGAGGCACGGGCCACGGCGGACGCGCTTTGGGCGGGCACGGAGACGCTGTCTGCGGACGGAAATGAAACTGAGGCGCGGGCGGACGAAAAGCCCTCCCGTGCCATCGCCGGCGCGGCCTCCACACTGGCCGTGCCCATCGGCGAAGGCAACTCCTCCCTGGGCATCATCTGGGTCGCCATGATGGACGGGCCCCGGACCTGGTCCAGCGCGGAGCTGGGGCTGATCCAGCACGTGGCCGGCAACGCAGCCTACGGGCTTATCCAAAGCCACCTGATCAGCAGCCAGCAGCAGGTGGTGAAGCAGCTGCGGGAACTGGACAAGGCGAAGACGGACTTCCTGGCCACGGTTAACCACGAACTGCGGACGCCGTTGACTTCGATCATGGCGTACCTGGACATGATCCAGGAGAGCACCGAGCACCCGGTGTCCAAGGAGGTCCACCAGATGCTGGACATCGTGGTCCGCAATACCGAACGCCTCCGGACGCTGATCGAGGACATGCTGAGCGTCTCCCGTGGCGGCCTGGACACCACCGAAATGCAGCTCTCGCCGGTGCGGCTGGGACACACCCTGGACCTGGTGGCCTCGGCGCTCCGCCCGCTGGCCACGCTGCAGAACGTCACCATCGAGGTGGACCCTGTTCCGGAGGATCCGGAGATCCTGGCCGATGAGGTGCAGCTGCAGCAGGTCTTCACCAACCTCGTCTCCAACGCCATCAAGTTCACGCCCAGCGGCGGCCGGATCGAGGTGGGCAGCGAATCCCACGCCGCGTCGGATGGATCCAAGTGGGCCACCGTGCGGATCGCCGATACCGGCATCGGCATTTCTGACGACGAAATCAACCACGTGTTCACCAGGTTCTACCGGGCCTCCAACGCGATGAACGGCGCCATCCCCGGAACAGGGCTGGGCCTTGCCATCTCCAAAGACATCGTGGACCGCCACGGTGGCCGGATTGACGTCGCTTCCACGCTGGGTACGGGGACTACCGTCACCGTCAGCCTTCCCCTCGGCACCGACCGCGCCCAGGCCAACTAGGCGCCGAAGGAGGACTGGCCATGTTTTCCGATGACGATCCCCGGCTCTCCCAGCTGCTGGAAGGCATTGTCCGGCTTGCCTCCGGTGACCTTGCCTCCCGGATAGAGGTGTCACCGGCCCGGGATGAGCTCGATGCGATCATCATGGGCACCAATCTGCTGGCGGAGGACCTGCAGGTCATCTACGAGGAATTGGAGCAGCGGGTGCAGGTCCGGACCCAGCTCCTTCACGAGGCGCACCTCGAGATGCAGAAGATGGCCATGCAGGACCCGCTGACGGGACTGGCCAACCGGTCAGCGCTGCTCGAGGCCCTTCACGCCGCCCTGGAAGCCCGTGCCTCGGCAGACGGCGAGCGGACGGAAGAAGGGCCGGCCATCCTGTTGATGGACCTGGACGCATTCAAATCGATCAACGACAGCCTGGGGCACACGGCCGGCGACCAGGTCCTGGTGACCGTGGGCGAACGGCTCCGGGCCGCGGTGCGCGCCTCCGACGTCGTAGCCCGCCTGGGCGGTGACGAATTCGCCATTGTCATGCCTGCCGCATCGGCGGACCAGGCGGCCATTGTGGCGCACCGCATCCTGGCGTCCCTTAATGAACCCATTGAGCTCCCCGGCCGAAGTGTGCGCTGTGGCGCCAGCATCGGGCTCAGCGTGGGCAGCGGGGGCCAGAGCCCGGAGGACATGATGATGGAGGCGGACGTCGCCATGTATGCCTCCAAAGCCGAAGGGCGGAACAAGCTGCACCGGTTCGAGCCCGCCCTGCTGCTGGTGCGCCGGCTTCGCAGCCAGTTGGTGGATGACCTGCGGGCCGCCATCAAGGACGGTGCGCTGACGCTGCACTACCAGCCGGTTGTAGAGCTTGGCACCGGACGGATCGAGGGTGTGGAGGCGCTGGTCCGGTGGAACCACCCCACCCGCGGCTTCATCATGCCGGATGAGTTCATTCCCCTGGCCGAAGAGGCGGGCCTGATCTCGGAACTGGGCCTCTGGGTACTCAGGACCGCCGTGAAGCAGCTGCGGGCCTGGATTGATGCCGGCCTGGTGGACAGCAGGTTCTCCGTGCGCATCAACATCTCCGCCACGGACCTGCAAAGCCTGCAGTTCATCGAGGACGTCCGCAACACACTCAAGGAGACCGGCGTCAAGCCTGAACAGGTTGTCCTGGAACTGACCGAAGTGGCAATCGTCAAAGGCAATGAGCTGGACCGGTATTCGCTGGGCGGCCTCCGCGGCCTGGGCGTGGGCATCGAAATCGATGACTTCGGCACTGGCTACTCGTCCATCAGCTACCTCCGCCGGCTGCCGGTGGACCGGGTCAAGGTGGACCGTTCTCTGATCACCGGGCTGGAGAGCGACCCCAACCAGCCCGCGCTGGTGGCGGCGGTCCTGCAACTGGTGCGCGCGTGCGGGCTGGAGGCGGTGTGGGAGGGCGTTGAAACGGCGGAGCAGGCGGACATCCTGCGCAGCCTGGGCTGCAGGAGCGCCCAGGGTTACTACTTCAGCCGGCCCGTTCCCGGGGACCAAATTCCGCAACTGCTGGCTGACCAGCAGGAAAGCGCTAACCAGTAACGCAAAAACTACTGCACTTTTCCGGCCGCCGTTATACGATCAGCGTGCGGTGTCTGGTTTTTCGCCGCCTTGGAATTCAGGTCGGCAGCACCGTTATTTTATAAGGCGTTTGGACATTTGAACATTATTGGGCCATCGGGTCATTACTTCGTCAACTGGGGGCGTTGCTAATGTCGGTTCGGGTACAGGCATGGGGAATTATCGCCGCCGTGCTGGCGGATACGGATCCCGCGGGGACCGCCGTCCGGCAGCGGCTGAGCGACAGCCTCGATGAGAATCCCGGCGTGCCGGAACGGGCCTTGCTGGAGTATCTCCTTGAGACGCGGCGCAGCGACGCCAACATGGTGGAAACACTGGAAACCGCCAGGGAAATGCGCCTCACGCCGCCAGCGCTTCCGCCGCAGCTCGCGGAGCAGCTGGATGCCATCCGCAGCACTTCCCGGATCAGCGCCCTGCTCGAAAACAAGATGCTGATGACCGCGTTCCAGCCTATCTACGGCCTGGAAGGAAAAACCGTGGTGGGCGCCGAAGCGCTCTCCCGCTTCGTCAGCGATGACGGCGCGGCCGCCGAACTGTGGTTTGCCGAGGCCGCGGCAGTCGGCCTGGGCGCCAACCTTGAGTTCTCGGCGCTGGGATCCGCGGCAGCAGCAGCCCGGGACCTGCCGGAAAACCTCTATGTGTCCCTCAATATCTCGCCCACGTCCTGCATGGACCCGCGGCTGCCGGAGCTGTTCGACCACATTGAACTGCCCATCCACCGGGTGGTGCTCGAACTCACCGAGGACATTCCGGAAGAGGAATACCTGCAGTTCCTTTCCGCGATCAATCCGTTGCGGGAAAGAGGGCTGCGCATCGCCGTCGATGACACGCACACCGGCGCCGGGGCACTCAGCCGCATGATCCACCTGCGGCCCGACTTCCTCAAGGTGGGCCGCAACGTGATCGGCGACGTCGACAAAGACGGCCTGCAGCGGGCGCTGGCAGCCTGCCTGGTGGACTTTACCGACCAGATCGGCATCACCCTGGTGGCCGAGGGCATCGAAACCGTGGGTGAGCTCAAGGTCCTCACCGAACTGGGCATCAGCGCCGGCCAGGGGTACCTGCTGGGCCGGCCGTCCGTGCGGCCCAAGGATTGGGCCAACTGGAACACGCGCCTCGACATGGACGGGTTGGAACGCCATCTGGCGGGCCCGGGCGAGTCGCGCGCCATCCCCCGGGGCACGGAATCTTCCTGAGAACCTGACGCAGGCAGCGGGGCGGCGGGCAGAACGCGCGCCGCCCCGCTGGACGTCCTATTCGGAGTGGCCCTGGTCCCGGCTCATCTGGTCCTCCGCCGGTGGTGTCTCTCCTGGCGGTACTCCCCCGCCCGGTTCCAGGCCGGTGATGTTCCCTTCCGCCGGATCCGGGTTCGGCGAACCGGCCGACTCCCTGCTGCGCTGCTCCCCCAGGTGGGCCTGCGCGGCGCCCACGTCTTCCTTCCCCGGACGGTCGGGGTTCGCGGGGTCATTTTCCGGATGGTAAGTGCTCATTGCCTTTCCTTCCTTTCCGGCTGCGGTTCGTTTCCCCAGCACTGGACTAATTGTAAGCATGCTGATAATTCTGGAGGAGTAGGGCCGGTACGCCGCTGGGGCGGCCGGCATGCAACGTCGGAAGGAGCAGTCACATGGGAATCGGCGACAGCATCGGCAAGGCAGCAGAAAATGCCATGGAGGACCTGGCCGGAACATCCAGGCCGACGGAGAAAACGGACGTGCCGGACCCCGCGGATCCCAACGACGACGTGGAAGTGCACTCGTCCCTGAGCGAAGGGTCAAACGCGATGGAGGCGGAGAAGCAGAAGGCGCCCGGGCCCAAAACCGGGCCTGCACCGGCCCCGGTCTCCAACAGTCCCCTGGGCGGGGACGTCGACGGAACGGACAACGACAGGGCGCACAGGGACCGGGAGCAGAACGACGCGACGGACGACGGCGGCCTGGCAGGGGATGCCACGGCGCCCACCGAAACAGACCGGGGCTAGTCAGAGCCGCACCGGGCGGTCAATCGGCCAGCCCGGTCCTGTCCGGCCACTGGCCGCGGGCCCGCAGCACGCCGCGGAGCAGGTCCGCCCTGTCCGTCACGATGCCGTCCACGCCCAGGCGGAGGAGCCGGTGCATTTCGTCGGCATCGTTGATGGTCCACACATGGACCACCAGGCCAAGGCCATGCGCCCGCCGGATGAAGCCGGCGGTGACGACAGGTACCCGGCCATACCCGACGGGTACCTGTAGCGCGTGCACGTCCCGGAGCACCCTGCGCATCAGCCGGTGGAATACCGGGCGCGGAACCACAGGGCCCAGCAAGGTGAAGAGGGCAGTTGAGCCCACACCCGCAGAGGAGGCAACCGGCCGGCTGAGCAGCTTCAGCACCGCCCGCCGCCGGCGGTCCGAAAAGCTCGTAACCAGCACCCGGTGATGAACCTGGTGCCGCTCGATCGCGGCGGCCGTGCTGTGCACCGAGCCCCAGTCCTTTACGTCGAGGTTCAGCCGCGCTTCGGGAAGCTGGGTGACCAGTTCGTCGAACGTGGGTATGGGCTCGCGGCCGTTGATCCTGGCCTTGGCCACCTCCGCGGCCGGCAGTTCCGCAACCCGGCCCTTGCCGTCCGTGACCCGGTCCAGGGTTTCATCATGGAAGAGCAGCAGCACGCCGTCGGCTGTGGTGTGCACATCCGTCTCGAGGTAGCGGAAGCCGAGTTCGACGCCGGCGCGGAATGCGGCCATGGAGTTCTCCAGGCCCTCGGCAGAGAACCCGCGGTGGGCCATGCCGATGGGAAGGTGCCGGCCGGCGCCGTCAGGGTGCTCAAAGAAAGGCAAGCTCACACAGCGAGCGTACCGCCCGGAGACGCTCCAGGCCGCCGTTAGTCCTGGCAGCCGGTCTCCCCGCGGGCAACGATGTCCACTCCGTCACCGCAGTGCAGCAGGGTCCGGCCGCGGCCGCCGTCGAGGTGCACCCACACCGCGCTATGGTCCGGCGTGATGGTATCCACCACGCCGCCTGCCTCAAACCCCGGTGAGAAGAGAACCCGGACCCGGTCGCCCTGGCGCAGCTGCTTCCAGTGCGGAGCGGGCGTTGCTTTGCGCAGCGGCGCATCGGCCGCGTGCTGCCTGACATTCTTTGCCATCGTTGCCCCCTTTGAGCCGGCGGGAGGGTGCCTGCTCTCCACGCTTAACGCTACGGCGGGAAGGTAAACGCCAGGTGAGCGGAAGCTGTGAAAATGGCGGTGCCGGATCCAACAGGGACGGGGGTCAGGAAAACTGGACGCCGAGGGCGGCGAGCCTGGCCTCCAGAACCTGGGCCACGCCGTCGTCGTCAAAATGCGGCGCCTGCTGCCCTGCCGCCCGGATCGCTTCGGGGTGGCCGCTGGCCATCGCATAGCCGTGACCCGCCCAACGGAGCATCTCGATGTCGTTGGGCATGTCGCCGAAGGCCACCACGTCGGCGGCGGCGATGCCCAGGGCGGCCGCGTATTCAGCGAGGGTGACTGCCTTGTTCACGCCGGGAAGGGACAGTTCCAGCATGGCCACGCCGGGTGAGGAGTGCGTGGTGGCCGCCAGGTGTTCGACGGCCGGCGCCACCTCGGCGAGGAAGTCGTCGGGAGTGCCGTCGCGGACGATTGCGAGGAATTTGACCACCGAGTCGTGGTCCGTGAGTGTGTCCCGCAGCGGTGCCGGGGTGAATTCGGCGAGCAACTCGCTGGATTCGTTTTCGATGAAGCCCGGTTCCAGGTGGAAGCCGGTGAGCGTTTCCGCGGCAAACAGCGCCGCCGGGCGGAGCGCCTTGATGATGCGGCGGGCTTCCAGGACGGTATCGATGGCGAGGGTGCGGGCGGAGACAAGGCGGTCCGCCTCGAGGTCCCAGACCACTGCGCCGTTGGAGCAGATGACCCGCCCGGTGTGGCCCAGCTGTTCCTCGAGCGGGTGCAGCCAGCGGGGCGGGCGGCCAGTCACGAACACCAGCTCGATGCCGGCATCCCGGCAGGCGTGGAAGGCACGGATGGTGCGGTCACTGATTTTTCCGTCGTGCCCCAGGATCGTTCCGTCAATATCGCTTGCTACCAACCGCATCCTGCAAGTCTACGTGGGCGGTTGGCCGCCGCCTCGACCCGGGCCCGGTCCTGCCCGTAGTCGGTCCTTGGGACTACACTGAATCTATCGAACATATTTTCGAATAAAGGTGTGTTGTGGGCGTTATTGTCGGTCCCCGCGTGATAGATGCGGGCGCCTCCTTGTTTTCGGTGCTGATCTCGCCCGTAGCCGTCGCGGCGGGTTTTCCCTCGCCGGCCCAGGACTACTTTGACGGCCGGATCGACCTGAACGCGCACCTGATCAAGGACATCACCAGCACCTTCGTCGTCAGGGTGACGGGGGATTCCATGGAGGGCGCCGGAATCAGCGACGGCGACGAACTGATCGTGAACCGGGCGCTCGAGCCGAAGGACGGGTCCGTGGTGATTGCAGTGCTGGACGGGGAGCTCACCGTCAAGCGCCTGCGCATCACCCGCACCGGGGTGGTGCTGCAGGCGGAGAACCCGAAGTACCGGGACATCCACGTCCCTGCCCTGGCCGAGCTGACCATCTGGGGCGTTGCCACCAGGTGCCTGCACCACGTTTGAGGAGGGCTGTGCCTAAGACCGTCCCCATGCGGCGGATGCCGCAGATTGCGCACGTGGACGTCAACTGTTTCTATGCCTCCGCGGAGCGGGCGTTCGACCCCTCGCTTGAAGGGCGCCCGCTGGTGGTGCTGTCCAACAATGACGGCTGCGCGGTGACCCGCTCCCCGGAGGCGAAAGCACTGGGCATCGCCACCGGCGAGCCCTGGTTCAAGCTGGCGCCGCGTGCCAAGGAATGGGGCCTGGTGGCAAAGTCCAGCAATTACGAGCTCTACGGGGACATCAGCTCGCGTGTAATGGAACTGCTGGCCAGGTACTCGGCCTGGCTGGAGGTGTACAGCATCGACGAGGCATTCCTGGGCGTCAAAGGCAGTCCCGACCAGCTCCTGGCCTTGGGCCACCGGATGAAGGCTGCGGTGCGGCGGCACGTGGGGGTTCCCGTGTGCGTGGGTGTCGCCCCGACCAAGACCTTGGCAAAATTGTGCAACAAGTGGGCCAAGAACAATCCCGCCTTTAATGGCGTCTGCCTGTGGGAATCGGTCCCGGCCGACGTGCGGGCGGCACTGTTGGTGCGGTTGCCCGTGGACGAGATCTGGGGCATCGCCGGGCGGCTGACAAAGCGGCTCAATGTGCTGGGAATCTTCACCGTTCAGGACCTGGTCAATGCGGATCCGGTGATGATCAGGGACAAGTTCTCGGTGGTGTTGATGCGCACCGTCCTTGAACTGCGCGGGACCCCCTGCATCCCCATGGAGGAGGAGCGCATCGGCCGCGACCAGCTGATCTTTTCCCGCTCCTTCGCTACCCCGGTAACAACAGCAGCCGGCCTGCGGGAGGTCTTCAGCATTTACGGGCAGCAGGCCAGTGCCCGCCTCTCAAAACATGGACTGCAGGCCAAAGTCCTGACAGCGTTCGCTGCCACTTCCCCCTTCAGGCAGCACGAACAGGCCTATCCCTCGGTGTGCGTTCCGTTGCCCATGCCCACGGCGGATCCCGTTCTGCTGACCAGGGCGGCGCACGCACTTCTGCCCAACATCCGGGAGGGACTCAAGTACGCCAAGGCAGGCCTGCTGCTCACCGACCTGCGGCCCACGGGCAACCAGCCTCCCCTGGAGCCGTTCGAAAACCGGCATGAGGAGCGTGGCATCGGACCCCTCCTGGAGGAGGTGAGTCGACGGTTCGGGCGGAGCTCAATCGGACTGGGGCACGGCGGCATCAGGTCCGGCCTGGACTGGACCATGAAACGGGACATGCGCTCGCCCCGGTACACCACGCACTGGGACGAACTTCCCCTGGTCAAGGCGGCATGAAGCCCAGGAATCCCGCCGCCGGCCCTGCGGCCAGCGGCGGGATGACTGTAGGCGCCTAGACGCGGGACCTGCCACGGACGAAGTGGATGATGAGGACGATCACTGCGACAACCAAAAGAATGTGGATGAGGCCGCCGCCGATGTTTGCTAGCAGTCCAAGAAGCCAGAGAACGGCGATGATAATGGCGATCCAAAGCAACATGAGTATCTCCTTGATTGGTTTTCAAAAATCCCCATGCCGTGAATATACCCACCAAAGCAGCAGTCAAATCAGGGCCCGCACCCACTGATGGCATTCATGGCCGTTGCCACGTCCGCATTGGGACCTCGCGCGACGTTTTTTGACGCCACGCTACGTCGCGTTGAGCGTTCGCGTCGCCGCGTGAACGCCTGCTACAGGATTGATTGTGGGGCTGCTGGGTGCTCCGTAATCTCGTCTCAGCATCCGCCCCAGCAAAGGATTTCCCCATGGCAAGCCCCCAGGACAAGAGTCCGCAAAACCAGCAAGGCTCCACCCGCATTGTTGCGGGCCAATCGACCAAGCCCAAACGGCCGCTTGGCCTGAAGATCGGCATCACTGCCGCACTCCTTGCCCTCATTGGCGGTGGCGCCGCCGTCGCCTCCGCGATCAACAACGGCAGCAAGGCACCGGCCGCCGAGGTGTCTCCGGCCGGCAACCCGGCCGCGGAGCTGAAGCTGGGCTACTTCGGGAACGTGACACATGCGCCTGCCCTGGTAGGGGTCAGCAAGGGCTTCATCGCCGACGAACTCGGCAGCACCAAACTCAGCACCCAGGTCTTCAATGCCGGCCCTGCCGCCATTGAAGCCCTCAACGCCGGTGCCATCGATGCCACCTACATCGGGCCGAACCCGGCCATCAACTCGTTCGTGAAGAGCCAGGGCGAATCCGTCAACATCATCGCCGGCGCTGCCGCGGGTGGCGCCCAGCTGGTGGTCAAGCCCGAGATCAGCTCCGCCGCAGACCTCAAAGGCAAGACCCTGGCCTCGCCCCAACTGGGCGGCACGCAGGACGTCGCCCTCCGCGCCTGGCTCTCGGCCCAGGGTTACAAGACCAATGTGGACGGCAGCGGCGACGTCGCCATCAATCCCACCGAGAACGCGCAGACGCTCAAGTTGTTCCAGGACGGAAAGCTCGACGGCGCGTGGTTGCCTGAGCCATGGGCGTCATGCCTGGTCTTGAACGCGGGCGCGAAGGTCCTGGTGGACGAAAAGGATCTGTGGGACGGCTCCTTGTCCGGCAAGCCGGGTGAGTTCCCCACCACTATCCTGATCGTGAACCAGAAGTTCGCCGCCGACCACCCGGGCACCGTCAAGGCCCTGCTAAAGGGCCACGTAAAGTCGGTTGAGTGGCTGAACAATGCCTCTGCCGGTGACAAGGCCGCAGTAATCAATGCCGCCCTGAAAGAAGCCGCCGGCGCTGAGCTCAAGCCCGACGTCATTGACCGCTCCCTGAAGAACATCGTGTTCACCGTGGACCCGCTCGCCGGAACCTACCAGAAGCTCCTGGCTGATGGCGTCACTGCCGGCACCACCAAGCAGGCCGATATCAACGGCATCTTCGACCTGCGGGCCCTCAACAGCGTGTCCAACGGGAAGACCTCGGCGGCCGGACTCGGCAAGGAGTAACCCTATTCATTGCTCCGTAAATGTCCTTTTGGGCCCGCAAAACGGCATCTGCGGAGCAATCGATTTGGTGCAGGGTCCCTTTCTTGCTTAAATCCTGCGCCTTTCCCGCGCCAAGGCCGGGCGGCCCGCCCCTAGGCTGGAAGGGTTGCCCGGCGGCGGGCGGCAGGATTGGGGGATGCCGGTGGACGGTTTCGGGAATGGCAGTAATTCGCGGCAGGACCGGCATGGTGGTTTCGCCCCGCCAAAAGTCCGGCGTTCCGCCAGCGGACGAATCCCGCAATGGGCCATCGACGAGGCCTTCGGCAAGGTGGAGACCCCTTCACCATGGCGAGGCACGGAGTCCTCTCACTCCCGTAGAAACAAGTTCCGGAGTAGAACCCGAAGACAAAGCCTCAGGCCCAAACGGTCCGTCCAATTACGCACCGTCCTCGGTATAGCCCTGGTGGTCTGTTTGTACTTCACGCCGTCGCTCTTCGACCGGGTGGTTCTTCCTGCCGCAGCCCCCTACCTGCCCGGGGCGAAAATGCCGCCCCCTGGGTATGAGGCATCCGCCGCACCTTTGGGCACACCACCCGCAAGCACGGGCTCCAGCGCCTTTGTGTTGCAGGAGTCGCCGAAAGAGGGCCAGCGGCTGGTCGCGTACGACCCGTGCCGCCCGGTCCACTACGTTGTACGCCCGGATAACGCCTTGCCCGGCGGAGATGTCCTGCTCCGGGAAGCAGTAGAAGCAGTTTCCCAAGCCTCCGGCCTGCAGTTTGTCTATGACGGGCCCACTACGGAAGCGCCATCAGATGACCGGTCAGCTTTCCAGCCGGACCGCTACGGAAAGCGGTGGGCGCCTGTGCTGATCGCCTGGTCAACGCCGGCCGAAACTCCGGGGCTTGCGGGAAATGTTGCCGGCCTTGGCGGGAGTAGCTACGCGCAAACCGCCGGGCAGCCGCTGGTCCTCGAAGCCGGCCAGGTACGTCTTGATGCCCCTGATCTTTCCGGCATCATCGCCAGCCGCCCTGACGGTGCGGCGGAGGTGCGCGCCATCATCATGCACGAACTCGGACATGTGCTGGGCCTGGACCACGTCAATGATCCGACTCAACTGATGTATGCGGAAAACATGGGCGTGAGGGACTTCGCTGCGGGCGACCGCGCCGGACTGGCCCTGCTGGGTAGCGGGCCCTGCGTCCCGCAGCTTTAGCCGGAGGAACAACCGATGGCCCAATGGTGCTGGTGGCGTCTTTCCGAAACGGGCGGAACCCCGCAAGGGCTAGTCCAGCCTCAACGCCATCGACTGCTCCGTAGATGTCCTTTTGGGCCCGCAAAACGGCATCTGCGGAGCAATCGATTCGCCCTAACCCTCCGTGGCCTCGGCCCCGTGCAGCTCCTCCCGCGTCGGCGGATTGGCGCCGGGGCGGGACACCGTGACGGCAGCAGCCCGGGCAGCGTGCGCCAGGAGTTCCGTCAGGCCCTCAACAGGAAGGTCGCGCAACTCCTGCCGGTTCTGGGCACCGTCCAGGTCCCGGTCCACCAGGCCGGACAGCAGTGCCGCCATGAACGAGTCCCCGGCGCCCACGGTGTCCGCAACATCCACCTTTGGTGCGGGCACGGATGCTTCACCGGCCCGGCACACACCCCTGGGCCCGTCCGCGCCGCGGGTGACCACCACCATCGCCGGGCCTTCCTCGCCACCCAGCGCGAGCCATTTGCGGGCGGAGTCCAGCACGTCCTGTCCCGGGTACAGCCAGGCCAGGTCCTCGTCCGACGCCTTGACCACGTCCGCGAGCGTAACAAACTTTTCCGCCTGCCGCCGGGCGAAGTCCACGTCGGCAATGATGCTGGGCCGGCAGTTGGGATCGAAGCTGATGGTGGCGGACGGGTGGGCGTATTCGACGGCGGCCAGCACCTCGGTGGCACCGGGCATCAGCATCGTGGCAATGGACCCGGTGTGCAGCAGGGTGGTGCCTTGCAGCATGAAGCCGAGCCGGTCCGCCAGGTGCGGCAGCTCCCAGGCGAGGTCGAACGTGTAGGTGGCGGCGCCGTCGTCGTCAATCAGTGCGGTGGCCACGCTGGTGGGCAGCTCGTCCGGCGGCAGCGGCAGCATGACGGAACTGGCGCGCAGGTGCGCGGCGACGGAGTCCCCGTACGCGTCCCGACCGTAACGGCCAATGAACTGCACGGGGTGGTCCAGCCGGGCCAGGCCCACGGCGACGTTCAGGGGGCTTCCGCCCACGTGGGCCTCGATTCCGGAAGCGCGCTGGACAACGTCAACTAGGCCTTCGCCGATCACTGTGAGCATGGTCATACTCTGCCAGAAAGAGGCCGGCGCCAGCAGTTCGTGTCATCGGAGCAGTGTGCCCACCAGTTCCCGGCATGTCACGCAGGCCTCCGCGGCGGGATCGATCAGCGCGAAATGGTCGCCCGGTACCGTGACCAGCTGCGCGGGGACCGGCCCCAAACGGCTGGCTTCCACGTACGTGGTGGACATGCTCAGCGGAACATCGGTGTCCTCTGTGGCATGGACTGCAAAGACGGGGACCTCCAAGGGCAGGGCCCCCATGGGGTCGGCCATGCGGTGACGCCCAGGGAAGTCCGACGACGGTCCGCCCAGCAGGTTGCCCACGGCGCCACTGCTGAGGCCCAGCCTTTCGGCCTCGGCCAGGTTGAGCACCCCGGACTGGCTGACCACCCCGGTGAGCCGGACGCCGTCGTCCCTTATCTCCATCTGGCTGCCCTCCGCCGCCCCTAGGCGATCCAACCGGTCCCGGCCCGCGGCCCACACCGCCAGATGCCCGCCGGCCGAGTGCCCCAGCGCCACCACCTTGCCCAGGTCCAGCGAGTGCGGTTCCGCGAGCGCGGCAAGCTTGTCGATGCCGGCCAGGATGTCCTGGAAGGTGCCGGGCCATCCCCCGCCATTGCCGGCACGGCGGTACTCCAGGTTCCAGGCGGCCATGCCATGCTCCGCAAGGTCCTTCGCCAGCGGCTCCCCCAGTTCCGCGCCGTAGGTGGAGCGCCAGTAGCCGCCGTGGATCACCACCACGACGCCCCGGTGTTTCCCGCCTGGCGGAAGATCTGGCAGGAAGAGCTCGCCCCACTGGCTGGGGTCCGGGCCGTAGTCATAGCGGTGGCGCTGCGTCACACTGGCCCACTTTAGCTCCTGCAATCGGCGGCGGCGCCGCTGGTTTCCGGCGTTCGCGTCTCGAAAACTGGGCCAGAGTGTGCAGCGCATGAGACCGTCGCCCTCCCGCCGTTTAGCGTCGCTGGCTGATGGGCACGGTTCCTGGCATGGAAGAGGCTGAAGTGACCACCCAGGAATCGACAGTAGAGGAGTGGACGCGCGCGTTGGCGGAGTCCACCGGGTCGCCGGGCGGAGGCGCGGGAACTGGCCTGATGCTGGCAGTGGCGGCGTCGCTGACGTCGATGGTTGCCGGCTACAGCGGTGAAGAGGACGACGGCGGGGAGGCGGCCAGGATACGGGAGCGGGCGCAGGCGCTGCGAAAGGAAGCCCTGCGCCTGGCGGATGACGATGCGTCCGCTTCCAAGGCATTCGGTGCCGCCTTCCGGCTGGAGCGGGGCCCGGAGCGGGACGAGGAAATCCGCCGCGCATCACTGGAAGCCGCGGCATCCTCTGCTGTCCTTGGCGAGCGGGCCATCGAGGCAATCGACGACCTCGCCTGGCTGGCAACCAACGGCAACCGGTCCCTGGTTGCGGACGTCGTCGTCGCGTTCGGTGCCCTCCGCGCCGCCGTGGCCGGTGCCCGCACCAATGTCAGCTTTGACCTCGGGTCCCTCCGCTCCGCCGGGACCAGCCTGGAACAGGTCCGTGAACAGCAGCCGGACCTTTGGGCCGCCGTCGAGAAACTCAGCGAAGCCATGGACCGCATTGACGCCCTGGCCGCGGACATCGACCACCGCGCCGCCCCGACGGACACCGCCTGAGTACCCCACCGTGGGACTGTATGCCCGTATTTCCGCTGGTCAGGCGTTGGACTCTGCCGCATGGCTGTGCTTATGGTGGGCAGCATTGTTTGCAGGGGACCCCGGGGAGGCGTACGGCGTGAAGTCAAAACTCACTGTCTGGGCGTTTCTCCGCCCCCTTCTGCTCGCCCTGGCGGCAACTGCATCGTGGATCGCCTTGTCAGCCGGAGGTGCATCCGCTGATGCCTCCGGCCCCAGCGAACCGCTTTTGGGTGCCGCTCCGTCCGTGTTGGGCTCGGCCACCACCTCCGTCACCCATCAGGCCGCTGACATCCCGGCACCAGTGAAGGCAGGACCAAGTGGCGGACCGGTGACCGCCGTGGCGGCAGTGGTGGCACCGGCCGTTAGCACTGTGGACGGCGTTATCAGCGGAACAGTGGGGACCGTTGTCCCGGTGGCCGGCGCGGTCCTTGGACCACTTTCCCCGGTCCTTGAACCGGTCGTCAGCGCCGCGCCTTCGCCAGTGCCCGTTGCACCCGCTGCACCCGCACCCGGGACGGCGGCGCCTCCCCAGCCTGCCGTTGCTGACGTGCCCCAGGTGGAGGATGCCGCACCTGCCCGGACGGCCGGACTGGAGGTAGCGAACCCCGGCGCTGCACCCGCTCCCGCCATCCCCCTCCATGACGCCAGGCCCCTCCACGACATGTTGCACAACCACGGCACGGCGTGCGCCCCGCAAATGAAGCAGGCTGCCCTAGTGCCGCTGCCAGCCGGGACGGATGCGCACAACCCGCCGTTCCCCAGGCCGTCTGATCCACTGTCCGGGATGCCTGGTGCCACCGGCGGAAGCTGCGTGTCCGGAGGCAATGGCCCCGCCATGCCCGCGTGGATCGGCGCCCAAAACCTGCAGATCCCTGCGACCGGCGCGGCCACCATCCGTGGTGGTTTGCCCGCTGCCCCCGCGCCGGTGTCCTTTGGCCCCGGATCATCTCCTGACTAGTTGAGGCCCCCTCCGCGTCCAGACGCGGAACGAGCCAATTCCGGGCTAAAGCAGTAGGCCCGATCCAACTTTCAGGAGAATTCAAAATGATGCGCAATGTCCGTCGACGCCTGCTCACTGCCGTGATCGCAGGCGGCCTTCTGGTCTCAAGTGGCGCAGCCGCCAACGCCGCTGGCACCACAGCGGGTAGTGATGGGCTGCCGCCCGTCACCCAGGTAACGGCCGCGAACACGATTTCCACCGACCTCGCCCCCGCACAGGGCACCCACGCCGCGACATCAGCCAGGGATGCTGTGCCGGCAGTGGCCAGCGCCTCCGCCCCCGAGACGCTGGCCACCACGGGCGTCAACACCGGGCTGCTGGTGGTGGGCCTGCTGTTTCTGGTCTTCGGGGGACTACTGGCGCTGATCCTGGGCCGGAAGCGCGGCTGATCCCGTCCCGGCGCGCCGCTGGCCAACAGGGGCTGCGGAGTAGCGTTTGGTTAGAACCACTAATCAGGGAGGGCCCAGCATGGCACGCGTCTTCATCACCGGATCCACCGACGGACTTGGCCTGGCAACGGCAGATACATTGCTGCGGGAGGGCCACGAGGTGGTCGTCCATGCGCGGTCCGCCCAGCGCGTCCCCGCGGTCCAGCACCTGCTGGACCGCGGGGCGCAGTGCGTTACGGGGGATCTCGCCGTGTCCGACGAGGTCCGGCGGATTGCGGAGGACGTCAGCGGAATCGGCGGGATCGACGCCGTGGTCCACAACGCCGGCGTCCTGAACGGTGCCTCGCTGCTGCCCGTGAACGTCGTGGCGCCCTACCTGCTGACAGCACTCATCCCCGGACCCCGCCGGCTCATCTACCTGAGCAGCGGGATGCACCGGGGCGGTGACACCGGCCTGGACGGACTGGACTGGGCAGGACGCACGACGACGGCTTCATACTCAACCACCAAGCTGCACATCACAGCGCTGTCGGCAGCCGTGGCCCGGTTGGTGCCGAACGTCGCCAGCAACGCCGTCGACCCCGGCTGGGTGCCTACCCGGATGGGCGGCCGGTCAGCCCCTGACAGCCTGGAACTGGGCCACCGCACCCAGGAATGGCTGGCCACCAGCGATGACCCCGAGGCACTGACCAGCGGCGGCTACTGGTACCACCAGCAGCGGCAAACCCCCCACCGTGCGGCGAGGGATCCCCAGTTCCAGGATGCCCTGCTGGCCCAGCTCGCGGAACACACCGGCGTCACCCTGGACGCGCTCCGCTAACCCTCATCGACTGCTCCCCACCGGCTCCCTCGCCTCGCAAGCTCCGTTAACCCTCATCGACTGCTGAGTAGCTGCCGTTTTGGAGCACGAAAACGGCAGTTACTCAGCAATCGATGGGTTTGGAGCGGGGTTTAGGCCTTGCCCAGGCGGCGTTCGACGTCGGCCGCTTCCGGGTACGCGGCCTGGGTCCCCTTGCGGGTAGTGGCCATTGCCGCGGCAACGGAGGCGAACGCGGCGGCCTCGGCCAGCGCGTCGCCCGCCGCCAGCCGAACGGCCACCGCTCCGGTGAAGGCGTCGCCGGCGCCGGTGGTGTCAACAGCCGCAACCGTGGTGGGCTGGACGCGGGTCACCCGGGCATCGGGCGAAGCGAGCGAATCCAGCACCACAGAGCCCTGCGAACCCAGCGTCACCAGGACCTGCCGGATCCCGTGGCCGGCAAACCGCGAGCGCACAGCGTCCCAGTCCGCGGCAGCAGCGTCGGCGCCGGGGACCGAAGAACCCAGGAACAGTGCGGCCTCGTGCGCATTGACCAGCAGGACGTCCGCCAACCCAGCCAGGGCTGACGGAATCTCCGCATAAGGTGACAGGTTCAGCAAGACTGTTGCGCCGGCGTCGTGCCCTGCCTGCGCGGCCGCCAGCACCGTGTCCATGCTGACCTCGAGGCAGAGGCTCACCACGGCAGCGCCGTCCAAAACATCCGCAGCGCCGGCCACGTCCGCAGGCGACAAAGTGCCGTTGGCGCCGGCCGAGATGATGATGGTGTTCTCGCCGCGCGCGTCCACGGAAATCACGGCAACACCGGTGGGCTCGCTGGACGTGCGCACATGGCTGACGTCCACACCTGCCCCGGCCACCGAGGCTTGAAGCATGTTGCCGTTGGCGTCCTCCCCCACGGCACCCACCAGGCTGACGTGCCCGCCCAAGCGGGCCGCGGCCACGGCCTGGTTGGCGCTCTTGCCCCCGGGATTCACGGCGAACCCGTTGCCCTGGACCGTCTCGCCGGGCTGCGGGAGGCGTTCGCAGTAGATAGTGAGGTCGGCATTGAGGGAGCCGACGACGACGATCCGGCCTGGCTGCCCCAGGCCCGGGCCAGTCACGGGGCCACCTCAGCCTCGACCGGCTTGGGGATCAGCAGCGACGCGGCGAACGCGGCCACGGTCAGGGCCAGGCCGACCACCACGACGGTCAGGTACGACGCGGCCGCATCGCCGAGCGCGGACGTCGCCACCAGCACGGCCGGCAGGATGAGGAAACTCAGGCCTGCGCCCAGGTTGAAGGCGCCGGCGTTCATGCCGGGGAGGAAGCCGGGGTTGCCGGCGGGCGAGAGGACAACGCCGAGTCCATTGAGCATGATGTTGACCGTACCGGCGTACATGATGCCCAGCAAGACCGTTCCGGCAATCATCATGGGCAGGCTGTGCAGGCCCAGGAACGCGATGACGGCCAAAGCTGCGATGCTGCCCAGGAGGCCGATCCGCAGCACCTTGGTGTAGCCCAACACGGGCGCGAGCCTGCCGCTGAGCGGGCCCACCAGCCAGCCAAGGAGCGCGTACGGGGTGAGGATCATCAGTGACATCTCGGTGGGGCCGACGCCGAAGCCGGGGCTCGCGGCCTGCACATACGCGGGCACGATGCCGTTGATGACGGCGAAGATGCCGGTCATGGTCAGCGTGGTGGTCAGCAGCGGTGCCCAGGTGGCGCGCTGGCGCAGGTGCACGGTTTCCACCATGGGCCGGGCGGCACGCTGTTCGGTGCGCCAGAAGGCAAAGAACGCGACGGCGGATACGAGGACCAGCGCAAGGCTCAGCATCAGGGTGCCGGCGGAGAAGCCGGCCACCAGTTTGGCGGCCTCGTTCAGGGCGGTCAGCAGCGCGCCGACGGCGACGACGATGAAGAACACGCCCAGCCAGTCCATCCGGGTTCCGGCGGCGGGCTTGCTCTCGGTGGCCAGGAACATGATGAGGGCGGTGGCCGCGAGGGCCAGGACCACCATCAGCCAGAAGATGCTGCGGAAGCCGAAGTGCTCGGCGAAGTAGCCGCCCACGAAGGAGTCGACGCCGGCAACGCCGCCGTTGACGGCAGTAATGAGGCCCATCAGTGTCCCGTACTTGCGGGGGTTGCTGACGGCGGAGC
The DNA here is from genome assembly GCF_018613675.1 of Arthrobacter sp. ISL-85. Taxonomy (GTDB): domain Bacteria; phylum Actinomycetota; class Actinomycetes; order Actinomycetales; family Micrococcaceae; genus Arthrobacter. The sequence goes on along the minus strand of NZ_JAGGPQ010000001.1, from coordinate 73,539 downwards.
GCAACATGATCAGGCAGAGCGGGACGGTGGGTCCGCTGATGCCCTGGATGATGCGGCCCACGAAGAGCCACGTGATGTCCGGGGCGAGCGCCGCGATGACGGAGCCCACGGCCATGAGCAGCATCATGCCCACCAGGACCTTCTTGCGGCCAATGATGTCGCTCAGGCGCGGCAGGAACAGGGAGAACAAGGCGGCCGCGGTGAAGAACCAGGTTTGGGAGAGTCCGATCAGTGCCTGGTCCGCCTTGAGCTCCTGGCCCATGGTCACCAGGGCGGGGCTGAGCATGGAGGCGTTGAGCTGGAACGCCACGCAGGCAGCCAGCAGTGCGGTCATAAGGGCGGCGATGTTGCCGCGGCCGGTCTTGGTTTCAGTCAGGGTTGCGGTGGCCATTTACTTGACCCCTCCGGTGGTGAGGGCGGCGCCGTCGTTAAGTTCGACGTCGGACGCGTTGCCCTGGGTGAGGCCTGCACCTTGGTGCCTGCCGCCGTCGTCCGCTTTGGCATTGCTGCCCGGCTCGCCAATGCGGACCAGCGCGTCGGTGACCAGCTCCCAGAACCGTGCATGATCCAGGTCCACGGCAACGCTGGTGTGGCAGTCGTCAGGCGCGGGGGCGCGGAAGTCGGCCACGGTCATGCCGAGGGTCAGGGTGCCCTGCAATTCGATGTTCACGGGCACCTTGCGGGTGCTCACGATGCTGGGATCGATCACGTAGGCCACGGCGCAGGGGTCGTGGACGGGCGGGTAGTCGAAGCCCTGGGCGTCCTTGTAGGTGTGGGCGAAGAAGTCCATCAACTCGGTGACGAACTTCGCGGGGCCGGTGCCTATGGCGGCGATCCTTTCCACCACGTCCGGGGTGGCCAGGGCCTGGTGGGTGAGGTCCAGGCCCACCATGACCACGGGCCATTTCTCGTTGAAAACGATGTGCGCGGCCTCGGGGTCGATGATGATGTTGAACTCGGCCACGGCGCTCCAGTTGCCCACATGGTAGCCGCCGCCCATGAGGACCACTTCCTTGACGCGTTCCACGATGCGCGGTTCCTTGCGGGCAGCCATGGCGATGTTGGTTAGGCCTGCGGTGGGGACGAGCGTGACGGTGCCGGGCTCGTGCGCCATGACGGTGTCGATGATGAGGTCGACGGCGTGGCGCGGGTCCAGTTCGATGGTGGACTGGGGAAGGGCGGGGCCGTCCATCCCCGACTCGCCGTGGATGTCCGGTGCGGTTTCGATGCTGCGGACCAGTGGGCGGGGGCAGCCGGCGGCGAAGGGGACGCCGGTGATGCCGGTGATGGTGCCGACGGCCAGGGCGTTGCGGGTGACTTTTTCGAGGGTCTGGTTGCCTACCACCGTGGTGACGGCCAGCAGTTCGATGTCCGGGTTGCCGTGTGCGAGCAGGAGGGCCACGGCGTCATCGTGGCCGGGATCGCAGTCCAGGATGATCTTCCTGGGTTCGGGCTGACTCTTTTGGGGATTGGGTTCCACGATGGTGCTCCACGTCATTGGGGCCTGCCGGGAAGGCAGGGGTTTCAGTATTCCGGGAGTGATCATGGCAGGGTTTTGTGGTCTACGTCAAACGCTTAACGTCCGGTGCACATCGCCGCACGTCAAACGCTTGATGCCTTGATTGGGCCGGAAGCCGGGCGCGTGCGGGTCCGCCGTCACTTCGCAGCCGGAACGGCGTGGCCCCGGGGCCTACTACGATCAAAGTATGGATTCCGGGGAGCAGGTGCCGCAGCGGCCGCGGCGGGTGACGGCGGCGATGGTGGCCGCACGGGCCGGCGTTTCGGTGGCCACCGTATCGCTGGTGGCCAACGGGAAGACCGCGGGCCGCGTGGCCAAGGACAACATTGCCCGGGTGCGGGAGGCCATCGCCGAGCTCGGCTACGTGGTGGACGGGATCGGCAGCTCCCTGGCCAAGGGCGTCAGCTCGATCGTGATCCTGGTGGCGCCGGACATCTCCAACCCGTTCTTCGCCAAGGTGATCGCCGGCGTGCGGGAATCGCTGGGCCCGCAGTACCAGCTGCTGCTTTCCGTCACCGAGGCCGGTGAGTTTCCGGAGGCCGACGACGTCCGGCGGCTGATGTCCCTGCGGCCCGCGGGGCTGCTGGTGGATGCACCCAACGCCGGATTCCTCGAAGACCTGGCGTCGCCGTCGCCCCTTGTCCTGCTTGATGCGCCGGGGCTGGAATCCTACGCACCGTCCGTAAACCTGGACGTGGCCAGCGGGGCACGCCAGCTCGCGGCGCACCTGGCTGACGCCGGGCACAAGGAAGCCGCCTATGTGGACAGCGTGACCGGCACCGAAACCTTCGCGGTCCGGCGCGCCGCGTTCCTGGAGGAGGCTGCCTCCCGAGGCATCACAGTAAGTCCCAAGCGCATTATCAGCACCACCATCGACGTGGGCGCCGCGGCGGCCTCGTTCGCCTGGGCCTGGCCGGACTGGCAGCGCGCCGGCGTAACCGCCGTCGCCTGCGCCACCGACACGCACGCCTACGGCGTGCTGCAGGAGGCGCGGGTGGCAGGGGTCCGGATCCCGGAGGAGCTGGCGGTGGCCGGGTTCGACGACCTGCCCTATTCGGCCACGAGCAATCCCGGCCTGACCAGTGTGCACCTGCCTGCCACCGCCCTGGGACAGAAGGCCGGGGAGCAGCTGCGCCGGCTGATGGAGGGCAAGTCCCTGGGGCCCGGTGGCGTCACCCTGGAGACGTCGCTGGTGGTGCGCGGCTCCACTAAGGCATCGCCGGCCGGTCACCTTCCCGCAGCCAGTCATTGAAGAACGCGTCAAGCTGCCGGCCGGAGGCCTCCTCCATCACGTTTTCAAAATCTTCCGTTGTTGCCGAGGAGTTGCTGTAGCGGTCCAGCCATTCCTTGGCACCCGCGAAGAACGCCTGGTCCCCGATCTTGGCGCGAAGGGCATGGAGTGCGGCGGCGCCGCGGTGGTAAACCTGCTCCGCGAACAGGTTGTCCCGTCCGGGGTCCGCGATGTTCAGTCCCCAGAGGTTCTTGCTGTCCAGGTCCGCCACCGTGTCCGTGAACTGCTTCGCCACTGTCGACTTGCCCTGGTGCTCGGCCCACAGCCACTGAATGTAGGTTGCCCAGCCCTCGTTGAGCCAGATGTCCTTCCAGTCCGCCGGACTGACGCTGTTGCCGAACCACTGGTGCCCCAGTTCGTGGACAACAGTGTCCTCGTCCGCAACCTCCGAGTAGACCGGCCGGGTTTGCGTTTCCAGCGCGTAGTCCACCGAATCATCGTCCACGATCGCGCCGAAAGCCTCGAACGGGTAAGGCCCGAACAGGTCCGACAGGAATGCGATCATCTGCGGCTGCAGCGCGAGGGCCGCGTTGGTTTTCTCCAGCGCCGGGCCGGTCACGCCGCGGTCCACCGCGTTAATGATCGGCAGGCCGTGAGGTCCTTTGCCGTAGGACAGGGTGAAGTCACCGATGCTTGCCGTGGCCAGGTAGCTGGCCATCGGATCCCGCGCTTCCCAGGTCCACGTTGTCCAGCCGGCCTTGGTTTCCGGTTTGCCGCCGGGCAGGCCGTTGGCCACCGCGGTTTTTCCTTCCGGGACGGTGATGTGGAAGGAGTACGTGGCTTTGTCCTCGGGGTCGTCATTTACCGGATACCAGGTGGGCGCACCGTCGGGCTCGCTGACCACCATGGCCCCGTCAGCGGTGGTCACCCATCCGTACAGCGCCCCCGTGGTGTCTTCCGGCCGCCCGGTGGTGCCGCCGTAGTCGATGGTGATGGCGGCCTTCTGGCCTGCCTTCAGTTTCGGCCTCAGGCCCACGGTGAGCTCCCAAGTGCGGCTGGCATCGTCCTGCACCTGCGTCCAGTCAGAGGGGCCTGCACCGTGGTTGACGTCCTTGCCGTCCACGTCCACCGCGGTCACCGCGAGTCCGCGGAGGTCGAAGTTGAGGGCGTCCAGGTTCTGGGTGGCGCGGAGGGTGATGGTTGCCTCCGCCGTGAGCTTCCCGGCGGGCACGGCCGGGTCCGACGGCGGCGAGTAGCGGAGGTCGAGGTCATAGTGCAGGACGTCGTACCCGCCATTGCCCGCGGAAGGGAAGTAGGGATCACCGCTTCCCGGAGCGCCGGGCCCATAGCGCGCCGGCTCGCCCTGGGGTGCCGGGTCGCCTTGGGGTGCCGCCTGTGCTGAGGTGATCCCGGCTGCGCAGGCCGTCATCAGCGCCATTGCCGCCGCGGCAATGCGGCGCGCCTTCGTCAGGTTGTTCATGGGGAAGTCCTGGAGGGTGCAGGCGCCGGGCAGTCCCGCTTGCGCGTTTCCGCTCACGCCGTGGGATACAAGATGTCGTGTGCCTTCACGGCGACCAGACCGGTACCGGCGGCCCTTCGGCCGCTGCTCCCCCAACGATGGGAAGAAATCTAGGTCTGCCTGTACGGCGTGTCAACACTTGGGTGCCCCCTTCGGTACCCCCTTTCCCGTCCCCCGTCCTGCCCCGGCCGTGGGACTTGGCGGCGGGGCAGCGGCGAAACGCACCTCCGGAGGCTGGCCCCGCCACGCCGTCGTTCTGTCGGACCCCGGCCGTAAGCTGGGGTTATGCCGAGTAACTGGGAAAGCCTGGACGAGCCGCTGCGTGAGTCGGTGCAGCACAACGTGGAGATCTATGAGCGCGTCCGGCCTGCCCTGAAGCTGGTTACCCGGGATGTCTTGCTGGTCCTGCGGGACATGCTGAAGGACAGCGAGGTCACGCCGCTGTTTGTCACGGGCCGGACCAAGACGGTGGAATCCTTCAAGGAGAAGATCTCGCGCACCGAGGAGCCGCTTGAGCCGGGCGGCCGGAGGCTCCTGAAGTTTCCGGACCCGTTCCGCACCCTCAACGACATGGTGGGCATCCGCGTCATCACCAAGCTGCCGGCCGAGAATGCCGCCGTGGCCAACATCATCAAGCGCCAGCGGCAGCTTTTCGACTGCCGCGGCGACAGGGAAAAGGACATTGGTTCCATCGAGTCCGGCACCTACGGGTATTCCAGCCGCCACCTGATCCTGCGGACCATCCAGAATGAGGCCGTCAAGGAGTACCAGCAGGTCTTCAACCCGGACCTGCAGCCGAACGGCAGCTACTTCTTCGAGTGTCAGATCCGCACCATTTTTGCGCACGCGTGGAGCGAGATCGAGCACGACATCCGGTTCAAGGCAGAGGACCCCCGCGCGTGGACGCCGCACTTCGACCGGCAGTTTACCGCCACCGCGGCCATGCTGGAGACTGTGGAAACTGCCTTCTCGGACCTGCACGAAAGCTACGAGGAGGTCCGCAGCTTTTGGGACATGGACGGCGAGGGAGCCGCCCCGCTCACGCCCAACCGCATCCGCGACGTCTGGCGCACGCTGCTCCCGCATGTGGACCGCAAGGTGGACGACGACTGGGGCTGGGCCGCCGAGCTGCTCGCCGCGCACGGGCTCAACCAGACCATGCAGCTGGCCGGGCTGCTCAGCGCCAACCGGATCACCGAGGTCCGCCGGGCCCTGGACCACCGCTACTCCCCCGGCCCTGACAGGCTCCTGGACGATCTGCTCCTCTGGCAGTACGGCACCAAACACATCGACCTCACCGCAGAAGAGGCCGACGCCGTTCCGCACCCGCGGCGCGACAGCCTCCTGCGGCGGCTGCGGCAGATCGAGCGGTACCGGATGACGAAGAAGTAGGGGCGCTTGGTGGAACCCGTGCGGCTGGTTCTGTCCGGCTTCGGTGCTGTGGGGCAGGCCTTTGTCGATGCTGTCCGGGAACACGATGCGTTGTTGCAGATAGCTGCCGTCCGGGGTCGCGGAACTGAAGTTTTCCTTGCGCCCGCCAACGAGGTGCCGGAGCGTTTCTTGTGGGAGCCGATCGGGCGCATTGAGGAGACGCTGGACCGGGCCGGCGCCGCTGTCCTGGTCCAGGCCCTGCCCTCCTCGCCCGAGGCTCATGGGCGTGTCCTGCGGGAGGCGGTTGCAGCCCTGCGGAGTGGGGTGGATGTGGTGACAGCAACCAAGAGCCACGTCCTCAGCCAGTGGCGCGCACTTGAACGTGCTGCGGAGGAAGGCCGGAGCCGCATCCGCATTTCCGGGGCCACCGGCGCTGCGCTTCCCACCGCCGACCTGGCCCGCGTGGCATTGCGTGGAATGGGCTGCAACGCACTGCGGGCCTGCCCCAACGGCACGTCGAACTTCGTCCTGGACCAGCTCTCCCGCGGAGCCTCGTTGGAGTCAGCGGTGTTGGAGGCGCAACGCCGAGACATCGCCGAGGCAGACCCGTCCGCGGACCTGTCCGGCTCGGATGCGGCCACGAAGGTCCGGTTGATTTCCGGGCTGCTGTGGGACTGGGATGTCTCCCGGATTACGGTGAAGACGGAGCCGATCGACTCCTCCACGTCCATCAGGGCGTTGGCCGCGGCCCGGAAGGGGCTGCGCCTCCGCGCCGTCGCAGGCGCATCGCTGGACCGGCCGATGGTGGTGACGGTGCGCTTGGAAGCAGTGGCACCGGCTGACCCGCTTTACTCTCTTGCTGGCCCGGAGAAGGCGATGGTCTTCTCCTGCCCGGAGGCCGGGGACATCACCGTGCAGGGCGGCCGCTCCAGCCCGAAAGGGGCGGCACTGGCGATGCTTAAGGACGTATTTAACCTGGCCGTGTCACCTAACCCCGGGTTTCGTTAGGGGCCTTCTCACCGAAGCTTCGCGGGCGGTAGCCTAAGAGTCCGATACCCACCATCGGTCGCGCAACTGGTCCTCCTGCAGGTCGGCAATCCAGCGAACGCTCGTCACCTCGTCGACGGCCGATTTCGCGGTCGCCGCGGTGTGTGGCCGAATCGCTCCCGCGCAGTTCGAGCGGACATGCCGAGGACTGCGCCGATAGACTCCCAGGAGTCTCCGTTCGCGCGAGCGGCGCTGACGGCGGCGTCTAGCTCGGCTTCGGCCCTCGCGGCAGCCGTACGGGCAGCGGTGATCCGGCGGATGTCCGCAGTGTCCCTGGCAACGTGCGGCGCCGGGCTCAGGCGAAGAAGCGTACCATCCACCCGCAGCGGCGCGGCTAGTTGCTCGATGTGCAGGACGTAACCTTCTTCGGGTCCGTGCTGTACGTAGATGGTGAGGACAGCCTTTCCCTCGCCGTCATCAAAGTCCACTTTCCCGTAGCTCTCAGTAGGGCCAACAGGCCATGGGCGCGGCCTCAACCGCCCTCCGGCTTCGTACTGCGTCGGCTCGTAGACGGGCTCTCCGACTCGGAAGTCGGGGGATTGCGCTTCGCGAGGGCCCATTCTGACCGTTCTCCTTCAAGCTGACTTGCCTCTGCAGCGGCGGCGTCCCCAGCCGTATTCGGGCAGGTTTAGTACAGATACCAGTACAAGGCACTGCGGGTGGAAGCGCCCGAGTACCTTGTACTCGATCCTCGCCGCAGTGAGCACGGGTCCGGGACCCGGCAGACGAGGAATCCGGAAGTTGACGCCAAACGGAAGGTGCCTTCCACGATCAATAGATGGCCTCAGGAAAGTGGCGCGCTGGTTGTTCCGCAGCCGAAGTATGTAACTGTGCACAGGAAGGAGCTCAGGCAAAACGTAGGAAAGGTGCCAGGGATTGCTGGGCAGACTTCGACATGCCTGCGGCACGCTGCCGGTGCAGTTAGGCGACAGCTTTACAGAACGTCGGCTATCAGCCAACTAGCTTGCGGCTTCAGACAGGGAGTGCTCGACCCGCTGTTGCGTCTGCTCCGCGAGATCCAGAGTGAGCTCTTATCGCTTGCCATACTTACGATGGACGGCTTGTTTGCTCACGCCCAGGCACAGTGCGATCGCTTCCCAGGAGAGGCCGGCTTGCCGGGCTTTTCTGACCAGGGACGCTTCCGTCCGCCCAACTTCCTTTTGCAGCTCGGCCACGGCCTGCAGGGCCTCGGCCGGTCCCTTGCCGTCCATGGCTGCAACCAGTGTTTTCATCCGTTCCACCTCCATGCGTCAACGTTAGTTGACAGCAGGGAAGTAGTCAACGTATGTTGACAACCGGGAGGGCACCGATGGCAAGTCGCGAACTCCGCGGAGAAGTGGCTTGACCGGACTCGAGAGCCGCGGATCACTTCGGCCGGATGCCAGGCAAAGCCTTGCGCCGGCAGGCGTCCCTGCGGAAGACTCGGGGAACGCATGCTGAATTGATGAAAATTTGGAGCGGGATACACCACGAAACGCGCAGGCAACGATGCCTCGCGCCTGCTGGCGGCAAAGACGCAGCCTCAAGGGTCCCGCAGACCGAAAGGATCGCAATGGCAGGAATGTTCGAACTGTTTATCGACGCAGAATCAGCCTTCAGGTTCCGCCTGACAGCACCGGACGGCACCGTCATGGCCGTGTCCAGGCCCTTTACCACCAAGACCGGCGCCGTGGCAGGCATCGCCGCCGTCCGCGAATACGCCGGCATGGGACTGATCACCGACCGCTGCACAACAACCATCAATGAGATTGAGCAGCGAGCTCACGCTGACCCGGGCGCTCCAGCCGCCGACTCCCTGCGGGTCCCCAGGATCGACTTTCACACCCGCGCCCGGGCGGTCCGCCGGGCCGTCTCCGGTCCGCGCTGGGCAGGGGCAATCCACAACCTTTCCTGACCGGCCGCGGAGGGATCTCCCTGCCCCTTCTCCCCAGCAGCTTTACATAAGGTCGATATCGGCTTTGCAGCAGAACGAGCAGAAGCAGATTAGGCGACTCGTGGACGCAGTCCCGTAGAGCTTCTCAAAGGCAACCCGTATGCTTCTTTTCAGGCGCAAATGGAGGCAAGAGCTCTTGTGGTTTGGCTGCGCTAAGGCAGGCACACTGCCGCCATGCCGGGGGTGCCACTGCAAAGCCGCTGTGCGCTGGCGTCGTCCTTCGCGGGGAATCATTGGAGAGGTTCCCTTCAGGTCTGAAAGTAAAAACGTGCGTGGGCGGCACACCGTTCGTTCAGACGAGCGGCGCAGTTAGGGCAGGAGGTGGTTGCCAGATAAGCGTGGATGGACATCTCGCGTTTGCATACTCCGCACAGAACTGCTGGCTCTGCCCACTCGTTCCGTGGCCATGTTTGGGCCGGGTGGCCTGCCTCCTCCTCGTGACAGAGATGGCAGGGATAGTACCGAAGACAGCACTTGAACTTTATGGCTATCACATCGACGTCGGTGTGATAGTGAATGCAGCGGGTTTGGTCGTCTACGGTTTTCCCGAAGATCCTCATAGCCATGCTCCGGCCTCGCTTACTTCACGCGTCGCACGAGGATGTCAGGGAAGGCCCTGTGAGCGGCCACCGCGGCAGCGGATGCCACGGCGTCCTTCAGGATATCGCCCGGGTAGAAGATGAGGTCACTGGTGAAGGCAGCCTGCCATGACAACTTGAGGTTGACCATCATGCCGAGCACGCCGAGCAGGTGCGATGCGACCACGGTGACCACGACCGCGGCGAGGAAGAACCAAAGGCCACGCCGCTTGGCGGGGAGGCGCCGGATAATTTGCTCGGCGGCAATGCCAACGAGCAGAGCGGCGAAGAGGAACCCCACGATGTATCCGGCGGATCCGCCGGCGAGGACGGCCAGGCCAGCCCGGCCGCCCGAGAAGATGGGCAGCCCGGCGAACGCAAGGAGTAGGTAGAGTGCCACCGCTGCGGCGGCACGTGATCCGCCCAGGACGAGGCCTGTCACCATGATGGCGAGGGTCTGCAGCGTGATAGGCACCCCGAAGCCGCCGACGGGAATGCCTGGGACGATCGCCGAGGCTGCGACCAACGCGGCGAACACGGAGATAAGGGCCAGCGACTGCGCATCCCACAATGGACGCGGGGTGCGGGGGCTGTTCTGGGCCGGGCGGCGCGGTGCCGAGGTCGAGGTTTTTTGGTGGCTCATGCTTCCTCCTGTGGATGGTGGTCGGGTCCTTCGAAGAAGGCTACAGAGCCCTGTCTACGGTCATTTTGTAGCGAAGCCACGACTGCGCCGGCGATCTATGGATCAATTGCCACAAACCAGCGATCTGCCTTGCAGACGCTGACAGGATCGCAATTATCGGACTTTTAAAGCAGGCGGTGGCGTGCCCGCAAAAGGCGCTGTTCCGGCCGTCATCCTTGGTGGTTTTCCCGAAGTCCGGAAGTCAGAGCAGCTGCGCCCTTGCTTGGACTACGTGGTCCCTTGCCATTTGGTAGGCCACACCCGAAGGGGGCGGGACGGGCTGGACCGGATCCCGGCCCTTTCGCCTTGGTGGGGCCTATCATGAAACTGCGTCTCCACCCAGGTCTCGGGTGGGCTCAAGCGCCCGGTTTTTCCGGGCGTCCTTGGGTTCAGGGCGCAGCTATGGGGAGGGTTACGCGTGTCTCAGACTGGTCTCCTGCAGGGCCGGCCCGCCGGCAGCCGAAACACAGCGCCCGTGAAGTGGATGGCCGTGCTGACAGTCATCGGTCTGGCCGCGCTCGGCCTCTTTCTCGGGGTCAACAGCGGAACTCCGGCTGCGCTGGTGACCGGTGACTTCGTGATTCTGGCAGCGTCGCTGCTGGCTGGCGTGAGCTGTGCCCGGGCGGCGCGCAAAGGAGGCGCCAATGCCAGGGCCTGGACTTTTATGTCGGCGGCGGCCTTCATTTGGGCTGCCGGACAGGCCGTCTACGCCTACTTCGGCCTGGCCAATAACCATGTCTACCCGTTCCCCTCCCTGGCGGACGCCTTGTTCCTCGGATACTCGGTGCCCGCCGTCGTCGCCCTGTTTGCGTTCAGGCGGCGCGGCGGCAGCCATGTGGCGCTGTACCGGGCGGTGATGGACGCGGCAGTGATCGCCGGCTCCGTCCTGGTGGTCAGCTGGTACACGGTACTGGGCGCCGCGTTCGATGCCCAAGGGGATCCGCTGGTCCGGCTCACCGGGATGGGCTACCCCGTGGTGGACCTGGTGATCACCTCCCTTGTCCTGGTCCTGGCCATGCGCCGGCAGTCGGGCGAACGGCTGCCATGGCTGTGCTTCGGGGGCGGGCTGCTGGTACTGGCCGTGACGGACAGCACCTACGTGCGGTTAACGTTCGACGGCGTCACGGGCACCACAGGCTCTCCCCTCGCGTTGGGCTGGATCGTCGCCTTCCTCCTGGTGGCCCTCGCGCCGCTGGCACCGTACCAGGAAGGCGCCGGGCCCGACCGGACGGGCTACACCCTGGCGCTGGAGCTGCTGCCGTACACGCCGCTGCTGGTGGCGGTGCTGATATTCGCCGGCCCCCACCTGTCGGAACTGAACCCCTTCATGCTGGTGGTGGGCGCGGCCGTCCTGGTATTCGTGATGGTCCGGCAGGTGCTGATCATCCTGGAGAACATGACCCTGACCACCGGGCTGGAGGATGAGGTGGCCGTCCGCACCAAGGAACTGGAGGCGGCGCGCGAAGCCGCCATGGAGTCCAGCCGGTTGAAGTCGGAGTTCCTGGCCACCATGAGCCATGAAATCCGCACCCCCATGAACGGTGTGGTGGGGCTGACCGCGCTGTTGCTGGAGACCCCGCTTAACCCGACGCAGAAGCAGTACGCGGACGGCGTCAAGGGCGCCGGCGAGGCACTGCTGGCCCTGATCAACGACATTCTTGACTTCTCCAAGCTGGAGGCCGGCAAGGTGGACCTGGATGTGCGCCCCTTCGACCCGCGCGTCCTGGTGGAGGAAGTGGCCGGGCTCCTGGCGGAACCGGCGCAGGCCAAGAACCTGGAACTGATCGCCTACTGCGAACACGGGGTGCCAGCGCGGCTGGTGGGCGACTCAGGCCGGATCAGGCAGGTCCTCCTGAACCTGGCGTCAAATGCGGTGAAGTTCACGGCCTCAGGCGAGGTATCCATCCGGGTCAAGACGGAGAACCCCGCCGCCGCAGCCGGCAGCACCGCCGCAGTGTTCTTCGAGGTGCGTGACACCGGCATCGGCATTGACCCCTCCCAGCACGGGAGGCTTTTCCAGTCCTTTTCCCAAGCCGACGCCTCCACCACCCGGCGGTACGGCGGCACCGGGCTGGGCCTGGCCATCTGCAGCCGGCTGACGGACGCAATGGAGGGCGAAATCGGCCTCGACAGTGTCCCCGGGATGGGCAGCACCTTCTGGCTCCGGCTGCCGCTCTCTGTGGCGCCGCCGTCCACGGACCCGGTTCCGGCGGCAGGCTTCCTCAGCGGCCTGCGGGTGCTGGTAGTGGACGACAATGCCACCAACAGGCTGGTGCTCGAATCCCAGCTGCGCGGCTGGCGGCTCCAGCCCGAAGCGGTCCCCGATGCTGCCTCGGCGCTGGCCCGGGCCCGGGAGGCGGAGGCTGCCGGGGAACCTTTCGACCTCGCCGTCCTGGACTTCTGCATGCCGGATATAGACGGGCTGGAGCTGGCGCGGAGCATCAAAGCCGATGCCGGGCTGGCGGACATCGAACTGATCATGCTCACGTCCACCATGCAGGTCAATGCCGCCGAGATCAGCCAGGCCGGCGTCCGCGAATGGCTCATGAAGCCGGTCCGGAGCTCCGAGTTCTACAACCGCCTGGTCCGGCTGATGTCCACGCACGAACCTTCAGGTCTGGCGTCCTCAACCGCCCAGGTGGCTCCCGCACCGGACGGGCCGTCGCGGGGCCGGATCCTGGTGGTGGAGGACAACGAGGTGAACCAGTTAGTGGCGCGCGCCACCGTCAGCAGGCTGGGATATGCGGTGGACGTGGTGTCCAACGGTGCCGAGGCCCTGTCCGCCACCGCCGGTTCCCGCTACGCGGCCGTGCTGATGGACTGCCACATGCCCGTGATGGATGGGTTCGAGGCCACGCGCCGGATCCGGCAGCGGGACGGCAGGCATCCCCGTCTGCCGATCATCGCGATGACCGCCGGAGCCTTGGACGGTGACCGGGAACGGTGCCTGGCCGCCGGCATGGACGACTACCTCGCCAAGCCCGTCGACGCCGCCGCGCTGCAGGCCACGCTCGTCCGCTGGATCCCGGAGCCTCAGGCAGCGGCCGCGACCGTGCCTGTCCCCCAGCCCCTGGCTGTCACAGGTGCCGCCACGACTGCGGGCCCTGCGGCCCCGCGCGCCCTGGACCAGGACCGGATCGCCATGCTGCGGGAGCTGGGGCCGGAGGACGGCCAAGGCCTGCTGCCCGAGGCGGTGGCCGCCTTCCGCCGAGACCTGCCCGCGCGGGTGCGTGCGCTCCAGGCGGCAGTGAACGACGGCGACGGGCCGGATTTAGCGCAGGCCGCGCACGCGCTGAAGGGGTCGGCTGCAAATATCGGGGCCGCCGCCGTGGCGGGGATCTGCGCAGAGCTCGAGGGACTGGGCCGGTGCGGAACGCCCGGCCGAGGGACCCCGCTGGTCCGGCGACTTGAGGAGCAACTGCAGCTGCTGGACGCGGAACTGAACGCGGCGCTGGAGGTGACCCCGTGAAAGTACTAGTCGCCGACGACGACCCGGGATCGCTGCTGGTGGCCAGGGCCGCCGTCGAACGTGCCGGCCATGAGTGCCTCACGGCCGAGGACGGCGACCAAGCGTGGGCGCTGTACTTGGAACACCTGCCCGACGTGGTGGTCACCGACTGGATGATGCCGGGCATGGACGGGCTGGCGTTGTGCAGAGCAATCAGGTCCCGTGAGCAGGAGCTGTACACGTACGTGGTGCTTCTTACCTCGCAGGGCTCGCGGGACGACGTACTGGCCGGGCTGGAGGCCGGCGCCGACGATTACGTCACCAAACCGCTGGACCCGTTTGTGCTGCACGCCCGGCTGCTGGTGGCGCGCCGTATCACCACCCTGCACGCTGACCTCGCCCACTACCGCCGGGTACTGTCACGGCAGGCGCGGACCGACCCGCTGACGGGATTGCACAACCGGCTCAAGCTGTCGGAGGACCTCGAACAACTGCGCCTGCGGAGCCAGCGGTACGCGGAACAGTACAGCGTTGCCATGTGCGACGTGGACAATTTCAAGAGCTACAACGACATCTACGGCCACCAAGCGGGAGACCTGGCACTCCGGGCAGTGGCGGCAGCGCTCCTGGGCGTCATCCGGAAGAGCGACGGCGTATACCGGTTCGGCGGCGAGGAATTCCTACTGGTGCTGCCCCAGCAGTCGGCCGACAGAGCGAAAGCCCTAATGGAACGGGCACTGGACGCTGTCCGCGACCTGGCGATTGTGCACGCCGGTGATTCGTCCGGCCAACTGCGGCTCAGTGCCGGGATTTCCTCATTCAGCGTCGAGCACCCGGTCGACGCCAACGCCCTCCTGGGCGAGGCCGACGCCGCCCTATACGCCGCCAAAGCTGCCGGTCGGAACAGGGTGGAACTGGCCGGGTAAGTCGGGTAGGGCAGGAGGGACCAGCCAAGGAGCCCCGCGGCTGAGGGCAGGTTCGCCTCCGCGTGGCTGCCTTTACACGTGGTCGAGCAGATGATCGCGCAGTGGGGTACGGCTCGTAGGAGTGCGCCTTTCGTGGGTGATAACAGTGGCGGCTAGGGCGATGGTGAGCCCAATGACGGTCTCGAGGGCGCGCTGAGTCAGGAGGGTGCCGATCGAGGCTGGCAGCATGAGATCGCCGAGTAGAAGGGCCATCGGGGTGAAGAAGACCAGGCCGAGGCTGTAGTTGCGCCCGGTCGTCAGCTCGGTGCACGCCTGGAGCACGGCGATCACGATGATCGCGGCATAGCTGCTGGGGTGGGCGGACAGCGCGAGGGCTGCGACGCCGAGGCCGACGGCGGTGCCGATCACCCGCTGGGCAGCGCGCGTGAGGCGGGCGTGCAGGTCGGGTGCTGACATGGGGACGGATGCCGTGACGAAGGTCCAGTAGGGGTGGCCGATGCCGCTGGTCGCGACGGCGAGGCCGGCGGCGGCGATACCGAGCAAATAGCGGGCGGCGTGGCGGCCCACCGGGTCGGACGGCCGCAGGCCGCGCCCCGACAGCCGATACCGCACCGGGTCGCCGCCGTCGCGGGCGGTGCGACCCGGGAGGGCGAGCAGCAGCGCGAAGACGGCCGCGCCAGCCGCAGCGAGGGCGGCTGCGGGCACCGTGCTCAGCGCGATCGGGACCGTGGCCGAGGCTGTGAGGGCGAAGACCGGGTTGAGAGCTCCGACCGGATGCCACCGGCCCAGCTCGGCTAGCACTACCGCGACGCCGGCCCAGGCGGCCGCGACCGGGACGAGCAGCCAAAGCCGGAACGGGACGGTCGCCACAAGGGCGCCGACGACGACGCCGACCACCAGCACCACGCCCGCCTGCGCCTGCATGGCTAGGCGTACCCGAGCCGGCTCGTGTCGGCCGTACAGGGCGGTGAAGGCACCGATCGCCGCATACAGCAGCAGGTCGCCGCCACCGCACGCCAAGCAAGCCACCAGCGGCACGAAGATCGCCAGGCTTGCGCGCAGGGCGGTCCAATGGGCGCCGGCATGGGGGCCCAGGTCGAAGACTGCCGCCCACCAGGACCGCCTGGGTGTGGCCTGCGTCATCTTAACCTTCCGAGGTGGTACAGAAATGAAGTACTTCAAGATTACTACAGTTATGAACTACTATTGTGGTTGACCGAGGTGACGGCCACAGGGGCGCGGAGGAGCCGGATGGACCAGGACGCAGACGTACTGCCCGCTCATGGCGACGTCGTGGACCGGATGCAGCGCGAGTGGGCACGGCTGCGCCCGGACCTGAACTTCACCAGCCTCGGGGTGATCCACCGCGTGCTGCGCGCTTCCCGCCTCATCCTCGAAGCCAGCGACGCCTTCCTCGCCGACTACGGGCTCACCCGCGGCGAGCTGGACGTGCTTTCAGCGCTGCGCCGTACGGACGAACCTCTGAGCCCAACGACACTCGCCCAGACGCTGCTTGCCCCGCGCTCCGCGATCACCATGCGGCTGAACGCCCTCCAGGCTCGGGGACTGCTGAGCCGGACGGCCAACCCGGCCGACGGCCGCTCGTCCCTGCTCGTCCTCACCGATACCGGCGCCGCGCTCGTGGACGAGGTGATTCCCGCCCAGCTTGCCCTCGAAGACGCCCTACTCGCCGAAGCCCCGGCCTGGGTCGTCGAGGGCTTGGTCGATCCCCTTCGGGCACTGACCTCCGTGTGGGAGCAAGGACGTGGCCACCAAGCCGGGTCCAGCAAGGACCGGCGGAACGGCGCACTCGAGCCCTCCGGATGAGCCGCAGCAGCGCGCGCTTCGAATTTGGGGTAGCAATGAATCTGAGTCCAGCTTTTAGTGTTCTGGGCAACTGGCCTCCGGGCTGAGCACAAGGCCCCGCTCCCCAAGTTGCCGCAGCAGGTCACCGGAATCTTGCCTGTCGTTCTGGCCTTCTACGGGACCGAAGGCCAGCTGCCGGTCAGCGGCAGGAGCCGGCCCGAATCTCCTTTGGCCGGCTGGCTCGCCCGCCGCCGCGAGCAGGCAGCCGCCGGGACCCTCTCCCCCGTTTGTGCCCCAAGCGCTGGACGCCATCATCCCCCGCTGGCGGCACTATCGGACGAAGCGCGACGCCGATGCTGCCATCGATGGCGAGCATGTCTACGCGTCCCGAGGCGATGTCTTCGCCGTTATGCCTGATGGTCACCTCACCTTCGTGGGGCAGCTTCGTCCAGTTCGGGACGGGAACCTGCCCTTGTCGGGGAACGGTCCTGTGGGTGGTGTTTTGGTGTCGTCATTTGCGGTTCCTGGTCCTGCCCAGTGAGGCTTCGGTGATTAGATCGTCCAGGCCGGCTCAGGTGCCGGGTGGGACCATCGCAAGACGGTCCCACACATTTGCGCCGTCGTTACGGTGTGCTGAGTGCTGCTGATGCCTCCAGTTTTTCCTGTGCGGGTTCTGACGCAGATTGCCTGCGTTGACGGCTGGCCAGCGCGGTTGCGAGCAGGCCCAGTGCGATGTTGACCAGCATGAACCCGACGGCGGCGACGATTTGGGCCTGCAGGAGTGAGCGGCTGTAGTAGGTGCCGATGACGGTGGCGCTGCGTAGGAGCTCGATGTATCCGCCGAGCACATAGGCAAGTGCTGTGCCTTTGAAAAGAATCACCATCTGGCTGACCAGGGCCGGGCTCATGGATCGCAGTGCCTGCGGTAGGAGGACCAGTTGCATGGTCTTGGCACCTGAGAATCCCAGAGCCTCGGCCGCTTCTGTCTGTCCATACGGAATGGCGCGGATCCCTGATCGGAGGAGGTCCCCCACGACTGCGCTGCTGAACAGTGTCAGTGCGATGACCAGGAACCAGAAGTCCGAGAGCTTCAAACCGTAGGTCGGCAGGACCAGGGATGTGAAGTACAGGAGGAGGAGGAGCGGGACGCTGGCGAACACGTCGGTGAAGATCCTGCATGCGATGCGGACCGGCGCCTTCCGTGAGAGCAGCCCGACGGCGAGTAAGGCGCCGAAGATCAGTGACAGGGCCATGCCGACGGCGGCTGCCCTGAGGTTGTTCAGCAGTCCTTGGCCAAGGAGGATCCACAGGCCGGGTTGGGTGAAGGGTTTCCAGGCGGCGGGGCTGAACTCTCCGTGTGCCTCGAGGATTTCGTAGGCGCCGTAGAGGCCCAGGGCGAGCAGGGCTATGCAGAGGACTTCGATCAGGGTGTGGCGTCGCCGGGCCCGGGGCCCGGGCGCGTCGAACAGTGTTTTCGTGTTCATCGGCTGAACGCCGCCTTTCGATCCAAAGTACTCACCAGCCGGCCGACGAGGAGGCCTATCACCAGGTAGCTGATGGCGGCGCCGCCGAAGATGAGGAAGGGTTGGGCTTCATCGACAGCTGCCTTGTTGGTGGCGAATGTCAGGTCGGCGACGCCGACCAGTGCAGCGACCGAGGTGTTCTTGATCATGGTGATCAGCACGTTGCCCAGTGGCTGGATGACGGTCCCGAATGCTTGGGGCAGGATGAGGTGTTGCATGGCCGGGCGAGGGCCGAACCCGAGGGCCCGCAGGGCTTCCAATTCGCCGGTGGAAATGGTGTTCAGGCCTGAGCGGAGTGTTTCGCTGATAAACGGTGCCGTGTAGATCACCAGCACGACCGCTGCGGAGGCGAAGAGCGAGTACTGGATGCCAAGAAGCGGCAATCCAAAGACGAAGAGGACCATCTGGACTGGCAACGGTATGTTGCGGAACACGGTGACGTAGGCTGCGGCGGCAGCGTTGAGGGTGCGGATGGGGCTCACCCGCATGGCCGTCAGGATGGTTCCGAGGACCAGGGCCCCGCCCCAGCCCAGTACGGTCAGTTCGAGGGTGATCATGACTCCACTGCTGAAGTCTGCGATGTAGCCGGAGATGAACGACATGTCAGTCCTCAGAGGGTGATGTGAGGCGGGGTGACATCAGAAGGTTTAACAGCGCCGATCGTGTTGTCGTAAGCCTTCTTCCACTCGCCGCTGTCTTCAATTTTCTTGAGGAAGCCGTCCAGGTAGTCGTGCCAGGCGGTGTCGTCCTTGGCTGACCCGATCGCGTATTCCTCGCTGGCCATGTAGTCGCCGACGAGTTTGAAGTCGCCCTTGTTCTGGTCCATCAGGCCCAACAGCAGCGATTCGTTGGTCACGACCGCGTCGACACGCTTCTGCTTCAGTGCCTGGGCGCACTCGCTGTAGGTGCCGAACAGGGTGAGTTTTGCCTGCGGGGCAAGAGTGGGCAGAAGCTGGGCTGCCCGGGCTCCCGTGGTCGTGCAGACAGGCTTGCCGTTGAGGTCGTCTTTATTCGAGATCGACGAGTCGTCGTTTCGGATCATCGTCGAAACGCCGCTTTCCAGATAGGGGCCCTCGAAAGCGACCACCTTCTTCCGCTCATCGGTAACAGCGTACGAGGCGAGGATCGCGTCGACCTTGCCCTGCTGCAGGAATGCCTCACGGTTGGCGGTTACCGCCTCGACGTATTCGACGTTGTCTGCGCTGCCGGTGAGGTCTTTGGCGAGGAGCTTGGCCATCTCCACGTCCAGGCCTTCCATGTCACCGGTTACCGGGTTCTTGACGCCGAACATGGGCTGGTCGTATTTGACTCCGACAACGATTTTTCCGCGTTGCTGGATCTTTGCCATCGTGGTTCCGGCCGGGAAACTCTCGACCGGGCTGCTGGCCGCGGGAGCGGTGGAGCTCCCGCAACCGGTGGTCCCCAGGGCGAGGGTCGCCGCGATGGCAAGGGGGGCGATGATTCGGATCGTTTTCATGATTGTCCTTGTGATTGTTTGCGTTGGCGTCGGTGCCTTCGCTTGCTAGGTGTGGTTAGTGGACGGAGGAGAGGAAGCTGCGTGCGCGTTCACTGTTGGGTGCAGAGAAGAACGTTTCGGGGTCGGCCGATTCGATGATGGCGCCGTCAGCCATGAAGATGATCCGGTCAGCGCATGACTTTGCGAAGGACATCTCGTGGGTTACGACGAGCATGGTGGTGCCGCCTTCGGCCAGCTGGCGCATGGTGGCCAGCACGTCCTGGGTGGATTCGGGGTCAAGAGCCGATGTCGGCTCATCGAAGAGGATGACCTTTGGGTTCATGGCCAGGGCCCTGGCGATGGCGGCACGTTGCGACTGGCCGCCGGAGAGTTGTGCTGGGTAGGAGTTGGCTTTGGAGCCAATGCCCACCATGTCGAGCAGATCGCGGGCCCGTCCTTCGGCGTCGGCCTTGCTCTGGCCGAGGATCTTTCGTGGGGCCAGGGTGATGTTGTCCAGGATGGTGCGGTTGGAAAACAGATTGAACGACTGGAAGACCATGCCGACCTCGGTCCGGAACTTGAACAGTTCCTTCCCCTCGGCGGGCTGCGGCGCGCCATCGACGAGGATCTCCCCGCTGTCGATGGTTTCAAGGCGGTTGATGGTGCGGCACATGGTCGATTTGCCGGATCCTGATGGGCCGAGGACGACGACGACCTCTCCCCTTTTGACCCGCAGGTTGATATTCCGCAGGGCATGAAGAGCACCGAAGTGCTTCTCAACGGCGCGAAGTTCAACAACGATGTCGCCCTCGGTCGGTTGTCGCGGGGTGTTTTCGGGCATGGCGTATTTCCTGTCGTTGGTGCAATGGGTGCGGATTTCCTGGGCGGAATCCCGTGGAATAAGAGTGGTGCTGGAGCGGCTAGTGGATGCCGAGCTCGGTCAGGGTGTTCGCCACCCTGCTTTCCTGCTGTCTGAGGAAAGTTTCGAAATCTGCCCCTGTGCTGAAGGAGTCTTTCCAACCGTTGTCCAAGAGCGCCTGCCTCCAGCCAGGCGAATCGTGAAGCCGAGTCACCGCTCCGAGGAGCCTGTTCCGGTCTGCATCCGTCAGTCCCGGCGGGGCCATGAGTCCCCGCCAGTTGGTGAAGGCCAGGTCGATGCCGGATTCACGCAGAGTTGGCGCCTCGACGCCGTGCTGCCGTTCCTGCCCCGACACGGCCAGGACCCTCAACTGCCCTGAGGTGATTTGCTCCTCGTACTCGGCTATGCCGGAAGTTCCAAAAGTGATTTTGTTGCCCAGCAAAGCCGGCAGCAGTTCCCCACCACCGGAGTAGGAGCGGTAGTCCACATCCGTGATCCTGATGCCGGTAGCGCGGGCCATTTCCATCGGAAACAAGTGATCGGGTCCGCCGACAGCTGACCCGCCCCCGACCGTGATGGAACCAGGGTCCGCTTTCCACGCGGCCACGAGATCCCCCACTGTCCGGTACGGGGAGTTCGCCGGGACGAGGATGCCCTCCGGTTCCTCGAGGAGCTTGGCCACGGGAGTGGCGTCGGAGACCTTGATCCGGGAGCCGTTGGCGTAGTTGGACCCCACCACGCCCAGACCCATCATCATCACGAGGCTGCGGTTTCCGGTCTCGTTCATCAGCCGGGCGATGGCAACGCTGCCGCCCTCGCCCGGGACGTTGAAAATTTCCATGTGCCCCGCGATGCCCGCATCCTCCATGACGCGGGCTGCGATCCTTGCAGTGATGTCATAGCCGCCGCCCGGGCTGTTGGGAACCATCATCCGGGTCGGGTTCACCAGAGTCGCCTCGGGGGTGGAAGTTCCGCAGGCGCACAAGGCAAGGACGGTGGCGAGGGCGATGACGCGGACAGTGCTCCGAAGTGCCATCATGGTCCTCACCTCCTTGTCGTGTATGCCAAACCCTCTTTGTGCCGTGGCTACTATCAAAGCGTGACCCATGTCATGAGGTGCTGTCACTGTTAGCGAATCAATGAAAGTTGTGGTCTTTGTGGTCGCATTAGCACCGGGACGCCGGCTGAGCCTGTCCCGGCAGTTCCTGCTCCTCCAGCTGGGTGTGATCACTATTGTCCTGCTGGCGGTAACGATGGTGTCGGTAACACAGTCACGCGCGGATTTTGTGGAAGTGCACGGTCAGCGGATGCTGGCAATTGCAGAAAACCTCGCCTCCACACCCGTCGTCCGGGAGGATATTTCCGCGGCGCAGGCATCTGTCATCCTGGCCCCGGACGTGGACAAGGCACGCGCCCTCTCCGGGGCCTCAATCGTCGCCGTCACCGACCCCAAAGGGGTCGTTCTGGCCTCCTCCGAGCCGGAATCCGTTGGCGACGCGATGGACGTCGCGGCAGGGCAGAGCTCGCTCGGCCGCTCCTGGACCGGCAACCTCACCCTGGGCGGACGACAAACCATCGCAGCCCGCGTCCCCGTGTTGAAAGCGGACGGGACGGTCATGGGCCTGGCCCTGGTGGCCGAAGACTACCCCGCTTTCGGAAGCGCCTTGGCCGCAGCGGTACCCGATTTGATGTTTTTCCTCGGCATGGGCGCTGCACTCGGACTGGCCGGCTCCTGGCTGCTGTCCCGTCTGATCCGGCGTCGCACCAGGGGGCTGGAACCTGAGGAAATCGCCGAATTGGCCGACAACCGCGAAGCGCTGCTCTACAGCATCCGGGAAGGGGTCATCGGTGTCGGGCTTGATGGAAGGATCACCCTGCTCAACGAACCCGCCATCGAACTGTTGGGAGTGGAGGGTGATTCGGTCGGCAAACGCGCGCAGGAGTTACCGCTGGAAGAGAACGTCCGTGACCTGCTCCTCGGCACCACAGACGCCGAGGAGACAATGGCAGTGAGCGGGTCCAGGCTGCTGGTGCTCAACCGGAGGACTGTCGGCAGCCGTGGCAAGGCTATCGGAACCGTCACAACCCTCCGGGACCGGACAGAGCTGGCTGAACTTCAAAGCCAACTGGCGGCGAATCAAAGCATCACCGAAACACTTCGGGCGCAGACGCACGAGTTCTACAACCAGCTGCACACCGTGTCAGGCATGCTTCAGCTAGGCGACTTCGCCGAGGTGAAATCTTTCATCAGGGCGTTGACCCGCCGTCGCGCGGAGATCAACGGTGAGATCGCACGCCGTATCGGGGATTCGTCGGTAGCCGCGCTGCTCGTGGCTAAAATAAGCCTCGCCGAAGAATCTGGTATCGCCCTCCGGCTCGACGAGGAATCGCAGCTTGGCCCGCTGGAGCCATCCCTGGCAGCAGACGCCATCACCGTGCTCGGAAACTTCATTGACAATGCTGTCGACGCGATCGCCGGCCTGGAGGAGGCCACCGTACTCGTACACGTCAGCGACAAGAATTCGGTGCTCACCATTAGAGTCAGCGATCCGGGCCCTGGAGTACCCGAGGACCTCGAACAGCGGATCTTTACCCGCGGTTTCAGTACTAAACCCGCACCTGCAGCCGGACGCGGGGTAGGTCTCGCGCTGGTTCGCCTCGTCTGCTCAAAAAGAAAAGGATCAGTAACAGTGCGCAACGACTCCGGGGCCGTCTTTGAGGCAACCCTCCCCCACTCGGCGGTCCAACCATGATCAGTGTCCTCATCGTCGAAGATGACTTCCGTGTCGCGGGGATACACTCCCGCTTTGTGAACCAGACGGACGGCTTCCACGCGGTAGGAACCGTGCACAACGGAAAGTCTGCGCGTGAAGCGGTCCAAGAATGGCGCCCTGACCTCATTCTCCTGGATGTTCACCTGCCCGACGCCAACGGCCTGGAGCTCCTCAGGGAATGGCGCGCCCAGCGCGTCCCGGTCGGGGTCATCGTCATCACAGCGGCCACTGAAGCCCACAGCGTTCGCGATGCCCTTGAAGGGGGCGCCGTCCACTACATCATCAAACCCTTCGAATACGAAGACCTCGTAGCCCAGCTCCAACGCTTCCGGGACCAAACCGAAGCACTAAGCCACACTGCCGCTGCCGGGCAGGAAGACATCAACAAAATCTTCGGATACTCGTCCGCCCCCCTCACCGAGGCCATGGACATCCTGCCTAAAGGCCTCAGCCCCGAAACCGCTGCCCTCGTGGCCGAACTGCTCGAAACCGGCAAAGAAACGTCCGCCTCGGACTGCGCTGACGCACTCGGGATATCCCGGGTCAGCGTCAGGCGGTACCTGGAGTACTTCGCCGACACCGGACGCGCCACAGTACGCCTCGAGTACGGCCGGGCAGGACGTCCGGAACGGAAATACCGGCGTAGATAGACACATCCACAGATGTCGTCCACAGCAGGGGCGCCCGCGGGTGGATGGCCCTTAGAGATGGCGGGTATCACGTGATCTCGTTCTGTCCAGGGCCAGCTGATTCCCCGTTCGCCTCGATTAAAACGGATTCAGCAGCCGGTCCACGAATTGGCGGGTGCGTTCTTCCCGTGGATCGCGCAGCACCGTGTCCGGGTGACCGCGTTCGACGACGACTCCATCGGCCATGAAGATCACCTCGTCAGCGACCTCGCGGGCAAAGGCGAGTTCGTGGGTGACCACCACCATGGTCCAGCCCTCGTCCGCCAACTCCTTGATGACCGACAGGACGTCGCCGACCAGCTCTGGGTCCAACGCGGACGTTGGCTCGTCAAATAGGAGGAGTTGCGGTCGCAGGGCAAGGGCACGTACGATGCCGACACGCTGCTGCTGGCCGCCGGAGAGCTCGAAGGGATAGCTGGCTTCCTTGTCCGCAAGCCCGACCCTGGCTAGCAGTTCCCTGGCCTCTTCAATGGCTTCGGCCTTGGGGCGCTTCTGGACCTGGACCGGGCCCTCGATGACGTTTTCGAGGGCGGTCTTGTGCGGAAAGAGGTTGTAATGCTGGAACACCATTGCGCTGCGGTCCCTCATGGCGGAAAGCTGCTTCTTCGGTACCGGCAAGGAAAAATCCACTGTGAGGTCGCTGGCGAACTCGACGATACCGCCGTCTGGAACCTCCAGGCCGTTTAGGCATCGCAGAACCGTCGTCTTACCCGAACCGGACGGCCCGATCAAAGTGACCACCTCGCCCCGGCGTACGTCCATATCGATGGATTTGAGCACCTCATGCCGGCCAAATGCCTTGCGGAGTCCACGCACAGTCAGGAGGGCGGCAGCGTCCGGGAGATTGGACTCAGTGGGCGACATAGCGGTCCAATCTCTTCTCAAGTACGGACTGTCCGCTGGCGAGGACCAGGCAGATAGTCCAATAGACAACGGCTGCTTCCAGATACAGCAGCATGAATTCCTGGCTGAAGGCCGCCACCTGCTGTGCCTGGCGGAACAGTTCGGTGACGAGGATCAGTGAAGCCAACGATGTGTCTTTGACCAGGCTGATGAAGGTGTTGGACAAGGGCGGGACTGACACCCGCGCGGCCTGCGGCAGGATGATCCGCACCAGGGACTGGCGGCGTGACATCCCGATCGTGTGTCCGGCCTCCCACTGTCCTTTGGGAACGGACAAAATGGCCGCGCGGATTACCTCTGCTGCGTAGCCCCCCACGTTCAGTGAGAAAGCGATGATCGCACTCGGCCACGGACTGATGGTGATACCAATCGACGGCAGCCCGTAGAAGATGACAAACAGCTGGACCAAGAGAGGGGTGCCGCGGATGACTGAAATGTACATCCGCGCAATCGCGGAAAGGGCTGGATTGCGGCTTAGCCGCATAAGGGCGACCAGCAGGGCGAGTAGCAGGCCAAGGCCAAACGACGCCAGCGCCACGGGAATCGTGCCAGTAATCGCGCCAGTCAGAATGGGCCCCAAGGAACCCCAAACGAGATCCCAGTTGATCGTCATGGTCTGGCACTACGTTCTTCGACGGTTCCCATCCCGCTACTTGGTGACGTCGGCGTCGAAGTACTTCTGCGAAATCTTTGTCAGGGTGCCATCGCTCTGCAGTTCGGCCAACGCCTTATTGACAGCGTCGGTCAAGGTGGTTGAGCCCTTGCGGAAGGCGAAGGCACTCAGCGACTTGTCCGTGGTCTCGGCGGCAACCTTGATGCTGTCATCGTGCGAGGTCTTTTGCTGGTCCAGATAAGTGAGCTTGTCGTTGATGGTCGCATCGACGCGGCCCTGCTTGAGCAGCGTGATGGCCTGCGCCCAGCCTTCAACGGCCTGGACGTTGGCGCCACTCTGCTGGGCAAGCTTGTACCAGTTGCTCGTCAGCGACTGCGCCGTGGTTTTGCCCTTGAGGCTATCGAAAGAATTGATGCTGTTGTTGTCGGACTTGGTGACGATTACGCCGGTGCTCACGGTGTAAGGGGTGGAGAAATCGTACTTGGCCTTGCGTTCGTCAGTGATCGAAACCTGGTTGGCAACGACGTCGAACCTCTTGGCTTCGAGTCCGGCAAAGATGGCGTCAAACTGGGTCTCCTGGAACGACGGCTTCACGCCAAGTTTGTCTGCGACGGCCGTAATGATCTCCGCGTCGTACCCCGTCAGGTCGCCGCTGCCATTGGCGTGGAACGAGAAGGGTTTGTAAGTGCCCTCCGTGCCGACCTTGAGCACGCCTGCACTCTTCACGTCGCTCAAAGACGTGTCCGTTCCCCCTGCCGGTGCGGAGCTGGAAGGACTCGTGGATGCCGACCCGCATCCGGACAGCGCTAGTCCTGCAGCTGCGATGAGGCCGATTACGGAAAGTCGCATGTGCTTCATGAAGGTCCTTCGACGAGGGCGGCAAGGGGTTGCCAGCCACCTGGCCAGGTGATGGCGCTGTCCTTTGACGATAGCAAGGCCGGCAACCGGATACAGCCCGTACATGACGCAGTGTGACGCCTTGGCCTGAGACAACCTTGACGACCGCCCCGTTTCAATGATTCCGAATGCTAACGGGCCGCCAATCGGTGTCTCTAATGGGCCGGCGGACCATTCAGGGAACCGCGTTAGGTTCCCGAAACCATCTGAACTGTCTGGACCCTTGACGATTGAGGCAGCTATCGTGCGGAGTCGGCAGCCCCGGCACTATGAGCCCGCGAGCCGAGGGTTTCGACCAGATGTGAGCGCTGATCACGCCGACGCTCCCTGTTCCGCAATCCGGTCCTTATCACCCAGCCATTTTCAGGCGTAGGGCATTTGCGCACTTGCCACCCCGGGCCAGGTTTGTGGCCTTCTCTCCGAAACAACTGGGCAACACGGCTTGAAACGCGTCAGGGTGAGGCCCGAAGTCTGCTTTCCTGACACAGTCGTGCGTCGGTAACTCAACCTGACGCCGAGCCTGTCAGCCAGCCCCACTTCTTGGGTCAAAACCCTGACCCAAGATTCCACCCAAAAGGTTCACCTGACAGGACGTCGTCCATTATAGTGAACACATGACTTCCACTAAGACCGTGGCCATCGCCGTCCCGCTCGAAGCAGAGCTTGTGGACCAGATCCGCGCCGTTGATCCGTCCATTACCGTCCTCTACGAGCCAGACCTCCTGCCGCCGGAACGCTTCCCGGCCGACCACGCCGGAGATCCCGCCTTTAAACGGACGGATGAGCAGGAAGAACGCTATTGGGCCATGCTCAACAGTGCAGAAGTGCTGTACGGCTTCCCCAATGAAAATCCTAAAGGCCTGGCCCGCATCGCCCGGGAGAACCCAAGGCTGCAGTGGGTGCACGCCATGGCGGCCGGAGCCGGTGGAGCCGTCAAGGCGTCAGGGCTTGACCAGGACATCCTGCAGAAATTCAAGATCACCACCTCAGCCGGAGTGCACGCCCTCCCCCTCGCGGAGTTCGCAGCGATGGGAATCCTGAACGGCTTCAAGCGGAGCGCCGAACTCGCGCAGGACCAGGCAGCCAAGGTCTGGCCCGACCTGCGCGTGCCCACCCGGCTGGTCAACGGATCGAACCTGGTAGTCACCGGCCTCGGCGAGATCGGGCTGGAAACGGCCCGGATCGCCCGGGCGCTGGGCATGAAGGTCAGCGGTACCAAGCGGACCGTGGAGCCCATCGACGGGATCGACCAGGTTGTGGACAACGCAGGCCTTCCAGCCCTCCTGGCCACGGCAGACGCCGTCGTCAATACCCTGCCCGGCACCGCCTACACGGAAAAGCTGTTCAACCGCGAACTGTTCGCCGCCATGAAGCCCGGAACTACCTTCGTCAACGTGGGCCGTGGAACGGTGGTGGACGAGGATGCGCTGCTGGAGGCACTGGACAACGGCCAGGTGGGCTACGCCTGCCTGGACGTCTTCGCCGTGGAGCCGCTGCCCCAGGACAGTCCGCTGTGGAACCATCCCAAGGTCATGGTCTCGCCGCACACGTCGGCCCTCAGCGCCGCCGAAAACCGCCTCATCACCGAACGGTTCTGCAGCAATCTCCGCACGTTCCTCGACGGCGGGGACCTCCCCCACCTCGTGGACACGGTTCACTTCTACTAAGACGCGGCGGAGAACCGATGCGCATCGCCAGGATCCGGACAACAGCAGGTCCCCAGCACGCAGTTGAAAACGACGGCGCTTGGGAGCACATCATCGACCCGTTTGAGGAAACTCTCCGCTACACCGGCGGCACCACCGCACACAGCGAGGCCACGTTCCTCGCCCCGGTGACGCCCGCCGTCGTCCTCGGAATCGGCCACAACCGGACCTTGAATGACCACCCCCTGCCCATCCAGGCGTGGCACAAGTCCGTCCACACCATTGCCGGGCCGGGCGACGCCATCGCCGCCGTCAGGGACCAAGGCACCGTCCACGCCGAGGGTGAACTCGCCGTGGTGATCGGCAAGACAGCCACAAACCTGACCACGGAGAACGCCCTGGAGCACGTCTTCGGCTACACCTGCGTCAATGACGTCACCAACGTGGACCAGAACGCGGTGGACGAGCGGAATTTCCAGGGCAAGTCCGGCGTCAACTACACACCCCTGGGCCCCTGGATCGAAACCGAACTCCCGGATCCCGAGCAGGTGCGCATCGACGTCCGCGTCAACGGCACCGTCAAGGCCAACTCCGGCACGTTCAACCTCCCTTCCACGGTGGTTGACTGCCTGGTCTACGTCACGGCATGGCTGACCCTTGAGCCGGGCGACGTTGTGATGACCGGAGCGCCGGCCACCGCAGTGCCCGTGGTGCCCGGCGACCGGGTGGAGATCGCGGTGGAGGGCGTTGGCACCCTGAGCAGCACGGTGGCCTGACGGCAGCGGTGGGGGTCGGCGGGGTCTTTATGATGGATAGCGTTCAGTTGAGTGAACGCTCAGCGAAGTCTGCCCTGGCGACCTAAGGAGAATCATGGCCGATTCCCACCCCCCCGCTTCAGCCGAAAAACCGGGAGCCACCTCGCCGGCGCCTGCAGTGACAAGGGCAGCAGCCGTCCTGGACGCCCTCGCGGCCTCGGCTACTGGCCGGCTTACACTGAGTGACCTTTCGCGCGAAGTGGGAATTCCCAAGTCCTCCACCTCGAACCTCCTGCTGGCACTGGAGGAGGCACGCCTGATCAGCAGGCAGGGCGGTGAGTTCACCCTGGGCCGCAAGCTGGTGGAACTGGGCGCCGCCTACCTTGGCCGCATGGACGAGGTGCAGGAGTTCTACCGCTACTGCGAACAGGCTTCCGTCCTTTCCCGCGAAACCGTACGGATCGCCATGCTGGACGGCACCAACGTCATTTACCTCGCACGGTACGAGGGACATCCCGCGGTGCGGCTCACGTCCAACATCGGCGACAAGATGCCGGTATCCCTGTGCGCGGTGGGCAAGGCGTTGATTGCCCGGCTCAACTGGCACGACATCGAGGAAATGTTCCCGGACGGCGCCGAATTGCCGGTCCTCACGCCCAAGTCGCTGCGCACAGGCGCCGAACTCAAGGCCCAGCTGAGCCAGATCCGCGAGCAGGGCTTCGCCTTTGAGGATGAGGAATCCACCACGGGGGTGGTGTGCCTGGCCGTCTCCGTCCCAACCCGGGGAGCCCACGGCCCCAGCCTGGGCCTGTCCGTGACGGCCCTCAAGGCCACCTACACGCCGGAGCAGGGGTCCCAGATGGTCAAGGAACTGCAGGAACTGGCCCATTCCCTGGGCAACCCCATGGGCTAAGCGCGAAGAACCCTCAAGTAAGAAACCGAAAACTGTTGCCAGCCGTTCAGCTTGCTGTATTGTGTTCAGCATAGTGATCGACACAACAGGTGTTGCCGCTATCCCACCAGGCCAACGGGGGCCTGGAGTGCCTTAGAGGGAGTTCTCGTGACAACTCGTACTAAAACACCGCAGGCCAGCACGGACGGCGCCGTCGTCGATCCGGACCAGCTGCGAAGGGCAACACTTGCCAGCTCCGTGGGTTCCGCCCTGGAGTACTACGACTTCTACATCTACGGGCTCGCTTCGGCCCTGATCTTCGGCCCGCTGTTCTTCGCCCCACTGGGTGAGAGCGGCGCGGTCATCGCCTCCTTCGCCACCTACGGCGTCGGGTTCGCCGCCCGCCCCTTCGGCGGTGTGGTGTTCGGCCATATCGGGGACCGCTTCGGCCGCAAGATGGTGCTGATCCTGACCATCGGCCTGATGGGCCTGTCCAGCTGCGCCATCGGCCTCCTGCCCACGTTTGACCAGGCGGGAATGCTGGGGGCGGTGCTCCTGGTGACGCTGCGCATCCTCCAGGGCCTGGGCGCCGGCGCCGAGCAGGCAGGCGCCACCACCCTCATCTCGGAGGTGGCCCCGCGCCGTCGTCGTGGTTTCTTCGCCGCCCTGCCCTTCGTGGGCATCCAGCTTGGCACCCTCCTGGGTGCAGGGACGTTTGCCCTTATGGCCCTTGCGGACAAGCAAGTCCTGCAGGGCTGGCTCTGGCGCGTTCCGTTCCTGGCCAGCATCATCCTGATCGCGATTGCCATCTTTATCCGGCTCCGGCTCAAGGAGACCCCGGTCTTCCAGGAACTTGAAAAGCACAAAGCCGTGGTCAAGAATCCGGTGGGCCAGATCTGGAAGCACTCCAAGAAGAATGTGCTGATAGGTATCGGACTCCGGATGGGGGAAAACGGCAACTCGTCCATCTACTCGGCACTCCTGGTGTCCTTCATCAGCATGCCGGCCGGCGTCTTCCCCGGCGACAAGTTCATCGGCCCCACCGGCCTGCTGATCGCCGCGGGCTTCGCGGCGGTGCTGGTGGTTGCCTTCGGTGCCTTGTCCGACCGCTTTGGCCGGGTTCCCGTGTACCGCTACGGCGCGCTCTTCCAGGCCGTCATCGCGTTGCCGGCCTTCTACCTGGTGACGCTCGGCAATGTGGCCCTGGTCTGGGTGGTCATGGTGGTGGGCATCGCCCTCGGTGTACAGGCCATGCTTGGTCCGCAGTGCGCGCTGCTGCCGGAACTCTTCGGCTCGCAGCACCGCTTCACCGGTGTGGCCCTCAGCCGCGAACTGTCAGCGGTACTTGCCGGCGGCTTCGCCCCGATGATCGGCGTCGCACTGCTGGCGGCGACCAACCACTCCTGGTTGGTGCCCGCGCTCTATTCGCTGGTCCTGGCGGCAATCTCGTTCGTCACCACGTTCTTCACCCCGGAAACCAACGGCCGCGACCTGGTGCTGGTGGAGGACGCCGCGTGACGAACGCCTCCGTCGGGTTCGTCGGGCTGGGGCTGATGGGAGCTCCGATGGCCGCCAACCTGCTCAAGGCAGGGTGGCAGGTCACGGGCTGGAACCGCTCCCCCGCTGCCGTCCGGGACCTTGACGCGCTGGGCGGGACCGGCGTCACCAACGTCGCAGACCTGAGCGACAAACCCGTCATCATCTTCATGCTCCCCGATCTGCCCTTCATCGAGAATGCTGCGGCGGGGCTCTTTGAGGCGTGGCGGGCCGCGCCACCGGCACCGGGAACGCTCCTTGTGGTGATGAGCAGCGTGTCCCCGGTCGGGATACGGGCATTCGGGCTCGCCGTGGCCGACGCGAGCGGCGGCAACGCCTCGGTGCTCGACGCTCCGGTCAGCGGCGGCACCGAAGGCGCGAAGAACGGAACCCTGGCCATCATGGCCGGCGGGTCAGAGGACGACTTCCAGCGGGCCCTGCCGGTGCTGGAAGCCATGGGCGCCGCCGTGCGGCGGCTGGGTGAACTGGGCGCCGGCTCGCTCGCCAAGGCCTGCAACCAGCTGATCGTGGGAACCACGACGGCGGCACTCGCCGAGGCGGCCGAGCTTGCGGAACGTTCGGGCATGGACGTCAGCGCCCTCTTTGAGGTCCTGTCCGGTGGCCTCGCTGCCAGCAGGGTTCTGGAACTGGTGGGACCCCGCCTGGCGGCAAAGGACTACACGCCCACCGGGCCGGCGAAGTTCATGCACAAGGACCTGTCCTTCGTGCTGGAGAGCGCCGGCAATGCAGGCACCGCCACGCCCATGGCTTCCGCCGGCGCCGAGCTGTACGCGGAGCTGGTGGCGCAAGGCCTGGGCGACCTTGACCTGGCCGTGGTGCGGCAGGCGATAGCCAACTTGGCCGCCACTAACGCCGTCGGGGAGCCCTCGCCATGAGTGCGCTGTTCGACCTGAGCGGACGCACACTGGTCACGGGTTCAAGCCGGGGCATCGGCAACGCGCTGGCCCGTCGTCCCCTTAAAGGGCCAGCCGCGGCCCATCCGCCAGCGCCGGCGTGGACCCAACAACGGGGAGGGCCTCCGTGAAGGCCTCGACGACGGCCAGTTGGCCGGTGGAGTCCGGCACACCGGGGTACTGGACATGGGCGGCCTCAACCGGAGCGGCGGGTGCCTCCTCCGAACGCATGCGGACCAGCGCAACAGCAGAGATCACGAACCAGGCCACGTTGGTGACAACTGACGGCCATGCACTATGCAGGGTTCCGTTGATGATGAAGGCAACAGAGCCGAACAGGTTCGCCGTCTGGAAGCCCTTCCCGGCCTTCAGCCAGCCCATGGAAACGGCCAGGTATGCACTAAGGATGGCAACAGCGCCTGCCCAGCCGGCAATTTCCCACAGCAGTCCCATGGCGTCCTTCCGAGGTGGTGCCTGCGCAGTATCCGGGCAGGGCTAAAAGGTGATTCAAGGTTTGGTTTCGCCGGATGCCGTTCTGTTCGAACCTGCATCATCCAGCTCTGCGTTGACTCGAGCCCTGTTCGGGCGAGGACCTCATACGCTGGGCAGCGGCATAATCATACCCCGCTCCGGGAGGTCGATTTGCCACCGGAGACCCCGCCACCGGGAGTCTGGACAAGACCCCCGAGGCGTAGCACGATCAAAGCTGTGATCAGCAGTCCCGCCTCCGACCCCTACCTCCGCGAACTCACCCAACTGAGGCGCGCCAAGGACCGGATGGACCGCGAATATGCGCAACCGCTCGACGTCGAATCCCTTGCCCGGGATATCCACATGTCCGCCGGCCATTTCAGCCGCCGCTTCAAGCTCGCCTACGGCGAATCCCCGTACAGCTACCTCATGACCCGCCGGATTGAACGGGCCATGGCGCTGCTCCGCAAAGGCGACCTCAGCGTGACCGAGGTGTGCTTCGCCGTCGGCTGCTCCTCGCTGGGGACCTTCAGTACCCGCTTCAGTGAACTGGTGGGCATGCCTCCCAGCGCCTATAAGAACGAGGCGCAAAGCTCGACGGCGGGGATCCCCGCCTGCGTGGCCAAACAGGTCACCAGACCGGTCAGGAATCGAGAAGCGCCGGGTGCGGAGGCGTTACTAGCATGACAGGCATGAACATCAACATTTCCTCAACCTTCCTTCCCGCCACTGATCCGGACGCCTCCCTGGCGTTCTACCGCGACGCGCTCGGCTTCGAAATCCGCAACGACGTGGGCCGCGGCACCATGCGCTGGATCACCGTGGGCCCCGCCGGCCAGAAGGACGTTTCCATCGTCCTGCACCCGCCGGCCGTGGACCCGGGCATCACCGAGAGTGAGCGCCGCACCATCACTGAAATGATGGCCAAGGGCACCTACGCCACCATCGTCCTCTCCTCCCCCGACGTTGACGCCGCGTTCGCCAAGGTCGAGGCGAGCGGGGCCGACGTAGTCCAGGAACCCATCGACCAGCCGTACGGTATCCGCGACTGTGCCTTCCGGGATCCTGCCGGCAACACCGTCCGCATCAACCAGCAGCCCTAGTCATATAACAGCACGCGTATATAACGGACGACGCCGGAGGGAGGCTGCAGCGCAGCCTTCCCTTCGGTGCCGCTCCACGAACAAGGGGGACACCTTGAGCACGGACACCAGCACAGGCGCCGGAACAGGCACAACACAGGCGGGGGAGCATGTTGCCGACAGCCACGACCTGATCCGGGTCCAGGGCGCCCGCGAAAACAACCTCAAGGACGTCAGCCTGGAGCTGCCCAAACGGCGGCTGACCGCGTTCACGGGGGTGTCCGGCTCCGGCAAGAGCTCCCTGGTGTTCGCGACCATCGCGGCCGAATCGCAGCGGATGATCAACGAGACATACAGCGCGTTCGTCCAGGGGTTCATGCCCAGCCTGGCCCGCCCCGACGTGGACCGGCTGGAAGGGCTGACAACAGCCATCATCGTGGACCAGGAGCGGATGGGCGCCAACCCGCGCTCCACCGTAGGCACGGCCACCGATGCCAACGCCATGCTGCGGATCCTCTTCAGCCGCCTGGGTAAGCCCTACGTCGGCCCGCCCACTGCATTCTCCTTCAACGTGCCCACCCGCAAGGCCAGCGGCATCATGAGCACGGAGAAGGGCGGCCGGGTGGAAAAGAACGTGGTCCGCCAAGTGACCTACCTGGGCGGCATGTGCCCGCGCTGCGAAGGCATGGGCAACATCAGCGACATCGACCGGACGGCGCTGTACGACGACTCGAAGTCCCTCTCCGAGGGCGCGCTCACCGTACCCGGCTATTCCATGGACGGCTGGTACGGCCGGCTGTTCGAGGGCATGGGCCTGCCCATGGACAAACCGATCGCCAAGTTCACCGCGAAGCAGCTGGACACCATGCTGTACGCCGAGCCCACCAAGATCAAGGTGGAGGGCGTCAACCTCACGTTCGAAGGCGTCATCCCCAAGATCCAGAAGTCCATGCTCTCCAAGGACGTCGAGGCCATGCAGCCGCACGTGAAGAGGTTCGTGGAGCGCGCCGTCACGTTCGCCACCTGCCCGGAGTGCGGTGGAACGCGCCTGACCCCGGACGTCCTCAACTCGCGCGTCAACGGGAAAAACATCGCTGACCTGTGCACCATGCAGATCAGCGACCTGGCGCAGTGGGTCCGGGGACTGGATGAGCCCTCGGTCCGGCCGCTGCTGGCCGGGCTGCGGGACCTGCTGGATTCGTTCGCTGAAATCGGCCTGGGCTACCTGTCGCTGGACCGCCCCGCCGGCACCCTCTCTGGCGGAGAAGCGCAGCGGACCAAGATGATCCGCCACCTGGGCTCCTCCCTCACGGATGTCACCTATGTTTTCGACGAGCCCAGCATCGGCCTTCACCCGCACGACATCGAGCGGATGAACACCCTCCTGCTTCAGCTGCGTGACAAAGGCAACACCGTCCTGGTGGTGGAGCACAAACCGGAGATGATCGCCATTGCCGATCACGTCGTCGACCTCGGCCCGAAGGCCGGCACCGGCGGCGGCGAGATCGTCTACGAGGGCGACGTGGACGGGCTGCGGTCCAGCGGCACCATCACCGGCCGCCACCTGGATGACCGCGCCCGGCTCAAGGATTCCGTCAGGCAACCCACCGGCGCGCTCGAGGTCCGCGGCGCCTCAACGAACAACCTGCGCGATGTGGACGTCGATGTGCCGCTCGGCGTGCTCTGCGTGGTGACGGGCGTGGCCGGGTCCGGAAAGAGCTCGCTGATCCACGGCTCGCTGGCAAAGCGGGAAGGCGTGATCGTCATCGACCAGGGCGCCATCAAGGGCTCCCGGCGGAGCAATCCGGCCACCTACACCGGGCTGCTGGAGCCCATCCGCAAAGCCTTCGCCAAGGCCAACGGCGTAAAACCGGCACTCTTCAGCTCCAACTCCGAGGGCGCCTGCCCCACCTGCAACGGCGCCGGCGTGATCTTTACCGAGCTGGGCGTCATGGCCACCGTGGAGTCCACCTGCGAGGACTGCGAGGGGCGCCGCTTCCAGCCCGCCGTCCTCGAGTACACCCTGGGCGGCCAGAACATTGCGGACGTCCTGGACATGTCCGTGGACGCGGCGCTGGCGTATTTTGCCGAAGGCGAGGCCAGGACGCCCGCGGCGCACAAAGTCCTCGAACGCCTGGCCGACGTCGGCCTGGGCTACATCTCCCTGGGCCAGCCACTGACCACCCTGTCCGGCGGTGAACGCCAGCGGCTCAAGCTGGCCACCCAGATGGCGGAGTCCGGGGACACCTACATCCTGGATGAGCCCACGGTAGGCCTGCACCTGGCGGACGTGGAACAGCTGCTTGGCCTGCTGGACCGGCTGGTGGATGCGGGCAAGTCCGTCATCGTCATCGAACACCACCAGGCCGTGATGGCGCACGGCGACTGGATCATCGACATCGGGCCGGGAGCAGGGCACGACGGCGGCAGGATTGTTTTCGAGGGCACGCCTGCTGACCTGGTGGCTGGCCGGGCGACGCTCACCGGCCGGCATCTGGCCGCCTATATCGGGGCCTGAACCTGGTGTCCAGCCTGCCCTAAAGCCCTTCAAGGAAGGGCGCGGTGGCGGCGGCGATCTGTTGCTGCGCGGCCTGCCGGCTGATGCCTCGTTCGCCGTCGCCGGGTTGACCTCCATGGTGATGCGGTGGTGGTTTCGGTGACGGTGGGGTCCGACGCCGGCCCGGCCTCCGCCGTCGGGCCCCCTGGAGCTCCGGATTTCAATGCCGGCTGCCCTACGCTGGCTGTATGGCTGAAAGCTACCGCTACGACGTCGGGGTTCTGCACCTGCTGGTCTCCCCCGCGCACGCCTACTTTGGGCGGTCCCGGGATGGCGCCGCCGACGTTCCCACCACTGACGCCGAGACGGTGGAGGTAGTGGCGGGCAAGGGCATCGTTGGCGACCGGTTCTTCGGCAAGGCAGCGCACATGGACGCTGCGGTGACGCTGTTCGCCGTCGAGTCCCTCGAGGCCATCGCCGCCGAGCTGGACGCCGAACCGTTCAACCCCCTGCTGACGCGCCGCAACGTGGTGCTCCGCGGAGTACAACTGGCGCCGCTGCTGGGCCAGGACTTCGTGCTGGAATCCGGCGGGTCATCGGTGTCCCTGCACGGCGGCCGCCATGCCCAGCCGTGTGGCTGGATGAACGAAATGTTGGCCCCCCGTGCACATCCCGCCATGCGGGGCCGCGGCGGCATCCGCTGCCGGGCCCTGTCCGGCGGACTCCTGCACCGCGGCCCGGCCGTGCTGGTCAGCCCGGTGCCGCTGGACCCTGCGCTGGCCGGTCAGGCGAGCGTGCTGCGGCCCTCCCGGCTGCCGTAGGACGCACGCCCGGTGGGACGCGCGACGGCGAAATGCCGCTCCTACGGGCGCTGCACGCCCTGCGCTTCGAGATCCTCAAGCGACGTGCCTTTGGTGTCCGAGGACATCAGGGCGGCCACGGCGGAGACCAGGCAGATGCCGAGCGTCGTCAGCCCGATGGTAAGCGGAACATTGGCCGAGCCGGGAGGGGCGATCGCCGTGAAAATGCTCGGGAAGAACGACGCGATCATGAGCCCGATGTTCTGCGACACCGCGAAGCCGGTCACGCGGATCCGCATGGGGAACTGCTCCTGGAAGAACGTGGCAAACGTAGCGTTCCACATCTGGAAGAACATGCCCTGCACGATGACCACGCAGACGAACACCAGTGGCAGGCTCCCCTGCTCGATCGCCCACAGGTAGCCCGTTACCAGGACTCCGCCGAGGACGCCGCCGGCAGCCATCAGCATCCGCCGGCCGATCCTGTCCGACAGCGCGCCGAACAGCGGGATGGTCACCACGGCCGCGATGTTGGCCACCAGCGTCACCCACAGGAACTCGCTGCTGGAGAAGCCGTTGCCGTAGCCCTTCTGGGTGGCAAAGGAGACGCCGAAGATCAGGGTGGCCATGCCGATGACGTTGGTGAAGGTCATGAGGACGCAGCGGACCAGGACTCCGGGCCGGGTGCGCAGCAGTTCAACGAGCGGAAAGCGGCGCGTGGTTTCGGCAGTTCCGGACTGGGCCGCGTACGTCGGCGGCTCCTGTACCCGGCGGCGGATGAGGTAGCCGGCAAGGATGACGACGGCGCTGAGCAGAAACGGAATGCGCCAGCCCCAGGAGCCGAACTGGTCAGCTGGGAGGAGGGCGGCGAGCGGGAGCAGGACCGCGGTGGCGAGGATCGAACCCACCTGGGTGCCCTGCAGGCTGAAGCTTGCAAAGAAGCCGCGCCTGGCGTCTGGTGAGTGTTCCACAATCATGGCGCTGGCGCCGCCGAGTTCGCCGGCCACCGCGAAGCCCTGGATGAGGCGGAGGATCACCAGCAGGGCGGGGGCGAGGAGGCCCACCTGCCCGTAGGTGGGCAGGAGCCCGACGGCAAAGGTTGCGAAGCCCATGAGCAGCATGGCGAAGACGAGAACCTTCTTGCGTCCGTGCCGGTCACCGTACGCCCCAAGAACCACGGCGCCAACCGGGCGCGAGACGTAGCCGACGGCGTACGTCGCCAAAGAGGCAATGATCCCCACGGTGGGGTTCTCCGCCGGGAAGAAGATGGTGGGGAAGATCAGCGTGGCAGCCAGCGAGTACAGAGCGAAGTCGTAGTACTCGAGGGCGCTGCCGATCCAGCCGCTCAGGGCCGCTTTCCTCGGGTCCCGCGAACCGGTTCCGGCAGCGGGCCTGGAGGAAACCACGCGGGTTGGGGTGGTGCTCATGTTGCTTACGTCCTTCGTCTTCATTGGCAAGGAACCGGACCGCTGGATACAGCAGTGCCCACGGCTGGTGT
Organism: Arthrobacter sp. ISL-85; assembly: GCF_018613675.1. Taxonomy (GTDB): domain Bacteria; phylum Actinomycetota; class Actinomycetes; order Actinomycetales; family Micrococcaceae; genus Arthrobacter. The sequence continues at coordinate 35,674 of NZ_JAGGPQ010000001.1, read as the reverse complement.
CTGCGCCGCAGTCGGCCCGCCTGGGGCCGGAGCGTCAGCTCTTGAATCGATTCATCCAATATAGAAGGTGACGTGGATTACGTCAACGGGCAAGCGCTATCCCACAGGCGCGGCCTGGGCCGGCTGGCGCTATCGGCTAGCGTAGTAGGCCGCTGCCATGTCCTGCTTTGTGCGCCCCTGCTCCGCCGCCCTGTCCAGCCGGGCCGCGTAAGCTTCAGCGCCATCGAGTTTCAGGCCCTGTTCGGCGGCCGCGTCGACAATGAGGTGCGCATCCTTGCGCGCGGTGTCCACAGCGAAGGAAGCAGGCTCCAGGCCGCCGTCCATGATGAGGCCCATCTTGGTGCGCAGGTAGGGAAGATCAAGGCCGCCGCCGTCGAGCACGCTGAGGAACTGCTGCGGATCAACGCCCAGGGCCTCGGCCAGGCCCACCACCTCGCCGGCGGCATTGGAGGCAGCAATAACCCAGCTGTTGACCACGAGTTTGAGCCGGGCGGCAGACCCTTTCGACGGGTCATCACCAGTCCAGATGGTTCGGGCGCCAATGGCGTCAAGGACCGGCGCCACGCGCGGGCGAACCGCCTCAGGTGCCGCCGCCAGCACCAAAAGCTGGCCTGCTTCAGCAGGAGCGCGGGTGCCGGAAACAGGCGCCTCCACCAGGTCCAGGCCAAGCCCGGCAGCCAGTTTGGCCAAAACGGGCACGTCCTGGACGCCCACGGTGGTGGACTGGACCCAGGCCGTGCCGGGCCGGATCCCGGGGGCGGCGGCCTGGATGACTTCCTCCACCGCGGCGGCGTCGTAGAGCATGGTCAGGACCACGTCGGCCGCCTCAACTGCTTCGGCAGGGTTGGCGGCACGCCGGGCCCCGTCGGAAGCCAAGGGTTCCGTCTTGGCTGCGTCCCGGTTCCACACCGAAACCTCGTGGCCGGCCCGCAGGAGGTTCCGGGCCATGGCAGCCCCCATGATTCCTGTCCCGAGCACAGCCACTTTGAGTTTGGTATTCATCGAGTCATCCTCCTGGTTGCGTTGGTCTCTTCCCACCTACTCAACGTCTCCAGGATTCCCTGACTTATTCACATGACCACGTTCGGCACAGATGCTCCCGCAGAATGTCGGGCCCCCGACCTAGACTCGTACCCATGAGCGACAGCAACCAGGAAACAATCGGCAGCCCGGAACCCGAACCCAATGCAGGCCTCAACAGGGACCCGGAAGACTGGGTTACCGGGGATGAACCCATGACGGCGGCCCAGCGCAGCTACCTCGATACCCTTGCCCGCGAGGCAGGAGAAGAACTTCCCGCAGACCTGAGCAAGGCGGAGGCGTCAAAGCACATTGACAGGCTGCAGCAACGCAGCAACCGCGTAAGCGGCGAGGCGGACAGCAGCACCGGCAGTTAGAACCGGCGGACTATGTCCCGGGTTGCCTGAAGGGCTCTACCAGGCCTGGTGTTCGCGGGTGAGGCCGAATGGAACCGTCTCGCTGAGGTCGACCGTGAACTTGTCAGCCCCGTGCCGGGTAACCAGGATGCCGTAACGCTTGCCGTCAAATGCGTGGGCCTTGGCGGCTGCGACGGCAGCATCGAGCTCGCTGTCCATGCTGTGGCGGTCGGACACGGTAAGGGTCAAGGGGAAGTTCATGGATGTTGCCTGTGTCTTTCAAGGGATTGGTGGGCATACTCCCGCCTGGCGCTCCCCCTGGCTGCATGGGCGGGTGGCATTTTCGTGCCTGACCCATGGTGCCCCAGGAGCCAACTGCCAGCAACTTTAGATAAATGACGCAGGTCAGTGCCTCGGACAACTCGATCCACGCTGACAATTATTGGCCGCAAGGCCCCGTCAATTAGAGTTGGACAGGAGTGGAAGCCCATTTTCAGGGCTTCCAGCTGCCCCTGAACCCTGCCCCGTGGCCGTACCGAGACATTTTGCGCCACCGCTGACTGTGCAACGACCTGACAAGGATTCCGCCATTTCCACCGACGCTCTTTTCGGCAATCTGACCAGGATGCGCAACGTTGTCCTCCCTGCCCCCGTGCGGAGGGGGCTGAACTCCAAGCGTGGCCTGCTGGTCGGCTTCATTGTGGTCCACCTGGTCTTCCTGCTCTTCGCGGAGTCCCTCTCCCTGCGCGGCGAGGCCTTCAGCGATACCTTCATCTACCGCGACTGGGCCATGGCGGGCTTCAACGATGCGAATCTCCGGGGCGGCCCAAGCCCCTGGGTCTACCCCATCCTGGCCTTGATCCCCATGGCCATCGCCGGCCTGGCAGGACCGGCACCGTTCTTTTTCCTTTGGGTCCTCATGACCACGCTCCTCAACGGCTGGGCGCTGCTGAAACTCACAGAGCGCGGGCGCAACGCCAATGCCATCCCCGCCGGCTGGTGGTGGCTCGCCTTTACCTTCCTGATGGGCTGGCTGGGGTTCGCCCGGGTGGACGGCCTCACCGCACCGCTGGTCCTCGTGGCCCTGGCCTACGGTGTCAAACGTCCGTTCATCGCCTCCATCCTGCTGGCAGTCGGCACCTGGGTGAAGGTCTGGCCGGCGGCCATCATGCTGGCGCTTTTCGCCGTCGTCAAAAACCGCCTGCTGGTGGTGCTGGCAGGAATCGCGACGACGGCAGGCGTCGTTGCGCTGGCAGCAGCACTGGGCAGCGTCCCCAAGTTGCTGAACTTCCTCACCCAGCAGGGCGACCGCGGCATGCAGCTCGAGGCAACGTTCACCACCCCTTGGCTCTGGCTCTCTGTCCTGAACGTCGGTGGCTCCCGCATGTACATGAACACGGATATCAACTCCATGCAGGTGGACGGCCCGGGCACCGCCACCATGTCCGTCCTGATGCAGCCACTCCTGGTCCTGGCTGCCCTGCTGGTGGCGGGGCTGACTTTCTGGGCCCTCCACAACGGGAAGCAGCACAAGGTGGCCGGCGGCGTGGACCGCACGGAACTGCTGCTGGCCGGCTCCCTGACCCTGGCCACCGCCTTCGTGGTCTTCAACAAGGTGGGCTCGCCCCAGTTCATGGTATGGCTCGGCCCGGCCGTCGCCGTCGGCCTGGCGCACAGCTGGCGCGAATGGCGGATCCCCGCGCTGATGCTGATCGCCATCGCCGTGGCCACCTACTTCATCTACCCGCTTTTCTATGACGCCCTCAGCCACAACAACCCGTGGATGGCGTTGGTGCTGACCATCCGCAACGTCCTGCTGGTGGTCCTGTTCCTGTGGAGCGTCCGCCGCCTGTACTCGCTGGGCAAGAAGACCTCCGCACCCGCCCCCGCGCTCAAGGAGACCTGACATTTCCACGAGGTTCTTTGACCGTTTGGTGGCGGTCCGCAGCAAAGTCCTGCCGGCAAAGGTGGTGGCCTGGTTCGCCCGCCCGTCCAGCGTGTGGTGGGGCTTCGCCGTCGTCCATCTGTACTTCCTGGGCTGGATGGCCTCCTTCTTCCTGAACGGCGATACGTTCAGCGACACAGAGCAGTACCGGCAGTGGGCCATGGCCGGGTACAACCCCGCGGACCTGACCGGCAAGATCAGCCCTTGGGTCTACCCGGTGCTGGCGCAGATCCCCATCTTCCTCGCCAACATTGCCGGGCCAAGCCTCTACCTGCTGGTCTGGTTCCTGATCATTACGCTGCTCAACGCCGTCGGCCTGCTCTACCTGACCCGCGGGCCGCGCAGAACCAAGGGCATCGCCCCTGCGTGGTGGTGGCTGTTCTTCACCGTCTTCATGGGCTACCTCAGCTTTGCCCGGGTGGAGGGAATCACCGCCCCCATCGTGCTGATCGCGCTGCTCTACGCGGCGGAGCGGCCGGTGGTGGCGGGCGTCCTGCTCAGCATCGCCACGTGGATCAAGGTGTGGCCTGCGGCTGTCCTGGTGCCCATTGTCATCGCCAGCCACAAGCGCCTCCAGGTGGTGCTGGCGGGGGCCGCCGTCACCGCCGTCGTTGGCCTGGGCACCTGGCTGGCCGGCGGCCTGCCCCACATCATGGATTTCCTCCTGAACCAGGGCGAGCGCGGCATGCAGCTTGAGGCCACCTTCTCCACGCCCTGGGTCTGGCTGAGCGTCTTCCACATCGCGGACTCGAAGATGGCGGACAACACGGCCATCAACTCCACTGAGGTTTACGGTCCGGGCGCCGGCACCGCAGCTTTCCTGATGCAGCCGCTGCTGGTCCTCGCCGCCGTGACCGCTGCCATCCTGCTGGTCCGTGCCATGCGGCGAGGCGCCGAGCGGGAAGAGCTGTTCCTCGAGGGCTCGCTCATGATGGTTACGGCCTTCATCGTCTTCAACAAGGTGGGCTCCCCGCAGTTCATCATCTGGCTGGCGCCGGTGATCATCGCAGGCCTTACCCATGACTGGGAGCGCTGGAAGGTGCCTGCTGCCCTGCTGATGGGCATCGCGATGACAACGTTCGTGATCTACCCGCTGTTCTACACGCCGCTGATCCACGCGCACCCGGTCATGGCGGCCATCCTCACCACCCGCAACGTGCTCTTGGTGGTCCTGCTGTGGTGGTCCGTGAAGCGGACGGCCGAGCTGGGCCGCAAGGCTTCAACGCGGGTCCCGGCGGGAGCCTAACGGCTTCTGGCGCTTCCGGCTAGCGGCTTTCGGACCGGTCGACGGCGGCCGGAGCACCGGATGCGGCAGCGCGCCGTGCCGCCCTGCGCTCCACCGCCCATTGCCAGGCGCGGCGGCCCAAGTCCAGCGGCTTGCCCTCGATGAGCAGTTTGCGGGTGTGGACGTCCAGGACCAGCAGGTAGAACGTGAATGCCAGGGCGGTGAAGAACGCCAGGGACGACGCGTCGATGGGCAGTTCCACGAAGGACCAGACGGAGAGCTGGTCCTGCGCGCCGAACACCACAAAGAACGTCACCCCCACATAGAGCGACCGGATCTGCCAGTCGTCCCGGATGCCGGTAACGGCGAGGAACGGCAGGAACCAGAGGATGTACCAGGGCTGGATGATGGGTGAAAGCATCACGACGGCGGTGAACGCCAGGGCCATCCGGCGCACCGCACGCGAGTAGTCGCCGCGGAACATCAGCAGCAGGACCAGCGCAATGGCGGCCCACTTCATGGCGGTCCGGAGCCAGGTGGCAAGCGTCCCCCCGGGCAGGCCCAGGGCGTTGGCGAGCATCTCCACCTGCTGGCCAAGGAAGCCGGACGGCGAGTAGCCCGTATAACCGGGGGTGGGGTCCATGATGGCCCAGGTCCAGCCGATGCCCAGGTTGTAGGGGATCCCACTCAAAGCCAGCACGCCGAAGCTGATGCCCGCCGTCGCGCCCCACATCAGGAACTTGCGCGGCCACGAAGCGGCGGGGCCCGCCCACATGACCCCGATGAAGGGCAGCAGCAGCACGGTAATGGGCTTGATGCCGACTGACGCTGTGACCAGCAGGATGCCCAGCAGGTAGCGGCGGGTGGCAGCCAGGTAGACGCCGGCGACGGCGAGTCCCACCATGAGTGCGTCGTTGTGGGCGCTGGCGATGAAGCTGATCAGGAACAGCGGGTTGGCCACGGAGATCCAGAGAGCCCGTGCACCGTTGATGCCGTGCAGTTCGGCGAGCCTGGGCACGTAGACGACGCACAGCAGGACGCCGACGCCGGCCAGGAGCCTGAAGAGCAGGACTGACGCGTCAGGCTGGGCACCGGTCAGGCCCACCACGGCGCGCGCCAGCCACAGGAAGTACGGGCCGTACGGGGTCCTGTTCTCGGCCCAGGCGGGGTCGGCCCCCAGCGCGAACCAGTTGTTGAGGGTGGAAATACCCACCTCATACGGGTTCTGGCCCTCCTGGACCAGGCGGCCCTGGCCTGTATAGGCGTAGACGTCACGGGAGAAGACCGGGACGCAAAACAGCAACGGCAGGGACCAGGCGGAGATGGCCACCACCACGGACCGCAGCGACGACGCTCCCCAGTCCCCCAGCCGCTGGCCCAACCTCAGCCAGGACCGCATCAGGAGCATGGCACCGGCCGTCAGCAGCACGGTTGACACCGCCACACCCCACCCTTCGGTGCGGAGCGCGATCACCACCGGCTGGCGGATCATGGGCGAGCCGTTGGCGATCCAGCCCGTGCCGATGGAGCCGACAAACATCATGAGGGCGCCGATGAAACCTTCGATGGTGGCCAGGTAGGCGCGGCCTTTGGCGGGCGCGGAGGCGTCGACCGGTTTGCCCGGCCGGCTCTCCGACGTCTCAAGGTGTGACCCGCCTGCCGTCATGATTGTGTGGTCCCCTACTTTGGTACGGCGCTGGTTGCACCGGCACTATGGGCCGCCCTGCAACCCAGCCATTTTATCAGCCGCGCTTACTGCTGCCCCGGTCCGGGGCCGGGCGGGAAGGCACAGTTTGGCAACAGCGCCGGGTCCCCTACCGGGCGCGCAGCAGCGCCAGGAATTCGTCGGCCATGCCGAGTTGTTCCTCCAACTTGGCACGGCGCCGCGAGGCCTCCTCGATAAAACCGTTCAACTCAGACCGGAACTCCGTAACATCCTGGTCCGGGTGGGCCGCTTCCAGGGCGTCAATGACCTTCAGGAGGCGTGACATGGCTTCCAGGGTGAACCCCAACGGCTTCATCCTGCGGATCAACAGCAGGCGTGTGAAGTCGCGTTCGGTGTAAAGGCGGAAACCGCCTTCGGTGCGCCCGGACGGTTTCAGCAGGCCCACCTCGTCGTAATGGCGGATGGTCCGCAGGGACAGCTGCGAACGGTCCGCCAGTTCACCGATATGCATTGTGGCCACCACTTCTTCAGCGGTCATTTCTTTCACCATCACGTCACCAATCCGGCTCAACCCTCACGTTAGGGTAGTGTTGCACACGCAGCCGACAGTCACCGGCCCGCCTTTTTCCTCCACCCAATTGTCTTCCATGGCAGGGCTGGACCCGTGCGCACCGCGGCGCGCACAACGTTGCCCACCCGCTCTCGAAAGAGCCACGTCCCTGGAGTCGCTCCTTGGCCATCGCCGACCATTTCCGCCCGATCCGGCAACCGATCACCGTCCTCACCGCGCTGCGCTCTCCGCGGCAGCTGTCCCGTGAAGTGCTTGCCGGAATGGTCACCACGCTTGCCTTGGTCCCGGAGGTTATCTCGTTCTCCATCGTGGCCGGGGTCGATCCCATGGTCAGCCTTGTCGCGTCCATCGTGCTTGCCCTGACGATGTCGGTCCTGGGCGGCCGACCTGGCGTCGTCACGGCCGCGGCCGGTTCCGTGGCCCTGGTCATCGCCCCGCTGGTGCACGGGCACGGCGTCCAGTACGTCCTGCCCACTGTGCTCCTCGCCGGCGTGATCCAGGTGGTCTTTGGCCTGGCCGGCCTGGCCCGCCTGATGCGCTTCATCCCGCGGTCGGTGATGATCGGATTCGTCAACGCCCTGGGTGTGCTGATCTTCATGGCCCAGGTACCACACGTCCTGAACGTCCCCTGGCTTGCCTACGTCCTGTTTGCCTTGACGCTGGCCATTATTTTCGTCCTTCCGCGCTTTACCAGGGTGGTTCCGTCACCCCTGGTGGCCATCGTCGTCGTCACGGCGATCGCCATCATTGCAGGCCTCCCCGTTCCGAACGTGGCTGACGAGGGGCCCCTCACGGGCAAGATGCCCGGGATCACCCCTTTTCTTGTTCCGCTGGACGTTGGAACCTTCCAGCTCATCCTGCCCACCGCACTGAGCGTGGCGTTTGTCGGCCTCATGGAAACCCTTCTTACGGCGAAACTGGTGGATGACATCACCGACACCCCCTCGCACAAGGGCCGCGAGTCCTGGGGCCTGGGCGTGTCCAACATCCTCGCCGGGTTCTACGGCGGCATCGCCGGCTGCGCCATGATCGGGCAGACCGTCCTCAACGTGAAGACCGGCCAGGCGCGCACCCGCATCTCCACGGCGGTTGCCGGCGTGTTCCTGCTGGCCCTGGTGACCGGGCTCAGCCCGATCATGGGACAGATTCCCATGGTGGCCCTTGCCGCCGTCATGATGGTCGTCGCGGTCACCACAGTGGACTGGCACAGCGTCAGGCCGTCCACTCTGGGAAGGATGCCCCTGCCGGAGACCATCGTCATGGGTGTCACTGTCGCCGTCGTCGTCCTCACCGGGAACCTTGCCTACGGAGTCCTGGTGGGCGTCGTCCTCGCCATGGTGCTGTTCGCCCGCCGGGTGGCCCACGTTATTACCGTGGAGCGGACTGTGGCGGGCGACGGCGGCAGCGTGCGTTACGAGGTGGTGGGGCCGCTGTTCTTCGGAAGCAGTAATGATCTCGTGGAGCACTTCGCTTACGCGGATGATCCCGCCTCGGTGACCATTGACCTCAGCCGCGCCCAGATCTGGGACGCGTCAACGGTGGCCGCCCTCGACTCGATCGAAACCAAGTACGGGCACCACGGTGCCACGGTGGCCATCGAAGGCCTCGATGAGCGCAGCACCGGGTTCCACCGCCGCCTGACGGGGCACCTGGGCGCCTGAGCGGCCTCGTTTGCAAAGGGGCGGGGCCGCAACATACGGCCCCTCCCCCTTCCAGAAGAACTAGGAGAAGCGCCCCGGCCGGAACGTTGCCAGCATGGGGTGCTTCCGGCCGGTCAGGATCTCGCCGGAAAGGAGTTCGCCGGCGATGAGGCCCAGGGTGGCACCGGAGTGGGTGAAGGCAACGAAGCAGCCCGGCACCTGGCCCAGTTCGCCCAGCACCGGCTCGCCGTCGCCCGGGATCGGCTTGTAGCCCATCTTCCAGGAGGCCGACTTGAGTTCCGGGTTGCCGGCCACCAGCCTGGACGCTTCATCGGCCAGTTCCTGCACCACTTCTTCCGGAATGGTGAACGAGCCGTCCGGGTGCTCGGTGATGTGTTCCTCGTACCAGTCGTGGTCCAGGGCAAACGTGCCGCCCGGGTTGGGCCGGAGTGCCACGCGCGGAGTGTTCAGCACGGCGGTGACGTCGTGCTGCACCTGCTTGGTCACCACCAGCATGGACACGGGGGAACCGTTGGGGATGTGCACGCCCAGGGGTTCGACGACGGCGGGCGTCGCAGCACCGCACGCCACCAGGACGGCGTCGGCCGGGTAGGTCCCGCCCGCCGCGGTCTCCACGCCTGCGGTGCGGCCGCCCTCCACCATGACGGAGGCCTTGCCGGCGTTGAGGACCAGTTCGCCGCCGCGGGAGTGGAACTCCTCCATCAGGAAGTCGATCAAGTCCGGCAGGCTTACCCAGCCTTCGCCGGGGTTGAAGATGGCTTTCTCCGGGACGGCGTCCGCATCGATGCCGGGAGTGGCTGATGCGATCCCTTCCGGGGCGAGCAGCTTGGAATCGTAGGCAATGGACTTCTCGTAGGCGTGCCGGGCCTCTGTGGCATCACCCTGCCCCGCGGCGTTCCACATGAGGCCGCCGCCGAATTGGAGCCATTCCCGGCGGGGGTCGGAGGCGAAGAGGGTGCGGTAGCGGTCCACGCCGGCAACCCGCAGCTGGTGGTAGGGGGTGGACCGTTCGCCGGCGGAGTTGAGCCAGGACAGCGAGCGGCCGCTGGCTTCGCTGGCCAGGCCGCGCTCGGTCAGCAGGATCACGGAGGCACCTTCGCGGAGCAGGTGCACGGCTGTGGAAACGCCCAGGATGCCGCCGCCGATGATCGCGACGCGCTTGGTGGCTGTAGCAGAGGACATTGGTGTCCCTTTCTGTGGAATTCGTGGTTGTGATGGACGCGAACGGCGCATCAACGGAAAAGAGCGGGGAGTACGGGCAGTCAGGCGAGGGCGTGGATGCCCTCGATGACCTTCAGAACTTCAAGCGGACCGGAAGGATCGACGGGCAGCGGCCCCTGCCCGCGAAGGGCGGCGGCCAGCTTCGCGTAGAACTGCGGGTAGGCGCCGCGCTCGGCAGTCACGGGTGATGTTGCACCATCGACGCCCAGGAGCCCCCAGGACTCCTGGGGGTCCAGTCCGTAGGCCGGGTCCGCCGGCGGCATCCCTGCTGCGAGGGCGGGTTCCTGTCCGTCAAGACCCCACTTTGTATAGCCACCCTGGGAACCAAGGACATGAAAGCGGGCGCCGGCCTGGGCAGCCATGCCGTTCATCCACAGCCGTGAGCGGACGCCGGAGGCGTGCAGCAGTGAGACGAAGGCTTCGGTGTCGGCGGCATCCGGATGGGAACCACGGTTGGCCGTCTCTCCGTAACTCCGTTCCACCGGGCCGAACAACTGGATTGCCTGGTCGATCAGGTGGGCGCCGAGGTCATGCAGGATCCCGCCGCCTTCGGAGAGGGACACGGTGTCCCGCCAGTTCCCAAAACCTTCCGGCCGCCACCACTCAAATCGGGATTCGAAGCTGTTAACTTGCCCCAGCGCCCCGGACACCAGGACCTTCTGGAGAGTCAGGAAGTCCGCATCCCACCGGCGGTTCTGGAACACCGTCAGCTGCACCCCGCCGTCGGCCGCCCTGCTGATCAGCTCGCTACCCAAAGCGGACGAGGGCACGAAAGGCTTGTCTACCACGACGTGCATGCCGTGGGCGATGGCCGTTGCGGCCAACCCAAAGTGTGTGTGCGGCGGCGTGCCCAGGATGACGAGGTCCAGGTCAGCGGACAAGGCGAACAGTTCCTCGGGAGTGGCAACAATCCGTGCCTGGGGGTAGAGGCGTTCCGCCTCAGTGGCCCGTTCCGGCTGGGCCGTAACGATCACATCAAGGGAGAAGTCCGGGTTGGCCGAGATCAGCGGCGTGTGGAAGACCTTGCCGGAGATCCCAAAACCGACGACGGCGGTCCGGATGGGTGCCGCTGCAACGCTGTCCATCAGAGCACCTCGGAGAGGAAGCGTTGGAGGCGTTCGCTGCGGGGGTTGTCGAAGAGTTGCGTGGGGGTTCCTGCTTCGACGACTTCGCCTTCGTCCATGAAGACCACCTGGTCTGCGACCTTGCGGGCGAAGCCCATTTCGTGGGTGACCACCAGCATGGTCATGCCGCGCCGCCCCAGTCCGGCCATGAGGTTCAGGACGCCTTTGACCAGTTCGGGGTCCAGGGCGCTGGTGGCTTCATCGAAGAGCATTACTTCGGGTTCCATGGCCAGGGCGCGGGCGATGGCGACGCGCTGCTGCTGGCCGCCGGACAGGTCGCGGGGGCGGTGGTCGGCGCGTTCGGCGAGTCCTACTTCCGCGAGGCGCCGGCGGGCGAGGTCCATGGCCTGGGCTTTGGGCATTCCTTTGACGCTCCAGAGTGCCAGGGCCACGTTTTCCTCGGCGGTGTGGTCAGGGAACAGGTTGAAGTGCTGGAACACCATGCCGATGCGGGTGCGCAGGGTGTCCGGGTTGACGGCCAAGGCACTGTCACCGGCGAGGAGCACGTCGCCGCTTTTGGGTTCATGCAGCCGGTTGATGCCGCGCAGCAGCGTGGATTTGCCGGACCCGGAGGGCCCGATGATGCAGGTAGTGGTGCCCGGGGCGACGGCGAGGCTGACGTTGCGCAGTACCTCGATCTCGCCGTAGGCCATGGTCAGGTTGCGCAGTTCCAGGCTGGAGCCGTGGAATGCCGGGGCGGCTGCGGTGCCGCCCGCGGTGGTGTTTTTGGTTGGCGTGGGCGTGTTCATGTGTTGCTCCCGGTGGTGAGCGGCGAGGCCGCGTCGAGTTCCTTGACTTCCTTCAGGCCGCTGGTGGGTGGTGCAGCCCGGCGCCTGCCCGTGCGGAACTTGTTGTCGAAGTAATTCACCAGGTGCGTCAGCGGAACGGTGATCACCAGGTAGAGGAGGCCGGCGGCCACCAGGGGTGAGAGGTTGCCGGACAGGACGGCGGCGTCCTGTCCCACGCGGAAGAGTTCGCGTTCGGTGACCAGCAGGCCCAGGAAGTACACCAGGGAGGAGTCCTTCACGATGGCGATGAACTGGTTCACGAGGGCCGGCAGGACGCGGCGGACGCCCTGGGGTACCACCACCAGTGCCATGGACTTCGGGTAGCTCATGCCCAGGGCGCGGCAGGCCTCGCCCTGGCCCTTGTCCACGCTGAGGATGCCGGCACGGAAAATCTCGCCGATGTAGGCGCTGGCGATCAGGCTCAGCGCGATGATGCCCAGCGGGTACGGGGATGGGCCGAAGATCGACTGGCTCAGGCGGGCGAATCCCTGCCCGATCAGCAGAATGGTCAGGATGGCCGGCAATCCCCGGAAAAGGTCGGTGTAGATCCGGGCCGGGACCCGCAGCCACTTGGACGGCGAGATGCCCATGACGGCCACTACCATTCCCAGCACCGTGCCAAGCACGGTGGCGGCGATGGAGATGATCAGCGTGTTCAGCAGGCCGACCGCCAGCAGTTGGGGCAGGACCTCGGCCATAGCGCCGAAGTCAAAGAAGGTACGGATGATGGTGTTGAACCAGTCCATGATTGCTCTCAGACGTAGATTGGGTGGAGGTGCCAGGGAGGCCGCGGCCACCGCGGCCTCCCTGGCTTTGCGCCCGAAGGCTTAGGCGCTTACTTGCTCGGCGCCGGTGAGGCGGAGGCGGTCTGCTCGGCCTTGGGCAGGTACTGCTTGGGCATCGGGGAGCCCGGGAACCACTTCTGGTAGAGCTTCTTCCAGGTGCCGTCCTCCATGGCGGCCGCCAGGCCCTTGTTCAGGGCTTCCTTGAACGCCGTCTTGCCCTTGGCCACCGCGAACCCGGCCGGGGCGTCGAAGGATGGAATATCCGCGGCGCTGACCAGGCCGTGCTGGTCCTCATACGCCTTGGCTGCTTCGTAATCCAGGAAGTGGGCGTCCACGGTTCCGCTGTTCACGGCGGCGATGGCGGTGTTGTTATCCGGGAAACGGACCAGGCTCGCTGAGGTGAAGTTCTTCACCGCGTAGGCCTCCTGCAGGGTTCCCTGGACCACGCCCAGGCGCTTGCCGGCCAGGCCGTCAACATTCGTGATCCCCGACGTCTTGGTGGTGATCACGGTCAGGTAACCGGCCAGGTAGCCGTCCGAGAAATCCACGGTTTCCTTGCGCTTGTCGGTGATGCCGATCGCGGCAACACCTGCGTCGAACTGCCCGTTCGCTACCGCGGCAAGGAGCCCGGAGAAGTCCTGGCCGGTGAAGACCACGTTGTCCACACCGGCCCGGTGGGCCACATCCTTGAACAGTTCAACGTCGAAACCCGTGAAGTTACCGGAGGCGTCGGCGAAGGTGTAGGGCTTGGAGTCACCCAGGCTGGCAACGCGGATGGTGCCGGGCTGGATCAGGCCGTAGGGGTTGTTCTCCGTGCTGGAGGCGGCGGAGGTGGAGCCGCAGCCGGAAAGTGCCAGGACCGCGGCGAGTGCTGCGGCGGCAATTCCAGCCGGGCGGAGATTCTTTTTCTTCACAGCGTTGTCCAATCGTTGGGAGGGAGGCGGTGCTGTCAGGGCCGCCGAAGAAAGTCGCCGATGCTCTTGTTGAGTCCGGTCTCACACCCTAGGATTGAGACCGGACTCACATCGATGGATAGAAATGTAGCCCAAGTCACAGGTGGCGTCAACAGCCCTTTCGGAAGGTGAAGATGAACGGCGAAGGAGCACGACGACGGGACGTAACAGTTGCCGACGTCGCCAAGGCTGCCCAGGTTTCCAAGGCCCAGGCCGCCCGGGCGCTGGGCAATTACGGCGCCGTCAGTGACGACGTGCGAGAGCGCGTCCTCGCTGCCGCAGAGGCCCTTTCCTACCGGCCCAATGAGCTTGCCCGCAGTATGAACACAGGCAAGTCGCACACCATTGGCGTTGTGGTGGGTGACATAGAAAACCCGCACTTCGGGCTTGCCACCCGCGGAATCACGGACACGGCGAAGAAGGCCGGCTACAACGTCATCCTCGTCAATACCGACGAGGACCGGGACGCGGAAGTGGACGCGGTCCGGGTGCTGCTGGACAAACGCGTGGACGGCCTGATCATCGCTCCGGCCTCGTCCGTGGAGACCGGACACCTCCAGGAGGTGCACCGGTCCGGCCGGCCCATGGTCTTCATCGACCGCACGGCCGGCAACATGCCCGTCGAGACCATGGCCGTGGACATGGCAAGGATTTCGCGCGAGGCAACGCAGTACCTGCTCGATGCCGGGCACCGCCGCATCGCCTTCATCTCCACGCTGAGGACGGACACCCCCTACACGCCCGGGATCACGCTGGAGTCCTCCCAGATCGCAGACCGCATCGAGGGCATGCGGGAGGCTTTCCTCGACGCGGGGTTGCCTTTCCCGGAGGACCTGGTCCGGCTGAATGCCGGGGACGAGGACTCCATCCGCAGCGTCACACGCGAAGTGCTCCGGGGCCGGGATCGGGCCACAGCCGTAGTGGCTTCCGACGGCCTGATCGCACTGAGCGTCGTGGAGGCCATCCAGGAGCTGGGGCTGTCCATCCCGGCGGATGTTTCATTCCTGATGTATGACGACTTTGCGTGGACCAGGCTCACAACTCCGCCCCTCACTGTTATCGCCCAGCCCGTTTACAACATGGGTGTGGCTGCGGCCAAGGCGCTGATCCGGCAGATGGAGGGGCTGCCTCCTGCCGCTCCGGCACAGTTCACGGCTACCCTGGTGCGTCGGGGGTCGGTGGGGCCTCGTCCGGCGGTAAGGGACGTAGAACGGGAGGATGTGGCAGCGCGGCTCAGCTGATGCTGGCCGCTTCCAGGTTGAAATAGGACCGGGCGTCCGGCGGGCGGATGTCCGCCACGGCGTCGCTAAAGATGTGCATGGGATGCGGCGTGAAAGGGTGCTCAGCGATCGCGTCAAAGTCCAGCTCAATGCCCAGGCCCACGCCATCGGGGATCATGACGTCTCCCTCGGCCGTCAGTTGGAGGCGCTCACTGGAGATCTCACTGCGCCACGGCACATCGGTTGCCATGATCTCCAGGTACCGGAAATTCGGCAGCGTTGCGCCGAGCTGGAGGGTTGCAGCGGTGCTGAGGGGCCCGCTTGGGTTGTGCGGCGCGAACGGAACGTAATGCGCTGCCGCGAGCGTGGAAATGAATGACAATTCCAGCAAGCCCCCGGCGTGGGTGACGTCAGGCTGGATATAGTCCACGGCGCCGCGTGCCAGGGCGGGAAGGAAGGTGTTCCGGCCCATCCACCGCTCCCCTGCCGCAATGGGGACGGGGGACTTGGAGCGTACCTCGATAAGCGCATCAAGTCCGTCCGGCGGGCAGGGTTCTTCAAAGAAGACAGGCTGGAACTGTTCAATGTCCCTCGCCACGCGGATGGCCGTGGGAACGTCGAATCGGCCGTGCCCTTCGATGAACAGCTCAACGTCATCGCCTACTGCCTCCCGGACAGCTGCCACGGGTTCGAGCATGCGGCGCAGATCTCCGGGTCCGAGGGTGAGGTCCGCGGCCTCGAAGGGATCCCATTTGAGCCCGCGGAAGCCCTGGGCCACGGTCTGGACCGCGGCCTCGGCGAACTCCTCGGGCGTTTTGGCTCCGGAAAACCAGCCGTTGGCGTAGGCCCGGACCCGGTCGCGGACCTGCCCGCCCAGCATGCGGTGGACGGGGACTCCCAGCGCGCGGGCCGAGACATCCCACATGGCCATCTCCAGTGCGCTGAGCGCTGTCATGGAGACAGGTCCGCCACGCCAGTACGCATCCCGGTTCACTTCATAAATGGTCTGCGTTATTCGGGTGGGATCCTTGCCCCGTACGGCCTCGGCCAGGACCGCCACTGCGCCGGTGACTGCATGCTCCTGGCCTTCGAGAGTTGCCTCGGCTATCCCCGTGAGGCCCTCATCAGTGCTCAGCCGGACAAAGATGAGGTTGGTCCGGTAGAAGTCGACGACGACGGTGTCGAAATTGGTGATTTTCATGCGTTAACGTCTTTCGTAAGTGGCAAGGGCTTATCCGGGGACGTAGTCAGCCCGCCGGCGGCGCAGTGGATTCGCGGACGATCACCTGGGTAGCCAACTCCACCCGATGGGAATCCAGGACTTCCCCCCGCGCCTGCCGCAGCAGCGACCTCAAGGCCGCCCGCCCCATCTCCTCGAGCGGCTGCGCCACCGAACTCAGCGAGGGCACCGATTGCTCACCCTGGTTGGTGCCATCAAAACCGATGATGCTGATGTCTTCCGGAACCCTGATCCCATGGTGCCGGGCCTCGCTGAGGACACCCAGGGCAATGGTGTCGCTGCCGGCGAAGATGGCTGTGGGAAGGGAGTCAAGCTTCAGCAACTCCCTGAACCCGTCGACGCCGCTCTCGGTGCGGAACCGGCCGCCGGAGACAATGTACTGGGGGTCCACCTCGATGCCTTGCGCCATCAGGGCAGCCATGTACCCATGCAGTCGTGCCTGGTTGCATTCGGCGCCTTCGACCCCGCCAATGTAGGCGATATGGCGGTGTCCCAAACCCAGCAGGTGTTCGGTGGCCGCCTTGCCGCCAGCCCAGTTAGTCGCTCCAACACTTACGACGTCGGATGAGGGCGGATTGAGCGGGTCGATCACCACCACCGGGATCTGGCGGCGGCGGAATGCATGCAGTTGCGCCTCGCTGAAGGCCGACGTCACCACGATCATTCCCGCCCTTCCCTCTTCAAGCATCCGCTGTGCGCGGCGTTCCGGGGTCTGCCGGCCAGGGGTGGACTGGCCGGTCACACTCACCAGGATTTCGACGTCGGCGCTGGCGGCGAACTGCAGAATGCCGTTCAGGACCTGGATGGTGTACGCGGAGTCGAGCACATCGATCACCACTTCAACCACCGTCCCGCTTTCCGCAGCAGCCCTGCGCTGCACGGGGGACCTGTAGCCCGCCTGCTCCAGCGCCGCGAGGATCCGGGCCCTCGTTTCGGGCGCTACATCATCCCGTCCATTTACCACCTTGGAGACCGTCGGCGCCGAGACCCCGGCCTGCCTGGCCACGGTTGCGAGCGTTGGCTTGGCACGCTCCGACAATTTGGTCGTCATGGGTTCGCAATCTTTCGAAGATGAGGAGTGCATTTATTCTGCAGAACGTGGGTTGGGAGCGTCAAGCTCTGCCCAAACACCGGCTTTCTTTCCAAAATAACCTCTACGGTCCCTTGACTCCGCCGATTTTTCACGTTTTAGTTTAGGACGTGACTTAAATCACCGTTCGAAATATTTCGAATAAAGGATCGGCGCTGAAGCCCGAACCTCGACAGCAAACTCAAAATGGAGAAGCAATGAAGCAACCCCAGACCTCCCGGCGCTCTTTCCTGGCCCTCGCTGCCCTTACTCCCTTTGCCGTTGCCGCCACCTCAGCATGCGGGACGTCAGGTCCGGGTGCATCCAGCGGCAATGGTGGCGCCAGCATGTGGTTCCTGTCCGGCGAGCCGAACCAAACCAACATGCAGAAGGCTGTCGATGCCTTCAACCAGGCAAACCCCGACAATAAGATCGCGGTCACCTTTTTCCAGAACGACGCCTATAAGACCAAGATCAAGACCGCCATCGGTGCCAACCAGGCGCCCACCATCATCTACAACTGGGGTGGCGGCACCCTGAAGACCTACGCCGAGGCGAACCAGGTCGAAGACCTCACCAGCTGGCTGGATTCCGAACCAGACTTGAAGAAGAAGTTCTTCCCGTCCACCTTCAGCGCCGCCACGGTCAACGGCAAGATCTATGCCCTGCCCAACATGTACGTCGGTCCGATCGTGCTCTTCTACAACAAGGAACTGTTCCAGAAGGCCGGTGTCCAGCCGCCCAAGACCTGGGACGACGTCATGTCCCTCGTCAAGACCTTCAATGGCATGGGGGTGGCACCCTTCTCCCTGGGCGGCCAGTCACGCTGGACCTCCATGATGTGGCTTGAGTACCTGCTGGACCGCATCGGCGGACCGGATGTCTTCAAGGCGATCTTCGCCGGCAAGCCCAACGCCTGGATGGACCCGGCCGTGATCGAAACCGGCACCAAGATCCAGGAGCTCGTCTCAGCTGACGGCTTCATCAAGGGCTTCTCCTCCATCACGGCCGACTCGAACGCAGACCAGGCCCTCCTGTACACCGGCAAGGCCGCCATGATGCTGCACGGGTCCTGGACGTATGGACCGATGAAGAAGGACGGCAAGAACTTCGTCCAGGACGGCAAGCTGGGCTTCGTGCAGTTCCCCTCCATTCCCGGCGGCAAGGGTGATCCGAAGAACGGCGTCGGCAACCCGGCGAACTACCAGTCCATTTCCGCCAAGGCCAGCGACAAGGAAAAGGAGTCCGCCAAGAAATTCCTCAAGGACGGCATCATGACCGATGCCATGATCGACGCCTACATCAACTCCGGCTCCGTGCCCATCGTCAACGGCATCGAAAACAAGCTGAACACGTCCCCGGACAAGGATTTCCTCAACTTTGTCTACGACCTTGCAAAGAACGCCCCCAGCTTCCAGCAGTCCTGGGACCAGGCACTGAGCCCCACTGCCGCCGAGGCCCTTCTTAACAACATTGACCAGCTGTTCCTGAAGTCGATCACGCCGCAGCAGTTCGCCGAGAACATGAACGGCACCCTCGGGAAATGAGTAACGCCGTCTCCACCGCCCCGGGGTCCGCCGTCGGCTTCAAGAATTCCAAGCAGACTGAACAACGCAAGGCCGCCCTGGCGTGGCTCACCATCCCTGCACTGTTCTTCTTCCTGGTGTTCGCCGTTATCCCGCTGGCGGGTGTACTCATCCTCAGCTTCACCAGCTGGGACGGGATCGGTGCCATCGGGGCGGCGGGACTGGACAACTGGTTCTCCGTGCTGGCAGATCCGGGACTCTACAACGCCCTGGGCCTGACCTTCCTGATCATGATCGTCTCCTGGCTGGTCCAAACCCCCATCAGCCTCCTGCTGGGCGTCTTCACGGCAGGAAGCCAGCGGTACCGCGCCGCCCTGGCCGTGCTGTACTTCCTTCCCCTGCTGCTGTCATCAGCCGCTGTCGCCATTGCCTTCAAGGCCCTGCTTGATCCCAACTTCGGCCTGGCAACAGGGCTGGGGCTGCCATTCCTTGCTCAGGACTGGCTGGGTGTCCCGCACCTGGCCCTCGGCCTGGTCATCTTTGTCATCGCCTGGCAGTTCGTGCCCTTCCACACGCTTATCTACCAAGGTGGCGTGCGGCAGATCCCGAAGTCACTGTATGAGGCAGCGCAAATCGACGGTGCAGGAACCATCAAGCAGTTTTTCCACATCACCCTTCCGCAGTTGAAGTACACCATCATCACCTCGTCCACCCTGATGGTGGTGGGTTCGTTGACCTACTTCGACCTGATCTTCGTCCTCACCGGCGGCGGACCGGGAAACTCCACCCGGATCCTGGCCCTGGATATGTACCTCCGGGGCTTCCGGGCCAACCTCATGGGCCCGGCCAGCGTCATTGCCGTCATTCTCGTCATCATCGGCCTTGCACTCGCCTTGTTCCTCCAGCGCCTTGGAGGCAAGGACAAGCAAGGCAGCCAATTGGAAGGTTTGTAGGGTGAGTACCGTCCTGAAAAGCAATACCCAGGAGGCCCGCACCGGGTCCCTTGGCCGCCCAGCGTCCGCCAAGCGGGGGCTCGGTTCACGGCTGGGCCGGCTGAACATCCCGGGCGGCCTGGGCGGCTGGATCTGGCTGGCCATCATCATCCTGCCGGTCTACTACGTGGTGATCACCAGCCTCAAGACCCAGGCGGGCTACTTTGGCCAGAATCCCCTGGCCCTGCCCACCGAGCCCACGCTGGAGAACTACCAGTCGGTCCTCGAGGCGGATTTCGCCCAGTACTTCATGAACAGCGCCATTGTCACACTCGGTTCCGTGATCCCCACGGTGCTGATTTCCTTCATGGCGTCGTTCGCGATCGTCCGTGGCAGTGGCAGGTTCCTCAAGCTGGTCAACGGCATGTTCCTCATGGGGCTGGCCATCCCGCTGCAGGCCACCATCATCCCCATCTACCTGATGATCATCCGGCTCAACCTCTATGACAGCCTGCTGGCACTGATGCTGCCATCCATCGCCTTTGCCATCCCGCTGACGGTGCTGATTCTCTCCAACTTCATCCGCGACGTCCCGAACGAACTGTTCGAGTCCATGCGGCTGGACGGTTGCAGCGAGTGGCAGACCATGTGGCGGCTCGCGCTGCCACTCACCCGACCCGCAATCGTCACTGTCGCCATCTACAACGGACTGCATGTCTGGAACGGGTTCCTGCTTCCGCTGGTCCTCACCCAGAGCCCCAGCCTGCGCGTCCTGCCCCTGGGCCTGTGGACCTTCCAGGGCGAATTCAGCGTCAACATCCCGGCCGTACTCGCCTCCGTGGTGCTCAGCACCCTGCCCATCCTGGTGCTCTACGTTATCGGCCGGCGCCAACTGCTCGCCGGCTTGACCGCCGGCTTCAGCAAGTAGAAAGGACACCTCCATGACCACCGCAAAACCCCTGCGCGTCGGTATGGTGGGCTACGCCTTCATGGGTGCAGCCCACTCCCACGCCTGGCGGACCGCCCCGAGGTTCTTCGACCTGCCCCTGCAGCCCCAGCTCACCGCGGTCGCAGGCAGGAATGCCGACGGCGTCCGTGCCGCGGCGGACAAACTGGGCTGGGAATCGGTTGAGACGGACTGGCGCCGCCTGATCGAGCGCGACGACATCGACCTCATCGACATCTGCACTCCCGGCAACACCCACGCAGAGATTGCCATCGCCGCCCTTGAAGCAGGGAAGCACGTGCTGTGCGAAAAGCCGCTGGCAAACTCGGTGGAGGAAGCCGAGCGGATGACGCTGGCTGCGGAGACCGCGGCCAAGCAGGGCGTCCTCTCCATGTGCGGCTTCAGTTACCGCCGCACCCCGGCGCTGGCTCTGGCCAAGCGGTTTGTGGACCAGGGCAGGTTGGGCGAGATCCGGCATGTCAGGGCCCAATACCTGCAGGACTGGCTCACCGATGCCAACGCGCCCATGACCTGGCGGCTGGACAAGAGCAAGTCGGGTTCCGGCTCCCTGGGCGACATCGGAGCACACAGCATCGACGCGGCGCAGTGGGTCACAGGCCAAAACATCAGCGGGGTTTCGGCACTGTTGGAGACCTTTGTCCGGGAGCGTCCGCTGGCCGGCGACCTGGTGGGCCTGGGCGGGCACGGCGACCTAAGCAGTGACGCCCCGCGGGGAGCGGTCACCGTTGATGACGCGGCGATCTTCAGCGCAAAGTTCGACGGCGGTGCTTCAGCAGGAGCGATCGGTGTCTTTGAGGCAACGCGCTACGCCCTGGGCAGGAAGAATGCCATGCGGCTGGAAGTCAACGGCACCAAGGGTTCCCTAGCCTTCGATTTCGAGGACATGAACGTCCTGTCCTTCTACGACGCCGCAGAGTCACCCGACGCCGGGTTCCGGAAAATCTTTGTCACCGAGCCCGAGCACCCTTACGTAGGGAACTGGTGGCCCACCGGCCATGGCCTGGGGTACGAGCACGGCTTCACCCACCAAGTGGTGGACCTCGTCACGGCCATTGGCGAAGGCCGGCAGCCGGAACCGTCCTTCGCGGACGCACTGCAGGTGCAGCGGGTCCTGGCCGCCGTGGAGTCCAGCGCCGCAAGTTCAAGCCAGTGGCAAAAAGTCTGAGCAGTGGTTCGGCAAGGCAATGACCAGCTTCAAGCGATTCAAGGAACACACATGACACGACCAATCACGCTGTTTACCGGCCAGTGGGCCGACCTGCCCTTTGAGGAAGTGGCGCGGCTCGCAGGCGAGTGGGGCTTTGACGGACTGGAGATCGCCTGCTGGGGCGACCACCTGGACCCCCGCCGGGCGGCCGAGGACGACAACTACCTCCAGGGCCGGCTGGACATCCTCGAGAAGAACAACCTCAAGGTCTTCGCCATTGCCAACCACCTCACAGGCCAGGCCGTGTGTGACGACCCCATCGATGAACGCCACCAGGGCATCCTGTCGGCGGAAACCTGGGGCGACGGGGAGCCCGAAGGGGTGCGGCACCGGGCAGCGGAGGCCATGAAGGACACCGCGCGGGCGGCCGCCCGCCTCGGTGTGAAGACCGTGACGGGGTTCACCGGCTCCTCCATCTGGAAGGCCGTGGCCATGTTCCCGCCTGCCTCCCAGGCAATGATCGACGCCGGCTACCAGGACTTCGCGGACCGTTGGAACCCCATCCTCGACGTCTTCGACGAGGAGGGTGTCCGGTTCGCCCTGGAAGTCCACCCGTCCGAGATCGCCTACGACTACTGGACTGCCAAGCGGACGCTCGAAGCCATCGGGCACCGCGAGAGCTTTGGCTTGAACTTCGATCCGTCCCACTTCATCTGGCAGGACCTGGACCCGGTGATGTTCCTGCAGGACTTCGCAGACAAAATCTTCCACGTCCACGTCAAGGAATCAGTCCGCCAACTGGATGGCCGCAACGGCCGCCTCGGTTCCCACCTCGCCTGGGCAGATCCACGCCGGGGCTGGGACTTCGTCACCGCAGGGCACGGGGACGTGCAGTGGAACAGGATTTTCCGGACCCTGAACGCCATCGGCTATGACGGCCCCACCAGCATCGAATGGGAGGACGCCGGAATGGACCGGCTTATCGGTGCCCCGCAGGCGCTGGCCATGGTCCAGGAACTGGCCCGGATTGCCCCGCCGGCAGCTGCCTTCGACGCCGCTTTCGCCAGCCACTGACCCCATGCTTTGCCGGCACATGCCGGCAGCTAAACAAAAGGAAACTTCAATGACAGAACGCAAGAATGCGCTGGTCGTCCGTGGCGGCTGGGACGGCCACCAGCCCTACGAGGCCACCGAACTTTTCATTCCCTACCTCAAGGAGAACGGCTACGACGTCCGGGTGGAGGAATCCCCGAAGGTTTACGCCGACGCGGAATACATGGCAGGGGTGGACCTGATCATGCAGTGCATGACCATGAGCACCATCGAAAAGGACGAGTTCGCCGGACTGCGGGCTGCCGTGGAGAACGGCACCGGCCTGGCGGGCTGGCACGGCGGCATCGCCGATTCCTACCGGAACACCTCCGACTACCTGCACCTGATCGGCGGCCAGTTCGCCTGCCACCCGGGCAAGCACCCGGACGAGTGCGTCGGCGAGCAGTCGGACAATTACGTGCCCTACACCGTCAACATGCTGCCGGCCGCCGCCGAGCACCCCATTACCAAAGGCATCAAGGACTTCGATCTCGTGACCGAGCAGTACTGGGTGCTCTCGGATGACTACGTCGACGTCCTGGCCACCACCACCCAAAAAGTCCGCGAATGGGACCCCTGGAACCGCGAAGTGACGTCCCCCGCCATCTGGACCCGCCAGTGGGGCAAGGGCCGGATCTTCGTTTCCACTCCCGGGCACCGCGTGGAAATCCTCCAGGACCAGAACGTACGCACCATCATCGAAAGGGGCCTGCTGTGGGCAAGCCGTTGAACATCGGAATCATTGGCTGCGGAGCCATCATCGCGCAGTACCTGAAGAATTTCCGCCGTCTGGACCAGGTCCGGCTGGTGGCCGTGGCGGACCTTGACCCGGCACGCGCCCAGGCCGTGGCGGACGACTACGACGGCGTCCGCGCCATCTCCGTGGACGAACTGCTCGCCGCCGACGACGTGGACCTGGTCCTGAACCTGACCATCCCCGCCGCGCACGCCGAGGTAGCCCTGAAGGCGATCGCCGCCGGAAAGAGCGTGTACGGGGAAAAGCCGCTCGCGGCCACGACCGAAGAAGCCCGCCAAGTGCTGGACGCAGCGCGGCAGGCCGGCGTCGTCGTCGGCTGTGCCCCTGACACGGTGCTGGGCACCGGGATCCAGACCGCCCGCAAAGCCATCGACGACGGCCTGATCGGCGCCCCCATCTCGGCATCAGCCACCATGGTGACGCCCGGCCACGAGCGCTGGCACCCAAACCCGGACTTTTACTACCAGCCGGGCGGCGGCCCCCTCCTGGACATGGGCCCCTACTATGTCACCGCACTCGTGACGCTGCTGGGCCCTGTGGTGTCGGTGCTCGGTGCCGCCAGCCACACCCGGAAGGAGCGGACCATCGGATCGGGGCCGCGCCAGGGGGAAAAGGTACCCGTGAACATCGACTCGCACGTGACGGGCATCCTGGTCCACGCGTCCGGGGCGCTCTCCACCCTGTTCATGAGCTTTGATGCCGTCAAGTCCAAGTCGCCGAACATCGAGATCCATGGCGAGCGCGGATCCCTGGTGGTGCCGGACCCGAACCACTTTGACGGGGACGTCCAGCTGTTCCCCCTCGGTGCGGAGGACTGGGAAACCCTTCCCGTCTCGGCAGGGTACGTGGATTCCGGGCGAGGGTTTGGCATCGCCGACCTCGCGTCCACCCCGGAAGGCAAGGAACCGCGGGCGGGCGGGAAGCTCGCCTACCATGCCCTGGAGGTCATGGAATCTGTCCTGAAGGCCGCGAACAGCGGCATGACCGTGAGTATCCAGAGCACTGTTGAGCGGCCGGAGAGCGTCGAACTGACTGTCCTGGCCGAGCAGGCAGACGCCCTTCAGTCCAAGTAGCCATCCGGAACCGTGCCGCCCGCCGCAGTGGAGCTAGTGCAGCCCGTCGCTGCGGGCGGCACGGTTCCTGCCCATGGACTTGGCCTTGTACAGAGCTGCATCCGCTGCGGCGATGAGGTGGTCCACTTCGGAGGTACCGACGTCGTATGTTGAAATGCCGTAACTGGCGGTGGGCATCTCCATCCCCTCCTGCGTTTTGGTCCCGGCCAGGCGCCTGCTGATTTCCGCCGTAATGGTCTCCGCACGTTCGGCGCTTGCCCCCGGAACCAGGATGACGAACTCTTCCCCGCCATACCTCCCGGTCAGGTCGGTGGAGCGAACCGTGGCAATGCAGGCGTCAGCGAAGGCCTGCAGCGCCAGGTCGCCGGCGGCGTGGCCGTGGGTATCGTTGACCGCCTTGAAGTGGTCAAGATCGGCCAGGATCAAGGCCCCGGAACCGCCTGTGATGCTCCGGTCCGTCAACTGCTCCGCAGCCAGGTCCATGAAGGCCTTGCGGTTCAACAGCCCGGTGAGGTCGTCCCGCGTGGCCACCACGCGCAAGGCGCGCGTCTGCTGTTCGCTGCTCAACGCCGCCATGCTGAAGGAAACCACCACCAGCAACACCATCGTTACCAGCGTGGTGAGGGCCGATCCGAAGACGGTCACGAACACGGCGCCGGTCTGGCCCTCCACCAGGAATGCCAGCCAGCGGAAGAAATAAAAGACGGAAAGCCCTCCCGCAGCCACCGCCATGGGAATTCGCACCCGCGAGTAGCCCGGCTCGAGGCGCCAGAGCTCACGGGAGGCCAGCCCGACAGTCAGGCTCATCGCGGCGAGGAACACTGGACCGCCTGACCAGGTGTTGGTGGCCGGATGGTCAAGCAGGGAGGCCACGAGGGTCACCAGCGGAATACCGGTGAAGGCCCACCGGGGCGGCCGCACCGTCCGCAGCGAGCGGGCCCCCGCCCACACCGCAACCCCGCCGTGGACCAGCAGGGTGTTGCCCACCGGGTTGGCCCACACCTGGTGGGGCGTGCCGTCAAGCAGGAAACAGCCTGATCCCGACAGGAAGAACAGCAGGGCGCCGCACCACCAGGCGCTGTATGGCGAGCGCGTCACCCGGTAGGCAGAAAAGTAGAATAGAACCACCAGCACCAGGGCCATGAGGCCAAAAGCAATGCGCAGGGTTGCCGTATCCAGAACCATGTGCCAGAAGTCCCCCCGAAAAGCCCGAATACTGCCCGTGCAAGTATCGCATCCAACCACAGGCTGCAGATCGTCCCGTACCCCTGATCGGTGCCCTCCAAACTCGCCTAGGGTGGTGGGTACCCATCCGGACAATGAAAGGCCGGCAATGCTCCTCCTCTTCGGTTTTAAGACCGTCCACAAGGCTCTTCCGGGCCGGACGGCAACCTGCCCGCATTGCGGCGCCTTCATCCACCACCTCCTTAAGGAACAGGCCACAAAGTTCACCCTGTTCTTCATCCCCGTACTCACCGTGTCCCGGAAGTTCCGGATCACCTGCACCAACTGCGGCTACGCCTCCTCCATCACCGGACGCCAGAAGCGGGCGCTGGAACTCCGGCGGTAATGGAGGTGGCCTTCGAGGGCGCGGGTCCAGGGGGACCCGCGCCGTTTGTGTGTCAGTCCCTAGCCCCCGACGGCGTCGGGGGCTAGAGTGGGACGCGTTCCCGCCCTGCCGTCCCCGGCAGGAAGATGGTGAACTGTGAGGGAATGGAGGTGGTTTTGATGGCTGCAGTTGCCGCGCCTTGGGCGCCCCGCACCCACCACATCACCCATTCTCCCGGCTGCACACGCGTGACCTGGCTGTAACTGTCCGTCTCAGCGCCATTGCACCGGGGGACCCTCTCAAGGACACCGTCGTGCACAATTCTTCAGGCAACCCCCTGGACAACATCTCAAACACCACCCAACCAAGCGGCCTCGGCGCATACGGCTACACCCCCGCCGTCGCCCGCCACTTCGACCAACACCCCTTCCCCGGTGCCGCGGAGCGCGGACGGGTGGTCCGCGTGGACCGCACCCTGCTGCTGGTTGCCGTCGGCGACTCGCTGCTCCACCTGCCCTATCCGCTGTCCGGCGAGCCGGCCGTCACCGGCGACTGGGTCTGGATCGGCCCCAACCGGGCCGGTGACCGGCAGATTTTGGCAGTGCTGCCCCGCCGCTCGGAGCTGAGCCGGAAACGCGCGTTCGAGGACTCCTCCGAGGAGCAGGTCCTGGCCGCGAACATGGACACCGTGGGGGTGGTAGTCCCCGTGGATCGGCCGCTCACGCACAACCGCCTGGAACGAACCCTTGTTGCCGCTTGGGACTCCGGCGCCACCCCCCTGGTGATTGTCACCAAGGCGGACCTGGCGCAGGTGGCGGACGACGTCGTCGGGAAAGTCATCCTGCAGGCGGCAGGCGTGGAGGTGGTCACCACGTCCGCCGAAAACGGCGACGGGATCGACGAACTGATGTCCCGCATCCCGCCCGGCGGAACCATCGTCCTCCTGGGTCCATCAGGCGCCGGCAAATCAACCCTCATCAACGCCCTGGTGGGCGGCGAGGTCCAGCAGACCGGGGAGGTGCGGTCCGGCGATTTCAAGGGCAAGCACACCACCACATCCCGCGAGTTGGTGCCGCTGTCCAATGGCACCGTCCTGATGGACACGCCCGGGGTGCGGGGCTTCGGGCTGTTCGACGCCGGCGAAGGCCTGGGCGGGATGTTCGCCGACGTGGAGGAACTGGCCAGCGGCTGCCGGTTCACCGACTGCGCCCACGGGAATGAACCGGGCTGTGCGGTCCGGGAAGCGATCGACCACGGCGTCCTTGAGGAGCGCCGCTGGAATTCCTACCTGAAGATGCAGCGTGAGCTGGCGGCGCTGGCACGGCGGTCCGACGTCGCGGCGCAGCGCGCGTACCACCGCGAGTGGCACCAGAAGGTGGTGTCTGCCGGGAAATCGCAGCGCTGGGCGGAGCGTGAGGCCTCTGAACGTGAGGACGGGGCCGCAACGAAGAACCGGAAGCGGAGGCGGTAGGAAGGGCCGTATTCCCTGTCGGGGGCGGGGAGTAGGGTTCGGTCATGGACATCATCCTGGTTCCCGGTTTCTGGTTGGACGCCTCGTCGTGGGAGGGGGTGGCACCGGCCCTGGAAGCAGCAGGGCACCAGACCCACCCCCTTACCCTTCCGGGCAAGGAGTCCGTGGACGCGGGCAGGGCGGACATCAACCTTCAGGACCACATCGACGCGGTGGTGGCGGTCCTGGATGGCATGCCCGGCAAGGTGGTCCTGGTGGGGCATTCCGGTGGCGGCGCTATCATCCATGGCGCCGTGGATGCGCGGCCGGACAAGGTTGAGCGCGCCATCTACGTCGACAGCGGGCCGCTGGGGGAAGGCGGGGTGATTAATGACGAGTTGCGGGCTGTCGGGGAAGACGTGCCCTTGCCTTCCTGGGAGGATTTTGACGACGCCGACCTGGTGGACCTCGACGACGGGCTCCGCCAGGCGTTCCGGTCCCGTGCGGTTCCAGAACCCCGGGGCGTGGCGTACGGAAGGCAGCACCTGCATGACGAGCGGCGCTACGACGTTCCCGTCACCGTGATCACCTGCGAGTTCCCGTCCGCCATGCTTCGAGAGTGGATTGACGCCGGCAGCCCCTTCGTTGCAGAGCTTGCCCGGATCCGCGACGTGGAATACATCGACCTGCCCACGGGGCACTGGCCGCAGTTCACCAAACCGGCCCAGCTGGCCCGGGCCATCCTGGCGGCGGTCAATCGGACGGGCTTTGACCGGGTTTGAAAAACCCTTGCATGCCGGGAACGAAGTCCCCATAATAAATGAATGGCATTCATTTATTCGACAGCGGTCGGGGACAACGCGGCCCCCGCCCACGCATCCACCGGTACTCCGTCCCACATGCCGGCCGAGTGGGAAGACCACCAGCGGACCTGGATGGCCTTCCCGCCGCCCAATGACACCTTCGGGACGGTGGGAAGCTCCACCCTGGACAGGGCAAGGGCAGCTTGGAGCAAGGTGGCCCAGACCGTCGCCCGGTACGAGCCCGTCACGGTCATCGCCGATCCGCGGGACTCCACAGCCGCCCGCGAATGGCTTGGCCAGGGCATCGACGTCATGGAAGTTCCACTGGATGACGGGTGGCTGCGGGACAGCGGCCCCACGTTCGTCCATGCCCCGGACGGCTCGCTGGCCGCGACTGACTGGATCTTTAACGGCTGGGGCGCCCAGGACTGGGCTTCCTGGGCCAAGGACCAGGAGGTGGCCCGGGCGGTGGCTGCAGGCGTGAATCTGCCGGTCCGGCAAAGCCGCCTGGTAAATGAGGGCGGCGGCTTCCACGTGGACGGCGAAGGCACCGTGCTGCTGACCGAAACAGTCCAGCTCGATCCCGCGCGCAACCCCGGCGCCACTATGGAATCAGTCGAGGCGGAAATCCACGCAGCCCTGGGCACCACCAAGGCGATCTGGCTTCCGCGCGGACTGACGCGGGATTACGACGAGTTCGGCACCCGCGGCCATGTGGACATCGTGGCCACGTTTGCCGGCGCGGGCACCATCCTGCTGCACCGGCAGGACGACCCCGCCCACCCGGACCACGCGGTCTACCTCCAGCTGAAGGCAGTCCTTGGCGGCCAACTGGATGCCCAGGGCCGGCCATTGCGCATTATCGATGTGCCGGCTCCGACCACGCTCCAGGACGACGAGGGCTGGGTGGACTGGTCCTACATCAATCACTACGTGGCCAACGATGTGGTGGTGCTCTGCTCCTTCAACGATCCCAACGACAGCATCGCTGCAGGCATCCTGCAACGTGCCTATCCCGGACGCACGGTGGAACTGGTCGACGCCCGGGACATCTTCGCCTTCGGCGGCGGCATCCACTGCATCACGCAGCAGCAGCCGGCACCGCGGGAAGGGAATGCGGCATGAAACCTGCAGAGCACCTGCGGAAGCCGGAGGCAGTCGGGACGTTTGACGTGGTGGAAGCCAGCATCGGCCAACTTCGGGCGGCACTGGAGGCGGGTGATGTGACCAGCGAGGAGCTGGTCCGCCTCTACCTTGAGCGCATCGAGAAGTATGACTCATCGGGCATATGCCTGAATTCACTCGTCGTGATGAACCCGGACGCGATTGCCGAGGCGCAGGCCTCTGACCGGCGCCGTGCGGCCGGGTTCACGCTCGGGCCGCTGGATGGCATCCCCTACACGGCAAAAGACAGTTACCAGGTCAAGGGCCTCACCGTTGCTGCGGGCTCGCCGGCATTCAAGCATCTGGTGGCGCAGCGGGATGCCTTCACCATTGAGCGGTTACGGGCCGGGGGCGCCGTCCTGCTCGGACTGACCAACATGCCGCCCATGGCCAACGGAGGTATGCAGCGGGGAGTATATGGCCGTGCGGAGAGCCCGTATAACGCAGGCTTCCTGACAGCCGCGTTCGCCTCCGGATCGTCCAACGGCTCCGGAACCGCAACCGCCGCCAGTTTCGCTGCCTTTGGCCTGGCCGAGGAGACCTGGTCCTCCGGGCGGGCACCGGCGTCGAACAACGCCCTCTGCGCCTACACTCCATCACGGGGCCTCATCTCCGTCCGCGGCAACTGGCCCCTGGTCCCCACCATGGACGTGGTGGTTCCGCACACCCGCACCATGGGTGACCTGCTGGAAGTCCTGGACGTTGTCGTGGCGGACGACCCCCAAACGCGCGGCGACTTCTGGCGCGTCCAGCCCTGGATCCCGGTGCCCAAGGCATCTGCTGTCCGCCCGCCGTCGTACCTTGACCTCGCCGTTCCGGATGCAACTGCGGCGGCGGGCGTATTCGCGGGGAAGCGGCTGGGCGTGCCCCGGATGTACATCAACGCGGACCCACAGGCCGGCACTGCCCTGGCACCAGGCATCGGTGGGCCCACAGGGCAACGGATTGAAACCCGTGCGTCCATCGTTGAGCTGTGGAACGAGGCCCGCCGTGACCTGGAGGCCGCGGGCGCCGAGGTGGTGGAGGTGGACTTCCCCGTGGTGTCCAACTACGAAGGCGACCGGCGCGGCGCTCCCACCATCGCCACCCGCGGTCTGGTGTCCCCGGCGTATCTGCGCCGGGAAATCGTGGACCTCTCCGCCTGGGCATGGAATGACTTCCTTGACGCCAACGGGGACCCGCACTTGAACCGGCTTGCCGACGTCGACGGTTCCGCCATTTTCCCCGCGCCACACGGTGCCCTGCCGGACCGCTACGACGGCTTCGATGATGACATCGCGGACTACCCCGCCTGGATCCGGGAGCACGGTACTCCCGCCCTGGCCGACCTCCCGCACCTGCCCGAGGGCCTGGCAGGACTCGAGGAAACCCGCCGGGTGGACCTGGAGGAATGGATGGACCGGCTGGGCCTGGACGCCGTGGTGTTCCCGACGGCCGCCGATGTTGCCCCAGCTGATGCGGACACCAACCCGGCCTCGGCGGACATCGCCTGGCGCAACGGCGTGTGGGTGGCCAACGGCAACCTGGTCCCACGGCACCTTGGCATCCCCACAGTCACGGTTCCCATGGGATTGGCAGCTGACATCACCATGCCGGTGGGCCTCACCATCGCCGGCAAGGCCTACAGCGACACCGACCAGCTCCGGCTCGCCGCAGCCTTCGAAGCCACCCGCCACCGGCGCGTACCGCCGCCGCGCACCACGCCTGGAGGAGATGCATAAAGCGACTGACTGAACCAGCGGCAGTGGGTAGTCCAAACGCATGGCGCTGCCCCTTGCCCGCCCCGCTGCCCTCCGGCCTGACTGCTCACAATGCTTTGCCCTGTGCTGCGCGGCCTTCGGGTTCACCCGTTCGTTGACGCCCGGGTCCGCAAATTGCCGCAGCCCGCGGCAATGCGTCCACCCACCTCCCCACCGGGTTTGAGCGGCCTGGCCACTGGCCGCCCGCCGCGCCCACAGTAGCAGCCCATCCAGCGGAAGCGCCTTGACAGCCAGGATTGTTAGCGCTGACAGTGGGAGGAAACCAACGCCAAGCGAAAGCCACTCGATGAAGAACTGGGCAGGAAACCTCGAATACTCCTCCGCGGATGTCAGGCGGCCGGAATCCGTCGCGGAACTGGCAGCCATCGTGGCCAATGCGCCGCGGGTCAAGGCCCTGGGGTCCCGGCACTCGTTCAACCGTGTGGGGGACACGGACGGCGTGCATGTCCTCCTCGATGCCCTGCCGCAACAGGTGGAGCTGGATTCCGAGCGCGGCACAGTGCGCGTCAGCGGCGGCGTGAGTTACGGGGCACTGTGCCGGACCCTTGAGGAGTCCGGCGTTGCCATCCACAACCTTGCCTCGCTGCCGCACATCTCGGTGGCAGGCGCCGTACAGACCGGAACACACGGGTCCGGAGT
Source organism: Arthrobacter sp. ISL-85 (assembly GCF_018613675.1). GTDB lineage: Bacteria > Actinomycetota > Actinomycetes > Actinomycetales > Micrococcaceae > Arthrobacter. Next base: position 3,971 of record NZ_JAGGPQ010000001.1, on the reverse strand, counting down.
GAACAACCCCTCGCTTGCCGGTGCCGTGCAAGCCATCGACCTGGTCCGGGCATCCGGGGAGCAGGTCACGCTGACCAGGGCGGACGGGGACGAGTTCCTGGCAAGCGTGGTGGGCATCGGGGCCCTGGGCATTGTCACCGGCCTTGAGCTTGCAGTGCGGCCCAGTTTCAGGATGCGGCAGCGCGTCCTGGAGGACCTGCCCTGGGACAACGCCCTTGCTAACTTCAACGCAATTGTCTCCGCCGCCTACAGCGTGAGCCTGTTCACCGACTACGCCGGCGAAACGGTTAACCAGGTCTGGCTCAAAGCCCTTGACGAGGAACCGGCGCTCCCCAGCCTGTTCGGCGCAACCGCCGCCCTGCGGCCGCGGCATCCCCTGCCGGACATGTCCGCGGAGAACTGCACGGCACAGTTGGACGAGCCGGGTCTGTGGCTGGACAGGCTGCCGCACTTCCGGCACGAGTTCACGCCAAGCAACGGTGACGAACTCCAAAGCGAATTCATTCTTCCCCTGGAACACGCTCCCGCTGCCCTCCAGGCAGTCCGCGGGCTGGCCGGTCAGCTTTCACCCCTGCTCTTCGTCTCGGAAATACGCACCGGCGCCGCGGACGAGTTCTGGCTCAGCCCGTTCTACCGGCAGCAGAGCGTGGCGCTGCACTTCACCTGGAAGCCGTTACAGCCTGAGGTGGAAGCCTTCCTTCCAGTCCTTGAGGATGCACTGGCACCCTTTGGTGCAAGGCCGCACTGGGGCAAGCTGTTCACCCCAGGCGGCCACGACTGGGAAAAGCTATACCCGCGCTTCGCCGACTTCCGTTCCTTCGCTGCCGGCCACGACCCCGACGGCAAGTTCCGGAATGGGCTGCTGGACAGCATCCTGGGCGTCCCGGCCCGCCGCCAACCGGCCGCCGGTACGCTGGGGGCATGACCTTTCGTGCCGCCGTCGCCTGCGCCGCAGCCCTGCCCACCGGCTTGTTGCTGCTGACCGGATGCGGTGCTATGGGGGATGCTGCGGGCGCCGCTGCCAGTGATGCCGCGTCCAAAGCTGCCTCCAGTGCCGCGCAGGAAGTCAACCGGCAGATCTGCACCTTGGTGCAGGACGGCCTGGTCAGCCCGTCGGACCGCCAGGCACTGGCCGGCCTTGTCCCGGCAGCTCGGACGGCAGGGGTTCCGCCGGAAATTACGACGCCGTTGGGCCGGATTGCCGAGGCCGGTGACCAGGTGCCGGAGGACTCCGTCCAGGCTTTGAAGGATGCCTGCCACGCCTGAGCGGGAACCCCCGGCAGATCCCTTCAGCCGCCTGCCCGATGGTGCTACCGTGACCGGCGCCAGCGGTGCACGGCTCATTGTCCTCGCCGGCGATATCCGGGCCCGCGGCCTCGTCAAGGACAACCGCTCCGAGGCCAGCAAGGCCCTTGTATCCGAGGTTGATTCCCACACCCATACCGCAGGCTCGGACAGCGCCAACCTGGAAGACCAGGTCAACCGCGTTGCCGAGGTGTGGGCCGAGGAACAGCAGAAACGTGATGGACAGGCTGGCGGTCCAGGAGGGACAGGCCAATCCGGAAGCCGCCCGCGGCGTCGGCGCGGTGGTGCACGCCCTGCAGCAGGCGCAGGTGGACACCCTGATCCTCGATGACGCCGCCTTGTCCGAACGGACCATGCTGGCCCTGGATGCCGAACCGTGGATCGCCACAGCCAGGGAGGAGGCCCTGGGCGCCGGAATCCTGGGAGAAGTTCCCGCCCCGGCGGCCCTGCTTCGCGCGGCGGCACTGACTGACGCCCGCGTTCTCATGGTCCCGGGGCCGGTCCTGCCGAAGGGTGTCCATGTCGCGGCACTGCTGCGCTGGTCCTCGGGACCGGACGTCCCGTCGTCGTAAGCCCTGCGGTTAATCCTTTTCGCCGAACCAACGATTGGAAGGTGCACCATGAGCACTGCAGATGAAAACCCGGATGATGTCCTCGACAGCGTGATGGTGCCGGAGGAGGACGCGCTTCCTACTCCCACCCGCACGGGGCACGGCAAGATGCCCGAAGACGTTGACGACGACGATTACCAGAAGGCCGTGGAGCAGGAGCGCGTAGCGGCGGGGCTGGCTGATTATGCCCCCAGTGACGTTCGACCGGCTACGGACCCCTTGCCGCCCGAGGCTGCCGATGCCGCAGACCTTGCCCAGCAGGGCCTGCCGGAGGAGGAACCGGAGGTCAACAGTTAGACGGAAGCAGTGGCCGGCCCGCGGGACCGGCCACTGCTTTGGTCAAGGCATCAACTTCGGGAGAGCTCAGTTCTGGCGTGGCTGTTCCCAGCCGCGCATGCCCGCTGCCCGTCCAGCCTGTGGACGGTGGCCGGCCCGGTGTTCCGGTGGGGCAAACGGGAGCACCCCTGAATCGCGGTTCAGCGGCACGGCGCGGACGAACTTTGTCAGTTCATCCCGGAGCACCTTCCACGCGATGTCCGGATCGTCAGGATAGGCACTGACCTCCGCCTGCCGTGCCGCTTCAACGGCGGCAACACCGGCGTCCGTCAACTCCACTTTCAGCTGCCGGCGGTCCGAGACGTGGCGGGTCCTGGTGATGAGTCCCGTCGTCTCAAGCCGGGTCAGTACCCGGCCCAGAGTCTGGCTTTGGACCCGGATCGCCTCGGCAAGCTGTTCCTGGTTCAGTGGGCCCCCCGTCAGGCCTTCCAATGCAATAACTGCCGCACGGGTGAGGCCAAGGGGGGCCAGTGCATCGTCCTGGCGCCGTTGGATCAGCCGTGCCGCCAACGTAATGAGGCGGTAGCTGCTCCGGGCGTCCGGATCGAGATTGCTGGTCATCGGCCGCGGCCTTCCTGTAGGTGGCTAAGTGCTGGTCACCCTGCGTCGCTACACCACTACAATAAGCATGCTTAGCAACACATTCGCAAGTAGGCTTACTATTTACCGGCGGGTCAACCCTATCTCCCCGGGTTGAGACTTTGAAACCGCAGCACTACCCCTTGCAATTCAAATGGGAAGTGTGCTTAGTATCTAATTAGTAACCTTGCTTACTAAGTTGCCAGCATTGCTGGTTCTTGATCGCCAGCTAACCCTTTCTGAAAGAGAGCGAAGATGACAGAGAACCAATGGCCCCAGACCCCGCACACCGCTGCAGATCCGGCCATCGCCGATCCGTGCGGCGCGACAGAGGTAGTTCCCCAGCAGGCCTCATACTCATCTGATTCGGCCGATACCTCCAAGTCCCAGGCCGCCAAGGAGGAAGCTTCAAACGTAGCCGGCCAGGCTGCATCTGCCGCCCAGGGCGTGGCCCAGACTGCTAAGGAAGAGGCCGCGAACGTGGCGCATGAGGCGAAGGCCAATGCGCAGGACCTGCTGCACCAGGCGAAGTCAGGCCTGACCAGCCAGGCCGGCACGCAGCAGCAGAAGGCCGCTGAAGGCATCCGCAACATTTCCAGCCAGCTGCACAGCATGGCCACGTCCCCGGACCAGCAGGGCATGGCCAGCGATTTGGTCCGCCAGGCAGCCGAACGCACCTCCTCGGTGGCGTCCTGGCTGGAGAACCGGGAGCCGGGAGACCTGCTGAACGAGGTCCAGCGGTTCGCCCGCAACCGTCCCGGAACATTCCTGCTCCTCGCAGCCGGCGCCGGCGTCCTGGCCGGACGCCTCACCCGCGGCCTCACCGCAGGCGCCCCCGAAACCCAGGGACAGATGCAGGGCTCCGGCCAGCGCCCCGCCGTGCAGTCACCGCCGGTAGCGCCGCTGCGCCAGGAGACGGTATACGCCGCCGGGACCGACGACCTTTTCGATGAGCCGGTTGTTACCAGCGCCACGCCGGTATCCACCAGCACCCTGCCTTCAGGCACCGCCGAGGAGACTCCGCTGCGGTTCGAGGACGACCCCTACCGGGCCGAAAACGGCGTTTACACCGGTGAAGAGCCGTTCGGCGCCGACGGGACCTCTGGAACCGGCCGCCACGGCCAGACGGGTGGTCTGTGA
>NZ_JAGGPQ010000018.1 GCF_018613675.1 Arthrobacter sp. ISL-85 | reverse complement strand
AAAGTTGCCGCTCACAGTCCCACTGCGTTGCCTGCGGAGAACGCCACAGCTCTTCCCAACGGGCCCTCTCCAAGTCCGTCCAATCCCTCGAAGCAGGGATGTCAGGAATAGGGAGGGTGCAACCGTCTGCGGGCAGCTCCACCATGGACGGCGTCGCGGAGACGCCCCTGTAAGCCCGTGAGTTCGGCTTCGTGTAATTCCTTTGTGTGCCCAAGTGGGCCTCCTTTCATCCGCCCCGTTGAGGTCGAGCGGTTTGCAAACTAGCGAGAGTCCTCACCGGCGGTCTGGGCTGGGGTGGGCCTTGGTGGGCCCCCCTGGGGGCATGGCAACGCCGTGTCCACCTTCGCCTAAACCTTGGGTGGACACGGCGCGCCGGTCTGTGGGGCAGAACAGGGTTATACGTCTGCGTCTGCGATCTGTTCGATCTGGCTGTCGTAGTTGAACCTGGCGAGTTCTGCGGGTGTGTCGATGGCGAAGGCGCCGGCTTCCACGATGATCTCTTTGAGGCCGCTGATGTGGTCGTCTGTGGGTGGCTGCATCTCCCAGAGTTCTTCGAGCTTCTGCCCTTCGTAGGGGTGAGCTTCGATGTAGGTGTTTGCGACGTTGACCCAGCCTGCTTCGACTGCGCGGCTGATGAGGGCTTTGACGAGGATCTGGTCGCCTGAGAGTTCAGCCCGGTCAAGGAGTGCTAGTGCTTTGCTTTCGTCGCGTACGCCGAGGCTGGAGACTCGTTCGTGTGCGTCTCGGTAGGAGATGGCGTGCTGCGGGTCTGTGGCTGTGTTGCCGAAGAGTTGCCGGCGGAGGTCGTAGGTGCGTGTGGTGCGCGCTTGGAGTTCAGCGGCTTTGAGGTCGTTGATGGTCTTCTTGGTGTCTAGAAAGCTGCGGGCGATCTTGGATAGTTTGCCTTCGGGGGTGAGCTTGCGGTCATTGCGGACGGCTTCAGTGGTTTCGCGGAGGCGCTGGCGGAGGGTCGCTGCCTGGTTCGCGAGGTCCGTGTTGGCGGCGTTGTATCGTGCCACGGTGGTTCTCCTTTGTCGGGGAAGGTCTATGTGTTGATAGTCCCGCGGCTTCCGGCGCGGGTGCATTATCGCTTCCGGTGACGGCAGTAGTGTTATTTGCAAGAGAAGCTGTGCTTCTAAACGCTTTCAAAGGGGGGTATTTTTTCGATGCAGGAAACTACGGACAAACAGAGCACTGGCGTTGACACGGTTCCGGGTGACACAGCGCCGAGCAGTATGGTGGCACCTGACGCATTGCCGGGCGAAGCGGCGGCAAATGGTAGTGGGCCCAAAGAAACTGTCAAAAAGAAAATCCTTCTTGCGGGTGGAATTACGCTCATTGGTTTGGCGATGGGGCTGGTCGCCCTAGCCCCTAATGATGTGTGGACTCCGGCATGGGGAAATTTCTTTGGCGCCCTGATTGTCGCCTTGGGTGGTCTCTTCGGCTGCCTCCACGCGTCCAAACTCGCAACAGAACGTGTTGTACCGCTCTCCTGGTCGTGCATCGTCGTGGGAGGATTCGTGATCGCTGGAGCATCCCTTCAGATGGCCCTGAATTCCTAACAGGACAGGTAAAGGCACCCAACTTCCGTAAGGGTTGGGTGCCTTTCGCGTCTGTCGCCTTATTGGTAATCATGTGAGCCATATGATGAGGTCATGACTGAATACAAAGTGGGGGGCTCGTTCAGCCCGGGTGATCTGAGCGTTGTTGGACCTGACTGCAAAGAACAAGACCCGAACAGCGGTTGCTTTTGCGTCTTAAATGACAAGCATGGCGGACAGCACGTCGCTGCTGATTCACATTTCACAGTGGTAGCCGTCTGGAACTAGCCGATCCCTGGGGGCAGCAGAAGACCCCGAGTCCTTGGGGGGGGTGGCTCGGGGTCTTCTGGCTTCTACGTTCACCGGGGGATGGTTAAGTAGTCGCCTCGAAGAAGGTTACTGACGGGAACTTCCTTCGGCAACTTGCATAAATGCAGGTCCGGCCTGCGCGGATGCAGCCAGCGTTCGGAGTGGTGGATAACCAGATCCTCGGTGCGGTTATGCTGGGCCCATGTCGAGCGATGACGAGAAGGACCCGCCCGTTCCTGCTGATGTTGAGGGAAAGATCCCGAAGAAGGTCCACGACGAGCATGCCGCGACGAAGCCTGTCGCTGCGCAGGGTGACGCTGACCCGGAGCGGACAAACTAAAGCGGCAGGAGCCCCCCAAAGGAACCCCTGCCACCTGCCCCATGCTAGCGGCGGGCAGGCCATGGGCGTAGAAGAAGACCCCGAGACACGGGGGCGTCTCGGGGTCTCCAGCTTCTCTACACATCCCGGGGGCGTGCGAAGTCGCACCATCTATTGTACTCGCAAGTAACTTATGAGGAACGCGCCCATTGAGCGCTGGTGCATAACCGGTATGTTTCTTACCCCTACACGTAGCGGGCGAGCATGCTGGTCCGGATGGTCGTCTTCTCCGTGGTGGTCAGTGCCCTGTCGTAAATGACCGCCTCGCGGATGTCCACGCTCCGCTCAGCCGTCACCGCATTCTCGGTGTAGAGCGCCTGGAAGAGCAGCTTGTTCAGGTTGCTCAGACGGTCCCATGTGCCGGAGACCGTGGTGTAGGGGCTGCCGTCGATCCGCCACGATGGCGCTGTGACGTCCATGCAGATGAATGCCCAACCCGGCATCCCGCCACCGGAGATGAAGCCGCCAGCGCCGCCGAGGCTGTACATCCGCGAGCCTGTTGCGTGCAGCCTGACGGCGCTTGCCCCGTTGAACTTGGCGAAGGTCATGAGGTCCGTGGACGTGAGTGCGTCCAGGCGTACCATCGCGGCGAGCGTGACCATAGTGGTGTGCGTGCCGGCGTCGCTCATGCTGACATCGCCGCTGGTTGAACGGAGCCGCACGAAACGGTTGTTCGATTCGGTGAGCGCTTGAATGGTCGCGGTGCTGGCAGAGGCTGCGTCGCGGGTCAGGTCGTTCGCTGTGGCGCCAATATCCTTCCAGACGGTCACAGTGTCGTTGGAGCGAATTGAAGCGGCGAGGTACCGGCTGGTGTAGTCCTCAACCCCCAGCGTGTAGGAGGTCTTGGTGGGAACCGTTCCGACAACCACGGAGCCCATGCGTCCGACGCGCAGAGTCCCAGCGTTGGCGCTGAACCGGACATCAACGAGGATCGCCGTCACTCCTGTACTGGGGATGGTCATCGTCGGGGTGCGGAGCATCCCGGACATCGGGAACAGCGCTTCGGTGGGCGTGGGTGTGATGTTGGCGTTGGCGTTGTCTTCTGCGTAGCCGGTATTGCCGTTGCCTTCGTAGTGGAGTCCACCCTTCAGCAGGGTCACTCCGGACCAGTCGGCATCGCGTTCCCACTCGATGTCGGCCCGGATGGTCGTGCCCGGTTTGAACTGCCAGACGCCCGCGCCGGTCTGCTCGACAAGGCCGGAGCCTGCCGCGCCGAGGGCCGAAGCTTGAATGCGCTGGTACATCCATGCGCCGCCGGCGCTGGTGAGCTGTACCTGCTGCCATGCCCCGCCGACCGTGCGGGCCACCTTGGACCAAACCATGGTGCCCGTAAACGATGTCCCGCCGCCGGTCTGCCCCTGGGTGCCGTTCCAGCTGTCCGCGATGGTGCCTGAGCCTGCGCCGCGCACGCCAGCGGTACCGGACATAAGCGGATTGAGCGTGATGTTCCGGGCATCCGTGTTGGAGCTGATCGCGTCGGTGTCGGCAGCCACGATGAGAGGCTTGATGACCTTCGCCAGTTCCGCACCAAGATACGAGGCGCCCACCGGGTTCGGGTGGGTGGTGTCGAAGTACATGCCCGGCTTCCAGTCACCGGTTGCTGTATCAATGACCGCAGCCCGCCAGTCGCACAGGTAAACGTCTACCTGCTGCTTGCAGTAAGCGCGGATGTACTCATTGATGGCGAGGAGCTTGGGGCGCTTGTCTTCCTTGCCGTTGGTGCCGTCCCACTCGTTACGGAGCAGGGTGCAGAGAATGACGCGCTTGCCGGAGGCTATGGCGCGTTCGCACATGGTCCGGAGGTTGCCAAAGATCGACTCCGGGGTTGTTAGGTCGGATCCGATGTCGTTGATGCCGCCGAACAGGATGAGGAACTCGGCGGGAACGTTCTCCACGTCGGTGGCGAAGCGGGCCAGCATGGAGGTTGTGCTCTGCCCGGTGATACCGGCTTCACGCTGGCAGACGACGGCCTGGTTCAGGGTCATCTGCGCCCAGGTGTAGTAGCCGATCATGTCGAAGCGCCGAACCGTTGCGGTACTGCCGCCGGGGTCGACCTCGCCGCCGAGAAGCGATGTCTGGTCGGTGATCGAGTCGCCCATGAGGATCATGCGCGGGCGCGACTTCGCGGGAACCGTGGACTTCACGCGGGCCACTAGCGACTCGATAACCGGCGTCAGCGACGCTGGGGCATAAGTGGCAGATAGTGCCGCTGGGGTGAGTGATGGGGGCACGACGTAGTCGAACTTTGACGAGTCGTAGGACGCGCCGGACGTGTGAGCGGTTGTGACTTTTACGAGGTCGCCGGACTGGTTGGAGATGACCTGATTCAGCGGGTAGAACGTGTTGGGCTGCCAGGTTGCGAGGTCGCCACGGTCGCCCTTATCGCCCTTCGCACCACTGTTACCCGGGTCACCCTTCGGGCCGGGCACAGGATCCGTGGTCGTCAACACAGACGTGAACGAGCTGCTGCCCTGCTTCCACACAACCGAAGTCCTGTTAGCGACCGTGAAGTCCGGGAAAAAGCCATTCGCGTCGGCGCTCAGCGAAGTAGTAGTCAGGCCCCCGACAACCAGCGTGATGTTAAGGGGCGTGGTGAACGTGGTGTCACCGATGGCGTAAACCTTGCCGGTAGCGGACTTAGCAACCGTCGCCGGGGTGGTGTTGAAGTTCAGAGCTGCGACTCTGGAATAGGTGTAATCAACCAAGATGGTTCTCCTGTTTTTGGGCATAAGAAAGCCCGCCACTTTGGGCGGGCTAAACGGGTCTTGCTATTCAGTTATGGGAAGGGCCCGCACACTGATTGATGCGCGGGCCCATGGTCCTAGGCGGCTTTCTTCGCCGCGGTGAAGTGGGCGATGTCCTCGTTAGTGATCCGCCACCGACCATCCACGTTCGTCGCGGGTAGCCGGCCTTCCTGGATCGCGAGGCGCACAGCCCTATCCGTGATGCCAAGCCGGTTTCCTGCCTGGGTCGTGGTCATCCACTGCCTAGAGGATCCCGTCACTTCCGGCTCCGCTGGCTCCTGGCTACCTGTCGCGACATCACGCCAAGCCAGAGCTGCCCATCGGATGGCGAGCAGCACCGCATCTGCTTCCGGGTCCATCCCACGAGCGTTCACCCGGACGCTATTGAGGTCCGCGTGGCGCTCCAACCAGGCAGCGATACGCCCAGGAACAATCACCACGGGCCCCGCAAGGCCGAGGCCGTGAACGTAATGCGCAGGGGTTCGTTCCGCCATCAGGCGTGATCACCTGCCTCGTGAGCGTTGATGCTGTCCAGGATGAAGTTACTAAGCCGCCTCGCGTCATCTATCGTCAGGATCCCCATGAGGTTGTGATCCCGGAACAGAGCAACCGCGGGCTGCTTCCCTCCAGGGCTGTCGATGTACGCCGGGTTTGCGTACGTGCTGGCCGACTTCCGCAGGTTCTCCTGATAGAAGCGTGCCGGGCCTACGTAGGGTCTCTTAGGGATCTTCACGCGGCACCCTCCCGCGATTCCGTCGTGTAGACCGGCTGTTTACGGGCCAAGTACAGCCGAAGCTCAGCCTCAACCGCGTCATACTCCGCCTGAAGCAACCGCAGCTTATGGTGTGCTCGGTGGATGATTTCCTGACGTGTCTCCGCCATCTTCTTCCAATACTCCGCAGACCCATACGGGAAGTAATCAGCCATGCTCACCCCTTGCTTTCGCTAGTTCGGTGAGGGCGCCGGCTGCTACAGCGATCCACCAGCCCGTCTCTTCATCCGGGGTGGATCCCTCCGGCGGCTGGGTCGCTTTGAGGTGTTCCAGCACGTCCTGCCTCAGCGCTTCAGTAACGCGAGGATCCTCGAAAAACGCAGTCACAGGGCCGGCTCCTTTGCGGGAGTAGCGGCATTCGCCAATCGAGCTTCCGCGGTCAGTGCCCGAGCCTGCCAAAAGACAGCCCTGCGCTGTTCATGTTCGAACTTCTGGCGGTAGGCCTCGGCTTGGGCGGGCCAGTCCCACTGCTGTAGGACCCTGGGGGTGTAGTCGTATGTCATGGTTGGCCTTTCGAATTTCTGCGTTCTTTTTCAACGGCATTCACGGCTGCTGTCCCCGTCGGGTCGCGATGCAGGGTGGTCTTTCCGTAGTGCCGTTCCGGCTTGTTTTTCAGCGCCAGGAGCTGCTGCAAGTAGGTGTTGGCAAGGTTCCGGTAATGGATGGTCTGGTGCTTCCAGTACTCGGCCAGTTCGGCGTCAGTCCGCGCAGTTGTCTGCTGCTCCTGGCTCATGCGGCTGATTCTGCGTATTCTGCGGATTCCGCGACGTGCAGGCCACTTTCAAACATGCTCCGGTGAGGTACATACATCTGCGATGGCTTGCGCCCAGGCCCTCTGGGTTCCGGCATCTGGACCCTGAACACCCAGTCATTTTCCAGAAGAATGGCAAGCGCTTCTTTTATGGCCGTGGAATCCGGGAACACTGAACGGCTAGCCTTGGTAAGCAGGTCCCGCTCAGTAAAGCTAAAGAGCTTGTTGTTAATGATTATCATTCTCAAATCCTTAGCTTTCTTATGAGGATCAGAGATACTCATAAGGTGAAAAGCAGCTAGGGCATGCTGTGCAAAGTGTTCTGCGATAGCCGCCGCACAATCCGCAGTATCCGCAGAAACCAATTCATCCGTCGTTTTCCCGGACGCCAGGTGGAGTATTCCTGCGAACCTCGCAGTTGTACCTGCGAGCTTCGAGCCCCAGCCGATAACGCGAGGATCCCCAAGCAGCCCACCAGGCCGCAGATCAGCCTCTATGGCCTTCTGCCAGTCAGTGAACAGCTTTGCAGCGTCCGAACCCATCTGGATGATTGCAGGCCCGTCAGGAGCCGCGGCAGTCCGGGCCAGTGAAGACACGTGGTGGTAGTAAGCGGCCTTTACCCCTGCGGGCACCGGCTTGGCTTCCACGGACCTGTACCCGACAATCGACTTCGGAACCGTGAACAGGAACCGCTCTAGTTCACCCTTGGATTTCTCCGGGGAACCAGATCCGATCTGCCTCAGTACTGCCGGCTGAACCGTGAGGTTCATATTCAGGCAAACTGAAGCGATCCGTTCAGAAGGCCTGCCCTTGCGATCCACTGTCATGGCGTCCCCGGCATGCCCCTTCAAAAGGATGTCCATGTTCGGCATCCCGCCGCTGTAGCGTCCGGCGAAGATGTCGAAAATGCCACCCTCTGCCGAGGCAACCGATATCTTCCCGCCGTTGTCTGCGGCAAGTGATGTCAGCGCTTCCGGCGTTGCGTCGTCAGCAAGGAGCCGGGGTAAAGTCAGCACCGGGATTTCCTCCGCAGCCTGAACGGCAGACAGATACTCATCCTCGGACTTCTTACCGGTCATCACCTGCTTACGCACCGTCTCGGCGGCGTCTTCCCGCAACTTCTTGAGCGTCGCCTGTCGCCTGACTTCCGGCTTAGCGTCCTCAATCAAGTCAGCCTCCACGTCCCGTAGGGGAGCAGTAGCGAGATTGAAGACTGCCGATTTTCGGTTGCCGGGAGGTAGGGCACAGGCAAGGTAAAGGTTCAGGGGCTCTTCCCAACCTGGTGCTGCCTGGATCCGGTTCCTACCAGACAAGGCGGTAGCCATGACCCCGAGTGTCACTGATGCTGCAAGGTCAAGCGGCGTCTGCGTCGCTTCTGCTGTGGCTTCGACAAAGTCCTTCCACCACGAGGGGAGTGCTCCCGTAGGAAATGGTGGAACCTTGGGTTCGGTATGCAGTGCCGTTGGTTCCGTCATAGCGGCTTCGTATTCAGCGCTGGAAATAGCGTCTGCGAGTTCTGGCGTTGGCTCTTTCACGCGGCGGCTCCTTCCGGGCTAAGGACAACCATCCACGCAGCTATGACAGACGGGTCGGAGGCTTCTACCTGAACGATGAGGTCAGGGCGACACCAAGAAGCGCTGTCACTTGTGGGCTTGTAGTTGTGAACTATTAGGCGGACATTGGTGCCCGCGGGAACCTGTGGCATGAGGTGCAGCATTTGCCGCTCCAACTCAAAGCAGTCATAGCCCCAAGCGCTGGAGCTGGGTTTAGCGGTGTAGTCGGCTAGGTCAATCCGGAGAACCGGGTTCGTGAGCATAAGCTTTGTGTCCTCGAAAATTTGTGGGAGTGGGGGAGTTTTAGCCGGCCTGGGTGCTCAAACCAAGCCGGCAGTCTGTTACTCCTGAACCTCGTACAGGTCATGTCCGTGCAGGTAACTAAGACGGAACAGCTCAGTCCATTCGGAGGCCGAAAGGACCCGCTTCGGATTCTCACTCTTTAGCCAGGCGGTGTAGGCGGCATCGGCGAGGACTTTAGGGCGTAGCCGCTCAGCGCGTGCAAGCTGGAGGACCGTTCTGGCGTACTGCTCGCCGGTCGTAGCAGCCCTGAACTGTTCGAGTTCCGCTGCCGTGACAATTGAAGTTCCACGCGTTAAAGTTGAAGAAACCATTGGTTTGAGACCTAACTTTTTGGTTGATGTGTACAGACGGATCGGGTTCTGCAAGGGCAATTGCAGGGTTCGATCCGTTTTTGTATATGGGTCCCGGGGTTGAATCGGGGTTTTTGATTTGCGCTTGATTACGCAGCGCCAGTCTGCTGTCGAGTTTGTGCATCCAGCCATGCCTCTACGTCAGTCACCCTGTAGCGGATCGATCGACCGAGTTTGATGAACTTCGGGCCGATGCCGAGGTATCGCCAGTTCGCCAAAACGGCAGTAGAGGTCTCGATCCGGATGCTTAGTTCGGCTGGCTTCATGAGTTCAGAAGTCATTGATTTCTCCCTGGTGTGATCGAGGGATAAGTACGTTGATTTATCATCTGGTTCAGTTTTGACAACTGAGCCTCTTTGTCCCCACTTTGATATTAGAGGTGGGGAGTTAGCCTTGTCAAGAGTGCTCCCCGATGATTCTCACTTGTCATGGGTGAACCAGTTTGGGATACTGGGTCATGCCCAAAACGACGGTGAAATCCTCATACACCCCAGACCCCGGAGCGGTCCGCCACGTCCTGGACCCCGTATTCATCGAACTGCCTGGGACGTTGACGGTCGCCCACGTTCCAGCCGAGACTCAAGACGTTTCTTTTCGTGTCGAGCTGGTGGAAAACGTTCTTCGGCCGACAGCCATAACGGTGTCTTCCCGAACCGGGCAAGAAGTAACGTCAACTGATCTACGCGCCGTGAATGTCCAAAACCTCTGGCGCTCTGCCATAGTGCAGCATCTCGAATACTGGCGTGGTTTCCACTCTTGGGAAAATCATGATGGGACGAAGGTCTTGGCGGAAAGCCCGATTCAGTTGCCAGATGAAGACTTGGAAAAGCTGAGGCTGCGCGGCCCGGAGCGGGACACATTGGAATATGTGGCAGACATCTATTCGCTTGGTCGTCTCCTTGGCCTAGCGCCAGCGCTTTATGTTCAACAGACCTTTGCGGGTGAAAATCTCGATCCATTGCCGCGAACGACCGCGTCGAAGTGGATCAAGAAGGCGCGAGACCTGGGCATGATCCAGGAGCCAAATGTGCAGCAGTTCCAGCTCCTAGATGAAGCGGACGGGATACGCGTGCAACATCCCGGACAGGACTGACAATGGCGACAATCGAGGCCTACACGACGGCTGCCGGCAAGCGTTACCGTGTACGTTATCGAAAGCCGGACCGGACGCAGACGGATAAGCGAGGGTTCCGAACCAAGAGAGACGCGGAACTGTTCCTGGCCTCTGTAGAGGTTTCTAAGGCCCGCGGGGAGTTCATTGACGCTACGGCAGCGCGGGCGCTCATTGGGCCCCTTGGGGCTGAGTGGTTGACCCGCCAGACGCACCTCAAGCCTTCAGCGTTCCGTCCGCTGGAATCAGCCTGGAGGCTACACGTGATGCCTCGTTGGGGTGGCGTCGCTGTAGCCGATGTCCGCAAGACTGCCGTCCAGCAGTGGGTATCCGATATGTCGGTGGGGGATGCTTCTGTTGTGCCGCATCGCAAGCCGAAGGGAGCAACGCTGGTTATCCGGTCATATGGGATCCTGGCTGCAATTCTTGATGATGCCGTGAGTGACCGCCGGGCTCTCAGTAACCCCGCCCGCGGTGTCTCCCTGCCTCGCAAGGTGAAGAAGCCCCATGTGTATCTGAGTCATGAGCAGGTGCACGCCCTGGCTGCCGCAAGCAAGTACCCGGCGCTGGTCCTGGTGCTGGCCTACTGCGGCGTCCGGTGGGGAGAGGCGACGGCGCTGCGGGTAAAGCACCTAGACATGTTGCGGCGCCGACTGATGATCGAAGAGAACGCTGTTCAGGTCGGTTCCGTGATCGAGGTAGGTACTCCCAAGAACCACAAGAAGCGCACTGTGCCATTCCCTAAGTTCCTGGGGGAGCATCTGGCGCGGCAGTGCGAGGGCAAGGGCCGGGACGACCTGGTGTTCCCGGATGAAAATGGGCACTACCTGCGCGGGGCCCGCGTGCACGAGGACAACATGAGCTGGTTTGCCTATGCCATCAAGAGGGCTGGCGTGCCGCGTATTACCCCGCATGACCTGCGGCACTCTGCTGCGAGCTTTGCCGTATCGGCCGGCGCTAACGTCAAGGTGGTGCAAAAAATGCTGGGACATAGCTCGGCAGCTATGACGCTGGACACTTACGCGGACCTGTTCGACGGGGACTTGGACGCCGTTTCGGACGCTCTAGATCACGCTGTTTCACAGACAGATGTGGGCAAAGTGTGGGCAAGGCCCTGATTCGGTAAAAGCAAAAGGCCCCGGTTCCCTTGAATCGCAAGGGAACCGGGGCCTTTCTACGTGGCGGTGACGGTGGGATTTGAACCCACGTTGGCTTTTACACCAAACAACATTTCGAGTGTTGCACCTTCGGCCGCTCGGACACGTCACCAACCTCAATAGGGTACCGGAGCAAGGCCTGCATCCCCAAAACGTGGGTAGACCAAGCCTGTGCTGCAGCAGTCGGTCTTGATTGTCGGACCCCCTTGTCATGATGGGTCTATGGGGAAGGCAGCGGTGGTGAAGGCGTTCGGGGACATCCGTGCTGCCCTTGCGGTGTTGAATGCTGAGGTGGACGGTTCTGGGTCGGTGCCGTTTTCGGGGGCTGATCCGTTGGCTGGTTTGGTGGATGGTTGCCTGGAGATTCTCGCCGGTGTCCGGGAGGTGGAAGCCGGGTTCGCGGCTCTGAAAGCGAAGGCTGCGGTGGGGTACGCGGACAGTGCTGATGCTGTTGCCGGGCCGGATGTGCCGGTGCGGGCGCAGGAGATGGCGGTCGCTGCGGAGATCGGGTGCGTCCTGGCTTTGGGGCCGCGGGCAGCGTCGTCGTTCCTGGCCACCTCGTACGCAGTCACACGGACGTTGCCGCGGACCCTGGCGGCGTTGCAGGCCGGGGTTCTGTCCTGGAGCCTTGCGGTGGTGATGGCCGATGAAACAGCGAGCCTTGACGCGGCGGGGGCGGCGGCGTTGGAGGCCCATTTCCTGGACCCGGACGCACCGGATCCGGCCCGGGGGTGCCCGGTGGGGCAGATGCCGGCGCACCGGTTCAAGGCCAAGGCCCGGACCTGGCGGGAGCGCCACCACGCCGAGAGCATTGAAGCCCGGCACGCGAAGGGGGTCGCTGACCGGCGGGTGGAGTACCGGCTGGACCAGGACGGGATGGCGTGGCTGTCGGCGTACCTGCCCGCTGCCCAGGCCCTTGCCGGGTGGAACCGGCTCACGGCTATTTCGCGTGCCATGCAGGGACCGGAGGAGTGCCGCGGCATGCCGCAGTTGCGGGCCGACATCTTCGCCGACGCGGTTCTTGGCAGCGGTGCCACGGACGCCGGCGACACCGCAGCCGGGACCGTGGAAGGAACAGGTTTCCGATCGTCGCCGATCCGGGCTCAGGTTCTGGTCACGGTCCCGGTGTTCTCCCTGCTTAGCCTGACAGATGAGCCGGCGATGCTGGATGGGTACGGCCCCATCCCGGCCTCGATGGCCAGGGACCTGGTGGCGGGCGGTGCAGGATCGTTTTACCGGGTGTTGGTGGATCCGCGGGACGGGGCGCCGTTGGAGATCGGCCGGGCGAGTTACCGGGTGACCGGGCCGATGCGGGCCTGGCTGCGGATGCGGGATGGAAAGTGTCCGTTTCCGGGTTGCAGCAACAACTCGCTGGACAACGACGCCGACCACATCCTCGCCTGGGCCAAGGGTGGCACAACAGGCATCTCGAACCTGGGACAGCCCTGCCCGAAACACCACAAACTCAGACACACCACCGGCTGGAAACCCACCCCGGCCGCGAAGAACGAACCACCGGGCTGGATCTCCCCATCAGGCCGGCACTACGCGAGCGAACACCAGGACTGGGAACCGCCCCAATGGCCCTCCGGATTCCTGCCCGAAAACTGAGTCTCCCTGAAGAACCAAGCCTGCCCGGTGGACGGAGTCTGCCTGAGGAACCGAGCCTCACCAAGAAGCGAAGTCTCCTCGAGGAGGAACTCCTCCTGCATCTTGTCTCTTGATGCGTCACGGAGGATGCGCCACGCGGGTTGCGCCACGCAGGCTGCGCCCCGCGGCCTCCGGCCACGGACGATGTGCCAGGATGATGCGGCCGCGAAAGCGCGCCATGAATCCTCGCTGGGAAACCCCGCCAAGCGGCGTCTGACTTTCCCCGTCCATGCAGGTCCGGTTAGATTCATCAGCAAGATGACAAATTCACAGAATCCGATCCACGCAACCGCATACTGGACCACGGCCAAGGAACACGGCGAGCTCAGGACCGAGGATGTGCCCGGCCCGGGGCCCGGTGAAGCCCTTGTCCGGGCCCTCTACTCCGGGATCAGCAAGGGCACCGAAATGGTAGTCCACGCCGGGGCGGTGCCGCCGCGTGTCGCTGAAGAAATGCGCGCCCCGCACCAGGAAGGCCACTTCCCCGGACCTGTGAAATTTGGCTACCTGTCCGTCGGAGTCGTGGAGGAAGGACCCGATGGCTGGAAAGGCCAGCGCGTCTTTTGCCTGAACCCCCACCAGGACCTCTATGTGGTTCCGGTGGCCTCCTTGACCAGGATTCCCGACGACGTCCCGTCCCGGCGTGCCGTCCTCACCGGGACAGTGGAAACGGCAGTCAACGCACTGTGGGAAGCAGGGCCACGGCTGGGAGACCGGGTTGCCGTCGTCGGTGCCGGGCTGGTGGGCGGCATGGTGGCCACACTCCTGCGGACCTTCCCGCTGCAACGCCTGGAGCTGGTGGACCTGGATCCCGGCAGGAAACAGCTCGCGGACACCCTGGGCGTGGACTTCGCACACCCCGATGACGCACTGGCCGACTGCGACATCGTGTTCCACTGCTCGGCGTCCCAGGAAGGGCTGGAACGCAGCCTGCAGCTCGTCGGCGATGAAGGCGACGTCATCGAGATGTCCTGGTACGCAAACCGGGAAGTCACTGTCCCGTTGGGGGAGGACTTCCATGCGAGGCGGCTGTCCATTAGGGCCAGCCAGGTAGGCATGGTGGCGCGTGCCAGGCGCCACCGACGCACCAATGCCGACCGCCTGGACCTCGCCGTATCGCTGCTCAAGGACCCTGTCTTCGACGCATTCCTGACCGGCTCGTCCCGGTTCGAGGACCTGCCGGGCGTCGTCCGAAGCCTGGCGGACGGCACACTGCAGGCCCTGTGCCACGTCGTCGAGTACCCTGCCACCAACCCAGCTGCCCACGACTCCGAAAACTTGAGGTAACCCATGTTCAGCCTGACCGTCCGCCGCCACTTCATGATCGCGCACAGCCTTCCGCGTGAAGCCTTCGGACCCGCCCAAGGACTCCATGGGGCAACCTTCGTCGCCGAGGTGACCTTCCGCCGCCGAGCCCTGAATGATGACGCGATCGTCCTGGATATCGGCGCCGCCGGAGCAATCATCGAGGAAGTGCTCGCCGGCCTGAACTACAAGAACCTGGATGAGCACCCTGACTTCGAGGGCAGGCTCAGCACCACGGAAGCCCTCGCTGAGTACATCGCAAATAAGGTCGCCGCCCGGATCAAGGACAGCGACGACGGCCGCGAACTGGCAGGCCTCGACGTCACTCTGCGGGAGAATCCTGATGCCTGGGCCACCTATTCCCTGGACCTGACTGCTTGACCGTGCGCCGCATCCGGCTGCTGGTCCCCGGCAACATCCGCCACAGCTCGGGCGGCAACGTCTATAACGCGCGCCTGGTTGCAGGTTTGCAGGAGCTGGGCGCCGAGGTGGACGTCATCGCCGTCGAGGGCAACTGGCCGGCTGCCAGCGCGCGGGAACGGCGCCGGCTGGGCACTCTCATTGGGGCATGGGAAAGTGACAGAGGTCCGGGGCCGGCCGTGGTCATCCTGGACGGGCTGGTGGCGGTCGGTGCCCCGGATGAACTGGAACTTGCGGCCACGTCGGGACAGCAAACATGGGTCTTGGTACATATGCCTGTGGCGGAGACTTCCGGGGCTGCAGCACTGGAAAACGAAGCCAGGGCCCTTCGTGCAGCATCGGGGGTGATCTGCACCAGCACCTGGGCAGCGTCCGTTCTCGCGGAACGCGGGCTTCCGCAGGCACGTGTCGCCCTCCCCGGAGTAGTTGCCGCAGCCCAGGCCGCTGGTTCCAGGCCGCCGCACTTGGCAGTGGTCGCCGCGCTGCTGCCCAACAAGGACCAGCTGCTGGCCGTGGAGGCGCTGGCGCAGCTCAAGGACGTTGAGTGGACGGCATCCTTCGTCGGCTCGGACCGCGCGGACCCGGCCTACGCGCAGGAACTCCTGGCCGCCGTAACCGACCACGGCCTGCAGGGGCGGGTTCGGCTTACCGGCGAGCTGGCCGGTGCCGCGCTTGAAGCCGAATGGGCCCGGACGGACCTGAGCCTGCTGCTCTCCCGGGCGGAGGCGTTTGGAATGGTGGTCACCGAGTCGCTGGCGCACGGCATCCCTGTCCTGGTCCGCGCCGGGACAGGGGCGGTGGAGGCGCTGGACATGGGAGGGCTGGCAATGGCCGACGGCGGGCCACGCCTTCCGGGTGCAGCCCTGACACTTCCTGCCGGCGGAAGGGAGAGTCCCGGACTCCTGGCCGGGGTTCTGCGCCGGTGGCTTGAGGACCCGGCGGTAAGGGAGAGTTGGCGCGCAGCAGCGATGGAGGCGCGGACGGGCCTACCGGACTGGAGCGGCACGGCCAGGCGAGTGCTTGCCCTGCTGGCGGAACGGGACTGATCCCGGTGCTGGCAACCATTTGGGGGGCAGACACCAAGCAGCAGGGCGCGAAGCGGACTAGAGGCCGCTCCTGTGCCCCGCAAAAAACTCGCGAAGCAACAAGCCGCACTCTTCCTCACGGACCCCGGGGCACACCTCAACCCAGTGGTTGAGCCTGCGCTCACGGAGGATGTCGAACACCGAACCGGCGGCACCGGCCTTTTCGTCCCAGGCCCCGAACACCACCCGGGGGATCCGGGCCAGGACGATCGCGCCGGCACACATGGCGCACGGTTCCAGCGTGACCACCAGCGTGCAATCGGACAACCGCCAGCCATCGCCGCGGCCGCCGTCGAGCCGGGCCCTTTCCTGCAGCCGTCCCGCCGCTTCCCGGATGGCCACCACCTCGGCATGGGCTGTGGGGTCGCCCAGTTCCTCCCGGCGGTTCCGGCCGGAACCCAGCACCGCGCCGTCGGGCCCTATCACCACGGCGCCGATTGGTACGTCCTCCGTGGCCAGTGCCCGCCGGGCTTCCGCCAGGGCGAGGCCCATCCAGGCGTCGTGTTTCTTTTCGGACAACGGCATGGCTCAATGATAGTTTCGGGAATACTCAGGTTACTTGCCGACGCCGGGAGGCACCATGGACACTCTTCGGGATCGTTTCGGACTGTGGTTCAAGCCCTACGCGGCGCTGGTCCTCACCATCCTTGTGGGCGGCGTGATTATCGTGTCGCTGGCGTTGCTGGGCGCCGAGGTGTACGACAACGTGGTGGATTCTGCGGGGCTGGCCAACCTGGACAAGCCTGCCCTGGCACTGGCCGAGAGCCTGCGCAGTCCCGGCCTCGATGCCTTCGTTACTGGTTTCACCGACCTCGGCGGCGGCATCGGCATGCCCATCCTTGCCAGCATCCTGACCGCCTGGTTGACCTTCCTCAGCCGGAACTGGCGCCCGCTCGTCCTGATCGGCGGTGCGGCGGGGGTCTCCATCCTGGCCACAACCTTCGGCAAGAGACTGGTTGGCCGTACCCGCCCGGACCATGCGGATGCGGTGCCCCCTTATGAGGACTCGCCATCCTTCCCCAGCGGCCACACCCTGAACACCACGGTGGTGATCAGCCTGGTGATGTACCTCGTGTGCCTCCAGTTCCAGGCCATGCTGGTGCGCGTCACAGCCATCACGGCCGGCACGCTCTTCATCATCGCCATGGGTTTAAGCCGCGTCTTCCTTGGCCATCATTGGCTGACCGACGTCATGGCCGGGTGGTTGCTGGGCCTGACCTGGGTGGGCGTGGTGATCCTGGCACACAGGCTGTTCCACCTGGTCCGCAGGCGGGAGCACGCCGGGGCGGCGCCGTCTTTCGACCGTCCGATTGTCCGCGACGTTGTTGCCGAGGAGATGCACCACGGCGATGCCGGCGGTAAGGAGCACGCCCACCGCAGCCGCAACAAGGACACTGCCGGATGATAGTTTTGGGGGATGCGCACTCTCGTTGTTGACCACCCCCTGGTCGCCCACAAGCTCACCGTCCTGCGGGATAAGAACACGCCGTCGCCGGTCTTCCGCCAGCTGACAGAAGAGCTGGTGACACTGCTGGCCTACGAAGCCACGCGGGAGGTCCGTACCGAGCCCGTCACCATCGAGACCCCTGTAAGTACCACCATTGGCACGGCGTTCACCAAGCCCACCCCGCTGGTGGTCCCCATCCTGCGCGCGGGCCTGGGCATGCTGGAGGGCATGACCAAGCTGGTCCCCACGGCCGAGGTGGGTTTCCTGGGCATGGCCCGGGATGAGGAGACGCTGGACATCATCACCTACGCGGAGCGCCTCCCGGAGGACCTGACCGGCCGCCAGGTCTTTGTCCTGGACCCCATGCTGGCTACCGGCGGGACCCTGCGCGAGGCCATTAAGTTCCTGTTCAAGCGGGGCGCTTCGGATGTCACCTGCATCTGCTTGCTGGCCGCTCCTGAGGGCCTGGACAGGCTGGAGGAGGAACTGTCAGGGGCCAACGTGCACATCGTCCTTGCCTCCATCGACGAGAAGCTCAACGAGAAGTCCTATATCGTTCCCGGCCTGGGGGACGCCGGCGACCGCCTCTACGGCATCGCAGGGTAGCCTTCACTCTTTTTCAATCGTTGTCCCGCCGCTAGCCTGTGCGGATGGACTGGAAACTCGAAGTTGTCTTTGTCCCCGTGTCCGACGTTGACCGCGCCAAGGACTTTTACGTCAATAAGGTGGGCTTCAACGCCGACTACGATGAGCGGCCTTCGGACGATATCCGCTTTGTGCAGCTGACCCCGCCGGGCTCGGCCTGCTCCATCTGCATTGGTGAGGGACTGTCGGACGCCCCACCCGGCACGGGATCCACCCTCCAGCTGGTGGTCAGCGACATCGAAGAAGCGCACGACCACCTGAAGAACAACGGCGTGGATGTCAGTGATATCGAGGTGCTCCCGTGGGGCCACTTCGTGTACTTCGCCGATCCGGACGGGAACAAATGGTCCGTCCAGTACATTCCGTGGCGGAACGCCGGGCCGGACGCGACTCAAAGCACCGCACCTTAAAGCGCACCGCGGCTTAATGCACTGCGGGCCGCATCCGTGTGGATGCGGCCCACTGTTGACGCTGCAAGTTCCCTGCTGTTCAAATGCCCAAGCCCGCACATGCCCATGGCGTACATGCCCAAGGCGTACGACGGCGTGTGGCCGGGACACGCCGTCGGCCGCCGCCGTCAAGGCTGGGGAGACTCAGCGCAGGGCGTCCTTCGACGCGCTGGCGCAGGGGAGGGGTGCCTAGTACCAGTTGTGCGCCAGATGGAAGTTCAGTGCGCCACAGGGCGAGGCGTAGCTCTTCTTGATGTAGTCCAGGCCCCAGTTGATCTGGGTGCGGTAGTTGGTCAAGTAGTCCGCGCCTGCGGTGGCCATCTTCTCGGCAGGCAGCGACTGGACGATGCCGTACGCGCCGCTGCTGGAGTTGGTGGCCGTGGTGGTCCAGTCCGACTCTTTGGTCCACAGCGTCTGCAGGCACTGCATCTGGTCCGGTCCCCAGCCAAACGTAGCCAGCTGGCTGGCCGCGTAGGCCTGGGCGCCGGCGGGATCGTTGACCGCGACGGCGGGTGCCGGCTCAGGTGCGGGGGCGGGGGCGGGGGCGGGTGCCGGTGCTGGAGCGGGGGCCGCAGGTGCGGGTGCCGGTGCTGGAGCGGGGGCCGCAGGTGCTGCTGCCGGAGCCGGTTCCGCGGCCTGCGGCGCTACGCTGATTGCCGCTGGAGCGGGGTTCGCTGCCGGGTTGGAACGGATTTCGCTCTTCTCGATGCTCATTTGGGCATCGGACGCCGTGTTTGACCCGGTGGATGACACGGGAGTCATGCTGCCGGTGGCCTGTCCTGCCGCGCCTACCCCAACCAGTACCGCGCAGGATGCTGCGAGGACGGCGGCGCGCTGGCCGAGGGTGGTCTTCTTTGCCTGCTGCCTGGCCCGGTGTTTGGCGCGCAGGCATTGTTCTGCCGTGTTTTTGGACATGATTGATCGCCTCTCACACCTGCGGAGTTAGCTGTCGGGTTCGGATGAGGGCATCCGGCCGCACGGAAAGATCACGTACTGGCTTAACCCCAAGGGCAGTCATTGCCCGGGACGGTGGGTCCCCCGCCTCTGCCGTTGCTCAATCGGAATCCAGGGGAAGCGGCAGAGCTTGGCGTCAACCCGGGATATGCGGCCCGAACGGGGGCCGCACCCAATCGACGGTACAGGAAGATTAAGCAGAAGTCACATTTAGGTAACGGAAGTCACGACTGTCAGCGAGTCGATTTGCGCTGGCGGCCGGGGTCCCGGCGGCGGGCAGCACCCAGCACGTGCCGTCCTGCGACCCGGGCTGGGTGTCTTCCGCTATTGGCCGGCGAGTACGTAGACCGCGGTGCCGCCGATGTTCTGTGACTGGAAATTGGCAGCGACCCATTCGGCGATCTGTGTGGCCGCGTCAGAACCGCTGGTGGAGCGCATGGGGCCGCCTGCAATGAAGTAGTGGATCTTTCCCTGGGATACCAACTTTTGGAACTGTGCCAGCGTGGGGGAGGGGTCGGTACCGTTGAAGCCACCAACGGCCATGACAGGCAGCTCCGTTGCCAATTGGTAACCTGCCGCGTTGTTCGAGCCCACCACGGCCGCTGCCCACGTGTAGTTGGCGGCACCGCTCTTGAGCGCGGTGACCAGATCAGAAGACGGCGTAGGCGCGCCAAGGAGTCCGCCCATGCCACCCCCGCGCGCTCCGGCGAAACCGGCGCTGCCCTGGGCGCCCGGCTGCCGGAAGCCCTGCGCCGGGTTGCCCTGAGCGGCATTACCCTGCGCCGTATTTCCCTGCCCAGCACTGCCTGGACCACCGCCCACGTTGTTCCGGCCGAATCCGTTCCGGTTGCCAGCGAAGCCGGGCGCGCCGCCCGGGCCTGCCCCGAACGCGGACGGCGGGCCTGCGCTGACAATCGCCCCGCTGTGCTCGGTCGACGCCGTGGTGATGGAGTAGGCCAGCGGCCCGGCGAGCGACGCAGCAATGGCAAGCGCCGCCGTCGTCCTCTGCACCGAGCGCCTGGCCAGGAATTTGCTGAAGCCTGTTCCTGCCGCCCCGGCCAGGCCTGCCGCAAGCACCACCCAGCGCAGCCATGGACCGTAGGCGGCGGTGGTGCCCAACAGGGAAAATGCCATCAGGGCCGCCGCGGCAACAGCTGCAGCGAGCACGATGGCGGCGGCAGCCTGGTGCCTGTGCTGCCACAGAAGAACCGCGCCCAGGCCGGTGAGCCCGGCGATCCCGGGTGCCAGCGCCACTGCGTAGTAGGGGTGAATGATGCCGGCCATGAAGCTGAATACCAGACCGGTCACCAGCACCCAGGAGCCCCAGACCAGTACCGAGGCACGCACCGGATCTGTCCGCGGTGCCCGGCGGCCCACCCACAACAGGCCCGCCGCAAGGATCAGGGCTGACGGCAGGAGCCACGCGATCTGCCCGCCGAACTCGCTGTTGAACATCCGGAACAGCCCGGTGACACCCCAGCCGTTGCCGCCGCCTACGCTGCCCGTTTCGTCGCCCGTAAGACGGCCCAGCCCGTTGTAGCCAAGCGTTAGCTCCAGGATGGAGTCGTCCTGCGAGCCGCCGATAAAGGGCCGCATGCCGGCGGGCGTCAGTTCCACTGCCGCGAGCCACCAGCCCGCGGAAACCAGCATCGCCGCCCCCGCCGCGCCGAGCCGTAACAGGCGCCGGCCCAGCCTGCCCTGCCCCGCAACCGCATAGGCAAGGCCAAACCCTGGAACCACCAGCAGGACCTGCAGTTGCTTGGCCAGGAACCCGAAGCCCAGGAACACGCCAGCCAACAAAAGCCAGCGCAGCTTGTCCTCCTGGATCGCCCGGAGGACACCATAGGCTGCAGCCGTCATGAGCAGCACCAGCAGGGCATCCGGGTTGTTGAACCGGAACATCAGCGTGGCAACCGGGGTGAGGGCCAGGACCGCAGCGCCCAGCAGGCCAGCATGGTGGGCAACGGCCGCACTCCCGGTGGCCAGCACCGCCGCCCGCCGCACCGCGAGGTACAGCAGCCAGGTGGCGCCCACTCCCATCAGCGCTTGCGGAACCAGGATGCTCCACGAGCTGAGGCCGAAGATCCGGACCGACAACCCCATGATCCACAACGAGGCCGGCGGCTTGTCCACCGTGATGGAGTTTGCAGCGTCTGAGGAACCGAAGAACCAGGCAGTCCAGTCCTGCGATCCCGCCTGCGCGGCGGCGGAGTAGAACGCGTTGGCCCAGCCGGACGCCCCCAGGTTCCACAGGTACAGCACTGCCGTACTGGCCAGCACCGCTGCCAGTTCCAGGTGCCGCCGGCGGGCCCGGCGGTCCCGGAGGCGGGCACTCTGTGCTCCCTGCTTCCCGGCCGCCCCGGTCCTGCCGGCCGCATGTGCTTCGACGGGACGCCCAACTCCAGTCGTGGGGCTGGAATACAGGTGGCTTGGGCTTTGGCTGGACATGGCGTCCTACTTCGTCAGGTCGTAGACGGTGGAGTTGCCCACCGTCTGGGCCTGGAAGTTGGCCTGGACCCAGGCGGCCACCTCCGAGTTGCCGCCGCGGCCGCTCATGCCGCCTCCGCCCCTGCCTTCTCCACCCATGCCGCCGCCCTGGATGTAGTATCCGATCTCGCCCCTGGACACCATGTCCTGGAACTCGGCGAGCGTGGGGTAGGGATCCCCTCCGTTCCAGCCGCCGAGCGCGATGACGTTGGTGTTCGTGGCGAGCTCCAGGCTGGCCGCCTGGCTGGCGCCGGAGACGATCGCCGACCATTTCGTGGTGGTGGATGACAGCAGCGCGGTCACTGCGGCATCGGCTGGTCCCTCGCCACCCGGGCCACCTCCCGCTCCGCCGGGACCGGCCGCTGCGCCGCCGAATCCAGGGTCAAACCTGCCGGTACCGGTCGCTGCGTCGGTACCATCAGTGCGGTCGCCGCGGAAGCCAGTCGCCCGGTTGCCAAAGCCGCCTGCCGATGAACCCGCGGGCCCCGACGCCGGAATGGAGCCTGAGTGCGCGGTGGCAGCCGTAGCGAGGGTCCAGGCACCCGCTCCAAGTCCGCCGGCCAGGAGGGATACGACGACGACGGCGGCCGCTCCGGCACGCTTGAACCGTCCGGCGGTGCCCAGGGCGTCGACAGGGACGAGGATGCCGGCAGCGGCAAGGACGCCGAGGATGATGACGGCGATGCGCAGCCACGGGAGCCAGGACGCGTCCCGGCCCAGGAGGACAGCCGACCAGATGGAGGTGCCCAGGATGGTTCCGGCCAGGACAATCCTGGCCGGCCAGTATTCGCGCCCCCGCCATAGCTCCACGGCGCCGATGCCCACCAGCGCTCCGATCGCCGGTGCCAGGGCTACTGAGTAGTAGGGGTGCACGATGCCGCTCATGAAGCTGAAGACACCCGCCGTGACCAGGAGCCAGCCACCCCACAGGATCAGCGATGCGCGGCCCGTGGAGGTGCGGACTTCCCGCCGGGTGAACCACAGGCCGGCCACCAGCAGGATCAGGGCGGCGGGCAGCAGCCACGACACTTCACCGCCAAAACTCGTTCCAAACATCCGCGCCAGGCCGGCCGCACCCCCGAATCCGCTGTTGCCCCCGCCGAAACCGCCACCGGGTCCGCCGGCCGCACCTCCCGCCGCACCTCCCGCTCCGCCGCCGGGCATGCCTTCGCCCGAGCCGGTGATGCGGGCCAGTCCGTTGTAGCCAAAGGTCAGTTCCAGGAAGCTGTTGGTTGTGGAACCGGCCATGTACGGGCGCGCCGGGGCCGGTGTCAGCTGGAAGAGGGCGATATAGCTACCGGCAACTACAGCGATGCCGCCGAGTGCCCCCAGCAGGTGCGCTACCCTGCGGCCGATCGAGGTGGGGGCAGCCCACAGGTAGGCCAGCCCCAGCGCCGGAACGGTCAGGAAGCCCTCCAGCATCTTGGTGAGGAATGCCAGGCCGATCACGGCGCCCG
This sequence comes from Arthrobacter sp. ISL-85, assembly GCF_018613675.1. GTDB lineage: Bacteria > Actinomycetota > Actinomycetes > Actinomycetales > Micrococcaceae > Arthrobacter. The sequence continues at coordinate 76,984 of NZ_JAGGPQ010000018.1, read as the reverse complement.
CAGCCATGAGCCACTTCCAGCCCGCCCGCTCGATGGCCCGGGTGGTGAAATACGCGGCCAGCACCAGGCAAAGGGTGAGCATGGCGTCGGGGTTGTTGAACTTGAACATGAGCGCGGCAACGGGTGTCAGCGCCAGTGCGCCGCCAGCCAGCAGGCCCGCTGCCGGTCCTGAGGTGCGTTTGACGGCCAGGTAGAGGAAGCCGACGGCGGCCACGCCCATGAGTGCCTCCGGCACCAGCATGCTCAGCGGTGAGAATCCAAAGATCCGGCCCGCGAGGGCGGGAATCCACAGTGCCGCGGGCGGCTTGTCAACAGTGATGGCGTTGCCGGCGTCGAGCGAACCGAAGAGGAACGCGGTCCAGTCCTTGGTGCCCGCCTGGATAGCCGCGGCATAGAAGGAGTTTGCGTAGCCGGTTGCGGCGAGGTTCCACAGGTACAGGACCGCCGTGGCCACCAGCAGCCCGGCAGCGGAGGGCCGCACCCAACGTGGCTGGTTGCCGAAGGCGTAGCGGGTCCAGCGGGAGGCGGTGTGGGCCGATCCAGGGGAGTGGGCAGCATGGCCGGAAGATATGGAACGCGGGGCGGCAGATGAGCTGGCGCCCGCCGGTGAGATGGTGGAGGTCATGATGCTGCCGTTTCTGTGGAGGCGATGGCTGTAGTGCGGTCTGCGGTTGATACCGCGGGAGTTCCGGCAGTTTCAGCCCCGGGATCAGTTTCAGCGGTGGGTACTTTACGCGGTGCCCGTTTACGGAACACCCACAGCCGGAACAGCAGGAACCGGACCGCCGTGGCCGCAAGGTTCGCCGCCAAAACGGTGAGGACTTCCGCCCACCGGTCGGGCGTCGTCGTCCGGTGGACCAAGGCGAGTGCCCCTGAGGTGAGCAGCAGGCCGATGCCGAACACGATCAACCCCTCGAAATGGTGCCGGACGCGGCTGCCGCCCTGGATGCCGAAGGTGAATCGTCTGTTGGCGCCTGTATTGGCGACCGCCGTCACCAGCAGTGCCAGGAAGTTTGCCAACTGCGGATCCATGAAGCCGCGGCAGAACAGGAAGATCAGCAGGTAGGCCAGCGTTGACGCTGCGCCGATGGCGGCGAACCGGACCAGCTGGCCGAACAGCTGCCGCCGCGGGTCTGTTCGTCAGCCCGGGAGGACGCGGGAAGCGGACCCCTCGCCAGGGCGGCGCGCAGTTCCGGTACCGGGATGCGGCCGTAGAGCAGGTCACGGGTGAGCCGGGCCATTCCACGCACGTCGGCCAGGGCAGTGCGGACCACGTCCACGCTGGAATCGGGATCGTCGATCCAGTCCACGGGAACTTCATGGACGCGCAGCCCGCAGCGTTCAGCCAGGACCAGCAGCTCGGTGTCGAAGAACCAGGAATTGTCCACTGTGTAGGGGAGGATCTGCTGCGCGACGTCCGCACGGATGGCCTTGAACCCGCACTGGGCGTCACTGAACTGCGCGGCCATCAGGGAGTGGAGCATCAGGTTGTAGCTGCGCGAGATGAACTCCCGCTTGGGCCCGCGGACAACCCGGGAGTTACGGGTCAGCCGGGTACCGATGGCCAAATCCGAGTGACCGGAAATCAGGGGTGCCAGCAACGGGGGCAGGGCGGCCAAGTCTGTGGAAAGGTCCACGTCCATGTAGGCCAGGACCGGCGACGGGGAAGCGAGCCATACTTTGCGCAGGGCGTTCCCGCGGCCCTTCTCGTCAAGGTGGACTACTGCCACCTCCGGGAACTCACGGGCCAGCCGTTCGGCGATCTTCAGGGTCCCGTCGGTGCTGGCGTTGTCCGCCACGGTGATCCGGAAGCTGTGCGGAAAGGTATCGCGCAGGTGTCCATGGAGCCTGCGGAGGCATTCCTCAAGGTCGCGCTCCTCGTTGAACACGGGAATGGTGACATCAAGGACGGGAACGGCGGTACGGGTGTCCACGGGGGAGCGCCGTACGGTACGTGCCCGGGCAGGAAGGCCCGGCGGCGGTACCGCGGCGTCCTGCTGGGTTCCTGAAGTCGAGTCGGTGAGCGTCATGCATCAACAGTGGCGCCGCCGGATTTGAGGGCTTTAGGCACAACCTGTGACGTGCCTGTGTAATACAGGGCCCGGTACGTCAGTGCGGGGCGGGGCCAGGCGCGGGAAGGTGGACCGCGAACTCGGTCCTGCCCGGCCGGGAGACCAGTTCCACGGTGCCCCCGTGGGCCCCCACGATGGATTCGACGATCGAAAGGCCCAGGCCGGAAGAACCCTCAGCTCCGGCGCCCCCGGAGCGGGCGGTGTCCGCCCGGGCGAAGCGGGAGAAGATGCTGCCCTGGAATTCGGCGGGGATGCCCGGGCCGTCATCCGTAACCGTCACCACCACGCTTCCGTCGGCGGAGCGCATCACCCCGGTGGTCACGGTGGTACCGGGAGGCGTATGCTTCCGCGCGTTGGAGAGCAGGTTCGCCAGCACCTGGTGGAGCTGGGTTGTGTCTCCGCGCACCGTGACGGGTTCGTCGGGCAGCCGCAGCTGCCAGGTGTGATCCGGTGCCATCACCTTTTCGTCGCTGACGGTTTCCACCACCAGCTGGGTCAGGTCCACATCTGTGGTTTCAGTTGCCTTGCCCTCGTCCAGCCTGGCCAGCAGCAGCAGATCCTCCACCAGCGCGGTCATCCGCTCCGACTGGCTCTGCACGCGGCCCAGCGACTTTTGGCCATCCTCGGTAAGGGTCTCGGTCATGCGCATCAGCTCGGTGTACCCCCGGATGGCGGTCAAAGGCGTTCGAAGTTCGTGGGAGGCATCGGCAACGAACTGGCGCACCTTCATCTCGCTGCGCTGCCGGGCTTCCAATGCGCTGGAGACGTTGTCCAGCATCAGGTTCAGGGCGTGGCCCACACTGCCCACCTCCGTGGTGGGGTGCGCCGCGGAGGGCGGCACCCGCACGGCGAGCGCCACCTCACCGGCATCCAGGGGGAGTTTGGAAACCTTGGTGGCGACGTCGGACAGTTGCTCCAGCGGCCGCATGGTCCTGCGGATCAGGGCAGTGCCGGCCAGGCCGATCAGGACCAGGCCGCCCAGCGAGACCAGCACCATCGTCAGGACAAGCGAGGCCTCGGTGCTCTGTTTCATCGCCAACGGCAGGCCGGTGATCACGACATCGCCATACGGGGTCTGAGTCGCCACCAGCCGGTAGTCGCCATTGGACAGCTCGCGGTCCACCGGCTCGCCGTTGTGGGGGAGTGCCTGCAGGGTGGCAACGTCCCGAGTGGTCAGGGATGTGCGGGTGGCGTCTGAGGAAAGGAAGCCGGCTTCCCGGCTGACCTGTCCGCCCACGACCCTTGCATTGAGCGTTCCCACGCTTTGTCCCCGCGCGTCGAGGGGGTCGGGACGGCCGGACGGGTTGCCTTCCGGCGGCCGGCCGCGGGATGCCAGCTTCAGCTGCGCGTCCAGCTGGTTGGTCAGGACCACATCCATTGAGGCGTAGCTGACCACGCCGATCGCGCCGGAGATGGCCACCAGGAGCGCCATGGACAGCAGGATCAGGCGGGTCCGGAGGTGCCAGGTGGAGGGGTTGAACCAGGACCGGCCGGTGGGCCGGGGGACACCGGAAAGCGATGACATGCGTTTCCTTCGGCTAGTCTGCCGGCTTGATGACGTAGCCCGCCCCGCGCACGGTATGGATCATCGGCGGATGGTTGGCTTCGATCTTCTTGCGCAGGTAGGAGATGTACAGTTCCACGATGTTCGCCTGGCCGCCGAAATCGTAATCCCATACGTGGTCCAGGATCTGGGCCTTGCTGACCACGCGCTTGGGGTTCTCCATCAGGTAGCGCAGGAGTTCGAACTGTGTGGCCGTCAGCTGGACGTCGTCCCCGGCGCGGGTCACTTCCCGGGTGTCCACGTTGAGGACCAAATCGCCCACCACCAGCTCGGCGGTATCCATGGCGGCCACCCCGGAACGCTGGACCAGGCGGTGCAGGCGGAGCAGGACTTCCTCCATGCTGAACGGCTTGGTGACATAGTCGTCTCCACCGGCGGCCAGCCCGACGATGCGGTCCTGGACGTCGTCCTTGGCGGTCAGGAAAAGCGCGGGCACCTCCGGCGCGAAGGCCCGGATCCTGCCCAGCAGCTCGACGCCGTCGAACCCCGGCAGCATGACATCGAGCACCAGGACATCCGGGTGGAACTCCTTGGCGAGCTTGACGGCACCGGGTCCGTCCCCGGCCACGGCCACGGACCAGCCTGCCATGCGCAGGCCCATGCTCATCAGTTCTGACAAGCTGGGCTCGTCATCCACCACGAGGGCACGGATCGGGGAGCCGTCCGGGTGGGTGAGCTGGGGAAGGTTGTTGGTCATGGGGTGCGGGGATGCCATGTGACAACTCTCCGATCTATCGGTTTGCCGATGCTTTGCCGTTGCTGTGTTCCGGCTGTGAGCTCCAGCCTAGCCAGCTGGTGCTGCGGTAGGGGGTGCCTTCCCGTTTTGCGGCCGCGGCCAGGTCACAGGCAGGCGCGGCCCGCAGCACAGCCCCCGCACAGCAAAGCGGCAGAGCCTGTTGGGACAACAGCATCACCACCGGCACTTACGACTTCTTGGAGAAAGACATGGATCAGCAAGACAGCTCCTACCCGGGGGCATCAGGTCACGACGGCAAGGCGCGCCCCGCGGAGGGCTGGGAGCAACAGGACCGCCCGGCCCCGGTCTGGGAAGGCGCGGCGGATGGTTCCCACCGCGAGGGCGCCGCACGCGGATGGACGGCCAGCTCCGGCACTGGCTGGGACGCACGCCAGCAGTACGCACCCGACGCTTCGCCGCGGGCAGGAAAAGGCAATTGGACAGCGAAGAAGGGCCTGCTGGTGGGCGGTATTGCGGTGGTTGTGGGCGCGGCAGCCGGTGCCGGTGCCTATGCTGCCGGAAACGGTAGCGGAACGGCTTCAGCGAACAATGGCCAGGGCGCGGGTGCTACTGGCCAGTTCGGACCGGGAGGGCAGAGCGGCATGACCGGCCGGAATGGCCGAAGCGGCGTGGACGGCGGGGGCACGGCGGGTGGCATGGGAATGGATGGCGGCCCCGGTGGGCTGGGGATGGGATCTGCCGGACTCAACGCAGCAGTCCACTCCGAGTACGTGGTCCCCCAGGGCTCCGGCTACGTCACCATGGCAGGCCAGGTGGGTACGGTCACCGAGATTTCGGGTACGTCCATGACCGTAAAGAGTGATGACGGGTTATCCCGCACCTATGCCCTGGGATCCGACGTTCAGGTGACCCAGGGGATGCGGCAGCGGGGTGGAGGTTCCACCGGCAGCACATTCAGCCTGTCCAATGTGACCTCCGGCGCCAGCGTCCGCGTAACCGCCCTGAAGGATTCAGACACCTACACGGCACAGTCCATCCAGCTCGCTGCGTCCACCACCGCAACCACCCCTAACACCGGTACCAGCAGTAACTGACGCCCCGGATGAAACCATGGCTAAGCGTCCCGTCTCCGGCTGTCCGCACCGGTAGCAGGCAATAAATTGGCTGGAGGCAGGACGCTGGCTGGACACGGCTTCGAACTCCCGGGGCGATTCCACGTCAAACGGTTGAATTTCGGAGGTATTCGGCGATTACGAGTTTCGCCGAAGAATGTTGCGGAAAGCTCGGGAAATCGGGCACTTGCCGGGATAAGCGTTCAAATTCCCCCAGGCTTCCGAAATAGTGACGTGCAACACAATTCCCGGTTTTGTCTCACGATGCGGACGATTGAGTCCATTGTTACTTGCAAGTTCGCATTGTTACGCGTCACACTTCCAATGTGAACAAGAACTCAACAGCACCTGCAGCCGCAGAATATTGGCCCAGCACATCCGCTGCTGCCGACATGCGCTGTTGTCGAATGCACGCCTGACCTTCCCACCCACCGAAGTTCTTAGGCATTCGCCCCCAAGCCCAGCGTCGGGCGCCCCTCCCCGGTCCGCGTGACGGGGAAGCCAGCATTCGAGCCGCGGAGACGGCCACTTTCACATTGAGGTAAGCATTTCATGTCAGTTGCATCCGGATACGTCCACATCTCTGTCCGCAACGCCGCCAAGGCAGGCCAGCCCTCCGGCCTTCGTCCCGGCTTCGGCCCGCGTCCGTCGCTTGCGCCTTCCACTACCGGCAGCAGCTTCCCCGCCCAAGGCTTCGCCCCGCAGGGATACAACCCGAACTCATACGGCCAGCTCCGCGCTGTGCATCCCATCGAACCCGCTCCCATCACTGCCCCTACCCCTGTTGTGCCCGGCGTAAACCAGGTCCGCCCGGTAGCCAACGACAACGTCGCCCGCGGGTTCGTCCTCTACATGGGTATTGATGAGGAAACAGCGGCGGCAGCCGGCACCTCCATCGCCAAGCTCGCACAGGAAATCCGCGCCTACGCCCAGTCCCTGGTTTCCGGAGCCGAAAGCTACGCTGCCGTTGCGGTAGCGCCCGCCGGCACCCCCGGTTCCGCGCTCGACGTCGTCCGGTCCACCTTCGGCGACCCCACGGTCAACTCCCGCCAGCGCACCGAGGCCCAACGTCCTGCCCAGCCGCAGGAACCGCGCCCCTCCGGCGTGCTCATCGACCTCGCCCGCCGTGAAGTCCACCTCGACGGCGAATCCCTGAACCTCACCTTCAAGGAGTTTGAGCTCCTCAACTACCTCGTCGAAAACGGCACCCGCACCGTGGGCCGTGACGAACTCCTCGAAGGACTGTGGCGCAACGCCGAAGAAGTGCCCAACGAGCGCACCATCGACGTCCACATCCGCCGCCTCCGCTCCAAGCTGGGCCGCCTCGCCAACACGGTCCGCACCGTCCGCGGCCAGGGCTACCGGTTCTACGAGCACCCGGAAGTTGTTGTCTGGGCCGCTCCGGAGTACTCGATCTAAGTCTTTATCTCTGCTCGAAAGGCGCCTGCCCATCTGGGCGGGCGCCTTCGCTTTCGCGAGGCATCCTTCGGCGCCTGCGCTCGTTCCTCCCCACCGCCACCCTCGCCTCGCAAGCTCGGCCAGGGAACCCTGGCGGCGTGGGCCCAACGCAACAACGGCGCTTTCAGGATGCCTCGCTGCGCTGCAGCGACCGGCATGGCCTGCACTTCACTTCCGGTTCGGTCTGGCCCTCTCCAAGTACTATGCGTTCGCGGCTGCTTGGTTGTCGTGTCACTGTGGGCCTGCTTTGGGGCTCTGGGTTGGTGCTGAAGCCTGAGTCTCCGCCACATGTGTTCTTGGGGCGCTGCGCAAAGGGTGCTTGGTGTGACGCTGCCGCCGCTCTTTTCCTGCTTTTGCTGGGGCTAGGCTTGGGCCATGAGTTCGCACCACGTTCGACGCCTTGTGATCATGCGCCACGCCAAGGCTGACTGGCCCGGCGGCGTGGCCGACCACGAGCGGCCGCTGGAGGAGCGCGGGCACCGGGAGGCGCCGCTGGCCGGACGCTGGCTGCTCAAGCACAACATCGTTCCGGACTTCATTCTCTGCTCCAGCGCCCTGCGGACCCGGCAAACGTGCACGTGGGTCTGCTCAGAGCTCGGCGACAAGGCCCCCACGGCCAAACTCGAAGACGGACTGTACGCGGCGTCGGCACTCCGGATGCTCACGGTGGTCAACCACGTGCCGGACACCGTCACCACGCTGATGCTGATCGCGCACCTGCCCGGTGTGCAGGACCTGGCCATGCACCTCGCGTCTCGGGATTCCGACCACGACGCCTATATGGACGCCGCGACCCGTTTCCCCACCAATGCGCTCACCGTCCTTGAGACGGAGAAGCCGTGGGCCGAACTCGACGGCCAGGACGCCCGGATCACCCGGTTCAAGGTTCCGCGCGCACATTAGCCCCGGATGTCCCAGCCGTCCCCCGGGTGGAAAAGTGCCACCTTCATCCCAGGCTCTGCCAGAGTAGGACTGTGAACCTCCGCGATTCCCTCCTTGCCGTCGTTGTGGCCGTGCTGTGGGGCCTGAACTTCGTGGCCATCGATATTGGGCTGCACGCCGGGGGTCAAGACTTCCCCCCGCTGTTGTTCGTGGCGATGCGCTTCGTCCTGGTGGTTGTGCCATGGATCTTCTTTGTCAGGAAGCCGGACGTGTCCTGGAAGGCCATTCTCGGGGTCGGACTCTTCATGAGTGCAGGCCAGTTCGGCCTCCTCTACCTGGCCATGGCGCTGGGCATGCCGGCGGGCCTCGCGTCGCTGGTCCTGCAGGCGCAGGTGCTGCTGACTGTCCTGCTCGCCGCGGCGTTCCTTGGCGAGCGGCCCAGCGCGCGACAGCTCGCAGGGGTGGTGCTGGGCGTGGCCGGGCTGGCCCTCGTGGCCATGGGCCGAAGCGCCGTGGCCCCGCTCCTGCCGCTGGTCATCGTGCTGGCGGCTGCATTGTCATGGGCAGCCGGAAACGTCATTGCCCGGAAGGCCAGGGCTGCCTCGGGCCTGGGGCTGGTGGTGTGGTCCGGTGCCGTGGTGCCGCTTCCGCTGGCGGCGCTGTCGGTGCTGGTCGACGGGCCCGGTCCCGTCTGGAATTCACTGTCCAACGTCCAGGCGCCCACCGTGCTCAGCGCCCTGTACACCGCTGTATTCGCCTCACTGGTGGGTTACGGAATCTGGAACCGGCTGCTGGCCAGCCACCCGTCGTCGGCCGTTGTCCCGTTCACCTTGCTCGTCCCCGTGGTGGGCATGAGCGCTGCCTGGCTGGTCCTCGCGGAGGTCCCATCGCCCACGGAGCTGGCAGGTGGGCTGCTCCTCCTGGGTGGCGTGGCGACGGCGGTGCTCACCGGAGCAGGCAGGCGTCAGCGGCGGGGGAGCGGGCCGCTGCCGGACCTGGGTACCGGCCTGGGCAACGGCGCGGCGGACGACGACGGGCGCTTGCCCGGCGCTGCAGATTCCCGGGCCGGAGCGCGGGAGGCAGAGGGCCGCTGAACGGGGGAGGACTGGCCGCCGGAAGTTTGGCCCCCCGCCCGCGCTAAGGCAGCCCGGGGGCTGCGCGCTGTCGTTGCGGCGGTCCGCTGTGACGGGCCGCGCTGGGAGGAAGGACGCTGTGCCGCCAGCCGTGCTGCCGGCCTGCGCGCCGCCGTCGTCCGTCTCCGTCCCGGCCACAAGGCACCCAGGAAGAGGACACCAAACGTTGCTGCCAATGCACCCGCGGCCCCCAGGAAGTAGTTGTCCGGGTTGCGGGTGGGAAGCGGGGTGCCCAGGAAGGAGGGCTGGCCGTCGAACGCCAGCTCCCACGTGCTGAGGAACGCCAGGGAAAAGCCGAGGGCGAGGGCGGTCCCGGCGCCCGCGGCGAACAGGGCAAGACGCCGCCGCCGGACCAGGACCTCGGCGAGGGCGGCCAGGTACGCCAGCCCCAGGACCCCCACGAACGCAACGAACACCGGCTCGGCGAGGGTCATCGCCGTGAGCACCAGCAGCCCGGCGGCAACCACCCCGCAGATCACCGCGAACTTTCCGCTCTTCCCCGTATGGTGCATGTGCTCCATCATCCCCGAGGAGCAGGCCCCTTCAGGACGTAGCCGCGCATGATGGCCATGATTGCTGCAACGCTTTGGTCACGGGTGCGCTCGGGGTTGTACGTCTGCCGGTCAAGGCCCACCACGAAGCATGCGCCAAAGATGGCCGTTTCCAGGCTGCCCCTGGACACGGAATCGTCCACAGGGTAGGCCTTGGCCACCTTCTCCACGGCGTGGCCGATGACCTCGAGGAGCTCCCCCCGCAGGACAGAAAATGTGCCCTGCCATTCGCTGGGAATCCGCCAGTTTTCGCTGACCCACAGACGCGCGAAGGACGGGTACTCCGCCATGAAGTCCATGGCCTGGCCGATCATCGCTTCCATGGCCAGCAACGGGTCGCCGCCTGCAGCTCCGGCGTCGGCGGCGTCGAGCAGCCGCGCCTTGAGGATGTCCACGCCGTGCCGCAGGAGCTGCGCGATCAGTTCGGACTTGCTGCCGAAGTTGTAATAGACGGTGCCTTTGGAAACCCCCGCCGCTGCCGCGATCTCATCCACCGTGACGCTGGCAGCCCCGCGCTCGCCGATCAGCTCCATGGAGGCATCAAAGAGCTTCTGGCGGGTGGCGTTGGTCCGGGCGGGCCGCAGCCCCTTGCCCGCGGATGTTGGTTCGGTGGTCATACCGCGATCTCCGGCTTCAGGGTCTTGAGCGTCCAGTACTTGTTCTTCCGCACCGCGAGCGTGGACATGGCCGCACCCAGCAGAGTGCAACCCAGCAGGCCTACAAAGGTGGGGGCAATCATGGACAGGTCCCCGCCGTAGATCAGGTGCCGCATCCCGGTCACCACGTATCCCATGGGCAGGACCTGGTGCACCACATGCAGCGGCTCCGGGGTGGTCTGCCACGGGAACGTGCCGCCGGACGACACCAGCTGCAGGACCAGGAGGATGAGCACCACGAGCTTTCCGGGCGAGCCCAGCAGCGCCACGACGCCCTGGATGAGGGCACTGAATGCCATGGCAGCGGCCAGCATCAGCAGCCACATCAGGACTGGATGGGAGGGATTGAGCCCCAGTGCCACGTCCGCCACCAGGGTCAACAGCGATGCCTGCACCACCGAGACCAGGAAGAAGGGCAGCCATCCGCCCAACGCGATCTTCCACGACGGCGCGTTGGAGGCCAGCGCCCGCTGCGTTATGGGGCGCATGGCCTGGACCAGCATGAAGATCCCGATCCACATGGCCAGCGTGAGGAAGAACGGCGCCAGCCCGGCACCGTAGGATCCGGCCTTGGCCTGCGAGACATTGCTGACCGCCACGGGATCTGCCATCACCTGGGACAGGTTGCTCTTCTGTGCGTCGTCAGGGTTGGGGACCTGCCCGGCACCCTTGCCGATCTCGTCCGACAAGGTACGGGAGCCGGTGGCGGCCTGGCCCGCGCCGTCCGCAAGCTGGGCGGCCCCGGCGTCGACCTTCCGGGCTCCATCGGCAACGCCGGCGGCGCCATCGACGGCGGATTGCTCCCCGGCTGCCAGCGTGGCGGCACCCGTGTTCAGCTGGTCAGCCCCTGCCGAGGCCTGGGCGATGCCACCCTTGAGTGCGGGCATTCCCGCTGCCAACTGGGCGGCGCCAACACTGACCGCCTCGGAACCGCTGGCCAGCTGCTGGACCTGGGCCGCGTCTGCCTGGATCTTGCCCTGGGCGGCTGCCAACGGACTGGTCGCCGCGGTGGCATCGAAATCGGCCAGGACCTTGTCCGCCTGTTCCTGGGTCAGGACGCCTGACGCGACCAGCCTGCTGTTTGACTCCACCACGCGGGTGCGCAGGCCCTGGCCCACCGCGGCCAGCTGGGCTGCCGCGTCCTGCACCTTGGCGTTGAGCTGGGCGTTTCCGGCGGCAACCTGGGCAGCGCCGGAAGCGAGCGCCTGGGTGTCCGCGGGCAGGGTGGCTGTCTTGTCCCTGAGGACTGCCAGGCCGCTGCTGAGCTGCCCCGCGCCGTCGGTCAGCTGGTTGGCGCCGTCCCGCAGCTTCAGCTGGCCGGCGTACAGCTGGTCTGCGCCGCTGCTCAGGGCTGAGGTCCCTTCGTGGAGGGTGACCGTTCCGTCCCTCAGCGTTGCCACGCCGTCGGCCAGCTGGGAAGCGCCGTCCGCGGCCTGGGCCATTTTGGAGTGGATGGTGCCGAACCCGGTGAGGAGCTGGTTGGCGGTCTCCTCGCCCACTTGCTTGGCCACAGTGGTGTGCACGGCGGTGGTCAGCTTGTCCACGATGGTGCTCAGCAGGTAGTTGTTTGCATCGTTCGTGGTCACGTTCAGCATGGCCTGGCTGGCCGAGTCAAAGCTGCCGGGGGAGACCAGGTTGGCCGAGAAGTCCTTGGGGATCTTCAGCGCGAAGGCGTACTGGCCGCTGCGGACTCCTGCATCGGCTTCCGTCGAGCTGCCCACCGGCACCCAGTGGAAAACATTGCCCTCCACCAGGCTGTCCGCCACCTTTGTCCCTGCCTCCAGCCGGGTGCCGTCGGCAGCGGGGGCGCCGGTGTCCTCCACCACCAGGGCCGCATCCAGGTTGTTGAGGTGGCCATAGGGATCCCAGTTCGCGTAAAGATAGACCGCGCCGTAGAGCAGCGGGACCATGGTCAGCGCCAGGATGGTCAGCTTGGGCAGCAGCCCGCCGGTCATGCGCTTGAGTTCGGAGCGGGCCAGCCGCAGGACAGTCACTTGGCAACCTCTGTTTCGAAGGTGGTTTCCTGGGTTTCCGGGTCAGGGGCGGCTTCCGTCGGCTCCGCAGCCGGCGCTACAGGTACGGCATTGCCAATCACGGCCACCGGACCGTCCCAGGACGCGGGGACGGCACTGACTGCCGCTACGACGGCGAGGGGCCGGCCGGCGTCGTACGCCAGGTCCTGAAGGCGCGGCAGCCAAGTGGACTCGTCCGCACTGTGGCGGTCCGGCGAGTCAACCACCAGCAGGTCCGTGCGGGGGTTGGCCAGGGCCAACGCGGTCAGCAGTGCAAGCCGCCGCCCGGGATCCAGCTGCTCCGTCCACAAGCCGGCGATGTCCTCGAATCGGTTGACCTTCAGCCAGGGGCCGCTGAGCAGTGCACCGCGGTAGCGGCGGGGTATCAGGGCGAGGTCTTCGGTCACAAGGTCGCGGACGCTGAGGTGTTCCTCGGGTTCGTTGACACCGGGGGAGTCCACCAGGGCCGCCGCCAGGCGGAGCTGCTTGGTCCGGGAGACGTTGTCCCAGGTGAGCTGGCCCCCGGCAACCCTCATCCTGCCGCTGAGCAGCAGGGACAACGCCGTGCGCTGGTCCTGCCTGTCCCCGCTGACGAGCAGCAGTTCGCCGCGGGCAACGGTAAGCGATGTGGAGGGAAGCAGCGGGTCCCGGCGTCCTTTGGCCTGGAGCTGGTGTGCTGAGAGCAAGATTGCCTTTCGCAGAAGAAGTCTGCATCAAGGCTAACCGAACTGACTGGTCAGTTCAAATAAAGCTCAGAGGCCGTACTTCTCCAGCAGGCGCAGCCACACCTCGCTGATGGTGGGGTAGGAGGGGACGGCATGCCAGAGCCGGTCCAGCGGCACCTCGCCCACCACGGCGACGGTTGCTGCGTGCAGCAGTTCGGCCACGTCGGGGCCGGCAAACGTTGCACCGAGGAGAACCCTGCGGTCTTCATCCACCACCAGTTGCGCCCACCCCTCGTAGTTCTCGGAGTGGAGGGAGGAGCCTGCCACCTGGATGGGCAGTTCCACGGAAGATGCGTTGTACCCGTCCTTACTGGCCACCTCCAGGGTGCGTCCCACGCTGGCCAGCTCGGGGTCCGTGAAAACGACGCTGGGCACGGCGTGCTGGCTGGCCGTCTGGGCATAGCGGGTCCAGTCGCCCGGGGTTCCCTTCAGCTCGCCCTTGGCCCGGGCGGCAATGGCATCGCCGGTGGCTCGGGCCTCGTATTTGCCCTGATGGGTGAAAAGGTTCTTGCCCGCGGCGTCACCCACCGCGTAGAGCCAGGGTTCGTCGCCCGGAGTTTCCCGGACCAGGCCTGAGGCGTCCGTTGACAGGGACAGGTGGCCGGACTCATCAGGCTCGAAACCGACGCTTTCCAGGCCCAGGCCTTCCAGTGCCGGGTGGCGGCCGGTGGAAACCAGGACCTTTTCGGAGGTGACACTGGTTCCGTCGCCAAGTGTGAGGGTGAGGGTGCCGTCGTCGTTTCCGCTGATCCGGTCCGTGGCGGTATTCAGGCGGAGTTCGACGCCGTCCGCCCGCAGCCCTGCTGCGACCAGTGCGGACGCCTCCCCAGGAAAATTGCCCAGCAGTTTGCTGCGTGCCACCAAGGTGACGCGTGAACCGAGCCGGGCGAAGGCCTGGGCCAGCTCCACACCAGCCACTCCGCCGCCCAATACTGTCAGCCGCTCCGGAACCTCGCTGGCCGACGTTGCTTCCCGCGTTCCCCAGACCTGCACATCCTGCAGTCCCTCGATGGGCGGGGTGTTGGGGGTGGAGCCGGTGGCAAGCACTACGGCCTGCCGAGCCCGCAGCAGGTGCTGCGTCCCGTCCAGGCCAGCCACCTCCACGGCTTTGGGGCCAGTCAGCCAGGCGTGGCCGCGTACCAGTTCAATGCCCGTGTCCTTCACCCACGTCACCTGGCCGTCATCCTGCCAGTTGGACGTGAAGTAGTTGCGGCGCGCCAGGACGGCAGCGGCGTCGAGGGTGCGCGTGACTGCCTCCTTGGCGCCCGGCGTCGTCTGCGCCCCATGGAGCGCGGCGCCTGGCCGAAGGAGTGCCTTCGACGGCATGCACGCCCAGTAGGAGCACTCCCCGCCCACCAGTTCCGCCTCCACGAGTACGACCGTCAGGCCGCCCTGGACAACGCGGTCGGCCACGTTTTCCCCTACGGCGCCTGCGCCGATAACAACAACATCAAATTCGCGCTCAGCGGACTCGGGCATCATGTGCAAAGCCTAGCCGGGGACAGCTGGCCTGACAGCACAAAAAAGGTCCGCACCGGCGAACCGGTGCGGACCTTGTTGGTGCGCCCAAAGGGATTCGAACCCCTGACCTTCTGTTCCGTAGACAGACGCTCTATCCAGCTGAGCTATGGGCGCATTTCGTGTCCCGGGAGAAGAACCGCTCTCCCTGAACCTCGAATTACTTTACGCGAGCAGGCGCCGCATGCCAAATCGAACCAGCTGTAATCTCCGCAACTAGACCGGTATAGGTGACCTTTGTCACTTAATCGCCGTTTTCGCGGCAACACTTCCTTGATTTCCCGCGGAATTCACTTTCGGTGGCCGGATATGTCAGTCAAGCTCCCCAAAAACTCCACTGGTCCGGACCATAGCATTTAGGACACACCGATGAACCCGAGGAAGGGAACTGCAATGGGCGATCTGGCGCAGAAGCCGCTGCTTGAGAAAGCACCCACCACACATGCCGGCCTGCTGGCATGGGTCGAAGAGGTTGCTGAGCTTACGCAGCCGGACCGCATCTACTGGGTAGACGGCTCCGAAGAGGAAAACACCCGCCTCACGGACGAGCTTGTTGCTGCCGGCACCCTGACCAGGCTCAACCAGGACCTGTTCCCGAACTCCTTCGCCGCGTTCTCGGACCCGGCAGACGTAGCGCGTGTCGAGGAACAGACCTTTATCTGCTCCGAAAACAGGCGCGATGCCGGCTTCACCAACAACTGGATGGACCCGCGGGAGATGAAGGACAAGCTGCGCGGCCTGTTCGCCGGCTCCATGCGCGGCCGCACCATGTACGTTATCCCGTTCGTCATGGGCCACCTCGATGCCGAGGACCCCAAGTTCGGCGTGGAAATCACGGACAGCGCCTACGTTGTTGCCTCCATGCGCATCATGGCCAATATCGGTACCGCGGTGCTGGACAAGATCACCAGGACCAACGCGTTCTTCGTTCCGGCCCTCCACTCCCTGGGCGCCCCCCTTGAGCCCGGCCAGGAAGATGTGGCATGGCCGTGCAACCCCGACAAGTGGATCGTCCACTTCCCGGAGGAGCGCTCCATCTGGTCCTTCGGCTCCGGCTACGGCGGCAACGCGCTTCTGGGAAAGAAGTGCTACGCCCTGCGCATCGCCTCGGTCATGGCACGCGACGAAGGCTGGCTGGCCGAGCACATGCTCATCCTCAAGCTGACCTCGCCGGAGAAGAAGAACTACTACGTCTCCGCCGCCTTCCCCTCCGCCTGCGGCAAGACCAACCTCGCGCTGCTCGATCCCACCATTGAAGGATGGAAAGTGGAGACTCTGGGCGATGACATCACCTGGATGCGGATCGGCAAGGAAGGCGAGCTCCGCGCCACCAACCCGGAAGCCGGCCTTTTTGGCGTCGCCCCGGGCACCGGCTGGGGCACCAACCCCAACGCCATGCGCGCCATCGCCAAGGGCCACAGCATCTTCACCAACGTTGCCCTGACCGACGACGGCGGCGTGTGGTGGGAGGGGATGACGGACGAGGTTCCGGCGCACCTCACCGACTGGGAGGGCAACTCCTGGACTCCGGCGACGGGCAAGCCTGCCGCACACCCGAACTCCCGCTTCTGCACGCCGATCGCGCAGATCGACATGCTTGCCGAGGAGTACTACAGCCCGGAGGGCGTGGAACTTTCGGCCATCCTCTTCGGTGGACGCCGCAAGACCACGGTTCCCCTGGTCACCCAGGCCCGCAGCTGGACCAACGGCATCTTCATGGGCTCCACCCTTTCCTCCGAGACCACGGCCGCGGCCGCCGGCCAGGTTGGCGTGCTCCGCCGCGATCCCATGGCCATGCTGCCGTTCATCGGTTACGACGCCGGCGACTACCTGAAGCACTGGATCAGTGTCTCCGGCAAGGCCAACCCGGAACGCCTGCCCCACATCTTCCTGGTGAACTGGTTCCGCCGCACCGCAGACGGCGGCTTCGCCTGGCCCGGCTTCGGCGACAACGCCCGGGTCCTCAAATGGGCCATCGAGCGCATCGAGGGCAAGGCTGACGCCGTTGAGACCCCCATCGGGTACGTTCCCGCCGGGCACTCGCTGGACGTCACCGGCCTGGACCTGACCCACGCCCACGTTGAGGACGCCGTCCGCGTCGACCGCGAAGAGTGGGACACGGAGCTCGCCTCCATCGAGGAGTGGTACGCCAGGTTCGGCGACTCGCTGCCGGATGCCCTGCGCACCGAGCTCGAGTCACTGAAGGAACGGATGTCGGACCACTAACCGGCAAACACAACGACGGCGGCCCCGCACCTTTTCGAAAAAGGTGCGGGGCCGCCGTCGTAATAACGAGGCTTGGCGCGGGCCCACCCAGCTATCAATGGATCTAGCTGGCGAGCCAGATGTCCGGGCCGAAGACCTCGTAGTGGATCCGGGTGGCCGGGATGCCGGCGTTGATGGCCTCGTTGCGGATGTTCTTCATGAATGGCAGGGGGCCGCAGAGGTAGAGCGATGCGTCGGCGGGAAGGTCCACTTCGCGCAGGGACATAAAGCCCTCCTTGGCGCCGTCCACCGGCTTCTCCAGCCAGAGCTGCAGCTCGGCACCGTCAAGGCGTTCGACGTCGTCCGTCATCTGGCTGCGCAGGGCCCAGCTGTCCAAAGTGCTTTCCGCGTGCAGCACCAGGACCTGGCGGTCGGAGCCGGACTCGGCGAGGGAGCGAAGGATGGAGGCGGTGGGCGTGCAGCCGATGCCCGCGGAGGCGAGGACCACCGGGCCGTCGCCCTCCTTGAGGGTGATCTCGCCGTAAGGATTGGAGATCTCGACGACGTCACCCACCTGGACAGTATTGTGCAGCACGGGGGAGACCTCCCCGCCGTCGTCCAGCTTGGTGGTGAAGGTGCGGCTGGTGCCTGCGTCACCGGAGAGGGAATACTGCCGGACCTGGCGCAGTCCGTCCGAAAGAGCAACCTTGACGCTGACGTACTGGCCGGGAAGGGCCGGGGTGACAGGGGTGTCGTCGGCCGGTTCCAGGGTGAAGGTCATGGATCCGGTTCCGGCAGGCGTCTTGGCCGCCACGCGCCACGGCATCCACATCCTGTCATTGGCCTGGGCAGCGTAAAGGCCCTTTTCGAGCTTGATCAGGGCGTCCGCCATCAGCCAGTACACCTCGGTCCAGGCCTCGGCGATCCCGGGAGTGATGACCTCCGCCAGGTCTTCGGCGATGGCCGCGAACAGGTGCTCGTAGACCACCTGGTACTGCGGCTCGGTGATGCCCAGGGAAGCGTGCCGGTGCGCGATGCGCGAAAGGACGGTTTCGGGCAGTGTGCCCGGGTTGTTCACCAAGTGGGTGGCGAAGGCGGCGATGCTCCCGGCGAGGGCCTGCTGCTGGTTCCCTGAACGCTGGTTGGAGCGGCTGAACAAGCCATCCATCAGTTCAGGATGCGCGGCGAAGAGGCGGCCGTAGAAGTTGGGTGTGATGGATCCGATCCTGGATCCGACCAGCGGCAGGGTGGCCTCAATGACTGGGCGGGACTTGTCCGAGAGCATCTGAACTCCTGAGGTTATGGCCGGGGCCTTCGTCCGGCCGGAGGAAAACTCATATTTGAAATACGAGTATTTCTGCCTCAGTTCTACACTGTGTAGAAGTTCGAAATCAAACCGATAGCGGGCGCCCGGATAGGCGGTGCCTAAAGCTCCGGACGGAGGCCGATCATCTGGAATACCGGAGCCATTTGCCGGGCGTGCGGGAGATCGGAGATGACCACGGAGTCCAGCTCGGCGTAGAAGGCCTCCCGGGCGCGGGCCAGGGCGCCGCGGAGCTTGCACTCGTTGATCAGGGGGCAGTTGCCTCCCGGGGCCACACAGTCTGCAGGATCCGTGCGCGTGTCAAGCTGCCGCAGGATCTGGCCCACCGTGGCGATGCGGCCCGCATGGCTAAGCCGCGACCCACCGGAGCGGCCGCGGACAACCTCAATCAGCCCCATGCTCCGCAGCCGGGCCATGGCCTTGCTGACGTGGTTGTAGGGCGTACCCACCGAGTCCGCGATGCTTTGGGTGGTGAGCAGCGCGCCGTCCGGGACGGCTGCGAGCACCATGAGGGCGCGCAGGCTGACGTCGGCGAAGGCATTGATTTTCATGGCTGCAGGTCCGGTCTAGTCCACCCAGATGGCGGGCTCGCTGGCGTCCGCGCCCAGCTCACCGAATTCCCAGGTCTGGGTGGTGGCGTTGGCGGCGTAAGGCAGCACGGCCGCGAAAAGGGAACCGTCCCGGTGCTCGGCTGCCACATGGATGGCATCCGAATCCTCTTCCACCAGCAGGATGTCGCAGACAACCGCGGCGGCGCGGAAATCGTCCCGGTTTTGGCGGAGGAGGGCCTGAAGGTCGCCGATCATGGCGTCGGCGTCGAAGTCTCCGTCGCTGCCCTCTCCGGCATCGGCGGGGGAGACGGCAACCAGCCGTACCTCGCCGTCGTTCTGCACCGTCAGCGCGAAGGGCAGGAAGCCGCCATTGCGCTGGAGCTGTTCCTGGGCCGCGCTGACGCCTGTGCCCAGGAGGTTCTCCAGGTCCGTTGCCGTGGCTTCGGAGACGGAGCCACGCCAACTCTCCTGCCCGCTGTGTCCGTCCGTTGCCTGCCCGGTGTGGTCAGTCATCCGGTGCTAGGCCCGCACCAGGGACAGGACGCGGTCGCGGACGCGTTCCATGGTGGCCCGGTCCGTAGCCTCGGCGTTGAGCCGCAGGAACGGTTCGGTGTTGGATGGGCGCAGGTTGAACCAGTAGCTGCCATCGTTGGCCGTGAACGTGCTGCCGTCCAGGTTGTCGATGGTAAGGTCCTGGTCCGCGAACGCCTGGCGCACGCGCTCAACCGCTGCCGGTTTGTCCTCCACCTCGGAGTTGATCTCGCCGGAGCTGACGTAGGGCTCGTATTCGCGGGCCAGTTCGGAGAGCGGGCCGTCCTGCTCGCCCAGGGCCGCAAGGACGTGCATGGCAGCCAGCATGCCGGTGTCAGCATTCCAGAAGTCGCGGAAGTAGAAGTGGGCGGAGTGCTCGCCGCCGAAAACGGCACCTTCCTTGGCCATGACTGCCTTGATGAAGGAGTGGCCCACGCGCGTACGGACTGCGCGTCCGCCGTCGTGCTCCACGAGTTCGGGGACCGCGCGGGAGGTGAGCAGGTTGTGGATGATGCTGGGTGTTTCCTCGCCCTGGGCCTTGGCGCGGGCGATCTCGCGCCGGGCCACCATGCCGGTGATGGCCGACGGCGACACGGGCTCGCCTTTCTCGTCGATGACGAAGCAGCGGTCGGCGTCGCCGTCGAAGGCCAGGCCGATGTCCGCCCCGTGTTCGATCACTGCGGCCTGCAGGTCCCGGAGGTTTTCCGGTTCCAGCGGGTTGGCCGGGTGGTTGGGGAACGAACCGTCCAGCTCGAAGTACAGGGGAACGATGTCGAAGGGCAGCTTGGGCAGGAGCGTGTCACCCAGGACAGCCGGGGTGGTCAGGCCGGCCATGCCGTTGCCGGCATCCACCACCACCTTCAGCGGGCGGGAGGCGGAGAGGTCAACAAGCTTGCGGAGGTACTCGGAGTAGTCCCGGAGGACGTCGCGGACGCTGATGAGGCCCCTGGTGCCGGCAGCGGGAATGGCACCTGCGTTGAGGTACTGCTCCGAGAGGGCCTGGATTTCCTTGAGGCCGGATTCGGAGGAGATGGGCACGGCGCCTGCCTTGGCCATCTTGATCCCGTTGTACTCGGCAGGGTTGTGACTGGCGGTGAAGGTTGCCCCGGCACGGTTGAGGAAACCGCAGGCGAAGTAGAGTTCGTCCGTGGAGATCAGGTCCAGCAGCTCCACGTTGGCTCCGCGGGTTGCCGCTCCATTAGCGAAGGCTTTGGTGAACTCGGGAGAGGAAGGACGCATGTCCCCGCCCACCACGATGGTCTGTCCCTCAAGCTGCAGGACATCCACGAACGCGGCCCCCACGGCTTCGACGATTTCGGCGGTGATCGACTCGCCCACAATCCCCCGGACGTCGTAGGCCTTGAAGGATGCCGAGAGATCAAATGTCGTTGTCTGTTCGCTAGTCACGGGCTTTATCTTACGTGTGCGCCGCCTGTGGCAAAGGGGGCTTTGAGGCAACTTGCGTAACAGCCGGAGCTTTGCAGTGCGTCGTTGACCGGTTTCCACATAGCGTTTCCACATAGCGGCCCTGGTGCTGTGCGGGGTGTCGGAGGGTGCTGGGATACTGAATCAATGGCCAATAACCAGTACGCTTCCACAGTTTCCGCCACCCCAGTCAGAGATTCGGCAGATCCGGGTGCGCCGGGAACCGCAACGCACGCCGAGGCGCTTGAGGTTCTCCGCGGCCTGGTGGGGAACCCGGGCGCCGTCTTCCACAACGGGCAGTTTGAAGCCATCGAGGCATTGGTCGACGGCGGACGGCGGGCCCTGGTGGTCCAGCGCACCGGCTGGGGCAAGTCAGCCGTGTACTTCGTGGCATCCCTGCTGCTGCGCCGCCGGGGCGCCGGCCCCACGCTCATCGTCTCGCCCCTGCTTGCCCTGATGCGGGACCAGGTGGCAGCCGCTGCCCGGGCCGGGGTCCGCGCCGTCGCCATCAACTCCGCCAACCAGCTGGAGTGGGACACGGTTCGTGAGCGCCTCGCCGCCGATGAGGTGGACGTCCTCCTGGTTTCCCCGGAACGGCTCACCAACCCCGCGTTCAGGGAAACGCAGCTGCCCGAGCTCCTCCGCAGGACCGGTTTGCTGGTCATCGATGAAGCCCACTGCATCTCGGACTGGGGCCACGACTTCCGTCCCGATTACCGCCGGATTGCGGACCTCATCACCCGCCTCCCGGACACGGTACCGGTCCTGGCCACCACGGCCACGGCCAACTCCCGCGTGGTGCATGACATTGAAGAGCAACTCGGCGCAGGAGTCCTGACCATCCGCGGCTCCCTGGGCCGTGACTCGCTTCGGCTTGGCGTCCTTGCGCTGCCGAACTCGAAAGAGCGGCTGGGGTGGCTGCTGACCCACCTGGCAGACCTCCCCGGGAGCGGCATCATCTATACCCTGACCGTTTCCGCGGCGGAGGACACCGCCCGGCTGCTGTCCGAAGCGGGACACAACGTGCTCGCCTACACGGGGCGGACCGATCCGGCGGACCGTGAGCGGGCCGAGCAGCTCCTGAAGGACAACCAGGTCAAGGCGCTGGTGGCCACGTCCGCCCTGGGAATGGGCTTCGACAAGCCCGATCTTGGCTTCGTTGTCCACCTCGGCGCGCCCTCTTCGCCGGTGGCCTACTACCAGCAGGTGGGCCGTGCCGGCCGAGGTGCCGCGAATGCCGACGTGCTGCTGCTCCCCGGCTCCGAGGACCGCGAAATCTGGCAGTACTTCGCCACAGCGTCCATGCCATCCGAGGAGAAGGCGGCGGCCGTGCTGACGGCGCTGGCCGAAGCCGGCTCAGCGCTGTCGACGGTGGCGCTGGAAGCCAGGGTGGATCTTCGCCGCACGCCGCTTGAACTGTTGCTGAAAGTGCTGTCCGTTGACGGAGCCGTGGAGCGGGTCGGCGGGGGCTGGCGGTCCACTGGCCAGCCGTGGGTTTACGACGCCGAGCGCTACCGCCGCATTGCCGAGGCTCGCGTGGACGAGCAGGAGTCAATGGTGATTTACCAGGACACTGCGGGCTGCCGGATGGAGTACATCACCTCGGTCCTGGACGACGAGACGGCCCGTCCGTGCGGCCGGTGCGACAACTGTGCCGGCCAGTGGTTCCCGGCGGATGTGGCGGCCGACGCCACAGCGGCGGCAAACCAGACCCTCAGCAGGGCGGGCGGCGTTGTGGAACCGCGTCTTCAGTGGCCCAGCGGCATGGACCGTCTTGGGGTTCCGGTGAAGGGGAATCTCAAACCGGGCGAGGGCCTTTCGGAAGGGCGGGTCCTTGCCAGGCTGACGGACCTGGGGTGGGGCGGTGCCCTGCGGGAACTGTTCGCCGCCAACGCGGAGGACCGGCCGGTGGATCCGGGAATGCTCCAGGCCTGCGTGCAGGTACTGCGCGAATGGGGGGCCGGTGATGGCCGGAATCCCGGATGGAGCGGGGCTGGGAGGCCGGCCGCCATTGTGGCTGTGCCGTCCCGCAGCAAACCCCAACTGGTGGGTTCGCTGGCCCGGGGCATCTCCGACATCGGTCGCATCCCCTACCTTGGCGGGCTGGAGCTGGCCCACGGGGGTCCCACCGGCGGACGCGGCGGCAACAGCGCCTACCGGCTCGCGGGGGTATGGGACCGGCTGGTGGTGGGCCCGGAGCTCGAAGCCGCCCTGCAGTCTGTCCAGGGCCAACCAGTGATGCTGATCGACGACCTCACGGACAGCCGGTGGACCCTCACGGTCGCGGGGCGTGCCCTTCGGCAGGCCGGGGCGGGAGCGGTGCTGCCTCTGGTGCTGGCTCAGGCCGGCTGACTGCTGCCCCTGCATGCCGGGGGAGCAGGACGCTGTCCACGGTGCTTGCCAGCATCAGGACGGCCATCGCCAGGAACGCGCCGCGGAAAGGGCCGGCCGGATCGTGGGCCGCGGAGCCGAGACCGTCAAAGGTTCGGATCAGCAGGGCCGCGACCGCTATGCCCGAACCCGTACCCAGCTGTACCAGCGTGGCCGAGACCGTGTTGGCTGACGTCAGCTGTGCCGGGGGAATATCCGCGTACTGGACGGAGGCGTAGGCCGAGAAGCCGATGGAGCGGAACGCACCGCTGCACACCAGCAGGACAACCATCAAAACCTCCGGGGTTTCCGGTGTCAGGAGGGAGCAGAGCGCGAAGGTAACTGCAGATGCCAGCGAGGCGAACACCAGCATCGCCTTGAAACCGAACTTCCTGATCAACGGGGTGGTGGCGGGCTTAATCCCGATGTTTCCGACGAACACGGCTGCCACCAGGGCGCCGGCGTGCAGCGGTGACCAGCCGAACCCGGCCTGGAACATCAGCGGCAGCAGGAACGGGACCGAACTGATGGTGACCCGGTACACGAATCCGCCCGTGGCCATGGCCCGGAACGTCCTGGTGCGGAAGACCTGCAGGTTGAACAGCGGATGGGGTGTCCGCCGCATCCAGAGCACGGCGCCGGCCAGTGCCGCAACCCCCGCCACGGCGCTGATTCCGGCCCAGGGCAATTCCGGGCGGCTGCTTGCCAGCTCCAGGCCAGCCACCAGTGCACCCACCCCCACGGTGGTCAGGGCCATCCCGGGCCAGTCCAGCCGCCGGCCGGGATCTCCGGGCACTGCCGGAACCAGCCGCAGCGACGCCGCAAACGCGGCAACGCCTAGCGGAAGGTTCACCAGGAAGATCCAGTGCCACGACAGGTACGTGGTGAGCGCCCCGCCCACCAGCGGTGCCAGTACTGGCGCCAGGAGCCCGGGCCACACCAGGAACGCGGTGGCACGCAACAGCTCGGACTTGGGGGTGCCGCGCAGCACCACCAGGGTTCCCACCGGCACCATCATGGCGCCGCCGGCACCCTGGGCGATGCGGCTCAAGGTCAGCATGGCCAGGTCCTGGCTGAGGGAGCAGGCCAGGGATGAGAGGGTGAACACCGCGATGGCCGTACAAAAGATCCGCCTGGCACCAAACCGTTCAGCGAGCCAGCCGCTGAGGGGGATCCCGATCGCCACTGTCAGCAGGTAGGCAGTCATGGTGATGTTGACGTCGGCGGCAGGGATGGCGAAGTCCGCGGAAATGCTGGGAATGGCCGTGGTGAGGACCGTGCCGTCCAGGAATTCCATGAAGAACGCTGCCGCCACCAGGAGTGCCAGGCGCGGGTTCCATGCCGTATGGACGCCATCCGGCTGGTGTGGGTTGTTGCGTGCCGCCATGCGCTAATCCTGCCACTGCGCCACCGGCAGACGCCCGCGGTGTCCGTAGGCCGGACAGCGCGTTCCGAGCGCCGGAGGCACTCTCCCAGCCGGGGGCCAGTGCTGGTCCACCCGCCCGGGAACGCAAAAGGCCCGGGAACGCAAAAAGCCCGGGAACGCAAAAGGCCCCGGTCCAAGGACCGGGGCCAAACGCGGAGACGGGGGGATTTGAACCCCCGGTCGAGTTTAACCCCGACCCTTCATTAGCAGTGAAGTCCATTCGGCCGCTCTGGCACGTCTCCAATTGCTATTCCTAGCCCACCAAGGATACGCAGAACCGGCCATGCAGTGCAAAACGGTGCCTTAGACGGCGTTCAGTCCGGCTGACGGGGACTGGATGCTCAGAGGTCACCGCTGCGCGGGGCGGACCATGCGAATCTCCGGCAGGTCCTCCCAGTCCGGCAGGACGTCCTCTGCGCCGTCGGGGTGGAAGCCGAAACGCCGGTAGAAGCCGATGGCCCGGCTCTTGCCGGCGGCAAACGTGCCCCTGGGCCAGCCGCTCAACGTCGCCGGCGCAGGCCCTCCGGACCGCCAACCCAGGTGCCATGGCGGTCAGCCCGCCAAAGCTTTCCACAGGAAGTGCTGGCTGCGGGCCTGCAGCGCGGCGGCCTGCCGGTTGTCCGAGGCGCCGGCGTGCCCGCCCTCCAGTGCTTCGTGGAACCACACATTGGGGATGCCCATTGCCAGCATCCGGGCTGCCATCTTGCGTGCCTGGACGGGACCCACACGGTCGTCCGAGGTCGCTGTCCAAATGAACGTTTCCGGATAGTCCACTGCGTCCTTGAGCAGGTGGTAGGGCGAGAAGGTCCTGATGTACTCCCACTGTTCGGGAACGTCCGGGTCCCCGTACTCGGCAATCCACGAGTGCCCGGCAGAGAGCCTGGTGTAGCGGCGCATGTCCAGCAGGGGCACCCCGCAGGAGACGGCCCGGAACAGTTCCGGGTACCGGGTGAGCATGTTCCCCACCAGGAGTCCACCATTGGAGCCCCCCACGCAGCCCAGCCGCCGTGGGGAGGTGACCCCGCGGGAGATGAGGTCGCGGGCAACGGCTGCGAAGTCCTCATAGGCCAGGTGACGGTTTTCCTTCAGCGCTGCCCGGTGCCAGGCCGGACCGTATTCGCCGCCGCCCCGGATGTTCGCCACCACATACACGCCACCGCGCGGGTGCGGGGCCTTCCCGTCGCTCCCCTCCGACAAAGTAGTCCGCCGCTCCAGCCACGCCCGGCCCACGGTGCCGCTGTAGGCAGGTGTTCGCGAAACCTCAAATCCGCCGTAGCCGGACAGCTGGGTGGGGTTCTGCCCGTCCAGGGCCAGGCTCCGCGGAGCTACCTGGAAATACGGGACCCGGGTGCCGTCGTCGGACACGGCGAAGTGCTGCTCCACCTCATAGTCACTGTCCGCAAAGAACGACGGCGAGGTCTTGACCACCGCGTGGCGGCTCACCACCCCGGCTGTCCCGGCGCTGCCGTCCTCCGGGGCACGGTCCTCGGGGGCACGGTGCTCCAGCGTGCCCCGCATCAGGGTGGTGGGGGTGGTGAAGCCCGTGGCGATGAGCCAGAAGTCATCGCCTGCGCCGCCGTCGGCCGTCCCCTCATCCTCGTCATCCACGGCGTAGGCGTTCACGTCGTGCAGGGGCGGGCAGGCATCCAGGAGGGTGGCCGGCCAGCTGCCGTCCGCGCCGGCGGAAGGCCGGGACGGGTCCAGCACCCGGATCTCGGAGGAGACGTCCTTGAGCAGGTTGAGCAGGAGATGGTTCCGGGTCCAGCTCCAGGACTGCAGGGACGTGTGGGCATCGGGGGTGAACAGGACCGTGAGGCTGCGACCGCCGGCCAGGTAGTCCTCGAAGTTGGCGGCAAGCAGGGCCCCGGAAGGGTAGGTGGTGCCGTCCAGGACCCAGTCCTGCTGCGGACGGAAGAGCAGCCATTCCCGGTGGGCGCTGACGTTGACGTCCGTGGGCACATCAATCTGTACCCAGGCTTCGTCCCGCAGCACGAAGTTGGTGCGGTTGAAGAAGTCTATGTAGTCCACGGCGAAGGTCCGCTCAAAGCCGGGCGTGGAGTCGTGCGCAGCGACGGCCATCATGTGCTCTTCCGCCACCTCGAACAGGCGCGGGGCAGCTGCCAGGGAATCGCCGCGCTTGAGTGTCACCGCCGTCCGCGCGTAGGAGGATGCTGTCTTAGGCAGCCCGTCCGCGGTGGAGGCGACCAGCAGCGCATCGGCGTTCAGCCAGGACACGTTGCCTTTCGCCGTGGGCAGGTCGAACCCGCCCTGTGCGGGATCGACAAAGGCGCGTGCCTCGACGTCGAACTCCCGGTAGCGGTTCGCGTCGCCGCCGTCGGGAGAGAGGGCAAGCAGCGCGAGCCGGTAGGGCTCGCCCGCCGCGGGGCGCAGGAACGTGGCGCCGTGGAACACCCACTCTTCCCCTTCGGCGCGGGACAGCTCGTCAACGTCCAGCAGGATGTCCCATTCGGGGGCATCGGTGCAGTAGCTCTCCCAGGTGGTCCGCCGCCAAAGACCCTTGGGGTTCTGCCGGTCGCGCCAGAAGTTGTAGTACCAGTCCCCGCGCTTACCCACCATGGCGATCCGGTCCGTGGAGTCCAGCACTTCCAGGATGCCGGCTTCGAGATCCGTGTAGCCGCCGTCCTCCAGCAGGTCCTCGGTGCGGGAGTTTTGCTCCTTGACCCAGGCCAGCTGTTCCTCGCCATAGATGTCCTCCAGCCACACATTCTCGTCGACGGGTTCCGGTGCGGCTTCCCGGGAAACTGTGCCTGACGTGTCCCGGCCGGGACCGGGAACGGACGCTTGATCAGCTGCTGTGGTGGTCATGCGCCCCATCCAAACAACATCCCCCGTGGCTGGCAAGTCAAGCGGCCGGCGCACACTCCGCCTCCAGCCCGTACGCTGTATGGCGTGGAATTATCGCAGAGCAACCGGGCCGTCATCATCGGCGGCGGCCCCCGTGGCACCAGCGTGCTGGAGCGGCTACTCGCCCACACTGCCGCGGCCGGGGACCGGAAAGCGCACCTGCATATCGACGTCGTGGATCCCTACCCGGTGGGCCCGGGTCACGTGTGGCAGCCGGATCAGTCCCGGCTGTTCCTCATGAACACCCAGTCCTTCTATCCCACCCTGATCCCCGAGGATCCGTCACTGCCCGCGCCTATTGCCGGCACCACCTTCGACCAGTGGCGGGCACGGCACCAGCGGGACCCGCTGCCGGCCCTCACCGCCGGGGAACGGGCGGAGCTGGCGGTGCTGGAATCGAATGACTTTCCCAGCCGCGCCCTCTACGGCCGCTACCTGCGCTGCACCGTGGAGGAGTTGCTGGGCAAGGCTCCGGACGGCGTCACGGTTGAATTCCACGAAACGTCGGCACTGTCGGTGCGTCCAGCGGGGGACGGAACGTTCGACGTCGGGCTGGCCACCGGAGCGAGCATCAGAGCCAGCTCCGTGGTGCTGGCCCTGGGGCACATCCCCTCGCGGCTGAATCCGGAACAGAGGGAACTCCAGGGCGCCGCCGGCCAACTGGGCCTGCAGTACTTTCCCCCTGCCGTCCCCGCGGACGTGGACTGGACCAGGATCCCTGCCGGTGAGCCGGTCCTGGTCCGCGGCATGGGACTGAACTTCTTCGACACCATGGGCCAGCTCACCGAAGGCCGCGGGGGGAAGTTCGTGTCCACTGGCAACAGGCTTGAATACGAAGCGTCCGGCCAGGAGCCCCTGATCATCGCGGCGTCCCGGCGCGGAACCCCCTACCGCGCAAAAGCGGCCCTGGACGGTTACTACGCCTCCGCCATCACGCTCCGCTACCTCACTGAGGCCGCCATCGAACGGTTGGCCAAGGCCGGAATCCGTCCGTCCTTCGATCACGATCTATGGCCATTGCTGCACCGCGACGCCCTGTGGGCCTACTACTCAACGCTGGTGCGCTCGCAGCCCGGCGCCGTGCCCGATTCTCCCGCGTTCCTCGCAGCGCTGGAGGAAGCCCTGCAGCCGCACGCGCACAGTGCCGCGAACTGGGAGGACAACGTTGAGAGCGTCCTGGCCGTCCATGTAGGTCCGCGGCACCGACTGGACCTTCCCGGGCTCGCGGCTCCACTGGCAGGCCGTTCGTTTGAGTCCCGCAGGGGCCATGACGCCGCGGTGGTGGAGTTCCTGCTTGACGATGCACGCCGCTCGGGCCTGGGCGAGGATGATCCGGTCAAGATGGCCATCGCGGCGTTGCACCACGGACGCGCGGTGCTCAAGACCGCAGTGGCCGACGGCGGCATCACCGATGAATCATGGGTTGCCGGCCTGCGTGGCTGGTTCGAGTCGTTTGTTGAGGGCCTGGCCAGCGGACCGCCCGCACTGCGTGCCGAACAGCTCGCTGCGCTCGCAAGGGCCGGGGTGGTCAGCTTTGTTGGGCCCGACCCGAAATTCCGCGTTCACCGGAAGCCTGCGCTGTTCACCGCGTCCTCGCCGTGGGTGGCGGGGCCGCCCGTCACCGCGCGGACCATGGTAGAGGCGTTGGCCCCCGGCAACCGGGTCTCGGCCAACGATTCACCGGTTCTGGAGCAGTTGCTGTCCGATGGGCTGGTGCGGCCCAAGCTCATGATGACTGCGGAAGGTGCTCCCATCGAGTCCACAGGCCTGGACGTGGAGCCCCACCCGTACCGCCCGGTCGCCGCCAACGGGTCCGTGACCGAGGGCCTCTTTGTGCTGGGACTACAGTTGTCGTCGGCGCAGTGGGGTACCGCCATCGCCGCGGAGGCGGTGCAGCCCGGCGGCCCCGCCTACCGCAGCGGCCAGCGCACCCTCCGCGATGCGGACGAGATCGCGGCGGCCATCCTCGCCAGGGCCTAACCGAATATGGCTTAATCCACAATGCAAAAACCCCTGACTGCCGTTGCCGGCTGCCAGGGGTTCCCTTGCGGAAGGTAAGAGATTCGAACTCTTGGTACGGGGTTACCGCACACTGGTTTTCAAGACCAGCTCCTTCGGCCGCTCGGACAACCTTCCTCAGCTAGTAGTGTTTCATAGGCACTTGCCTGCAACAAAACAGGCCCGGGGAAGCGCCCGGTGCACACTGGATGCAGCCAGGATTTTAGTCAGGAACGGGAGAGGTCCATGAAAGCCGTCTACATATCGGAACCGGGCGGCCCGGAAGTGCTGGAAGTCCGGGACGTGGATGCCCCGGTGCCCGGCCAGGGCGAAGTGCTGATCGACGTGGTGGCGGCCGGCCTGAACCGGGCCGATGTCCAGCAGCGCAGGGGGTTCTACCCGCCGCCGCCGGGCGCCTCCGAGGTCCCCGGGCTGGAAGTGTCAGGCCGGATCGCCGGCTTCGGGCCAGGCGTCAGCAAGCCATTCTCGCTGGGGGACAAAGTGGTGGCCCTGCTGGCAGGCGGCGGCTATGCCCAGCAGGTGGCGGTCCCGGCCGAGCAGGTGCTTCGGGTGCCCGAAGGTGTGGACCTGGTCACCGCCGCATCGCTGCCGGAGGTGGCCGCGACGGTGTACTCGAACCTGATCATGACGGCGCAGTTGCAGCCGGGTGAAACGGTTCTTATCCACGGAGCCACCGGCGGGATCGGCACCATGGCCATCCAGCTTGCCAAAGCCTTCGGTGCCAAAGTGGCCACCACAGCCGGAACCGATGAGAAGGTGGGCACCGCCAAGGCATTCCTTGGAGCGGACATCGCCATCAATTACAAAGAGGAAAACTTCCCGGACAGCCTTCGGCGGCAGAACGGCGGCAAGGGGGCGGATGTCATCCTTGACGTGGTGGGGGCCAAATACCTCCAGCAGAACCTGGACGCCCTGGCTGACTATGGGCGCCTGGTGGTGATTGGGCTGCAAGGCGGTGCCAAGGGCGAGCTGGACCTGGGGCTGCTGCTGAAGAAGCGTGCAGCCGTGGTGGCTACCGCCCTGCGGCCCAGGCCGGTGGCGGAAAAGGGTGCCATCATGACCGCAGTCCGCGACGCTGTATGGCCCCTGGTTGCCGACGGCAGGATCCGGCCGCTCGTCGCCAAGACCTTCCCGCTGGACCAGGTCAGTGCAGCACACCGGTATTTTGACAGTGGCGATCACGTGGGCAAGATCCTCCTGGTCATGTAAGACCTCCAGTACATACCGGGTATTGCACCGGCGATCTTTCGGAGCTAGGCTCGCTATACGCGGTATGCACGGGTCTTGGGGGCCTGTGCATACCGGTAATGACCAGCCCGGGGGAGCAACATGTCGATTCGCCACAGCCTCCTCGCCCTGCTGCAGGACCAGCCACGCTACGGCTACCAGCTGCGGGTCGAGTTCGAAAGCCGCACGGGAGCCACCTGGCCCCTGAATATCGGGCAGGTGTATACCACCCTGGACCGGCTGGAACGCGATGCCCTGGTGGCCAAGGAAGGCGACGACGGCGAGGGCCATGTGGTGTACAGCATCACCCCCGCCGGCAAAGCGGAGGTGCGGAGCTGGTTCGCCGCTCCCGTGGAGCGGAACAACCCGCCCCGCAACGAGCTTGCCATCAAACTCGCGCTCGCCGTTACCCTGCCCGGGGTGGATGTCCAGGCCATTATCCAGGCCCAGCGCGTAGCATCGATCAGGGCCCTGCAGGACTACACCAAGGCCCGCCGTGACACGGCGGCAAACCAACGGGCCGCGGATACCGCCTGGCTCCTGGTGCTCGATTCGCTGATTTTCCAGACCGAAGCGGAAGTCCGCTGGCTGGACCTCTGCGAAGCCAGGATGGTCCAGCAGGCACAGGCTGCCGCCACGTCTGCAGGCCGGAAAACATCCAACGGGGCCACGGAAGACGCCCCGCTCAACGCGGACAGCCGCCGGTGAGCGTGCAGGGACCGCAGCAGGTCCTTGAACTTGCCAAGGTTGGCAGGACGTTCGGGGAAGGCGCCACGGCGGTAGCAGCACTCCGTGACGTCCACCTCACCATCTCCGCGGGGGAGTTCGTCGCCGTCATGGGTCCTTCGGGCTCCGGCAAGTCCTCCCTGCTGGCCGTTGCCGGGGGACTGGACCGGCCGACGTCGGGCGCTGTTTACGTCGAATCCACACCCTTGGCCGGGCTACGCCTGAATGAACTGGCCCGCCTGCGCCGCCGCGCCGTCGGCTACGTTTTCCAGGACTTCAACCTGGTTCCCACGCTGACCGCCGCGGAAAACGTGGCGTTGCCGCTGGAGCTGGATGGCATATCCGCACGGAAGGCCCACCGGCAGGCCGCCGATGCGCTCCGGCAGGTGGGCATCCCGGAGCTGGCCGACCGGTTCATGGACCAGATGTCAGGCGGCCAGCAGCAGCGCGTGGCCATCGCCCGTGCCATCGTGGGCAAGCGGCGGCTGATCCTGGCCGACGAGCCCACCGGTGCGCTGGATTCGACAACGGGCCAGGGAATCATGGAGGTCCTGCGCGCCAGGGCCGACGCCGGTGCCGCCGTCATGCTCGTCACCCACGAGCCCAGGCACGCCGCCTGGGCGGACCGCGTGGTCTTCCTCCGGGACGGGCGCATCATTGACCAGGCGGCCGCCATGCATGATCCCACGATGCTCCTGACGCAGGCCGGGCTCTAATGCCAATGGACGTGGCTCCAGCGCCGCAAGGGCGCCGGAGCGGCTACCGGATTGCCCTGCGGCTGGCCCGCCGGGACATCGCCCGCCACAAGGGCCGGTCCCTCCTCATCCTCCTCCTGATCATGGTGCCGGTGGCGGGAATGACCGGCGCCGCCACCCTCTACCAGAGCTCACAACGGACCCCCGCCGAGACAGTCCAGTACGAGCTGGGCAACACCCAGGCACGGTTCAGCGTCCTGCCTGTGCCCAGCGCGGACTCCCTGCAGGACCCGCTCAATGACGGAGTCATCGCCTCCAGCACGGGTCGATTCGATCCGGAGTTCCAGCGAACGGACCCTTTCGAGGCCATCCCGGCGGGCTATGACGTCCTGCCCCAACGCCTGCTGCAGCTGACCACCGGAGTGGGGGAGGCGCTCGTTTCATTCGAGGGCCGCGAGGTGGATGCACTCAATCCGGCCTTCACCGGCAAGTTCAGCCTCCTCGAAGGGCGGGCGCCGCGCGCAGCGGCGGAGGTACTCGTGTCGCCGGGCCTCATGGGACGTTTCCACCTCACCTTTGGACAGGAATTTACGACGTCGGCAGGAACGTTCGTCCCGGTGGGAACCATCCGCGACGCATCGGCCGCGGACGGCAACAGTTTCCTGTATCTGCAGTCCCGCCAACTGCCCGCGGACTTCGCCCCCGGCCCAATGGCCCGCCAGTCCGTGTCCTACTACCTGGTGGGCCCGGAACCGGTCACGTGGCAGCAAGTCAGGGACGCCAACAGCAAGGGCGTGGGGGTGCTCTCCCAAAGTGTGGTGCTGGACCCGCCGCCCCTCGAGCAGCGGTTGGTTCCGGGTTCGCAGCCGCGGGATGACTCGTCGGCGGCCACGGCCGTCTACGCCACCTTCGGCCTGATCGGGGCGCTCGCCCTGCTTGAGGTCGGCCTGCTCGCGGGTGCTGCCTTCGCTGTCGGAGCAAAGCGCCAGGTGCGTGAGCTGGCTCTGCTGGCGTCCGCGGGAGTGGAAAGTTCCACCCTTGGTGCCGTCGTCACGGCTGGAGGACTGTGGCTGGGATGCCTCGCCGTCGCCTTCGGATCCGCGCTGGGGTTCGGAGCCGCCGCCGTCGTCGTCCAGCTGGTCCGCAGGACGGGATCCGTCCGGCTGGCCGGCCTGCACCCGGACGCACTGCTGACCGGAGTGGCCATGGCCATGGGCCTTGCCGCCTGCGTCCTGGCCGCGATGGTCCCTGCCCGCCGGGTGTCACGGCAGGCGGTGCTGGGCGCGCTCAAATCCGGGCGGGCGCCGGCACCTATAGGACGGCGCACCACCCTGGCCGGTGGCGTGACGCTGGCAGTTGCCGCGGCGCTGCTGGCAGCCGGCTGGCTTCTGAGCGGCTCCAGCAGCGACCCGGACCGGCGGGCGGAGCAACTGCCACTGGTGGTGACGATGCTGATTGCGGGAGCAGTCCTCGCTGTAGGCGGCCTGGTGATGCTGACCGGCTGGCTGATACTCCGCCTGACGTCCCGGGCACAGTGGCTGCCCCTCTCCCTCCGGATGGCGGCCCGGGACTCCGCCAGGAATCGCGGCCGCAGCATCCCCGCCGTCGCGGCAGTGCTCGCGGCTGCCACGCTGGCCAGCGCGGCGTTGGTGCTGTCCGCCAGCCAACAGGCGGGACTGCGGGAAACGCACTATTGGGGTGCCCTTGAAAACCAGGCATACCTGCCGCTGGTTGTGGACCCGCCCTTGGCGGCTGATGGAAGCAGGAAGCCGCCACTGCACGTGGACGCTTCTGCGCTCTCCACTGCCGTTGCTGATGCCCTGGGCACTGTCGAGTCGAGCCAGCCCATCACGGCTCCGGAAAGCCTGCGGAACTGCCCCGAAGGTCCCGCTGATCCCACGCTGGCGGCACGAACTGATACCTCGAATTGCCTGCTGTATGCGCTGGCCAGGCCGCAGGCCAGCGAGTGTCCGAAGACGCCGCAAGGAAGACTGCTAGACCCGGGGGACTGGCGGTGCCGCGGTTCCATGGTCAACGAGCAACCAACTGACCGGGCCATCCTGGTGGGCGGTGCGGAGGAAATCCGTGCGGTGCTGGGCCGCAATGCGTCCGCGCAGGCGCTGGCGGTCCTGGACGCCGGCGGAATGGTGGTGACCAACCCGGTGTTCGTCGACGACGGAAGGGTCTCGTTGCAGGCCCAGGACGTCCGGACGCAGGTGCCGTCGGCGCGCGGGCCTGGCAGCGGGCACGCCACGGTCAGGAGCGACTCCCTCGCAGCGTCAGTGTTGGAACCTGCCGTTCCAGTGCCCTGTTACGGAATTGTCTCGCCGGCAACCGCAGAACGCCTGGGCCTCCACGCGGCACCGGCCGGACTGCTGTTTCAGCTAGTGAAGTACCCCTCTGAGGCGGAAGCTGATGCAGCCTCCGCTGCGGCCGCTGCCGTCTATGGGCAGCCCGGCATGACCTTCCGGGCGGAACCGGGCATTTCGCAGGGCAGCCTGTGGATGACCTGGTCCATCGTGGCTGCGGCTGCACTGATCACCTTCAGCGCAGCCGGCATCACCACCGGACTGTCCCTTGCCGACGCCCGCGCGGACCACGCCACCTTGGCCGGCGTTGGTGCGTCACCCCGGCTGCGCAAGGCCCTCGCCGGATCGCAGGCGCTTTTCACCAGCGGCCTGGGCACCATCCTGGGGGCGCTGGCAGGGGCGGTGCCCGCGTTCCTGATCGTCCTCTCGACGGACATGCGGACGGCAGCGGAGGTTCCCTGGCTCCAACTGCTTGCCCTTGTAGCAGCTGTTCCGGTGACGGGCGCGTCGCTTGCGTGGGCCTGCACCCGCTCCGGCCTGCTTCTGTCCCGGCGGGGCCTGGCCTAGCAGGACAGCCGCCGTTGCCCTCATTCGTCGCCGCGTCACTGCCGCTCACCGCACAACCCGGCGCCGCGCCGCTGTCGGCCCCTCCTGGGGGAACCGGCGTTGGTAGGGTGCCCAGTGGCAGAAGTGTGGGAAAACTCTCAAGGAGGAGACATGGCCGGAGCGCCTGACGAACGGAACAGCGGATCCCGGGCGGAGGGTGGACTGGCTACAGACCCGGATCTTCCCCCGCCCGCCGTGGACGAGGCACGGCTGGAAGCCGAGGACCGGAAATGGACCCCGGCAAAGATTGCACTGTGGGCTGCGATCGCCCTGATGGGCGGCGTGGCCTGGTTCATGCTGGCCATCATCCGCGGCGAGACCGTCAACGCCATCTGGTTCGTCTTTGCCTCGGTGTGCACCTACCTGATTGGGTACCGCTTCTACTCCAAGGTGATCGAGCGCTACATCACCAAGCCTGATGACCGCCGCGCCACCCCGGCCGAGTACAAGGCGGACGGCAAGGACTACGTCCGCACGGACCGCAACGTGCTGTTTGGCCACCACTTCGCCGCGATCGCCGGCGCCGGCCCGCTGGTGGGTCCCGTCATCGCCGCCCAGATGGGCTACCTTCCCGGCACCATCTGGATCATCGTGGGCGTCGTCTTCGCCGGTGCTGTGCAGGATTACCTGGTGCTGTTCTTCTCCATGCGCCGCGGCGGCCGCTCGCTCGGCCAGATGGCCCGAGAGGAACTCGGCGTTATCGGCGGCACGGCCGCCCTCATTGCCACCCTGCTCATCATGGTGATCATCGTCGCCATCCTGGCGCTCGTCGTCGTCAACGCCCTGGGTGAAAGCCCCTGGGGTGTGTTCTCCGTGGGAATGACCATCCCCATTGCCCTCTTTATGGGCGTCTACCTCCGCTACCTGCGGCCCGGCAAGGTCATGGAAGTCTCCATTATCGGCTTCGTCCTGCTGATGGCCGCCATCATCGGCGGCGGCCTGGTGGCGCAGACCGAATGGGGCGCAACGGTGTTCCACCTGGACAAGGTGACCATCGCATGGGGCCTCATCATGTACGGCTTCATCGCCGCGATCCTGCCGGTGTGGCTGCTCTTGGCTCCGCGCGACTACCTCTCCACCTTCATGAAGATTGGCGTGATCGTGATGCTCGCGCTCGCCATCATCGTGGTACGGCCCGAAGTCAATGTTCCCGCGTTCAGCGAGTTCGCCGGCCGGGAGAACGGCCCGGTGTTCTCCGGCGCACTGTTCCCCTTCCTGTTCGTCACCATCGCCTGCGGCGCCCTGTCCGGGTTCCATGCCCTGATTTCCTCCGGCACCACCCCCAAGCTGGTGGAGAAGGAACGGCAGACCCGGTACATCGGCTTCGGCGGCATGCTGATGGAATCCTTCGTGGCCATCATGGCCCTGGTGGCCGCCATCTCGATTGACCGCGGCCTGTACTTCGCCATGAACGCCCCGGCGGCCCTGACCGGCGGCACCGTGGAAACCGCGGCCACCTGGGTCAACAGCCTGGGCCTGGCCGGGGTAAACATCAGCCCCGACCTCCTGTCTGAGACGGCCCGGAATGTTGGCGAGCAGAGCATCGTGTCCCGTACCGGTGGTGCACCCACCCTGGCAGTGGGCCTGGCCCACATCATGCACCAGTTCGTCGGCGGGACGGCCATGATGGGCTTCTGGTACCACTTCGCCATCATGTTCGAGGCGCTCTTCATCCTCACCGCAGTGGACGCAGGCACCCGCGTTGCACGGTTCATGCTGCAGGACTCCATCGGCAACTTCGTCCCCAAGTTCAAGGAAGCCTCCTGGCGGCCGGGCGCCTGGCTCTGCACCGCCATCATGGTGCTCGCCTGGGGCGCGGTGCTGCTGATGGGCGTCACCGATCCGTTGGGCGGCATCAATACGCTGTTCCCGCTGTTCGGCATCGCCAACCAGCTCTTGGCCGCCATTGCGCTGGCTGTTTGCCTGGCCATCGTCGCCAAGCGCGGCACCTTCAAGTACCTGTGGATGGTCGCCCTGCCGCTGGCATTCGCCGCAGTGGTCACCATTACGGCGAGCTACCAGAAGATATTCTCCTCCACCCCTGCCGTGGGCTACTTCGCCAACAACGCTGCTTTCAGCAAGGCGCTGGCCGACGGCAAGAAGGAGTTCGGCACCGCGAAATCGGTGGCTGCCATGGAGGCCGTTGTCCGCAACACCGCCATCCAGGGCTGGCTGTCCGTGATCTTCGTGGTGCTCAGCATCATCGTGATTGCCACGGCGGTGCTCGCCACGGCCAAGGCCTTCCGTGACAGGGCGGCCGGGACAGCCACCACGGACAACGAGGACCCGGCAGTTCCGTCGCGCGTCTTTGCTCCTGCAGGACTGGCGCCCACAACGGCCGAACGTGAGCTGGCTGCCGAGTGGGGGAACGTGCCCGCCGACGCCCGCGTTGAACGGGCCGGGCATTGACGAGCACCGGCATCGCCCTGGTGGCCAGCGGATTCCGTGGGTTCGCCCGCCACCTGGGCGGCGTCATGGGCGCCGACGCCTACGCCAAATACCTTGAACACCATAGGTCGGCCGGGCACCAGGAAGCACCCATGTCGGAGCGGGAGTTCTGGCGGGACCGCACGGACCGCCAGGACACCAACCCCCAGGGCAGGTGCTGCTGATTGAGCCCGCAGCGGACAAGCCTGCCACTGTGCCTCACTGGTGGACCCTGCGCGGTTGGGCCGTGAGAGTATGAACGCATGAGCGATCCCAAAGACACTCAGGCAGCTGAGGACCTCCCGGTAGAAGGCACTCCCGTTGATGACAGCGAGGCTCCTCTTCAGGCCCCCACTGACGGGGGCGGCAGGCCGCGGGGCAGCAACCTGCAGGATTTGGTGGATGAGCCTGCCAAGGTGATGCGGATCGGCACCATGATCCGGCAGCTCCTCGAAGAGGTGAAGTCCGCACCGCTGGACGACGCCGCGAGGGGCCGGCTCGCTGCCATCCACGAACGCTCCATCAAGGAGCTTGAGGACGGGCTGGCTCCGGAGCTGGTGGCGGAACTGGACCGGATCAGCCTGCCCTTCTCCGACGAGGCCACGCCCTCCGACGCCGAGCTCCGGATCGCCCAGGCCCAGCTGGTGGGCTGGCTTGAGGGGCTGTTCCACGGGATCCAGACGGCCATCGCCGCCCAGAACGCAGCCCGCGAACATGCGGCGGCACAGCTGCAGCTGCGCCAGCTGCCGCCGGGCACCATGATTGCGCCCGGCGTGGTCATCGGTGAAAACGGCGAGCCACAGCGCGCCGCGGCCGGAGCCCGGCCGGGGCAGCCGGCGCGGCCCGGCCAGCGTGAGGACCCGGACCACGGCCCGGGCCAGTACCTGTAGGCTCCGCTTGGGCTTTTTCAGCGCCGCCAGGCAGGGGCGCAAGGACGACGCGGAACTGGGCAAGGGGTTGTGGCGCCGTGCGCACGACCGCTTCCACCGGGGACTGGACCGCTTCCATCAGGTGCTTGAGGGCGTGGAGGACGACCGGCTGTACGGCGAGCTGGTGGACATCGCCAACCAGCTCGCTGCCCTGCTGCCGCGCGTCCGGGCGGTGTGCATGGAGGCACAGCGGCGTGCCCCCAGCGAAGGGCTGGACATACCGGCCGGCCTGGCGGACGTCCACAGATCCCTGTCCAAGGCAGGAAATTCGCTGGCGACTACGGCCGAAGCGGCAGCAATGCTGCGGCTCGCCGTGGGGCCGGTCCCGGTGGGTGCAGCGTCCGTCCACCGCCGCGCTGAGTCCGTCTTCCAGCAGGTGGACGACGCCGAGAGGCAGCTTCACAGGGAATAGTTGAGCAAGCGTTCGGAATTATTCCCGATTCGGAAGCATACTTTTCTTTTAAGCGGCTGGCTGACAGGGCCCCTAATCGACGCGCTCGGCTCCAGGGCCTTGGCAGGATTGGTTCATGACTCTTTCACCTACCTTGACTTTCAACGACGGAAACACGATCCCCCAGCTCGGCTACGGTGTGTGGCAGGTTGAGGACGACGTGGCTGAAAAGGTTGTCCGCCAGGCGTTCGAAGCCGGCTTCCGCCACATCGACACCGCAAAGATCTACGGTAACGAGGCAGGCGTAGGCCGTGCCATCGCCAGCTCGGGCCTGTCGCCGGAAGAGATCTTCATTACCACCAAGCTGTGGAACGCGGACCAGGGCTACGAATCCACCCTGGCCGCCTTCGAGGAATCCATGGACCGGCTCGGCCTGGAAACGCTGGACCTCTACCTGATCCACTGGATGCAGCCCAAGCAGGACAAGTACGTTGACACCTGGAAGGCGCTAATCGAGCTCCAGAAGCGCGGCCGGGTCAAGTCCATCGGCGTCTCCAACTTCACCGTTGAGGGCCTGCAGCGCATCATCGATGAAACGGGCGTGGTTCCGGCCATCCACCAGATCGAACTGCACCCTTACTTCAGCCAGCGCGAACTGCGTGAATTCGGCGCGTCCAAAGGCATCCTGACCCAGGCCTGGTCCCCGTTGGGCCAGGGTGGCGAGCTGCTGAAGGACCCGGCCATCGCGTCCATCGCTGGCAAGCACCAGGCCACACCTGCCCAGGTGGTCATCGCCTGGCACCTCGCGATCGGCAACGTGGTCATCCCCAAGTCCGTGACCGAGTCGCGCATCAAGGAGAACTTCGCAGCACTTGAGGTCTCCCTGGATGCAGGGGACGTTGAAGCCATCAACAATCTGGACCGGACTGCCGCCGGCGAAGGCCGCATCGGAGCCGATCCGGCGGTCTCCGACTTCGCCTAGTACGGACTTCGCCTAGTACAGAGTTCGCTTTGTCCGGACTTCGCCTGGTCCCGTGGGCGGCGAGGCCGGCCCACTTGGCTGGCGGACACCCGCCCCAGACCAGCGTCAGCCCGTGCTGCCGGCAACCGCCAGGCAGCACGGGCTGATGCCGTTAACCTGGCTATGCCCGGCACGGGTGCACGGGTGCACGGGTGCAGGGGTGGACGGGCAGACGTGTGGCTGGGCGGACGTGGCCGGTCAGGCAGCCAACTGGATGTGGTCCACGGTGACGGAGTCCACCACGGCCCAGTTGTCTTCGCCGTGGCAGTGCCTGCAGGCGAAGCGCTCAGCCTCTTCGAGCGTCTCGAAGACCTCGGAGTGTGCCCGGCCGCGGTCGGCGTCGAAGTACGTTACGTGAAATTCCTGAACAGCTTGGTTCTCCATAAATCCAGTCTGCAACCGGGGTCTGACATTCTTAGGAACCAAGCCCGCGTGTTGTGGATAGACGCCGCCCCGGGTTGCAGAATGCAACCCCTGCCGCCTGATTACCGGGCGGCGTGGTCCGGGATTGCGGCACCCCGGACCTTCAGGGTCAGTGCGGCCAGCGCCAGCATTCCCAGCCCGGTCCAAACGAGTGTTCCGCTCCAGATCTCGGGGGAGAAACTGAGCGCGCCGTCGTGGAGCGCCACACCGGCGAAATAGGGGGCCCAGAACACGATGGGGATGAGGCCTGCCGCGGTCATGAGCCGTGCGGGGTGGCCAGGGGTGGGCCGGATTACCGCCCACACCGCTCCCACAAGGATGGAACCGGCCAGGGCAACCGGCACCAGCCAGGCGTCCCGCAGGGCAACCATGACCTGGAGGGCTGCGGAGGGGATAAGGGCCATTGCTGCGGGCACCACAAAGTGCAGGCGCCACCGCAGCGAAAGCAGCAGGACGGGTACGAAGAGGGCGAACGTCGAGACGAGGAACGTTGCCAGGGACACCATGATGCTCGAGGACGTCGGGACTGTCACCGCGGGCTGCGCCCCGGCCGCGGTTGTGTATGTCTGGATGAGCCCATGCCGGGCGAAGACCGCGAACTCCTGCAGGATGAACGCGGCAACCATTCCGGCGAGCATGGCGCTGGCTAATGCCGGTATCAGCCGGGCCCCCGGCTGGGCCGGCGCCTGCCACGCGGCTGAGAACGGTGCGCCCAGGATGAGGAAGCCGCCGGTGGCCAGGCCCAGATGGGACGGACTGAACAGCGCGCTGATGTTCTGCTCGATCCCGAACACGGAGTGCCAAGCGAAGTCGGCAACTCCGGAGGCGAGGAATAGCAAGACTCCGCCCACCGCGGGCCCGTATCCGGCGGGGACGGCGTCGGTCCACCGCGTACCGGGTGCGTGCCGGCGCCAGGTTAGCGTGGCGATCCAGACGGCGCAGGCAGCGAAGCCGGAGTAGAGGACC
The DNA here is from genome assembly GCF_018613675.1 of Arthrobacter sp. ISL-85. Classification (GTDB taxonomy): domain Bacteria; phylum Actinomycetota; class Actinomycetes; order Actinomycetales; family Micrococcaceae; genus Arthrobacter. The sequence goes on along the minus strand of NZ_JAGGPQ010000018.1, from coordinate 36,168 downwards.
GCGTGCCACGGAGTGAAGAACGTCTCAAGGTTCCTGAGGTTGTTGTGGGCCCAGCCGTCAACGTAGGTCCCGGTGAGGAGCCAGACGCCGGCGACCAGGGTGATGACGTCTTCGCCGGCGGTGGTGGAACGGTGAACGGACACCGGCGGAACCGCAAAGGCGTGAGCTGCTGCTGCGTCCATAGCTCCAGAGTAGGTCGCGGCTTGGCCTGGGGCGAGAGGCAATCGTTCAGCCCGGGCGCAGGCCGCCGGCTTCTTTCAGTTCCTGCCCAGGCGGAGCACGCGTTCCTGGGCCAGCATGGCCGTCCGGCTGGCTTTGTCGGCCGCCCGCGCGGCTTGTTTCGCTTCGGCCGCGGTGGTGGCAAGCCGCTTGCGGGAGCGCTCCAGTCGTTCTTCGGCCGCCTTGAGCCGGGTCCGCAGCTCCAACGTTTCCTGCTGTAATTCGGCGATATGCGCCTTTGTCTGCTCCTCCTGGTCCTGCAGATCCGCCGCCAGGCGTGTCGCCTCCTCTTCGGCAGCCCGGGCTTCGGCAAGGGCCGCCTTGGCCCGTTCCAGCGCTGGCGGCGAGGCCGGCCGGGGAGTCTGCCGGACTGCCTCCAGCCGGGGCTTGGCGGCCGTTGCCTGGGAGCCACGTGCCGGCGTCGTCCGCGTCTTCGGCGCTGTCACCTTCGCCGCCGCCTTTGGTGCTGTGGACCTCCATGCAGCCGGGGGAGCGCCGGCGTTTCGGGCGGATGGAGCCGGAAGCAGCCCGGGGAGGGCTACCGTCCCATCCAGGTCGACGTCGTTGACGCCGTCAGCGGACAGGACCTTCAGCAGCCGGCCGCTGGCCACGGCATTGGCGGCACCGATGTCTGCCGTCAATGCCCTGAGGGTCTCCTCGACGTCGGAAGCCATCGCGTCGCCGATGGCACGGCCCTGCTCCTGGGCAACAGAGCGGGCAATGTCGACGGCGTCAGCGAGCATGGTGCGCCGCTCACGGCCCAGCTCACGGAGGGCAGGGGCGTCCAGCGAGTCCTGGGCTGCCCGCATCCGCGTACCAAGTTCGCCCAGCCCGTCCAACACGTCCGGCCGGTGCCGGGCAAGCATGTTGAGCGCCCATGCGGCGACGGAGGGTTTCGGCAGGCCTCGGACCGCTGCGGCCAGATCCTTGTCCTGGGTGGCAACCTCCTTTGCGGCCGCAGCCCGCTCGGCAACGAAGTCGTCCAATGCCCCGGCATACAGCCGATCCGCAATGTCAGCCAGGGCTTCGTCTTCCATGACGCCATCCTAGGCGCCGGGCAATCCGCGATTCTGCAGGTCCTTCCGAACCGGACTTAAGCCTTCCACATCAGGGCAGCGGCAAATGCACCCTTTTAGTCATCCGCCGGGAGGGGTACGTTTCTGGAATGGACGATTCATATCAGGTCATCGTGGTTGGCGGGGGTTTTGCCGGGAAGACGGCGGCTGAGGAGTTGGGCCGTAAGGGCGTCCGGGTTCTGCTGCTTGACGCCAACAACTACCAACAGTTCCAGCCACTCCTCTACCAGGTGGCTGCATCCCAGATCGGGGTTTCCACAGTCACCCGGCCCCTCAGATCGGAATTCCGCGGGATCAAAAGCGTCCGGGTCCTGACGGCTGAGGTGACCGCCATCGACGCGGCCAACCGCGCCGTCACCACCGCGGACGGGTCCACTTACCGGGCGCAGGCCCTGGTCATTGCCACGGGGGCAGTGCCGAACTTCTTTAACACCCCCGGCGCCGACGAGCATGCCTACCCGCTGTACTCGGTGGCGGACGCAACGAAGCTCAGCGCGGCCATCACCGCCATCATGGACGAGGCCGACCGCGAACCCGGCGCGGACGCTGACGTGATTGTGGTTGGCGGGGGGCCCACCGGCGTCGAGACCGCCGGCGCGCTGGCGGAAAACGTCAAATACCTCGTGCCCAAGTACTTCTCGCCCGAGCTGGCCGCACGATGCCATGTCCACCTCGTGGATATGGTTCCAAACGTACTTGCCGCTTTTTCGGAGAAGTCGCAGGCGTATGCGCGGGACCGCCTGACAAAACTGGGCGTTCAGCTGCACATGGGCCAGGCCGTGGGTGAAGTCCGCCCCAACGGTGTAACCCTCAAGGACGGGACCGTCATCCCTGCCCGGATTGTGGTGTGGGCCGGCGGCCTGCAGGCCGGGCGGATCATCACCGAGTCCGGCATGAAACAGGGCAGGGGCGGGCGGGTGGACGTGCATCCCGATCTGACAGTCCCCGACCTCGACGGCGTCTACGTCTTGGGCGACTCCGCCAATATCACCGACGCCACCGGGAACAAGTTGCCGCAGCTCGGGTCCGTGGCCCAGCAGTCGGGTAAGTGGGCGGCCCGGAATATCTATGCGGACCTTACCGGTGGCGTGCGGGAGCCCTTCCGTTACTGGGACAAGGGGTACATGGCCATGGTGGGACGCGGCGCAGCAGTCGCGGAACTGGGGCGCCGGCGTCTGCAACTGCAGGGTCCCCTGGCCTTCGTGTCATGGTTGGCGGTCCACCTGGCGCTGCTGCCCGGATTCCAGCAGAAAGTCAGGGCGCTGTTTTCCTGGGCCAATGGCTACGTCACCCACAGTCCGTCCCAGGTGGTGGTGGGCCGGCCGGATTAGCCGCGCGGCGTCGTTGGGCCCGGGCTGCCGCCGTCAGTTCTTCTGGAAACTTAGGAGGCGTCCCGCCACGGCCCAACCGGTAGCCTCGTAAGGGGCAGCCGCATCCGGCTCGACCACCATATGCAGGTACTCGGCGCCATGGAGGAACGCCTCCTCTGCCATCGCCGCGAACAGGCCGCGTTCGAAGGCCTCCTTCTGCGGTCCCTGGGGGAGTTCGGTGATGGCCACAGCGGCGAAATCGTCCCGCACCTGGATGCGTCCCTTGGCGACAGGGTGGTCGAAAACCGTGACCTCGACGGCGTCGTACGTCTCCATGGGTGCCAGGGCCACCTGGGAGTTGGGAGGCAACTCCACGTCCGTGTTCAGCTCGGCCGTCGGAGCCATCAGCAGGATCCGCTCGGCCACAGCGGTGAGGCCTCCGGTCGCTACGCCCTGTGCGGCGTCGGTGTCGGCGCAAAGCAGGGTGAGGCGGACGCCGGACCCGCCCGCGGCCATGCCGGCGAACTTCTCGGCGTCACGCCCCGGCCAAGCCGCCACATACTCACGTCCCGCGGACCCCTGCCCCATGCCGGCGTGGATTATGAAGCCGGCATCGATGGGATCCGCGTTGCGTTCCTGGAGGTCTGCCCAGGCGGGAACCCAACCGATTGCGGGGATGTCATGTTGTTCCGGCATGAGGAATTCCTAACGTTCAGCACCGGCCGGACAGGGGCCACCCGGTGCGGCTTGCCTGGGCTTCGCTGTCAACGTATCGGATCGGGAGGCAGCCCGCCAGCCGGAGCCGCGCGGGTCCAGTGTCCCGGGCGGAGATACCTCAGGGCAGGTACCTCAGGGCAGGTGGGCGAAGGACATTCCTGCTGCCAGAAACTTGTCCACGGCCTGTTTCACACCTTCCGCTGTTCCGCCGTTCGGGTGGTTCCCGTGGCAGATCACGACGTCCCCTGCCCGGGCCTTTCCCACCTCTTTAGCTACGACGGCGGCTGGAAAGGTTGCGCCTCCGTCGCCATTGATGCTGAAGCCCACCGGCTTCACACCCAACGCGCCCAGGATGTCCGTGGCGACGTCGTCCATGTACGCCGTGCCTGGGCGGAAATACCTGGGACGCTTGCCGATGACGCCTGCCAGGGCTTCGTCGTTCGGCATGATCTCGTCGTAGACTTCGGCCACATTCCTGGTGCCGGAAATGCCGTAGGCCGTGTTGCCGGTGGTGGACAGCGGCTTATGGGAAGTTCCGTGGTTGGCGACCTCAAAGAGCGGGTCTGCTGCCAGCTGCCGGGTCGTGGCGGGGTTGGCTGCCATCCACCGCGAATTCAGGAAGAGCGTGGCCGGGATGTGGCGTTGGCGCAACGCGTCGAGCAGTGCCTGATCGTAGCCGCTGCCGCCGGGGCCACCGCAAAAATCGAAAGTGAGGGCGATTCCCGGTGCGCCGGGCGGCAGCCGCGTGATGACGCCGGGAGCCTCCAAGCCCCAGTATTGGGCCGGGTGCTTCCCAAAAGTCTCGACAATCTGCGCGCGTGACGGCAGGGGTGCCGCGGTGCTGGGGGCGGGCTCGTCGCCGTCGGGACCGGAGTGCAGGACCGCCGAGCTGAGGTCCGGCGCGCCATCGTCGGGCACCGGCATGTCCGGTTCCCTGGATGCTTGCCTTTGGTGCGGCTGAAGGTCGGGCACCGCGGCAGACAATGTCAGCACTGCCGCCAGCAACACCGCCCTGCGGCCGGGGCCTTTCCCATCCTGGCTCAGGTGCCGCGGGACATGTGGTTCCACCGCTAAATCCCTTTTCCGGGCCGGCGTGCGGCGCGTGTCAAGCTTCCCCGGCCTTGGCCTGCGGACGTGGCGGTACCAGGATGCTGCGATATGCCGGAAATGCAGCGTCGCAGGACGCGGCGCGCGGAACAGCAGCCTGAAAGCAGGGAATCATACCGGGAGGATACCTTGGCTGCGTTGCTATTTCCTGAACCTTGCCCGGCGCCGGGGCGGCGGCCGTAATAAACGGCTGTGGCAGGGGACTTTGGTCCCTGTTACCCCGTCTACGGGGACGTTTTACTTGGAGTTTGGGATGGGCAAAGCGCCCGTCACAGGGCACCAGCTCTGATACCTGAGCACGGAGGGAACATCCAGCAATGAACCTCAAGGACCGTTGGGGCCACCTGGACCCGGCCACCCAGAAGTGGCTTATCGATAACCCGGGATGCCAGATACTTCCACGAACGATTACCGCGGTGATCTCAAAGGAAACCGGTGAGAGCCTTCCTACCGGGCTGCATGGCGAGGCAGCCATTTCCCGCGAGGACCAGGACTTCATCAGATCAAAAATAAGTGAGCAGCCAAGGACCTGACGGCTCCGGCAGCACCATCCGCTTAACCAGCGAAAAACCCCGGAAACCCCTGAAACAAGGGGCTGTCCGGGGTTTATCCCGAGCTTCCTATCAGAATCGAACTGATGACCTTTTCATTACGAGTGAAACGCTCTACCGACTGAGCTAAGGAAGCACCGCATGACATCCCGGTGGAACCGGGCGCTTCATGCAAGAGTCAACTGTAATAGAGTCCCCTCGCCCCGGTCAAAATGGGGTGGAAGGACGCAGGTGGGGCGTTCAGCACACCGTGTTGTCGGCGGGAAGCTTGCCACCCACCAGGTAGTTGTCTACGGAGTCCTCGAGGCAGCTGTTGGCCCGGCCGTAGGCGGTGTGCCCCTCGCCCTTCCATGTCAGCAGCGCAGCGTTCCCCAGCTGCTTGCGCAGGGACGCAGCCCAGTCAACGGGGGTTGCGGGATCGCCGGTGGTGCCGACAACCACGATGGGGGAGTCCCCGCTGTATTTCGCCGGCGCCGGCGTGCGGACGTTCTTGTACGGCCAGTCCGCGCATGTGGTCCCGCCGTAGGCAAAGAAGTAGCCAAGGGTTGGGGAATCCTGTTCCAGCCGCTTCTCCTCCGCCCGCATGCCCGCCGCGTCCGAAACCATGGGGTAGTCAAGGCAGTTGACCGCGTTGAACGCGAACGTCGAATTGGACGTGTACTTTCCGTCGGGCCCGCGGTCTGCGCCGAGGTCGGCGAGCCGGAGCATGAGGCTTACGTCTCCGGACATGGCGGCCTCCAACGCCTGGGTGAGGGCCGGCCAGCTCTGGTCGTTGTACAGCGGGGTAATCAGGCCGCTGACAAACGTGGTGGCATTGACCAGACGCCCGTCCTTTGCGGTGCGGGGCGTTTCCTGGACAGCGTTGATAAGGTCCCGGATCTGCTGCACGCCGGAGTCCGCGTCACCGCTCAAAGGGCACTTGCTCTGCTTCTGGCAGCTGGCAACGTAGGTGTGGAGGGCTTTTTCAAAGGCGCGGGCCTGGCCGCTGGTCAGCTCTTCATTGCTGATGGATGGGTCCAGGGCGCCATCAAGGACCATGCGGCCCACGTTGTCCGGGAAGAGCGAGGCGTAGGTGGACCCGAGGAATGTGCCGTAGGAGTACCCCAGGTAGTTGAGCTTGGTGTCGTTCACCACAGCACGGAGCACGTCCAGGTCCTTGGCAGCGCTGACGGTGTCAATGTGCGCCAGGACCGGGCCTGTTTGCGCCGCACACTGGGCGGCTATGGCCTTGTTGTCCGCCAGTGCCGCCTGCAGCCCGGTATCGGTTTCGAGGGCGTAGGTCTTGGCCCTGGAGGCGTCGCGTTCCGCATCCGTCATGCAGGTGACGGGGGCGGAGCGCTTCACACCGCGTGGATCGAAACCCACAAGATCGTAGGCGTTGCGGACGGCAGCTGAAAAATGGATTCCGGCAGCGTCCTTGACGAAGTCGTAACCGGAGGCACCCGGACCGCCCGGGTTGACCAAGAGGCTGCCGGTCTTCTTACCCGTGCTCGGCGCCCGAAGCGCGGCCAGCTGGATGGTGTCGCCGCCCGGGTTGGCGTAGTCCATGGGGACGGTCACTTTGGCGCACTGGAATTCCCCTTCGCAGGGCTGCCAGACGACCTCCTGCGAGTAGAACTTTTCCAGCCCGGCAGGAGCGGAGGCCACGATGGAAGGATCTGCCTTGGCGGTAGCCGCCTCCGGTGCGTTTTTTCCTCCACCGTTGAGGAGGCTGCACGAGGCCAGGACCATGGCCAGGGCCATGGCGCCCGCGGCGCGGATGGCTACCGGCAGGAACCTGTGGCGTGCGGGCAGGGGGCGGGCAGTCATCGGGTCTCCTTGGAGGGCTGGATCAGGCTGGCCGCCATGGACTCTATGGTCAGCAGCGGGGCAACGTTGGTGGTGGTGATGCGTTCGCGGGCTTTGTTGATGGCATCCATTCGGGCCAGCGTGGCTTCCGGAGTGGTGCGGGCGGCGAACTCCTCCAGCTCACTCCTCAACTCAACGTTGACCAATTCCACAGCGTTCCCCATCTGGATGACCAGTACGTCCCGGTAAAAAGACAGTAAGTCGGTAAGCGTCCGGTCCAGGGAATCTGTGATGGATCTCTTGGCCCGCCGCTTCTGGTCGTCTTCGAGCTGTTTTAACTGGCTGCGCATGGCTGGGGGCAAGGTTCCGGACTCCGGCGCTCCCAGGGTGGCGAGGAGGGCTGTCTTCTCCGCAGCGTCCCGCTCCTCGTTGGAACTGTTGGCCTCTGCAGTGGCAATCTTGACCAGCTTGTCCGCCATCATGACCGCTGCCGTTACGCCGCGCAGTCCGAGCGGAAAGCGGACCGTCTCCAGGCGACGTTCCCTCGCGGCAGGATCCCTGGCCAGCCGGCGGGCAATGCCCACGTGGCTTTGCGCGGCACGGGCTGCCTGTTCCGCGAGGGCAGGGTCCACGTGGTCGCGCCTGACCAAGAGGGCTGCAACGTCCGAGGCTGGCGGCAGCCGCAAGGCAACGCTGCGGCAACGCGAGCGGATAGTCACCAGGACGTCGGCCGGCGACGGCGCACACAGCATCCAGACGGTGCGGGGAGTAGGTTCCTCGATGGCCTTGAGCAGCACGTTTGTGGTGCGTTCGGCCATGCGGTCGGCATCCTCCACCACAATGATCCGCCAACGCCCCGAAGACGGCCGGTTTCCCGCCGTCGCTACCAGTTCACGGGCTTCGTCAATGGTGATAGTGACTTTTTCGGTGCGCACGAACGTCACGTCTGAATGCGTTTCGCCCAAAATGGTGCGGCATGCCTGGCACTGCCCGCAGCCACGCAGGCGCACGTCCTCCTGGTCGCAGTTCAACGCGGCCGCGAACGCCTTGGCCGCATTGGAACGGCCGGACCCCGGCGGACCTGTGAACAGCCAGGCATGCGTAAGGCTTTCACCGCTTGCGGCCTGGCGCAGTTGCTCGACGACCGCGGGCTGGCCCTGGAGGTCATCCCAAACGGTCACGATCCACCGCCATGCTGTGCTGCTCCCCGCACTGCCGGTAGTTGCACTGCATCCTGAGCTGCTGCGGGGGGAGTATCAAGCAGGGCATCGACCCGGGCGAGGATTTGCCCCGCCAACTCGTTAACCGGCAGGTGGGCCGGGAGGACCAAATATGAGGCGGGGCGGCTTGCCGCCAGGTTAAGGAAAGCGTCCCGGATCCGGGCATGGAACTCGTCAGCTTCGGATTCGAGCCGGTCTTCCGCCGCCTGGCCCACGGTCCGGCGGAGGCGCCCCAGTTGCGGGTCGACGTCGAGGAGGACCGTCAGGTGCGGCTCGAGGCCCGAGGTGGCCCACTCATTGAGGGAACGCACGGCGTCCTGGCCCAGGTCGCGGCCCGCCCCCTGGTAGGCCACGGAGGAGTCGATGTACCGGTCAGTCAGCACAATCTCGCCACGGCCGAGGGCGGGGCGGATGACCTGGCTGGCGTGGGCGGCGCGGGAAGCCGCAAAGATGAGGGCTTCCGTGTGGGCGTCGATGTCACCGTTGCCGTGGTCCAGCACCAACGACCGCAGCTTTTCGCCGACCGGGGTCCCGCCGGGCTCACGGGTACGCAGTACGGTGTAGCCCCGGGATTCCAGTGCCGCCGCCAGCCGGGCCGCCTGGGTGGACTTGCCGGCACCATCGCCACCTTCGAATGCGATGAATACGCCGGCCCTCTGTTTGTTCACTTCTCAAGCCTACCGAGGCGCGGGGACATTTTAGGCCTCCACATACTCCCTGTGCAGGACGGGTGGAAGGACCAGCGTCCACGAAGCGACACCCCTTTTCGGCCCAAATGGCAGGAACAGTACGCTTTTGCCCATGAGTCTTTCCGAACACCAGGCCGCATCCCTTTCGCCCCAGACCGTGGTGGTTGCGGCGGGGCGTCCGCCGCGCGAAAGGGACCAGCCGGTCAATCCTCCCATTACCCTTTCCTCCACTTACTTCGGGACCGGCCCGCTCGGTGATGGCGACCGGGGTTACGGCCGCTACTCCAACCCCACCTGGGATCCCTTCGAGGAAGCGCTTGGCCAGCTCGAGGCATCCACGCTGCCTGGCCTGCTCTATGCATCGGGACTGGCAGCGGTCAGCTCCGCATTGTCCCTGATCCCCGCCGGCGGTGTGCTGGTCATGCCCAACCACAGCTACTCCGGCTCCCTGGTGATGGCCTCGGAACTCGCCCAAAAGGGCTTCATTGAGCTCCGGACGGTGGACATCGCCGACACCGATGCGGTCAAGGACGCACTCGCGCCCCAAGGTCCCTCGTGCAAGGCCGCCGCCATGCTGTGGTTGGAGAGCCCCACCAACCCCATGCTCGGAATAGCGGACATGGCCGCCGTCGCAGAGGCCGCGCATGCCGCCGGCGCCATCGTCGTCACGGACAACACCTTCTCCACGCCCTTGGTGCAGCAGCCCCTGTTGCTCGGATCCGACGTCGTCCTCCACTCGGTGACCAAGTACCTGGCCGGGCACTCCGACGTCGTCCTCGGCGCGCTGGTCACCTCCAACCCTGAGATCCGGTCCGACCTGCTGCACCACCGCATCATCCACGGCGCCATCGCCGGTCCCTTTGAAGCATGGCTTGCACTGCGCGGCCTGCGGACCCTCGCCCTTCGGGTGGAGCGGTCCCAGGAGTCCGCGATGGTCCTGGCGGAACGCCTCGCCGCGCACCCGGCCATCGAATCCATCCGGTTCCCCGGGCTCGATTCCGATCCAGGCCACGTCCGCGCCAAAGAGCAGATGAAGGGGTTTGGTTCCATCATCTGCGTCCAGGTGGCGCCCACGGCAGGCCTCAGCGGTGCTGACGCGGCGGACAAACTGGTGCAGGCGCTGGATCTCTGGCTGCCTGCCACGTCCCTGGGCGGTGTGGAGTCGCTGATCGAACGCCGACGGCGGCACTCGGCCGAGCCCGTCAGCGTCCCCGAGAACCTGGTACGGCTGAGCGTTGGGGTGGAGAGCGTTGAGGACCTCTGGGCTGACCTGGAGCAGGCGCTGCACACGCTGGGCGGCTAGGCTGGGCTTGTGGACGGTCGAATAATCATTGCGTACGTGGAGCAGGCAGTCTTCTTCATCCTTGGCCTCGTGGCCCTGGGGCTTGAACTGTGGGCGTTCGTGGACTGCGCCCGGCACAAGGCCAACGCCTTCGAAGCCACCGGCAAACGGACCAAGACCTTCTGGCTTGCCCTGACCGGTGCGTCGGCTTTGGTTGGCGTGATTTCGCTGTTCGGGGCCGGCGGAGGCCTCTTCAGCACCCTGGGCCTGTTCGGTCTGGGCGCGGTTGTGGCCGCCTCCGTCTACCTGGCAGATGTCCGCCCCGCAGTGAAGGATGCAGGCCGCGGCGGCAGCCGCAACATGGGCCCGTACGGCCCCTGGTGATTCCCTAACCCAGCGGGGCCACTGCCTCCCAGTCCACCGTGAGCTCGCCAAGCCGCCATCTGGCGGGGCCGTCGTGGACCGGCCACCCGGTGTCGCGCAGGCTGCGGCACATGCCCACCCAGCGCTGCCTGTTGCCAAATGAGGCAAGCGGCGCGCTCTCAAGCCATGCCCTGTCCATCGCCTGCATGAAGGCATGCACAGGTTCACCGGGAACGTTCCGGTGGATCAGGGCTTTGGGAAGCCGCTCGGCCACTTCGGAAGGCAGGTCTAAACTGCCGAAACGCACCGAGATGCTCAGGGACACCGGGCGGTGCCGGTCGAGTGCCACCCATGTGACCCGTCGCCCGATTTCGTCGCACGTGCCGTCAACGAACAAGCCCCCGGGTGACAGCCGGTCCTGCACCAGCCGCCAGATGCCCTGCACGTCGGCTTCCTCGTACTGCCGCAGGACATTAAAGGCCCGGACCAGGACAGGACGCCCGGGAACGGGCAGTTCAAAGCCGCCCACCTGGAAGGTCAGCCGGGGACGCTGCAGCGGAAGCGCTGCCCGGACCCGCTCGGGCTCAATTTCGATCCCGCAGACCCGCACGTCGGGTCTGACGGCTGCGAGCCTTTCATAGAGTTCGACGGCGGTGGCGGGCGTTGCGCCGTAGCCCAGGTCAACCACCAGCGGGTCCGCCGCGGACCTGAGGCGCCAGGCCTGCGGTCCCGCCAGCCAACGGTCCACCCGGCGCATCCGGTTGGGGTTGGTGGTCCCGCGGGTCACATTGCCCACCGGCCGGCCCTGCCTGGCGGCGGGCCTCCGTCCGGAGAGTTGCGGGGCGTTCACCCGCTCAGCCTTTTGAACCACCGCCCAACCCTATCCCTGCCTCCGAAGCCTTGTAACGCTGGGCGGGCGGCAACCCCGCTCAGCTAGGATGAAAATCATGACTTACAAGCTGATTCTGCTGCGCCACGGCCACAGCGAATGGAACGCCAAGAACCTGTTCACCGGCTGGGTGGACGTTGACCTGAACGACCAGGGCCGCGCGGAAGCAGGGCGCGGCGGCGAGCTGCTGGTGGAGAACAACATCCTCCCGGACGTGCTCTACACCTCCCTGTTGAAGCGGGCCATCAACACCGCCAACATCGCCCTGGACAAGGCGGACCGCGGCTGGATCCCGGTCAAGCGTGACTGGCGCCTCAATGAACGCCATTACGGTGCGCTGCAGGGCAAGGACAAGGCCCAGACCCTGGCCGAATACGGTGAAGAGCAGTTCATGGAATGGCGCCGGTCCTATGACACCCCGCCGCCGCCCCTGGACGACAACAGCGAATTCAGCCAAGCCCACGACCCCCGGTATGCGGACCTGGGCGACGCCCTCCCGCGCACCGAGTGCCTGAAGGACGTCCTGGTCCGGCTCCTGCCCTACTGGGAGTCGGACATCAAGGAAGACCTCAAGGCCGGCAAGACCGTCCTGGTCACCGCCCACGGCAACTCGCTCCGCGCGCTGGTCAAGCACCTGGACGGCATCAGCGATGAAGCCATTGCCGGCCTGAACATCCCCACCGGCATCCCGCTGGTTTACGACCTCGACGGCGACTTCCAGCCCGTCAAGCCCGGCGGCACCTACCTCGATCCCGAGGCCGCCGAACAGGCTATCCTGGCCGTCGCCAACCAGGGCAAGAAATAAGACCTTAACCCGTACGACGGCGGGCTGGCCACCTCAGGTGACCAGCCCGCCGTCGAACTCCCTTGGTTTAGCTGTGTTCGGTGGCGTTGGGCTGCCACGCGCCGGTCACCAGGTAGGTCACCTTCTGGGCGACGGAGACGCCATGGTCGGCGAAGCGCTCGAAGTAGCGGCTGGCGAGGGCAACGTCCACGGTGGTGGCAGGGGACCCGGACCACTCGGGAGCTGCGATGGCCTTGAAGACGCTCAAGTGCAGGTCATTGATGGCCGTGTTCGCCTTGAGGATGTCCCTGGCCACCTCAAGGTCGCGGGTTTCCAGCAGGACCGTCAACTTGTCGGCGATCTCCTGGTCCAGTTCGGCCATCCGGTTGAACGTCCCGGTCATGGATTCCGGAATCACCGTGGAGGGATACCGCAGCCGGGCCAGCTGCGCGATGTGGCGCGCGAGGTCGCCCATCCGCTCAAGGGATGCGCTCATCCGGAGGGAACCTACGATCATGCGCAGGTCGCTGGCGACAGGACCCTGCAGCGCGAGGATGTCGATGGCCCGCTCATCCAGGCTGTTCTGCAGGAAGTCAATGCGTGCATCTGCAGCGATGACGTCCTGGGCGAGGTCCACGTCCGCCACCTGGAATGAGGTAGTGGCCTTGTCCATCGCTTCGCTGACCAGGCGGGAGATCTCCACCAGCTGGTCACCAACCTGGGTGAGCTCTTCCTGAAAAACCTTACGCACGTGGGCGTCCTTTCCTTGGAACTCCCGCCGGCCGCTCCAGGGCAGCAGGAATCGTGTCGCCAATGGGCGCTCTAACCACTAACTTTGTCATCGCCCGGTAAACGATTATGCCCACACAGATGAACGTTAGTTGAACCGTTCCCCCTAAGTGCCCGGAGTCGGTGGGAGGCGTCATCCATGAGCATAAAGTGGAGCTGTGGATCCTATGCTCATTGGCCTGGTTGCCGGCCTGATCGGCCTGGCGCTTGGCACGTTCGGCGTGCTTGCCTACCGGGTCAGCGAGAAGCAGCGCGAGCTGCTCGACGTCGACGCCGGGGAGCTTGCGCTGCCCGCCGGCGCAGCGGAGGTGCTGGCCGTCGTCGGACGCGCTTTTGTGGTGCTGGACGATGTTGACGGCGTGGTCCGTGCCAGCCCCGCAGCCTACGCGTACGGCCTGGTCCGCGGGCATACCGTGGTGCACAAGGAGCTCCTGGATATGACCGCAGGGGTGCGGCGGGACGGTGTCATCCTGGAAAAGCAGCTTGAGCTTCCGCGGGGGCCGCTTGGGAAGGGAACCATCGTCGTCCAGGTCCGCGCGGCCATGCTCGGTGAGGAATACATCCTGCTCCTCGCCGATGACCGGACCGAGATCACCAGGACCGAAGAGATCCGCAACGACTTCGTGGCCAACGTATCGCACGAACTAAAGACTCCGGTGGGCGCGATCTCCCTGCTCGCGGAGGCGCTGGAATCGTCGGCTGATGACGAGGAAGCCGTCCGCCGCTTCGCGAAGCGCATGCACAAGGAGTCCGCGCGCCTGGCCGCGCTTGTCCAGGACATTATTGAGCTTTCCCGCCTGCAGGGCGCCAGCGTGACCCAGCAGGGCGGTCCAGTCGACATCAATGCGGTCATTGCCGAAGCCGTGGACCGGTCCCAGCTTCCCGCCGAGAGCAAGAACATCAGCATCGTGGTGGGCGGCCGCACCGAGGGCAACGTGTTCGGGGACCAGGATTTGTTGGTGACGGCGCTGCGGAACCTCATTGACAATGCCATCCGCTATTCACCGGCGAACACCCGCGTCGGCATTGGCGTGCGGTCCAGGGACGGCCTGGTCTCCATCTCTGTGACCGACCAGGGGGACGGGCTGTCGCCGGAGGACCAGGAACGCGTCTTCGAACGCTTCTACCGCGTGGACGCCGCCCGTTCCCGCCAGACAGGCGGCACGGGCCTGGGCCTCAGCATCGTCAAGCACGTGGCATCGAACCACGGCGGTGAAGTGACGCTGTGGTCCCAGCCGGGCCAGGGATCCACCTTCACCCTCCGGCTGCCCGAGATGGAAGGGCAGGACGGCGACACCGGACCTTCCGTTTCCAGCGCACCCGCCCTGGCGCCCGCGCAAGGGGCCGCGGAACAATCCAGCCTTACCCAAGTACCCCGCGCCGCCGGCGCAACAGAACGAGGAGCCAGCGCTTGAGCAGGATTTTGATTGTCGAGGACGAGGAGTCATTCAGCGATCCCTTGTCCTATTTACTGGGCAAAGAAGGGTTCGAGGTTGAGGTGGTGGACAACGGCCTGGACGCCATCACCGAATTCGACCGCAACGGCGCCGACCTGGTGCTGCTGGACCTGCAGCTCCCCGGACTCTCCGGCACGGAGGTGTGCCGCCAACTCCGCCAGCGCTCAAGCGTCCCCGTGATCATGCTGACCGCCAAGGACTCCGAAATCGACAAGGTGGTGGGCCTGGAACTCGGCGCCGACGACTACGTCACCAAGCCCTACTCATCCCGTGAACTGGTGGCCCGTGTCCGGGCGGTCCTGCGGCGGCAGGGCGAACCAGAGGAACTGATCTCGGCCACGGTCCAGGCCGGGCCCGTCCGGATGGACATCGAACGGCACGTGGTGAGCGTGGACGGCGAACAGGTCCTGCTTCCCCTAAAGGAGTTCGAGCTGCTGGAGATGCTCCTGCGCAACTCGGGCCGGGTACTCACCCGGGGGCAGCTGATTGACCGGGTATGGGGCTCAGATTACGTTGGCGACACCAAAACCCTGGACGTCCACGTCAAGCGCCTCCGCGGGAAGATCGAACCGGACCCTTCCGCCCCGCGCTACCTGGTGACTGTCCGCGGCCTCGGGTACAAGTTCGAGCCGTAGGCAGCAACGGAAAATGCCGCAAAAAAGGGAGGAGCCTTGGGCTCCTCCCTTTTTGTGTCCGCTGCAGCCAGCGCGCTTCTAGCGGGCGGTGGCGGTTGCCGTTGCAGACGCCGTGGCGCCCGCCGTTGCCGACGCCGTGGCGCTGGAGGTTGCGCCGGCAGACGGGCTTGCCGAGGAGGAAGCGGAGGACGACGGCGTGGACGTCGCCGAGGGGCTCGGAGTGGGCACGTAGTCCTTGTACTCCGGCAGGGTGGCGTCCAGGACGGGAACCTTGACAGTGTTGCTGACGTTGGTGCCGCTCTCGGTGATCTTGAGGTCCACCATGGAGCCCGGCTTGCCGCCGGTGGTGCTCAGGATGGCCGCATCCGACTTTTCATTCAGCAGCGTGTAGGAGTTGGCCTTCACGGCAACCTCGGTCTGTGAGCCCTTGGCGCCGTTGACGGTGAGCTTCACGTCCTTGGAGGAGGAGTTGTAGACGGCACCGATCAGGCGGCCGGGCTCATTTTCGCTGGTGGAGACGATGAGCATGTTCCGCAGTTGCAGGGGACCGAGGTCTGCCCGGATGCCGTCCGAGGCGGAGTACTGATGGCTGGTCTGCTGGGGCGTGATGTAACCGCAGCCCGCGGTCAGCAGGCTGGCGCCAAGGGCAGCAGCCGTCAGTGCCAGTTTGCCGCGCTGGGCCCGGTTCATCGCAGTGGAACGCACGTCACGTACTCCTCAAGAAATTTGAAGTCTTTTTCAGCCATAGCCTATCGGCAAAGAGGGGTAAACAAGGATTCGGCGGTGTCACATCGTCCGTGGGAGCGCTCACTTGATGCACTAATCGGTGCATCCGTCAAGGGGGTGCGGGGGGTTGATTAGGCCGTTTTTCCGCGTATTTTCGCGGTTGGGAGCCCTTTCTCCGGCCGGTCATATGCCTGAATCGTGATAAACTGGTCTGCGGGAAAGGGGAAATGTCCACATGGTATTTGAGGTCGGCGAGACAGTAGTTTACCCTCACCACGGTGCTGCGAAGATTGAAGAAATCAAGATGCGCACCATCAAGGGCGAAGAGAAGATGTATCTCAAGCTCAAGGTGGCTCAGGGTGATCTGACCATTGAAGTTCCAGCAGAGAACGTTGACCTTGTTGGGGTCCGGGACGTAGTGGGCAAGGAAGGCCTGGAGCACGTTTTCGATGTGCTCCGTGCCGAGTTCACCGAAGAGCCCACCAACTGGTCACGCAGGTACAAGGCAAACCTCGAGAAGCTTGCTTCCGGTGACGTCATCAAGGTGGCAGAGGTTGTTCGCGACCTGTGGCGCCGGGATCACGACCGGGGCCTTTCCGCAGGCGAGAAGCGAATGCTGGCCAAGGCCCGCCAGATTCTGATTTCAGAACTGGCGCTGGCTGAGAAGACCGACGAGGAGAAGGCTGCAAGCGTTCTCGACGAGGTCCTGGCTTCCTAAGAATTTAGCCCCGGCGGCACGCAAGTGCCGCCGGGGCTTTTTTGGGCCCACCCGTCGGTGTCCTTGGCGCCCAACGGAAGTGGCGGCGTCGTAGGCTAGTCCGCATGAGTGAATCACCCACGCGCCTGGTCACTGCAGTCATCGTGGTTGCCGCAGGGTCGGGGCAGCGCCTTGGCTACGGAATGCCCAAGGCAGCGGTGCCCCTGGGTGGAGAGCCCATCCTGGGGCATGCCCTGCGGGGCATTGTCACATCAGGGGTGGCCAGCCAGGTGTGCGTGGCGTTGCCTGCCGGGGACCACGGCCTGCGTCAGTTGTGCGACGACTTCCGGGAGGAGCTTGCCGACGGTGGCCCCCTCCTGACGGTTGTTGACGGCGGATCCACCAGGGCGGAGTCCGTTCGCGCCGGTATCGCTGCCCTCATGGAAGGCATCGAGGCCGTCCTGGTCCATGACGCCGCCCGCGCCCTGACTCCCGAATCCGTTTTCCACCGCGTTTCCGATTCCCTTGCCGCCGGCGCCGCTGCAGTCATTCCAGTGCTTCCCGTGGTGGACACGGTGAAGACCGTCGCCCCCACCGCGGGTGATGGCATTGCGCTTGCGCCGGAGGTGGTCACGGGGACGGCCCGCCGAGAGGAATTGCGGGCTGTGCAGACCCCGCAGGGCTTCAAAGTCGGCACGCTGTTGCAGGCACACGAGGCGGCACAGGCGTTGGACCAGCAGCAGGCCGCTGCCGTCACCGATGACGCCATGCTCGTGGAAATGCTGGGCACGCCCGTCCACGCTGTACGTGGGTCCACACAGTCCCTGAAGATCACCACGCCCCTGGACCTTATCTTCGCCGAAGGGCTCCTTGAGGGCCCGCTCGGCGCCCGGTGGGTGGAAGGATGAGTCCGGACATGGTCCTGCCGCGCACCGGCGTGGGAATCGACGTCCACGCGTACGCCCCCGAGGACTCGCCCCGCCCACTCTGGCTTGGCGGGCTCCTATGGCCGGGAGAACGTGGCCTTGCCGGGCACTCTGACGGCGACGCCGTCGCCCACGCCGCCGCAGACGCGCTGTTTTCGGCTGCCGGTATCGGCGACCTTGGCACCCACTTCGGTACCGACCGCCCGGAATTCGCCGGCGCGTCCGGCGCAACCCTCCTTGCCGAAGCTGCACGGATCGTCAGGGCTGCCGGGTTCGAGATCGGCAATGTCGCCGTGCAGTTCGTCGCCAACCGGCCCAAATTCGGGCCACGACGGGAAGAGTCGCAAAAGGTCCTCAGCGAGGCGGCCGGCGCCCACGTAGGCGTCACGGCAACCACCAGTGACGGATTGGGATTCGCTGGACGCGGGGAGGGTATTTCCGCGGTGGCCACCGCCCTGGTGTACCCGCGACAGCCCGCAGCCATCGGTTAGTCTGGAGCGGTGACCCTGCGCTTCTATGACACTGCCTCCGCCGAAGTCCGGAACTTCGTCCCCATCGTTGAGGGCAAGGTCAGCCTCTATTACTGCGGGGCCACGGTCCAGGGGATGCCGCACGTAGGCCACATCCGATCCGCCATCGCGTTCGACCAGCTCACCCGCTGGCTGGAGTTCCGGGGCCTGCGCGTTACCGTTGTCCGCAACGTGACTGACATCGACGACAAGATCCTGGCCAAGTCCGAGGCATCGTTCGCACCGGACTTCAGCCCCGAGGTGGGAGAAGTGCCCCGCGAAGAATGGTGGGCGCTGGCGTACCGCTACGAGCAGGAGTTCCTGAAGGCCTACGACACACTGGGCGTCTCCCGTCCCACCTACGAGCCCAGGGCCACCGGACACATCCCCGAGATGCATGCCCTGATCCAGCAGCTCATCGACCGCGGCCATGCCTACCCGGCGCTGGACGACTCGGGCGACGTGTACTTCGACGTCCGCTCCTGGAACAAGTACGGCGCGTTGACCCGGCAGAACATCGATGACATGCAGGCAGCGCCCGACGCCGATCCCCGCGGCAAGAAGGACCCCCGCGACTTTGCACTGTGGAAGGGTTCCAAAGAGGGAGAGCCGGCCACCGCCAGCTGGGCATCGCCCTGGGGTGCCGGACGCCCCGGCTGGCACCTGGAGTGCTCCGCAATGGTCACCAAGTACCTCGGGACGGCGTTCGACATCCACGGCGGCGGCCTGGACCTGCGTTTCCCGCACCACGAAAACGAGATGGCCCAGTCGCAGGCGGCGGGACACCCGTTCGCCAACTTCTGGATGCACAACGGCATGGTCACCTACCAGGGCGAAAAGATGTCCAAGTCCATTGGCAACACCATCAGCCCTGCGGAAATGCTGGAACTCGCCCCACCGCGGGTGGTGCGCTACTACCTGGGCCAGGCGCACTACCGATCCATCCTGGACTACCGCCCAACCTCGCTGCAGGAGGCCGCAGCCGCCGTCGAACGCATTGACGGATTCCTGGCCAAGGCTGCGGCACGCTTCGGCGGTGATGCGGGCATCGTGGACGGCAGCCACGGTTCCTCTTCCGCGGGCGTGGACGCATTCTGCGAAGCAATGGACGATGACCTCAACGTCCCGCGCGCCCTGGCCGCACTGCACGAAACCGTCAGGGCCGGCAACACGGCCCTCGCTGAGGGCGACGACGACGCCGCCCAGAACGCAATGCACGCCGTGGTCCTCATGACCGGTGTCCTGGGCTTGAACGACGTGGCCGGCACCGCAGCGGTGAGCACCCGTGAGGCCGAGGCGCTGGCTGTGCTGGTGGAAGAGCAGTTGTCAGCCCGGGCGGCCGCCCGTGCGGACAAGGACTGGGCGAGGTCCGACGCGATCCGGGACATGCTTAACCAGGCCGGCGTGGTGGTGGAGGACGGCCCGGACGGCGCCACCTGGAGCCTCAAGCGGGACTGAACAGGCCGCTGCCGCCGATTTTTTTCGGATCAGTAGACTGGTAGGCAGACTCAGTCAGCACAATCAAGGGTGGAACATCATGGCCAACAATGGTCGCCGATCGGTTAAAGCGAAGAAGGGCCCAACCGTCGGAACCGGTGGCCATGGCCGCAAGGCCCTCGAGGGCAAGGGGCCCACGCCCAAAGCCGAGGACCGCGTCTACCACAAGGCACACAAGTCCAAGCAGCTTGCCGAACGTTCCGCAGCCAAGCGCGGGACCGGTGCCCGCAGCGCCGGCGCTGCGAAGTCCGGCCCCAAGGGCCGTGCCACCGAGGAAGTAGTCACAGGGCGCAACTCCGTGGTCGAGGCGCTCCGCGCCGGCATCCCGGCTAAAGCCCTCCACGTCGCCATCCGCATCGAAATGGATGACCGCGTCAAAGAATCCCTGAAGCTCGCCGCCGAACGCGGCATCCCGCTGATGGAAACGGGCAAACCTGAGCTGGACCGGATGACGGACGACGCCGTCCACCAGGGCCTGGTGCTGCAGATCCCGCCCTACGAGTACCAGGACGCCTACGAACTGGCCGAGGAAACCGTGGACAAGTGGAAGAAGGGGCACGTCGCCAACGCGCCACTCTTCGTTGCCCTTGACGGCATCACCGACCCCCGGAACCTGGGCGCGATCATCCGCTCCGTTTCCGCGTTCAGCGGCCACGGCGTGATTGTGCCCGAGCGCCGCTCCGTCGGCGTCACGGCCTCCGCCTGGAAGACCAGCGCCGGTGCGGCCGTCCGCGTGCCCGTGGCCCGCGCCTCCAACCTGAACAACGCCCTGAAGCAGTTCAAGAACATGGGGATCTACGTTCTGGGGCTCGACGGCGACGGGGACGTTTCGCTGCCCGAGCTCACCCTGGCCAGCGAGCCGGTGTGCATCGTGGTGGGCTCCGAAGGGAAGGGCCTGAGCCGCCTGGTCCGGGAAAACTGCGACCAGATCGTCTCCATCCCCATCGATTCCGCCATGGAGTCATTGAACGCTTCAATGGCCGTGGGCATCTCGCTGTACGAGGTATCCCGCCAGCGCGCGGCGGGATAGTACCGCCAGCGGTCCATCCATGGGGGTTTCCCGTCGCCGCAGGGGCGTATGGGCAGGTCAAGTGCCGCTGACCGCTACTATTTAGGTGATGGTCATGCCGCTTTTCGACACCGCCTCCACCATGGACGCCTCCTCGGCTGTTCCCCTCGGTGTCAGCGTCCCGCGCGCTGATTCGGGTGGCACCCGCCACCATGCCGGCGGACGCGCCAACGTTGCCTGCTTCGCGCCCGCCGTGGCCAGCTTGGACGTTGTCTACTGCCCACCCGGCGGCCAATGGCGCAGCCAGCGGCTGCCCAACGTCACCAAGGGGGTCCACCACGGCATCGTGGAGGACCTGCCGTACGGATCACGCTACGGGTTCCGCCCGTCGTCGGACACCCAGCCTTTACTCCCGAAGGTTCCGGCTGCCAAGGGTAACGGCTCCGTCCGCCAGCCCCTGCTGCTGGACCCGTACGGCAGGGGAGTGGACCAGCGCGACGGCTTCCTCACCAGCGTCCGCACCGCCACTGACTTCGACTGGGAAACTGACGAACGGCTGCGTCTTCCCTGGCGCAACACCATCGTCTATGAAGCGCACGTCCGCGGCCAGAGCATGCTCCACCCCGACGTACCGGAAGAGCTGCGCGGCACCTACGCCGGCCTGGCCCACCCCGCCGTCGTGGAACACCTCACCGGCCTGGGCATCACGTCCGTCCAGCTCCTGCCCGTCCACTTCCACCTCGATGAGCCGCACCTGCAGGACCTGGGGCTCAGCAACTACTGGGGGTACAACACCGCCGCGTTCTTTGCGCCGCATCCCGGCTACGCCACCCGCGCCGCCCAGGAAGCGGGCCCCCAGGCGGTCCAGGATGAGTTCAAGGCAATGGTCAAGGCGCTGCACGCCGCCGGCCTGGAGGTCATCCTCGATGTCGTGTACAACCACACGGCCGAGGGCCCGCCCGGCGGCCAGGTCCTGAGCTTCCGGGGCCTGGGGGAGGACACGTACTACCGGGTGGACGGCAACGGCAAGTACATCGACACCACTGGCTGCGGCAACTCACTCAACTTCGCGGACCAGCACGTGGTCCAGCTGGTGACAGACTCCCTTCGGTACTGGGTGGACGAGTTCCACATCGACGGTTTCCGGTTCGACCTTGCAGTCACGCTCTGCCGCAATGCCGCGAATGAATTCGACCCCCACCACCCCTTCCTCACCAGCGTCGCCGCCGATCCTGTCCTGTCCGAGGTCAAGCTGATAGCTGAGCCCTGGGACATAGGCGACGGAGGGTGGCAGACCGGCCGGTTCCCCCGCGGCTGGGTGGACTGGAACGACCACTTCCGGGACGCGGTGCGGAGCTTCTGGCTGGCAGACCGTGCGGCCATCGATTCCGGCGGCGACGGCGGGAGCATGGCCAAACTCGCAGACGCCCTGTCCGGTTCCGCCGCCCTCTTCCGGGGATCCGGCCGCTCACGCCTGGCATCAGTCAACTTCGTCACCGCCCATGACGGGTTCACCCTGAACGACCTCGTGTCCTTCGACCGCAAGCACAACGAGGACAACGGCGAGGAAAACAGGGACGGGCACGGTGACAACCGCAGCTACAACCACGGCGTTGAGGGACCCACTGAGAACGCCGTGATCCTGGCGCAGCGCGCGCAGTCGCGGCGCAACCTGATGGTGTCGCTGATGGTGTCGCTCGGAGTACCCATGATCACCGCAGGGGACGAGTTGGCAAGGACCCAGCACGGGAACAACAACGCCTACTGCCAGGACAGTGCCATGACGTGGCTCGACTGGACGCTGACACCGGAGGCGCATGAGATGCTGCGCAGCACCAAACGGTACATCCGGTTGCGCAAGGAGTTCCTGGCTGCCCAGCCCCACGATTTTCCTGTCCGGGATGAACAGTCCTACCTTTATTGGTTTGACCAGCACGGCCAGCCCATGTCCACCGAGCGCTGGAACGATCCCCAGCACCGCGTCCTGCAGCTGCTGCTCCGCGATGACGGCGGCGACCTTGCCGGCCTGGTGGTGGTGAACGGCAGCGCCCGGGACGTCAAGGTCACCCTCCCGGATGCCGGGAAGCCGGCTCCGGGCCTGTTCGAGCTGCGGCTGACCACTTCGCCCCGCCACAAGCAGCGGCAGGGCATCCAGGTGGCCGCGGGAGACATCGACCTGGCCGAGGCCAACTCCATCAGCATCTACCGCACCTAGACTCCAGACCACCCACCCGTCAGGTAGACCCGAATGCGCAACCGCTCCATCGTCCCACTGCTCCTCACCACCCTGGTGGTGCTGGCCATGGTGGCGTTCGGCGGCGCGGGGCTGTTCGGCCAACAGACGGACGGCACGACGCCGGGGGCTGCTTCCAGCAGCACGTCCGCTCCGGGCGGGACGGCGCCGTCCCCGGCAGCGAAGCAGTCAGCCCCGCACCGGGCAGCCAACCCGTCCAGTTTGCCGGAGATACGGGAATCCGCGCTCCCGGTGGAGGGCCGCCGGGTGCTTGCGCTGATCCGGGCAGGCGGCCCGTTTCCGTACGGGCAGGATGACCAGGTGTTCGGAAACCTTGAGCGGGTCCTGCCCGCCCGGGACCGCGGCTACTACCGCGAGTACACCGTCCCAACGCCCGGTGGGTCGGACCGGGGTGCACGGCGAATCGTGGCGGGAAATGGCGGGGAGAAGTACTACACCGGGGACCACTACGCAACGTTCGAGTACATAGCGGAAGGCAGCTAGCACAACCATGAAAATCTTCTCCGGCGACACCTGGACCCTCGAAGAGCTGCAGGAACAGGTGGCCGACGCCGGGCGGCGCTGCGTGATGGTCCCCCCGGCGGACAGCAAGCGCGCCGTCCTGGAAACCTTCGGCGAGGTCCTGGACTTTCCCGAGCACTACGGCGTGAACCTCGACGCATTGAACGATTCCCTTCACGACTTTGCCGACAGCATCAGCGAGAATGGCAACCCGCCCGTCACGGTCCTGTGGCAGGTGGCGGCACCGTTCCGCGCTGACAGGTCGTTCGGGATCATCTGCGAGATCCTGCAGGACGCAGAACGGTATGCGGGCAAGGACCTGTCCGTCACCGCGGTGCTGCTCTAAGCGGAACTGCTAGCCTCCCGGGGGTTCCTCGTGCGACACATAGGTGTCCAGCAGCGCGGAGGCCCTGCCGCCGTCGTCCTCCGCCGCCAGCCCCTTGCGCATGTTTTCCGCCTTCTGGCGTCCGGCCGGGAACGGCGGAAGCAGTGGGATCTCGGGGTCGGTCAGGACCTCGATCACCACCGGGCAGTCGGCGGCGAAGGCCTGGTCCCAGGCCTCGCCCACCAGTTCCGGGTCCTCCACGCGAATGCCTTTGAGCCCCAGCAGGTCGGCGTAGCCGGCGAAGGGGAAATCGGGCAGTTCCTGGCTCGCTGCAAACCTCGGCTCCGCCTCCGATTCACGCTGCTCCCACGTGACCTCCGTCAGCTCGCGGTTGTTGAAGACGCACACCACGAACCTTGGGTCCTGCCACTGGCGCCAGCGGTGCGCTACCGTGACCAGTTCCGCCACACCAAGCATCTGCATGGCGCCGTCGCCGGCCAAGGCCACCAGCGGACGGTCCGGGTGCGCCAGCTTTGCGGCGATCCCGTACGGGATGGAACAGCCCATGCTGGCCAGCGTCCCGGACAGATGCGCGGGGACTCCCGTGGGCAGCACCAGTTGGCGGGCGTACCAGTAGACGCAGCTCCCGACGTCGACACTCACCTGGGCGTTCCCGGGCAGGCGGCCGTTGAGCTCCCGGACCACCCGTTCGGGGTTAACGGGGCTGGCGGGCACGGCGGCACGGTCAGCCGCGAGGATACGCCAGCGGCTCACTTGCGCTTCCACGTCCGAGCGCCATTGGGTGCGTGCCCGATGCTCCAGCCTCTGGTTCAGGGCTTCCAGGGCTGATGCCGCGTCGCCCGCCAGGCCCGCCTCAACGGGGTAGCGGTTGCCGATCTTCTTTTCGTCGATGTCGATCTGCACGGCACGGGCGGCACCCGGCGGTGGATAGAACTCGGTCCAGGGATCATTGGACCCCACGATGAGGAGCGCGTCGCAGTTGCCCAGCAGGTGCGCACTGGAGGTGGTACCCAGATGACCCATGGTACCCACGGCAAAGGGCAGGGTTTCGTCTACATACGGCTTGCCAAGAAGGCTGGTGGCGATTCCCGCGCCAAGCTTCTCCGCCACTGCAACCACTTCCTTGCCGGCATGCCTGGCTCCCTGGCCTACCAGGAGCGCCACGCGCTCCGCGGAGTTAAGCAGTGCGGCTGCGGCAGCCAGGTCCTCGTCCCGCGGGGTCTTGGCCGCGGCGCTCCAGGACGGGGCGGTGACCACGATGCCGTGTTGTTGCTCCAGCTCAGGCGCGGGCGCGGACTGCACGTCGTGGGGAACAATGACCACGCAGGGGGAGGAGGTGGCCTTCGCCGTCCGGAAGGCACGGTCCAGCACCATGGGCACCTGCTCCGCCGCGCTGACCAGTTGCACGAACTGCGATGCGACGTCCTTGAACAAGGCAGGCAGGTCGATTTCCTGCATGTAGGCGGACCCCAGCACGGTGCGGCTTTGCTGCCCCACAATGGCCACCACCGGCACGCCGTCCAGCTTCGCGTCATACAGCCCATTGAGGAGGTGGACAGCCCGGGGCCCTGGGTGGACGTCACCACCCCCACGCCACCGGTGTATTTTGCATGCCCCACGGCCATGAAAGCCGCCGATTCCTCATGCCGGGCCTGGACGAAGTCAACCTGCCCATCGGTCCCCTCAGTACGGCGGAGGGCACCCATGAAGCCGTTGATGCCGTCCCCGCTGTAGCCGAAGACCCGGTGCACGCCCCAGGCGGTGAGGCGCTCCACGATCACATCGGCCACCGTGCGTTCAGTCATTGGGTCCTCCTGGATCGGTTCCTGGCCTGCCTGCCAGGGACCGTACCCACGAGACCAGCGGGCTAAGCGTTGACGATCAGTCCCAGCTCCGCCTTCGACGCAAGGGCCTCATGCCGCGGCAGGACCCGGACGGTGTAGCCGAAGGGGCCCGAGCGGTCGATCACCAAGGATCCGCTGAACAAGTGCCGGCCGTTGCCCAGGTCCTCCTTCACCTGCAGCTCCATCATGGTGATGTCCGCCAGGGCGTCGTTTTCCTCGGCGCGGCCGTAAGCCACCTCAACGCAGACGTCCTCGGGGGTGAGGACGTTCAGCGCCACATAGGCGTTGACCTGCATCGTGTCGCCGATCTGCGGGTCCTCGGACACTCCCACCGAGTCCACGTGCTCCACGTGGACCTGTGGCCAGGCGCCGCGCACCTTTGCGGACCACGATGCCAGCGCGCGGGCCTGGGCGTAGGAGTTGGCGGTGGCGCTGCGGCCGGCTTCGGCGGCGGGACGGTACAGGATGTTGACGTAGTCGCGGAGCATGCGCTCTGCGGAAACCGCCGGACCCAGGTGGGAGAGGGTGTGCTTGATCATGGACACCCAGTGCGTGGGGACTTTCTCCCGCGGCGTGGTCGACGGGCCCGCAGCTCCTGCCGCCTCGGACACCGTGCTCCCGTAGAAGCGCGGCGCCACCTGCGTTTCCAGCAACTCGTACAGCGCTGCAGCCTCGATGTCGTCGCGTTCTTCCGGCGAAGCATCATTGTTGGCGGTGGGGATCGCCCAGCCGTTTTCGCCGTCGAACATTTCATCCCACCAGCCATCCAGGACGGACAGGTTCAGGGACCCGTTCAGTGCCGCCTTCATGCCGGAGGTACCGCACGCCTCCAGGGGCCGCAGCGGGTTGTTCAGCCATACGTCGCAGCCCGGGAACAGGGTCCTGGCCATGGCGATGTCGTAGTTTGGCAGGAACGCGATGCGGTGCCGGACCTCGGGATCGTCCGTGAAGCGCACCAGGTCCTGGATCATCTTCTTGCCCGCGTCGTCGGCAGGGTGGGACTTCCCGGCGATGACCAGCTGGATGGGGTGTTCCTTATGCAGGAGCAGTGCCTTCAGCCGGGCCGGCTCGCGCAGCATCAGCGTGAGCCGTTTGTAGGTGGGCACCCGGCGGGCAAACCCGATGGTCAGCACGTCAGGGTCCAGGACGTTGTCGGTCCAGCCCAGCTCGGCGTCTGCCGCGCCGCGCTTCTTCCATGCTGCGCGCAGCCTGCGCCGGACGTCCTCCACCAGGGCGGCGCGCATTTCACGGCGGAGCGCCCAGACATCGGCGTCGCTGACGTTGTAGGCCAGGTCCCATTTGCCGAGCGCTTCCGCCTCGCTGCCGAACTGGTCGCGGGCCAGCTTCGAGATGCGGCTGTCCACCCAGGTGGGCACGTGCACGCCGTTGGTCACCGAAGTGATGGGCACCTCGGAGTGGTCGAAGCCCGGCCAGAGCGCCGAGAACATTCCGCGGGACACCTCACCGTGGAGTTTGGCCACGCCGTTGGCGCGCTGGGCCAGGCGCAGGCCCATGACCGCCATATTGAAGACGGCGGGGTTTCCGTCCGCGTAGTTTTCCCTGCCCAGTTCCAGGATCCTGTCCACCGGCACTTCGGGGGCCAGCCCGGCCTGGAAGAAGTGGCTGATCTGGTTGATTTCGAACCTGTCAATGCCGGCCGGCACCGGCGTGTGCGTGGTGAAGACGGTGGAGGCGCGTCCGGCGGCCAAAGCCTCGTCGAACGTCAGGGCCTGTTCCCCGGACATCAGCTCCTGGATGCGTTCGATCCCGAGGAACCCCGCGTGGCCTTCGTTGGTGTGGAAGACCTCCGGCGCGGCGCAGCCCGTCAGCTTCTCGAAGGCGCGCAAGGCCTTGACCCCGCCCATGCCCAGCAGGAGTTCCTGCTGCAGCCGGTGGTCGCCGCCGCCGCCGTACAGCCGGTCGGTGATGCCGCGGGCGGCGTCGTCGTTGCCCGGCACGTTGGAGTCCAGGAGGAGCAAGGGAACGCGGCCGACGTCGGCCCGCCAGATGTGTGCCAGCAGCCGGCGCCCGTTGGGCAGGGGAAGCGATACCTCCAGTGCCTTGCCGTTGCCGTCGGGGGACGGCTCCCGGAGCAGGGTCAGCGGCAGTCCGTCGGGATCCAGGACGGGGTAGGTTTCCTGCTGCCATGCGTCGCGGGACAGCGACTGCTTGAAGTAGCCCGCTTGGTACAGCAGGCCCACCCCGATCAGTGGGACGCCCAGGTCCGAGGCTGCCTTCAGGTGGTCCCCGGCAAGGATGCCCAGGCCGCCCGAATACTGGGGGAGGACCTCGGTGATGCCGAATTCGGGCGAGAAGTATGCGATGGAGGCGGGTGCATCCGGTCCCAGGCCCTGGTACCAGCGCGGCTCCTGGAGGTACCGGTCAAGGTCCTGCTCGGCGGCGCGCACCCGGTCCACCACCGACTGGTCCGCGGCGAGTTGCTGGAATTCCTCCCGGCTGACCATGCCCAGGAACCCGACGGGGTCCTGCCCGCTTTCCTCCCACAGGTGCGGGTTCAGCCCAGCGAAAAGTTCCCGGGTGGGGCGGTGCCAGGACCACCGCAAATTGCTGGCCAGCCTGGCCAAAGGCCGGATGGGTTCGGGGAGGACTGTACGGACCGTAAACCTGCGGATTGCCTTCACCTGCGTCACACTAACCGACAACATGCGCGGCTGGAACAAGCTTTCGGTTTCTTTTGGGTAAATGACAGGGGCATGAAGAAAATAGGCCGCGGCACGACGAACTTTAGTGAGCAGGCTTAGCAATCCGGGTCATTTCTCGCTAACGTCGAGCCTGTGACGACTAACTCGAGAATCAGTGCCGCATCAACCAAAATGCCCCAGCGCAGTATCACCGAGGACCTGCGGTTCGGGCGTTTTCCCATCACGGCCGTGCAGCCCGTCGTCGAGGACGGCAAATTCCCGGCGAAGGCCCTGCCCGGCGAGGCCATCGTGGTGGGGGCCACCGCCTTCCGCGAGGGGCATGACCAGCTCGGCGTCAGCGCCGTGCTCCTTGACCCTTCCGGTGCCGAGCGCCAGCGCGTGCGGCTTGCGCCGCCCCGCGGGGAAAGGGGCATGGGCACGGACCGCTGGGAAGGCGTGCTCACGCCGTCGGAAACGGGGAACTGGTCCTTTGTCATCGAAGCCTGGCACGACCGCTACGGCACCTGGCACCACAACGCCGAGGTGAAGATCGACGCCGGGATCGACGTCGAACTCATGCTCACTGAAGGTGCCAAACTGCTTGGTGAAGCGTCCGCGGAGGACTTCCGGGACGAAGTGGACCGGGCAGCCCTGCGGCACGCCTCGGAGATCCTGGGTGACCAGTCCCGGAGCACAGAGGAACGGCTCGGGGCCGGCTTCAGCCAGGAAATCGCGGACATCGTTGCCCGCCAGCCCATCCGGGAACTCGTCACCGTATCCGCGAAGTATCCCCTCCTGGTGGAGCGGGACAGGGCCGGGCGGGGCGCCTGGTACGAGTTCTTCCCCCGGTCCGAAGGCGCCGTCAAGGACCACAACACCGGTGCCTGGACGTCAGGCAACTTCCGGACCGCGGCCAAGCGCCTCGACGCCGTGGCGGCCATGGGATTCGACGTCCTCTACATGCCACCCATCCACCCCATCGGCGTGCAGTTCCGCAAGGGCCCCAACAACACCCTGGTGGCCGGCCCCAACGATCCCGGTTCACCCTGGGCCATCGGGGCCAAGGAAGGCGGCCACGACGCCATCCACCCCGACCTCGGGTCCTTTGAGGACTTCGACGCCTTCGTGGCGCGGGCCAATGAGCTGGGCCTGGAGGTAGCCCTGGACCTCGCGCTCCAGGCGGCCCCGGACCACCCCTGGGTGGAATCCCATCCGGAATGGTTCACCACCAGGGTGGACGGCAGCATCGCCTACGCGGAAAACCCGCCAAAGAAGTACCAGGACATCTATCCGCTGAATTTCGATAATGATCCGGAAGGTCTTTCCCAGGAAATCCTGCGGATCGTGTTGCTGTGGGTCAGCCACGGCGTAAAGATCTTCCGCGTGGATAATCCGCACACCAAACCAGTGTGGTTCTGGGAATGGCTCATAGCGGAAGTGGATAAAGCGGTACCGGGCGTAGTGTTCCTGGCCGAAGCATTTACCCGCCCCGCCATGATGCACGCGCTGGGCAGGGCAGGCTTCCAGCAGTCCTACACCTACTTCACGTGGCGCAACACCAAGAAGGAAATCGAGACCTACTTCGAGGAAGTGAGCCACGAATCCCCCGCGTTCTTCCGCCCCAATTTCTTCGTCAACACACCGGACATCCTCACGGAATACCTGCAGTATGGTGGACCGGCGGCGTTCCGGATCCGGGCTGCCCTGGCCTCCACGGGAAGCCCGCTCTGGGGCGTCTACGCCGGCTATGAGCTGTTCGAGCACGTCGCCCGGCCCGGCGCCGAGGAGTACATCGATAACGAAAAGTTCGAGTACAAGGCCCGCGACTGGGACGCCGCAGCGGAGTCCGGGCGCTCGCTGGCCCCGTACATCACGCGGTTGAACCACATCCGGCGGGACCATCCCGCGCTGCTGGACCTGCAGAACCTGACGGTCCACCAAAGCACCGATGACTCCACGGTTGTCTACTCCAAGCACAAGACCCTCCCCGACGGGTCCAAGGACACCATCATCGTGGTGGTCAACGTGGACCCGCACGTCACCAAGGAATGCAGCGTGGTCCTGGACCTTGCGGCCCTCGAGCTGGACCCGCAGGACATCACCCCCGGCGGCGGCTTCTTCGTGGACGACCTCATCTCAGGCCAGAGCTGGGAGTGGGGCGAGTACAACTACGTGCGGCTTGATCCGCACGTGGAGCCCGCCCACATCCTGAGCGTGAGGAGAATGCATCAGTGAGTTTCAACCCGCAAAGTTCCGGCCACTTCACTCCCAAGAGCACGTTCGAGCTAAATGCGCCTGGCCTTCAGCATGACCCGTTGTGGTACCGCAAGGCAGTGTTCTACGAAGTACTCGTCAGGGCCTTTGCGGATGCCAACGGCGATGGGTCCGGGGATTTCTCCGGGCTCATCGACCGGTTGGACTACCTGCAGTGGCTGGGCGTGGACTGCCTCTGGCTGCCCCCGTTCTTTCAGTCGCCGCTGCGGGACGGCGGTTATGACATCTCCGACTACAACTCCGTCCTGGACGAGTTCGGCACCATCAGCGACTTCAAGCGGCTCGTGGCCGAAGCCCATGCACGCGGCGTCCGCGTGATCATCGACCTGCCGCTGAACCACACGTCCGACCAGCACCCCTGGTTCCAGGAGTCCCGGAAGGATCCGGACGGTCCCTTCGGGGACTTCTACGTCTGGAGCGACACGGACGAGAAGTACCAGGACGCCCGCATCATCTTCGTTGACACGGAGGAATCGAACTGGACGTTCGACCCCATCCGCCGCCAGTTCTTCTGGCACCGGTTCTTCAGCCACCAGCCGGACCTGAACTTCGAAAACCCCAAGGTGATCGACGCCGTCTTCGACGTTGTCCGGTTCTGGCTGGACCAGGGGATTGACGGTTTCCGGGCAGATGCCATCCCCTACCTCTTCGAGGAGGAGGGCACCAACTGTGAAAACCTTCCGGCCACCCATGAGTTCCTCCGCCGGCTGCGGGAAATGGTGGATGAAAGCTATCCCGGCCGCGTGATCGTCGCCGAGGCAAACCAGCCGCCCAACGAGGTGGTGGAGTACTTCGGCACCGTTGAGGAACCCGAGTGCCACATGGCGTTCCACTTCCCCATCATGCCCCGCCTCTACTACGCGCTGCGCGACCAAAAGGCAGCGCCCATCATCGAAACCATGCGCGACACCCCGGACATCCCCGAGGGCGCACAATGGGGCACGTTCCTCCGCAACCATGACGAGCTGACCCTGGAAATGGTCACCGCGGATGAGCGCGCGGCGATGCTGGGCTGGTACGCCCCGGATCCCCGCATGCGCGCCAACATCGGGATCCGGCGCCGGCTGGCACCCCTGCTCGATAACTCGCGGGCCGAAATCGAACTGATCAACGCGCTCCTGCTCTCGCTTCCGGGCAGCCCGTTCCTGTACTACGGGGATGAGATCGGCATGGGGGACAACATCTGGCTCGAGGACCGCGACGCCGTCCGTACCCCCATGCAGTGGAACCCGGACCGGAACGCCGGCTTCTCCCACGCGGATCCCGGCAAGCTGTACCTGCCGCCCATCCAGTCCCTGGTGTACAACTACGCCATGGCCAACGTGGAGGCCGAGGCCGCCCATTCCGGCTCCCTGCTGCGCTGGACCCGGCAGATCCTCAGCGTCCGCAAGAACCACCCGGCGTTCGGGCTGGGCGGCTTCAAACATGTGGAAGCAGACCATGACGCCGTCCTGGCCTACCTGCGCGAGCTGCCGGCCAGCAACCCTGCCGGTGCCAACGCCGAGACCATCCTCTGCGCCTTCAACCTCTCCCAGCACCCGGTCGCTGCCACGCTGCGGATTCCCGAATATGCCGGCAGGGGGCTCCGCGATGTGTTTGGCGGACAGATCTTCCCCGGCATCGGCGACGACGGCACCCTCACCCTGACCATCGGAAGCCACGATTTCTTCTGGCTCCGCATGCGGACGGCGGGGTCCAACCCCTCGTCGCCCTACACCCAGGCCATGCCCATCCTGTCGATAGAGAACTGAGATGAACCAGCCAATCCTCACTCCCGCCCTTACCGCGCTGCTCAAGGAATGGCTGCCGCAGCAGCGTTGGTTCCCGGTCAAGACCCCCGATTTTGCCATTTCGCAAGCCGGCAGCCTGGGCCTGACGGACCCCAGCGGGCACGCGGCGCTGGCCGTGTTCCTCCTCAACGTCACCACTGAGGGGCGCGAAGGCGGTCCGCGGACCGCCGTCGTCCAGGTTCCCTTGAGCTTCCGGCCTGCACCGGCAGGGGGAATGGAGCGTGCGCTGGTGGGGCAAGCGGCCGGAATGGATCCCACCCGCCCGTGGGTTTACGACGCCGTTCACGACCCCGACTTCGTGGGCGCCTGGCTGGAGCTGATCCGCCAGGAGGAAAAGGCAGCCAGCGGTACCGCCACGGGATTCCGGGTGGAAGGACCCCACCGCCTGCCCACGGCGAAGGGTGTGGTGAAGGTGCTCTCCGGCGAGCAGTCCAACAGTTCCGTCATAGTGGACGACGGCGAGTCCGCGGCAATGGTGAAATTCTTCCGGGTCCTTTCGGACGGGACCAACCCTGAGATTGAAGTGGGAGCTGCCCTGACCAAGGCAGGCACCTCCGAAGTCCCTGCCACGCTTGGCTGGGTGAGGGGGGAATGGCTGGGGCACGGCCACCACGCCACCACAGGTGCCGGGCAGGGCGCCCGTTATGTCCAAGGCGAGCTTGCGGTGGCCCACGAATTCCTCGCCGGCGGCCGTGATGCCTGGCGGCTGGCGGTGGACGCAGCCCGCTCCGGCACGGACTTCACGGCAGAAGCCAGGGCTTTAGGCGCAGCCACCGCTACGGTGCACAAGCGCTTGGCGGAGGCGCTGGGGCAGTCGGCTGTGCCTGGACCCGGCAAGGGGCCGGGACCTGCTGTTGCACAGCGCGTCCGGACCGCCTGGGCGGAAGCCCGTGCCGCCGTCGGACCTTACGACGATGCCCTGGACTCCCTGCTTGAAAACCTGGACAAAGCCCCAGCCGGGCCCCTTCAGCGGATCCACGGCGACCTTCACCTGGGCCAGATCCTCCAGGTCACAGGCCAGTCCGGCGACGAGTCGCGCTGGGCGATCCTTGACTTCGAAGGCGAACCCCTGCGGCCCATCGCGGAACGGAACGTCCCGGACGTGCCCCTGCGCGACGTCGTCGGGATGCTCCGCTCCTTCGACTACGCCGCCGGAGCAGCCCGGCGCGAGCAGGAGGGCGCGCAGGTCCCGGAAAATTGGGTTGACGACTGCTCCGACGCCTTCCTTGCAGGGTACACGGCAGTCATTCCCGGAACGGTGGACCGGACCTCGCCCCTGTTTGTGGCATTGTGGCTGGACAAGGCGCTGTACGAAGTTGTTTATGAAATGCGTAACAGGCCCGACTGGGTGGCGATTCCAGTAAACGCCTCCAGACGGCTCCTGGGCAGTAACGGTGCCGGCGAATCCGCCGGCGCAGCATCGGAAGGTAACGAAATGACAGGCTCAGCACGAACTGACCGCCCGGGGGTGCCCCTGCACGTGGACGAAGGCATCCTGGGCAGGATCGCGAACGGTGAACACCACGCCCCCCACTCTGTCCTGGGCGCCCACCTGGACGACTATGGGCATGTCACCGTCCGGACCGTGAAGCATCTGGCCGAGGCAGTCACCGTGGTCACGCAGGCGGGTGAAGTTCCCATGGAACACGAAGCCCACGGCGTATGGGTTGCCGTCCTGGACCCGCTGGAGCAGGGACACGTGCCCGACTACCGGCTCACGGTCACCTACCCGGGCAAGGACCCGGTGACCGTTGACGAGTCCTACCGCTACCTGCCGACGGTGGGCGAAGTCGACCTCCACCTCATCGGTGAAGGGCGGCACGAGAAACTCTGGCAGGTGCTTGGCGCCCACGTCCGGCACTACAAGTCAGCGCTGGGGGACGTGAACGGTGTCTCCTTTGCCGTGTGGGCTCCCAACGCGCAGGCCGTCCGGGTCAAGGGCGACTTCAACGCCTGGGACGGACGGGAACACTCCATGCGCTCCCTGGGTTCCTCCGGGGTTTGGGAGGTCTTCATCCCCGGCGTCGCCGCCGGTGCCTGCTACAAGTACGAAATCCTGACGCGCGGCGGCTACTGGGTTGAAAAGGCCGACCCCCTGGCGTTCGGCACCGAGGTGCCGCCGTTGACGGCCTCCAGGGTCGTGGAGCCGTCCTACGCGTTCAAGGACAGCGAATGGATGGAAGCACGGGCCCAGCGCGACCCGCACAACTCGGCCATGAGCGTCTACGAAGTGCACCTCGGGTCCTGGCGCCTGGGCCTCGGCTACCGGGAACTCGCCAAGGAACTGGTGGACTACGTCAAGTGGCTCGGGTTTACGCACGTGGAATTCATGCCCGTAGCGGAGCACCCGTTTGGCGGGTCCTGGGGCTACCAGGTCACGTCCTACTTCGCGCCCACATCCCGGTTTGGGCACCCTGACGAGTTCCGCTACCTGGTGGATTCCCTCCACCAGGCCGGAATCGGCGTCCTGCTGGACTGGGTGCCCGCACACTTCCCGAAGGACGCCTGGGCGCTGGCCCGATTTGACGGCGAGCCTCTCTACGAACACGCCGACCCGGCCCTTGGCGAACATCCGGACTGGGGCACCCTCATCTTCGACTTTGGCCGCACCGAGGTCCGGAACTTCCTGGTGGCAAACGCCCTCTACTGGCTGGAGGAATTCCACATCGACGGCCTGCGGGTGGACGCGGTAGCCTCCATGCTCTACCTCGACTACTCGCGCCAGGAAGGGCAGTGGCGGCCCAACCGCTTCGGTGGCAGGGAGAACCTCGAGGCCATCTCATTCCTGCAGGAAGTCAACGCCACCGTGTACAAGACCCACCCCGGCGCCGTCATGATCGCGGAAGAATCCACGGCGTTCCCGGGCGTCACTGCCCCCACCAGCCACGGCGGCCTGGGATTTGGCCTGAAGTGGAACATGGGCTGGATGCACGATTCCCTCAAGTACATCTCCGAGGACCCCTATAACCGCAGGTGGCACCACGGCACGGTCACGTTCTCCCTGGTCTACGCCTTCACGGAAAACTTCCTGCTGCCCATCAGCCACGATGAGGTAGTCCACGGCAAGGGCTCCATGCTCCGCAAGATGCCCGGTGACCGCTGGCAGCAGCTGGCGAACCTCCGCGCCTTCTTTGCCTACCAGTGGGCACACCCCGGCAAGCAGCTCATCTTCATGGGTACCGAGTTTGGCCAGGAAGCCGAGTGGTCCGAACAGCATGGCCTGGACTGGTGGCTCGCGGACATCCCTGCGCACAGGGGACTGCAGCTGCTGACCAAGGACCTCAATGAGCTGTACTCATCCACCCCGGCCCTGTACACACAGGACAATGTTCCCGCCGGCTTCCAGTGGATCAACGGGGGAGACGCAGACCGCAACGTCCTGTCGTTCATCAGGTGGGACACCGAGGGTAACCCGATTGTCTGCGCCATCAACTTCTCCGGCGGCCCGCAGGTGGGTTACACCTTGGGAGTCCCCACTGCCGGGACCTGGACCGAGGTCCTGAACACCGACCACAGCACGTATGGCGGGTCCGGTGTGCTGAACGAGGGCGAGCTGAAGGCAACAGACGAAGGACAGGACGGCCAGCCGGCGACATTGACTGTCACGCTGCCTCCGCTCGGTGCGTCCTACTTCAAGCCCGGAGTACAAGCGGCCGGCTGACCTAACCGGCCCGTTGTACAAGGAAGGCCCGGAATCCGCGTGATTCCGGGCCTTTCGGCTGCCTTCAGGAGGCCCTTTTGGGGCCGACTGGCGATCCGGCAGGAGTGGTGGTACAGTTTATTTCCGCGCTGCTCCACGGAGTCAGACGGAAAACCGACCCCCCAAGCATAGGCTGAGGATGGTCGCGGACGCCGGTTTGACACGCAGGAGGTCAGCGGGTAAGTTTGAAAAGTTGCTCCGGAGCGATCCTGAACGTTGTGTTTGGGTGGTGCCGGGTGTGTCTGTTGTTTGAGAACTCAATAGTGTGCCAAGTTTGTTGATACCGATTATGTATGTAATTGGTTGATTGTGCTGTGCCGCCACCCCGTGGTGTGCATGGTGTTTTTAGCTGGTTTCAAATTTTGTGCAGCTTTTGCCGCCGTTATTTCCGGTGGTTTTGGTTGTGTCTGTTTGTTTTCAACGGAGAGTTTGATCCTGGCTCAGGATGAACGCTGGCGGCGTGCTTAACACATGCAAGTCGAACGATGATGCCCACTTGTGGGTGGATTAGTGGCGAACGGGTGAGTAACAAGGTAATAACCTGCCCTTGGCTCTTGGATAAGGCTGGGAAAATGGG
>NZ_JAGGPQ010000017.1 GCF_018613675.1 Arthrobacter sp. ISL-85 | reverse complement strand
AAAGACAACATCCAAAACACCTAGTACACGTGGGTAACCCAACCACGCACTACAGAAAAGCCGGCTCCGAGCGTTGTGGGGCCGGCTTTTCTGTTGCCCTTATGACCACCACCGGTCCGTGGGGCCGGGGCTAGCGTTTGCCCTTCTTCCGCGACCCCTTGCCACGGCCCTTGTCAGGGTTGGGGGCGTAGCGCTGTGCTACCTTAGGCGCTTTCTTGGCGCCGGTGCCACGGCGGTCCGGCTTGGGTTCCTTCTTCACCTTCTGCGGCTGGGCTGAGGGCTGCCGTGAGCTCTGCGCGGTGCGGCCCCGCACTACGCCGATGAATTCCTCCAGCACGTCGTCCGTAGCCTCCGCCGGCCAGGCCAGCGCGATCCCGGTCCCCTCGGCGCCGGTGAGCCTGCGCGCCACAGTGTCTTTGACGTTGAAATGGCGGGCCACCGACATAGGGAGGATCAACAGGCCTGCGCCGGCGGCAACCAACTGGAGCGCCGCTTCCGGTCCGCCCAGGGCTGCCGCATCGAGGAAGGATTCTTGCGTAAGGTCGGCAAGGGCCACTTCCTCGAACACCGAGATCTCGTGGCCCTTAGGGGCCACGACTACTGGCTGTTCCTCGTACAACGGGATGACGCTGAGGCCCTCGCGTTCAATGGGCAGGCGAACGAAGCCCATGTCCGCCTTGTGGTCCTGCAGCACTCCAAGCTGGGCGCCGTCGTCGACCATAAATACCTCAAGCGGAATATGCGGCATCCGCTCTTCCCAGCGCCGGATCCATTTGCCCGGAGTTACCCCTGCCACATAAGCGACTCGCAGCACCCGGGGGGCCGGCTCATCAGGCGAGGATTGGGCATCAGGCGTGGGGGTATTGTCGGCGGGCACGTCTTCACAGTACCCGCCGCCCGGATACCCTTGAAGCATGACCTCTGCAAACTCCCAGTCCATGAAGCCGGCCACCGTTGCCAAGAAACTTGGCATCTACCTGCCGGCCACCCCGCAGGAGTTCCAGGATTCAACCATTACCCGCGAGGAGTTCGCCGAACTTCAGGCCAACCCACCGGAATGGCTCGCGGAACTCCGCCGCAACGGGCCACACCCCCGTCCCGTGGTGGCCCAAAAGCTGAACGTGTCCATCAGCGGCCTGGCACGCGGCGGCGTGGAGGAAGCGCTGACGACGGCGGAAATCACCGCGCTGCTCCAGGCTCCGCCGCAGTGGCTGGTCACCGAACGCGCAACGCACGCGGCGGTCCGCTCCGAAGCCCAGCGGGTCAAGGACGAAGCCGCAAAGAAGCAGGCCAAGAAAGACCGCGCACAGGCGTAGTCCCCTGTCTGCCCCGGGCCCTTAGTCCTGGTGGATCTGGACGTAGTTGCCGCAGCCGTCGTCGAACACGGCACTGGTCCCGAACGGATCGGTGGTGGGCGGCGTCTTGAAACTCACCCCGGCAGCCAGCAGGCGGTCATACTCGGCCTGCACATCGGGCACCCCAAAGACAATGGCGGGAAGGCCCGCCTCGCGCACGGCATTCATGTAGTTGGCGCCGATCGGGTTGTCGCTGGGTTCCAGGAGCAGCCCCACGGAACTGTCGTCCGCCCCCGGATCCTTGATGATGTACAGGTTGTACTCCGGCATGGACATAAGCGTGTCAAAGCCCAGCGTGCCGGTGTAAAAGGCGTGGGCGGCGGCGGGGTCCTGGACGTGGATGCTGCACATTTTGAGTCGCATGGTCCCACGGTACCGCCCCTGGTGGCGCCCTTTGGAGTGCCTGCCGTTCCTTTCTGCAGCCATTGACGCTGTGCCCGGAAGACGGTGCAATGGAAGGACCAGCCCGGGCTCTCCGGCCGGGGCCAAGTCGTTATGGGAATGACGGTCGCTGGAGGTGCAGGATGTCAGTCGTGGCGGGGTCCTTGACCCAGGGACTGCTTCAAGTTGCGTGGGCGCTCCTGCTCTGCGGCCCGGTGTTGGTGGCCAGCGTTGCCGTCACCGTTTTCGTTGTAAGACGGCGGTTCCTGGCGCCCGCAAGTAGCAGTCCGGAGGCTTCGGACCAGGTTTTTTGGGACCTCTTCCTTGGTTCCTGCGTGGCCCTCCCTGCCTTGTTGATCCCAACGCTGGTGTCGCCCTGGGCCGGCCTGTTGCTGGCTGGGGCAGCTGCCGCTTCCGGCATTTCCGCCTACCGGGGAAGCCCAAGATTGCTGGCATGGCACGCTGCCCGGCGTGACCACCGGCAGCAGCTTTCTGCCCACCAGGCCGCGCGGATGCAGCATGATGAGCTCATGCTGCGGTGGCGGCGCTATGAGCTGGATCCGGGCTGCAGCATCGACTACCCGGAGTTGACCGACGTGCGGCTCCCGGAGACGTCCGCGCTGATCAAGGCTATGCGGACGGCTGACCAATTGCGGACTGCCACCCACAAGGGCTATCCGGACGCCGTCGGAACCTTGGCTGCGTCGCTCGCTGCGGCGGAGCGGGCGGCGGGAATTCCGGCCGGCCTGCAGGCGAAGCAGGCCGGCTGAGGTTAACTGCTGTGTCGCAGGGTTGGATTGGTCCTGAGTCCCGGCGATAGCATCCCAAGATGAAGCCTGAGGAACTGCCTGTCCATGACGAGTACGGCCGGCTGCTGGAAGACCGGGGAGTCTGGCGGCAAGCCACCACGCTGGAGGCCGCCGGCGAGCTGACGGCCCGCTGGCTGGAAGGCGGTAGTTCGTACCAGCCTGGACATTTTGCCGCCGCGTTCGACGCCGAGACTCAACCAATAGCCGCAGCCCTGGCGGAGCTGAACCGCAACGGGATCTTCACCAGGGAGTCGCAGCCGGGCATCCGTTCGAAAGATGCAGCACAGCGCGAGTACGTGACCGGCTTTTGCAGCGCCGCCACCGCGGGTGAACTGCTGGCGCTGTCCACCCGCACCGAACTGGTGACCGTGGCCCATGCTCCGGGCGAGGCAAGCAGCGCCGCCATTCCCGTGACCTTGGCCGGAACGGAAATCACCACGGTGCTCGGCTCCAGCGAAAACCCCGTGGAGGAGGCGCAGATCCAGGACTGGGCCGGGGAGACCAATGACGCCCTGGCCCTCCTGCTGGCGGATTCCTGGTACGTGGAGATCCTGGATCCCGTGTGGGGTCGCAATGACGTGCTGCTGCCGGCACTTCTGCAGGCATTGAAAGGGGCGGAACTGCCGTAGCCGCCCCGCCCCGTGCCGATAGTCTTCGCTACAGTTCCACAGTGCCGCTCTCGCCGACGCTCATCCGGCTGTTCGTCACCTTGGACTTGACCCACTGCAATACCGTGGCTGCGGTACCACCGGGACTGGTCCAGTACTCTGCGGAATCCGAGTCCACCCGCAGGAGGCATACCTCGGGGGTGTCCGGCCCGTCCGGGAACCAGGCCTCAACAACCTGGTTCCACAGTTCGTGGATCTTGGTCCGGTCCGTGACCACCTCGGCGGTCCCGGCCACGGAAACCCATTCGGTGTTCTTGCCAAAGGCGACGTTGACACGCGGATCAGCCCGGACGTGCGCAACCTGCGAGGTGCCGAGGCCTGTGAAGAACCACATGTCGCCGTCGTCCTTTACCTCCTGGACGGCCAGCGGCCGGCTGACGAGGGCGCCTTCTTCGTCGATGGTGGTGACCATACCGATCTTGGAATCGTTGATGATCTCAGTAACCTTGCTGATGCCCTGGGCGTCAGTCATGCCTCACCTCATTCGTCGAAAAGCCGGGGACGCTCCCCGCCGCCAGCCTATTAGTAAGCATGCTTATTTACCAGCCGGATGACACCGGGACCTTGGCTACCTCGGCAATCCGCGCCGCGGTAATGCGGCCCATCCGGATGGCACCGTCCACGTGCTGGTAGCCTTCCGCGGCGAGGTCCGATGAGGACCAGTAGATGGGGCCCACCGGGGCCAACTGGTCCTTGCCGTAGCGGTGGAGTCCGCCCAGGTCATAACTGGCTGCGTAGGCGCCGCGGGTCCATTCCTCGGAGCCCCAGTCGGACTCGTAGTAGACCTCGGGGGTGAGCGCCTCGTCACCGAGGTAGCCGCCAATGGATGCAAGAATCGCCTTCTTGCGCTCTTCGGCACTCAATTCGAAGACGGCGTCGGCCTTCTCATCGGAAACGAAGCCCACCAGGGTTCCACGGGCATCGTTATGGTTGGTGTTGTCGTAGACCTCCTGGACCAGCGCATCGGCGCCGAAGCAGGTGCCGGAGAGCCCTCTATCCCGCCAGAACGGGGTGCTGTAGACGGCATGCACCTTGATGACCAGGCCCAGCGACTGGTGCTGGTGCATCTGGTGCTGGCGGCGCGGCAACGGCGGATTAAAGGAGACGCGGGAGTAGAGATTGGGCGGCACGGCCATGATCACGAACCGGGCAGTGACGGTGGCGCGGTCAGATTCAACGGTTACGCGGTGGCCGCCGTCGGTATCCGGCTCCCAGTTAATGCTGCGCACCGGGGAGCCGAGGACCACATCCTCCCCCAGTTCCCTTGCCTGCAGCAGCGAGACCTGCTGCATGCCTCCCACCACGCGGCGGTCCAGGATGAAGTCCTCATCCGTCAGGTGGGTGAAGGACCCGGCCGAGGCGGCCATCAGGACGGCCTGCAGGGCGGAGAAGGAGTGCGCGGGCTTGGTGAGCATACCGCCGGCGATGAACAGGCCGATGTTCCTGCACGCTTCCTCATTGGCGGAGGTCTGCCGCAGCCAGTGGTGGAAGGAGATGATGTCCAGCTCGCGGGCTTTCGGGTGGGCCCAGGGTTCGGTGGGTCCAACCTCCGCGGCGAGCCCATCCAGCAGTGCCACCAGACGGTCCATTTCGACGGCGGTCTCCGCGTCCACGGGGAAGGTGTCCCCCGTGTAGCGCACAGGTGCGCCGTCGGTGCCGACATAGATGGACTCGCCGTCGCGGTAGCGCGGGTAGGTTTCCAGGTTCAGTTCCTGGAGCAGTTCCAGGAGGGCGGTCTGGTCCGGGGAAACCCACTGGCCGCCGATCTCGAGCAGGGCGCCGTCCACGGTGTCGGTCCAGGTGCGGCCGCCCACCCGGTCGCGTGCCTCCAGCACTGCGACGCTAAGGCCGGCTTTCTTCAGTTCACGGGCGGCGGTGAGTCCGGACGGCCCGGCTCCAACGACCACGACGTCGCGGTTCAGGTTCAGCATGATGTCCTTTCTGCGGCCCTTAGTGACGGGGACCACTAAATGAATGCCATTCATTTAGCTAGAACTATAGCCGGTGACCGCCGGGAGCGGAAGTGCTGGATGGAATAATGCAGGGGACATCGACGAAAGGGCAGCAATGCCGGCAGTATCAGCCGCACAGGGGCGCTCCACCAGCACTGCCGCTGGACAGAGGAGGCGGGCAGGCCGGCCGTCGGCTGCAGTGCTGGACAAGGCGGGGATCACGGCAGCCGCGCTGGAACTGGTCAGCCGCAAGGGCTACGACGGACTGACCATGGCCGCGCTTGCCAAGATGCTCGACGTGGCGCCCTCCGCCCTCTATAACCATGTGGCAGCAAAACAGGACGTACTGCTCCTGGTTGAGGATCACCTGATGTCCCTGGTGAATGTCTCGGGTTTCGAAGCCGGCAGCTGGGAGGACGCCGTCCGCACCTGGGCCTGGAGCTACCGGGACGTTTTCGCCGCCCACACTCCGCTGATCCCGGTGATCGCGGTCCTGCCCGTGACCGACGCCCCGCAGACCCTTGCCATGTATGAGACCGTCAGCAAGGGATTCTCCGACGCCGGGTTTCCCCAGGAGGGCATCGTCCCCGCCATCGTGGCACTGGAGTCCTTTATCTTCGGCTCTGCGTACGACGTCACGGCACCGGAGGACATCTTCGAGTCCGGGTCCATGGCAGATTCCACGCCGCACTTCACGGCGGCCGTGCGGAGTTCCTCTGCCGCGTCCGGCGCGTCCGCCGGCATTGGCGAACCAGGCCGCCAGGAGCGGGGGCGCCAGGCGGACGCTGCCTTCCGGCTGGGCCTCGAGGCCCTGGTCTCCGGATTGGGTGCACTGCGAAGCTAAACGCTACTTGTAATACAAGTAGTGTACTTATATCCTATGGCTGTGGGCGAAGGAGCCCCGTCCCGCCTCTAGGAGGATTCATGAGCACCGTCGACCTGATCCGGCACGTCAAACTGTCCACCGCGCGCCTTCCCCTCGCCGTCCCCATCAGCGACGCCAAGGTATTCACCGGCCGGCAGAAGCCCATGACGGAGGTGGTGTTCCTGTTCGCCGAGGTCACTACCGAGCTGGGCCACTCGGGCATCGGCTTCAGCTACTCCAAACGTGCCGGCGGCCCCGCGCAGTACGCGCACGCCAAGGAAGTTGCCGAAGGCCTCATCGGCGAGGACCCCAATGACATCGCCAGGATTTACACCAAGCTCCTGTGGGCCGGCGCGTCCGTGGGCAGGTCCGGCGTCGCCAGCCAGGCCCTCGCCGCCGTCGACATCGCCTTGTACGACCTCAAGGCCA
This sequence comes from Arthrobacter sp. ISL-85, assembly GCF_018613675.1. Lineage (GTDB taxonomy): Bacteria > Actinomycetota > Actinomycetes > Actinomycetales > Micrococcaceae > Arthrobacter. The sequence continues at coordinate 222,430 of NZ_JAGGPQ010000017.1, read as the reverse complement.
AGCGCGCCGGGCTGCCGCTGGCAAAGTTCCTGGGCTCCTACCGCGACTCCGTACGGACCTACAACACCTCCGGCGGCTTCCTCAACGCCACCCTGGACGAAGTAAAGGCGCGTGCCACCCAATCGATCGAGGAGGGGATAGGCGGCATCAAAATCAAAGTGGGGCTGCCGGACAACAAGGAGGACCTGCGCCGCGTTGCCGGAGTCCGCGAACATATCGGTTGGGACGTGCCGCTCATGGTGGACGCCAACCAGCAGTGGGACCGCGCCACCGCCCTCCGCATGGGACGCCGCCTCGAGGAATTCGACCTCACCTGGATCGAAGAGCCGCTGGACGCCTACGACTTCGAGGGCCATGCCCATCTGGCTCAGGTCCTGGACACCCCCATCGCCACCGGTGAGATGCTCGCTTCCGTGGCCGAGCACAAGGGCCTCATCGGCGCCAACGGCTGCGACATCATCCAACCCGATGCCCCCCGGGTCGGCGGCATCACCCAGTTCCTCCGCCTCGCCGCCCTCGCCGACGAACGCGGACTGGACCTGGCCCCACACTTCGCCATGGAAATCCACCTCCACCTCGCCGCTGCGTACCCGCGGGAGCCCTGGGTGGAGCACTTCGACTGGCTGGACCCGTTGTTCAACGAACGCCTGGAAACCAAGGACGGCCGGATGATCGTCCCGGACCGCCCCGGCCTCGGCGTCACGCTGAGCGACCAGGCACGCGCCTGGACCACCGAGAGCGTGGAGTTCGGCGCGTAACCCCGAAGCCGTAATCTTTAGCCATGAGCCGGAACCTCACCGCGGACCTTGCCGCTGACCTTCGCAACCGCATTGTCGACGGCGTGATCCAGCCGGGCGAAAAGCTGCCCAGCGAGAACACTCTCATCAGTGACTTCGGCGTCAGTCGGACCGTGGTCCGGGCCGCCCTCACCCGGCTGCAGGCGGAAGGACTCGTGGAGACCGAACGCGGACGCGGCAGCTTCGCCCTCACTCCCCCCACGGAAGGGCCGCTGGCAGTGCCGGGCGTCCGTCCGGTCGCCACTACCGAGGACCGGCTGCACCTGCTGGCCTTCCGCATGGGGGTGGAGACGGAAGCTGCGGCCCTGGCCGCCCGGAATCACACGGACCGACAGCTGCGCGCGGTCAGCACGGCACTTGACGCCTTCACCGAAAGCGCCGGTCACCCCGCCCATGCCATGAAATCGGACTTCGAGTTCCACCGGGCCGTGGCTGCAGCATCAGGCAACCCTTATTACTCGGATTGCCTGGCGGCCCTGGGCCAAACCATGATTGCCATGCCGCGCACCCGCCTGATGACCGGCGTCGAGCATTACGCCCGGGACCATTTTGACCAGGTGGTCCAGGAGCACCGGTCCATCCTGGAGGCGATCGCCGACGGCGACGAAGCTGCGGCGGCGGCAGCGATGCGCAGCCACCTGGCCAACTCACGACGCCGGTTCAAGGCTTCCGCGCGCCCGTCCAGTTAGCACGGGGTCCCGGCCGCCGGCGCCGGCCAACCGCTGAACGCACCCGCCACTGGACGAAGCACCCGGGAACGCGTGGGTGCAACGTCCGGACGGAGGTGCAAGCCCGCAGAACCGGAATTTCGTACGGGAACGCAGAAGAGCCCCGGTCCTTGACCGGGGCTCTTTTATTTGCGTGCGCGAGGGGGGATTTGAACCCCCACGCCCTTTCGGACACTGGCACCTGAAGCCAGCGCGTCTGCCGTTCCGCCACTCGCGCGCAACTTCTTCCGCTAAGCCGGACCGGTTTCCCGTTTCCGTGCCTTGCAAAAGCAGCGAGATCAAGCATAACGGACACATGCAGCAAATTACCAATTGGGCCCCGTACGCCCTCCCGGGTGCCTCCGGAACAGGCTGCAAACCCTGCCAAAGTAGGCAACTCCTGGCCTGCAGCCGGCCCCGAAAGCGCGCACCGCAATGGTCCGGAACAAGGAGGCATCCGAACTTTTGCCGGCGCCCGGCCGTTGTGGATTAAGGTCATTCGCAGGGCTGGCCACTAGTATCGGATGTAGGAGTGGCCACCGTCATCGGGCATTACCGTGCATCGGTGGGCTGTCATGCAGGTGCTGGCCAGCACCAACTACTGCCCCGGAGCCGGGGGGAAAGGAGAAGAACCATGGGTCTGCTGGACAAGGTTGAACGTGGCATTGAAAAGGCCGTCCGCGGTGTCTTCTCCACCGGTTCCAAAGCCCAGGTTGAACCTGTTGAGATCGCCAGCCGGCTCCGCCGCGAGGTGGACCACAAAGCCCTTACCGTGGCAGCCGGACGCACCCTTGTGCCCAATGTGTTCGACGTCCAGCTCAGTGACGATGACTTCGGCCGCGCGCAGGAGTGGGGCACCCCGCTTGCCGAGGAGCTGTGCGACGTCGTGATCAACCACGTGCGCAGCCAGGGCTACACCCTTCAGGGCCCGGTCCGCATTTCATTCCGGCGCGATGGCGAGCTTCGCGCCGGTGACTTCGAAATCGCATCGTCCACGGAAAAGTCGCAGGGCTCCGGTGCCGCCCAGCCCCGGCCCAACGTGCCGGCGGCCCCGAACCGGCAGCCTGTCAGGCTGCAGCCGGTGCTGGATATTGAGGGCCAGCGCTATTCGCTGAACGCTCCGTCCATCGTCCTGGGACGCTCATCCGAGGCAGACATCCATATCGAAGATACGGGTGTATCGCGGCGCCACCTGGAGATCCACACGGCAAACGGTGTCACCAGCGCCGTGGACCTGGGGTCCACCAACGGCAGCTACGTCAACGGGCAAAAGGTCTCCGGAAGCACCGAACTCACAGACGGCTCCACCATCACGATGGGACGGACAAAGATTATCTTCCGCCTGCTTCCTGCCAACCAGGGCGGCCACGCATGAGCGACCTCACCATCACCGCGCTGCGGTTCGGCTTCCTGCTGCTCCTTTGGGTACTCATCTTCAGCATCGTCTCGGCCATGCGCCGGGACCTCATGGTGGGCCGCAAGGCGGCAGCCGGGGCACCCACGGCCCGACAGGTCCGGCGCAACCCCGAACTGGCCGAAGCGCCGCTCCAGCCCGTGAAGCAGCAGGCCCGGCAACTGGTGGTACTTGAGGGACCGCTCAAAGGCCGCACCTTGGCATTGGCAGCCAGCCCCATCCTCTTGGGACGCGCCCAGGAAGCCACCCTGGTTCTTGAGGACGATTACGCGTCGGGGCGCCACGCAAGGCTCTTCCCCCAAGGCAGCCGCTGGTTCATCGAAGATCTCGGCTCCACCAACGGGACCTATCTGGGAGACCAGCAACTTACCCGTGCCTTGCCGGTTGAACCAGGGGTACCCGTGAGAATCGGCAAGACGGTCATTGAATTGAGGCCGTAACCGTGGCCGTTCCCGAAAAACCCGCAACCGGCTCCAGCCCGGCGCAGCGGCCCCTCATCATGCGCTTCGCGGCACGGTCCGACGTCGGCCGGATCCGTTCCAAGAACGATGATTCCGCTTATGCCGGCCGCCACCTCGCTGTCGTTGCAGATGGCATGGGCGGGCACGCGGGAGGCGACGTTGCCTCGGCCGCAACGGTCCTGGACATGATCCATTTGGACAGCCCTGACCACGGCGACGACGCCGAAACCGTTTTGGCTGACGAAATCCAGACTGCCAATTCCCTGCTCTCTGAGCTGGTGCACATCAACCCGAAGCTGGCGGGCATGGGCACCACCGTCACCGCGCTCCTGCTGGCCGAGGGCAAACTGCATTTCGCGCATATTGGCGACTCACGGGCTTACCGGCTTCGCGACGGCGAATTCAAGCAGGTCAGCGTGGACCACACCTTTGTCCAGCGTCTCATCGACGAAGGCCGGCTGCGGCCTGAGGAAGCGGAAACGCACCCTCACAAGAACGTCCTCATGCGCGTCCTGGGTGACGTCGATGCGAGCCCCGAGCTGGACCTGGACACCCTCGATGCCCGGCCCGGGGACCGTTGGCTGCTGTGCTCGGATGGGCTGAACTACGTTGCCGGGCATGCCGTGGAACGGACGGTCAGGGAAACCCACAACCTGCATGAGTGCGCCGAGACCCTTGTTGAGCTGACCCTCGAGGCCGGTTCCCCGGACAACGTCACCGTGGTCCTGGTGGACATCGTGGAGGAAACGCCCGACGACGTCAACACGGCCGCGGTCGAAATTGTCCCGCCGGTGCAGGGCAGTGCGCCCGCTGCCGCGGCAGGTGTTGCCCCCGCCGCCACAGCTGCTGCCCCCGCCCCGAAGGATGGCAAGGAGGACAACGGCAAGGAACTGGCTGGTTCGGAACCCGGTAGTGCCAAGCGGGACTCCGTGCCAGTTAACGAACCGGAAGATGGCGATGCCAAGGACGGCGACGCCGCCGCGGCCGAAGGCGGCAGCACCGACCCCCACCTGGGGGAACACCTCTCCGCCGAGGTCCTGCGCGAAGAACTTGCCTCCCGCCCGCACGAGCTGGTGGGTGCGGCTGCTGCCGCCGCAGAATCCGGTTCCATCCCCACCGTGGCCGGACGTACCGTGGCCCGCCGCGCAGCCACGCTCCTTACCCACAGGGCGGAACCGGCCGGCGGTGAAGACGCCTTGCCGGCACTGCGCCCACGCCGCTGGCTGACCTGGTCCATTGCGGCCGCCGTGCTGGTCGTGGTGGCTATTGGCCTCTGGCTTGGGTACGCCTGGACGCAGACCCGCTACTACGTGGGAGAGTTCGATTCCCGCGTGGCAATCTACAACGGGGTGTCCCAAAGGCTGGGCCCCATCCAGCTGTCCTCCCTCGAGGCAGTAACGGATATCCGGATGGACTCCCTCCCACCGTTCTCGCAGCAGCGGGTCCGCCAGACGGTTCCGGCCAATGACCTCTACGACGCCCAGCGGATCGTCAAGAACCTGGAGCTCACGGGGACCACGTCACCCGAAGAGGAGTGCCCCAAGCCTTCCGGGTCCGCCACTCCGCCCGCACCATCAAGCAGCGCACCCCCTGCCAGCGCGGCAGCCCCGCCGCCTGCAGCCGGTGCGTCCGCTCCTGCCCCTGCACCATCGGCGCCGTCCCCCTCACCCACTCCCACCATCACCTGCGAGGCGGCCAAATGAGCCAGGTAAGCACCACGCCCAAGCCCCGCCGCAGTGTTGAACTTGTGTTGCTGCTGGTGGCCCTCGTCGTGGGCATCGGCGCCAACATGTTGGTGGGCGTGGACCAGGAGAAGGCCTTCGACTCCGACTTTTGGTTCCAGTCCAGCCTGTTGGCGGCGGCAGCCCTGGTTTTCCACGGCGTGCTGCGCTTTCGCGCGAAGTATGCCGATCCAGTAATACTCCCAATCGTTGTTGCCTTGAACGGCCTGGGCCTGGCGATGATCCACCGCCTGGACGCTCCGGGGGAGGACACCGGAAACAACCAGCTCCGGTGGACCCTCATCGCCATGGCGGTGGCGATCGCCGTGGTGTTCTTCCTGAAAGACCACCGCATCCTTCGCCGGTTCACCTTTATTTCGCTGGCCGCCTCCGCCCTGTTGCTGATCCTTCCGCTTGTCCCGGGGATCAGCGCCGGGGAAGTCCTGGGCGCACGGGTGTGGATCAGGTTTGGTTCCATGACGTTCCAGCCAGGCGAAGTGGCAAAAATTACGCTGGCAATATTCTTTGCCGGGTATCTCTCCTCCAACCGCGACCTCATCCTGCTTGCCGGCCGCAAGATCGGGCCCATGCAGTTCCCGCGGTTCAAGGACATGGGCCCCATGATCACCGCCTGGCTGGTCAGCATTGGAGTCCTCGTCTTCCAGCGCGACCTGGGTTCCTCCGTGCTGTTCTTCGGCCTGTTCATCGTCATGATCTACGTCGCCACCAGCCGGATCAGCTGGGTGGTGATCGGGCTGGCCTTGATCATTGGTGGCGGCTTTGTGGCGGCCCAGGTGTTCGCCCACGTCCAGCAACGCGTTTACGGCTGGCTCAACGCGTTTTCCCCGGACGTCTATGAGAACGGCAGCCGGCAGGTCATCGAAGGCCTGTTCGGCATGGCTAACGGCGGCTTGGTAGGCACCGGCCTTGGCCAAGGTCGTCCGGACCTTGTTCCTTTCGCCAACAGCGACATGATCATCGCCTCACTGGGCGAGGAACTGGGCCTGATCGGACTGTTCGCCGTCGTCCTGCTGTACCTGCTGCTCATCACGCGCGGCTTCCGTGCCGCCCTCGGCACCCGCGACGCCTTCGGAAAACTGCTCGCCTGCGGTCTGTCCTTCGCAGTCGCCCTGCAGTGCTTCGTGGTCATTGGTGGTGTCACCCGGCTCATTCCCCTCACGGGGCTTACCACGCCCTTCCTCGCGGCCGGCGGATCATCCCTCCTGGCTAACTGGATCATCGTGGGGCTGCTGCTGATGATTTCGCACGCTGCCCGCGGTCCGGTGGATACCACTCCACTGCCGCCCGCCGACACGGCGACGGCGGCGGCAATGGGCATTGACACTCCAACCGAGGCGGTGAAGCAAGCATGAACCAGGCAATTCGACACTCATGGGTAGCCGCAGTGGCCATGTTTGCCCTGCTCTTCGGTGCCATCAGCTACGTGCAGGTGGTGGGTGCCGACGACCTCAAGACCAATCCGCTGAACCAGCGCGCCATCCTGCAGAACTACTGCAATGACCGCGGGGCCATCATCGTTGGCGGGACCCCCGTGGCCGAGTCGGTGGATACCGGTTCGGAGACCTGCAAGTTCCAGCGCACTTACTCGCAGCCAGAGCTATATGCGGGGCTCACCGGCTACTTCTCGAAAAACTACGGAGCCACTGGCCTCGAGCAGGCCATGGGCGCCGAGCTGGCAGGCAACTCGGACCAGCTCTTCCTTGACCGGGTGGGCCAACTCTTCCTGGGCAACCAGCCCAAGGGTGCATCGGTTGAACTGACTATCGACCCCCAGATCCAACAGCTTGCCTACAGCCTGATCCCGGATGGCCAGCGCGGCTCGATCGTGGTCACCAACCCCAAGACCGGTGCCATCCTGGCCATGGCGTCCAAGCCGTCCTATAACCCGAACCTGGCCGCCACGCAGAACGCCACCGCGGAAAGCGCCAACATGAACGAGCTGGTGAAGGTCCCTGGCATCAACCTGAACCAGAACGTCAGCGGTCCCACCGGCGAACTCCTCGCCCCCGGTTCGGTCTTCAAGCTCGTGGATACCGCTGCCGCCCTGGCCTCAGGGAAGTACAACAAGGACAGTGTCCTGCCCAACCCCGCGGAGATGCCTTTTGACGGCATCCAGTACAAGCTGCCCAACTACGCCGGCGGCAACTGCTACACCAGGGACACTGCAACTTTCGCCTTCGCACTGCAGCAGTCCTGCAACACCCCGTTCGCCAGCATCGCCCTGGACCTTGGCCGCGACGCCATCGCCGCCCAGGCCAAGAAGTTCGGGTTCGGCGAGGACGTCGGGGACCAGCTGAAGCTTGGCCATGCCACAGGGAACGGGTTCCCTGACAAGCTGGACGCGCCCGGCCTGGCCCAGTCCGCCATCGGCCAGAAGGATGTCAGGGTCACGCCGCTGCAGGTCAACATGATGACCAACGCCATCGCAAACGGCGGCGCGCAGATGGCCCCCAGCCTTGTTAAGACCCTGCGGGCCCCGGACCTGCGGGTCATTGATGAGCCCCAGCCCGCCCAGCTCAGGACGTCCACCACGCCCGAGATCGCCAAGCAGATCACCGATTGGATGACCAGCGTGGTCACCGACGGTATTGCCAAGGGTGCCGCCGTCCCCGGCGTACAGGTCGCAGGCAAGACCGGCACCGCCGAACTCGGAAACGGAACCAATAATTCGTGGTTCACCGGTTTCGCCCCCGCTGACAACCCGAAGGTCAGCGTCACGATCGTCATGGAAGGCGTAGACATCTACGCGGGAGCAAAGCTGACCAGTCCTAACGCGAAGAAGATTTTTGAGGCGGTGTTGAATAAGTGAGGCCTACAACAGGAATCACCCTCGGCGGCAGATTCCAGCTGACCACGCGGATTGCCATTGGCGGCATGGGGGAAGTCTGGAAGGCCAAAGACCTGGTCCTGGGCCGCATCGTCGCCATCAAGGTGCTGAAGGAGGAGTACACGGGTGACCCGGGCTTCCTCCAGCGCTTCCGTGCGGAGGCCCGCCACACCGCCCTCCTGAACCATGTGGGAATCGCCAACGTCTTCGACTACGGCGAGGAGGAGGGCTCAGCCTACCTGGTCATGGAACTGGTCCCTGGCCAGCCACTGAGCAGCATCATCGAGCACGAACAGGTGCTGTCGCCGGACCGCACCCTGTCGATCATTGCGCAGACCGCCCGCGCCCTGGCCGTGGCCCACGCCCAGGGCCTCGTCCACCGTGACGTCAAGCCCGGCAACCTCCTGATCACCCCGGACGGTCGGGTCAAGGTCACTGACTTCGGCATCGCGCGCCTGGCCGACCAGGTCCCGCTTACCCAGACCGGGCAGGTCATGGGAACCGCGCAGTACCTGGCACCGGAGCAGGCAACGGGCCAGACCGCCACCGGTTCCTCCGATATCTACTCCCTCGGCGTCATCGGGTACGAGTGCCTCAGCGGCCACCGCCCTTTCTCCGGCGAATCGCAGATCGCCATTGCCCTGGCCCAAGTGAACGACCCGCCGCCGCCCCTTTCGGAAAGCCTGCCCACTCCGGTCCGGGCACTCCTGATGTCCATGCTGGCCAAGGACCCCAAGGACCGGCCGGCGAATGCCATCAAGCTCGCCGAAGCAGCGGAAGCCATCCGCAACGGAGATGTGGGTGCAGCGCGGGCAGCAGTGCCCGGGATGCTTCTTTTCGACGCCGATACCGGCCCCATCACTGCCCCCGTTGACACCGCCACCGCCCCCACCGGCGTCATCGGAGCGCAACATGACTCCACGCCCACCGCCACGTCGGCGCTGCCGGTGCTGGGCGCGGGCGCGGCAGGTGCTGCCGCCGGGATGGCTGCGGGCGCCGCAGGTGCTTCCGCCGCAGAACGGGGTGCGCCCCAGGGCCCGCTGGCCCGCGCAAATGCGCTGGCCGCCGAGCGGAACTGGGACCAGGAAGAGGAAACGTACGACGACGGGCCCTCCGACGAGCCCCGGCGCAAGGGACGCAGCCCGTGGACGTGGCCCCTGGTGGCCCTGATCCTGCTGCTCCTCTTTGCCCTGGTTGGCTTCCTCCTGAACCAGGCGGGCCTCTTCTCGCCGTCCGGCAACCCCACCTCCGGCACCACCACCAGCAGCGCGCCCCCGTCGTCGGCGACGCCCAGCAGGACGGCGACGCCTTCGGCGACGCCTACGCAGACGCGGAGCACGCCGACGCCGACACCCACCCCCACGCCCACCCAGGCCACGGTCAACGTGATCCCGGCCGCGTACCTGGGCAAGGATTACCGGCAGGTCCAGTCTGCGCTTGCGGGACTGGGACTCCAGGTGACCGTGATTCCGCAGGAGAGCAGCACAGCAACGCCTGGAACGGTGCTGGAACTCAACCCCACCGGGACAGTGCCCAAGGGGTCGCTCATTACCGTCATCTACGCCACGGCTCCCAGCCCCGCGCCCACCACGGCAGCCCCAACCCCTGCCCCCACGTCGTCGTCACCGGTGGCGGGACCTACGCCGATCTCGCCCCTGGCAACCTGTGCGGCCGGCCGAACGCCCGGAACGCCCCCAACCTGCGCACCCTAATCGTCTGGACCACCAGTGAATGAGTCAGCACGCACACCGTTGCACCGGGAGGACAGCCTGCCGGTGGATAACCGGCGTGTCCTGAACGGGCGCTACGAGCTGGGTAACCTCATTGGCCGCGGCGGAATGGCGGACGTCTACAAGGGAACCGATGCCCGCCTGGGCAGGACCGTAGCCATCAAGCTCCTCCGGCCCGATATGGCCCGGGATCCGCAGTTCCAGGCACGGTTCAAACGTGAAGCGCAGGCGGTTGCCGCCCTGAACCACCCCTCCATCGTGGCCATCTTCGATACCGGCGAACACGTGGTCCATGACGGCTCCAGCGAGGACGTGCGCGTGCCGTACATCGTCATGGAATACGTTGAGGGCAAAACCCTCCGCGAATTGATCCGCGCCAATGAGGTCACCATAAACCAGGCGATCGACTATTCCCTGGGCGTCCTGGGAGCCCTCGAATACAGCCACAAGGCGGGCATCGTGCACCGGGACATCAAGCCTGCCAACGTGATGTACTGCCCGGGCACCAACTCCGTGAAGGTGATGGACTTCGGCATTGCCCGCGCCATCGCCGATTCCTCCGCCACCATGACCCAGACCCAGGCCGTGGTGGGAACCGCTCAATACCTCTCGCCGGAACAGGCCCGGGGCGAGACCGTTGATGCCCGCAGCGACCTCTACTCCGCAGCATGCCTGCTTTACGAAATGTTGACCTCGCGGCCGCCGTTCGTCGGCGACAGCCCGGTTTCCGTGGCCTATCAGCATGTCCGCGAAATTCCGGAGCCGGCCAGCAGCCTCAACCCTGACGTATCACCCGCGCTGGACACCGTCCTCGCCAAGGCCCTGCAGAAAAACCGGGCGGACAGGTTCCAGGATGCAGCAGCCTTCCGGCGCTCCCTGCGTGCTGCAAAGGCCGGAGTCCCCGTCCCGGCCCTCCCGGCTTCAGAGGCACCTACCGATCCGAATGACCACGTTCCCCAAGCCGCACCGCCCACCGAGGCGTTCGCTGCAACGGGAGCCAGCTTCCTTGATGACGCGCCCACCGGTCGGCTCGCTGCCACCAACCTCTTCCATAACGACGCCGGACCCGCGGTCCCGCTGGAACTGGCGGATGAGCACGGAGCGGGTGGGCACAGTGCGGATGCCTACGGGGTCGCTCCGCTGCCGCTGGGCCTCCCTGCCGAACGTGAACGGACCGCCCGGCAGAAGTCCCGTCGTCGTGCCTGGATCGCCACCTTGGTGATCTTCACCCTGCTGATACTCGCCGGCGGTGGCTTGTGGCTGTACCAAACGGTCAACCGTCCCGCTCCCGCTCCGCCGAAGGTAGCCATCCCGTCGGTGGCGTCCATGACGGAAACCGCTGCGCTTCAGGAGCTCTACAACGCAGGCCTTCGTCCCAAAATCGCGCGGGCGGCGAACGACACGGTGCCCAAGGGGACCGCCATCGGCACGGATCCCGCCGCGGGGGGTTCACTGGATCCGGGGGCCGAGGTAATCCTCAATGTCTCCGATGGCCCCAGTTCTGTGAAGATCCCGGACAGCCTTCCCGGCAAGACTGAGGCGGCCGCACGGGACATCCTTCGCCAGGTGGGACTTGCCGGCGCTCCGTCAACCACCACCGCCAACAGCGCCACTGTCCCGGCCGGAATTGTCATCACCTCCAACCCGGCACCCGGGCAAAGCGTCGGCATCGGCACCAGCGTGGAACTCATCGTGTCCACCGGCAAGGTGGTTGTCCCTGAACTGCGCGGCATGAGCCGCGAAGAAGCCGAGGCAGCACTGAAGGAGCGCGGCCTGGTCCCTTCAGTTATTGAGACGGAGAATTCGCAGGTGGAGCCCGGCAAGGTGACGGACCAGAGCGATCCCGTCAACGCCGCCGTTGAGCAGGGAAAGACCATCACCATTGTTGTGGCAAAAGCTCCGCCACCACCACCGCCGCCGCCGGCACCCACGGAGACCCCGACGCCGACAGCAACGCCGACCCCTACGCCCAAGCCCACCAGGAAAGGCTGACGCCTCCTTGGCCGGTGCCTGTCCGCTAGTGCTGGATCAGCGGGCTCAGTTTCGCTGCACGCGCAGCCGCGCCCTTCATGCCCAGCGATTCCAGCCAGTTGCCGAGCATCTGGTACCCGCCCTCGGTGAGTACCGATTCAGGATGGAATTGCACCCCGCATAACGGTGCCGTCCGGTGCTGCAGTCCCATGACGACACCCGACGCGGTCTGCGCCGTGATTTCGAGGACATCGGGAATGGATTCCCGGACCGCCGCCAGCGAATGGTAGCGGGTGGCCGTGACGGGGGAGGGGAGCCCGGCGAAGACACTGGTGCCGATGTGCTCCACCTGGGACGTCTTGCCGTGCATGAGCTCGGGGGCATGGGTCACTTTGCCGCCGAAGGCTTCTGCCAGCGCCTGGTGGCCCAGGCACACGCCGAACATGGGGACGCTGTTTTCACCGCACCACTTGATGAGCTCGATACTGACGCCCGCCTCAGCAGGGTTTCCGGGACCGGGGGAAATGAGGACGCCGTCCCGGGTGCCGGCCAGTTCGATGGCCTCGGCGAGGGTGACGTCGTCGTTGCGGACCACCGTGGTCTCGGCACCGAGTTCCTGGAGGTAACCCACCAGGGTGTAGACGAAGCTGTCGTAGTTATCCACTACAAGGATCTTGGTTGTGGTCATGGCCGGTCTGCGGAACCAATCGTTGAGTCGGTGAATTGGGTGAAGTGGGACATCCAGGGGAAAAGGAACTGGACCATCAGGACCAGGGCAATGAAGATCAGTGCCAGCGAGATGATGATTCGGAGCCAGAGTGGTCCGGGAAGGTGGCGGAAGATCCAGGCGTACACGGTCAGCTCCTTCCGGTGGCTGCTGCAACCTGCGCCGCAATTTCGGCTGGCGGCCCTGCCGCGGCAGGGCGCCAACTGTCCAGCAGGGCGTAGGCGATGATGCGTTCTTCCGCACCGAAGCGGGGGTTGCAGCTGGTCATGGTGAGGTAGCTTTCGGTGGGCGTGACGCCCGGCTGGGTCGGGACCGGTTCCAGGACATCGGTGCGGGAGGGCATCACGATTTGGTTGTTCCGGAACACGTAGACGTAGTAGCCGTCCTTGGTTTGGACGTAGATCTTGTCGCCGGGCACCAGCGTGTGGATGTTGTCCAGCACCGCCCCATGCGTCTGCCGGTGGCCGGCGACGGCAAAGTTGCCCACTGCGCCCGGCATCGCCGTATTGCTGTAGTGGCCAAGGCCCAGCGTGTCCAGGACGTCCTGGCTGGTCCCCTGGACGATGGGGCGGGTATAGGTGGGGCCGAACCGGGGGATGTACATGATGCCGATCGTGCCGGCGTGGCCCGGAGCCGTCCCCACCACGGGCTTTCCGAAATCCTCGCCGGCAGCAGGAGGCGCCGGTGGCGCTGTGGCTGCCGGGGCGGCGCTGCCCAGGTCCTGTGCGAATTCCTTGATGACCTGGCTCTGCTTGGCATCGGACTCGACGTTGGTCCACCACAGTTGCCACGCGACAAAGAGCAGGAGGATGACGCCGGCAGTTATCAGCAGCTCGCCCAGCACCGAGATGGTGCCGCGCAGGAGGGCGCGACGGGGCGCGGGCACAGTGGCGGGCCCCGCCTTCTCCTGCAATACCACGCGTTCTCCTCCGGGCATTTACCCTGGGCACCGGGTGCCCATCAACTGCGGCTAGAATTGGCTGCTAGTAAGAATCCAGATTTGACCAAGATCGCGTAGACCGCTGGCAATTTCCTTCTTGCAGGATACCAAGCCCGCGCCGCCGAGCTTGCCCAGCCCGCCAAGGAGAGCCAGTGCCCGAGTCAAAGCCTCGCAGGAAGACCGCCAGCACCGTCCAGCCGGCATCCCCGCAGGCATACAAGCCCAACCCCGTATGGTTCAAGCCGGTCATGTTCGGCCTAATGATCATTGGCCTCTTTTGGATCATCACCTTCTACATCAGCGAGGGGCGTTTCCCGGTCCAGGCCTGGCAGTCCTGGAATATCGTGGCGGGCTTCGGCATCGCCATAGTCGGGTTCCTGATGACCACCCGCTGGCGCTCCTAGCACCTGCCGCGCAACTGTTCCAAGGAGGACCACACTGGCTCCCGATTCCAACGGCGTAATCGTTGGCGAGGACGGCCTGGCCCGGCCCGCCTGGGCTGCCACGGATCCCCTGATGCGGAACTATTACGACCAGGAATGGGGACTGCCCGTCACTGACGAGCAAGGCATGTACGAGCGCATCTGCCTTGAGGGTTTTCAGGCCGGCCTCTCCTGGGCAACCATCCTGCGCAAGCGCCCTGCCTTCCGTGCCGCCTTTGCCGGCTTCGATCCGGAACAGGTCGCAACGTTCAGCGGTGCGGATGTAGACCGGCTGATGCAGGATCCGGGAATTATCAGAAACCGGCTTAAGATCCTTGCCACGGTCAAAAATGCCCAGGCCACCCTGGAACTTCGCGGCGACGGCGGACTGGTGGACTTTGTTTGGAGCTTCCGCCCGGACAGCACCCCGGAGCCGCGGGCGGCAGCGGATATTCCCACCCAGTCAGCGGAGTCGGTAGCCTTGTCAAAAGCGCTCCGGAAGCGCGGTTTCTCCTTTGTGGGACCCACCACCATGTTCGCCCTAATGGAGGCAGTGGGAATAGTGGACACCCACCTCGTGGACAGCCATCGCCGCGGATCCTCCGGCATCTGGCGCGAATAGGACTTCCGCCTCTACCGCCACCCGTTATCCCCAGCTGTTGGGAAGGTTATCCACACTGTGGAGAAGTTTCCACAGTTGGCTGGGCTGAAGGAGCCACATACCCGTACAGAGCCTCTTCCCCGGAATGTGCCGGGAAGATGCGGTTATTAACAGTGTGGAATACCTGTGGATAAGCCCGGGAACCTCGGTGGACGGACGTCCCGCCCGGTGGTCGGGACGGAGTCCCGCCTGGTGATCCACCGGCCTACGGGCGGTCCTGCCGGACCGGGTGGTGGCTGGTAATGGACACCCTGTTGAACGCATTCATGGTCACAGCCACCCAGCTCACTGCGGAAAACTCCTCAACGTTAAGGCACTCCCGCGCGTAGGCCTCCGCATGCTCCCTTGACCGCTCATCCCGGAGTTCGGTGATGCTCTCTGCCAACGCCAGCGCGGCCCGTTCCTTGTCCGTGAACAGCGCAGTCTCGCGCCATGCCGGTAATACTGCCAGCCGCTGCGGGCTTTCTCCGGCTTCGGCCGCTTTCCGCACGTGGAGGTCCAGGCAGTAGGCGCAGCCGTTGATCTGGGAAATCCGCACGTTGAGGAGTTCCAGCAGGCCGCGCCCAATTCCAGCCTCTTCTGCAGCTTCCTGAACCTTCAGGCCCAGGCCGCTGATCGCCCTCCAGAGTGCGGGATGCTGTTTATCCAGGTACAGATGTTCAGTGGCGCCCACGGGTGTCCTTTTCGGTTGAACGGCTTGGCTGGCTCTCATCATAGGCAGGACGCGGTCTGGAGCCTTTGCGTTTATCCACTTACCAACATCGCGATACCCACAAGTTATCCACACCTGTGGGAAACGACGTGGAAATCTTCCCCTTTTGCGGGAGGCCGCCCTACTCCGGCGGTCCGTTTGGGGGTGGGAACAACAGGTCTGTCATTTATTAACAGTGTGGATACGGCTGTCGATAACCTCCGGCAGACGCTGGCAGCGAGGCTGGCGCCCGGCCCACTCGCCGTTGTTTTCCACAGAAGCGCCGGCACGGCGTTGTTTATCCACTTACACACAGCGATATCCCCACAGGTTATCCACAAGTGTGGAGAACGGCAGTTCGAGTTCCGGACGATCGGCGGCCCAGGGCCTGCACAGGGTGAAGTGGCAGGGGAACTACAGCTGTGTAAGTTATTAACACTGTGGACAAGGGCTGTGGAAAACAGCTATGCCCCCGTCACGGGCGGTGGCGGAGGCATAGCTGTAAATGTGGGACGTTGCGTGGCCTAGAGCGTCACCCGTATCCAGCTCACGGCGACAAGCAGCGCCACCACTGCAGCCAGGCCCAGCGCCTGGATAAGGGCCTGCCGGTGTCCGCGCGGGGTGTAGGAAAGAACCGCCGCGCAGAACCCACCGGTGATCAGACCGCCCAGGTGGGCCTGCCAGGCGATATGGGGGATCAGGAAACCGATCACGCCATTGATGGCGATCAGGACCCACAACTGCCGGGTGTCGCCGCCGCGCTGTCGTTGGACCAGCAACATGGCGCCGAAGAGTCCGAAAATCGCCCCTGAGGCGCCCACCAGCCCCACCAAACCCTGCCCTGGCACCAGCACGGGGTTCATGAGGAGGTAGCCCACTGACCCACCAAAGGCGGAGATCAGGTACAGCGCCAGGAAGCGGACCCGGCCGAGGATAGGCTCGAGGGCCTGGCCGAAAATCCACAGCGTGTACATGTTCAGGAGGATGTGCAGCAGCGAATCCGGGGAATGGAGGAAGGCTGATGTCACCATCCGCCACGGCTCGAACGCACCGTACTGCGGGGCGGCGAAGATGTTGTTGTACGCGAACTGCTTGTATACCCAGTCGCCGGGAATGAGCAGCTGCAGTGCGTAGACCACAACGCAGGCTGCGATGATGCCGAACGTCACCAAAGGCTTGCCAGTGGCAACGGCACCGCCGTAGACGGTCCGTACTTCCGGCGTCGTACGTTTTGTTTCGTTGACGCAGTCAATGCATTGGAATCCGACGGCGGCCGCCCGCTGGCAGTCAGGGCATGCCGGGCGCCCACAGCGCTGGCAGCGCACGTAGGACGGCCGATCCGGGTGCCGGGGGCAGACCGGGACCTGGGCGGACGGCTCAGCCGACGGAATTCCGTAACTCATGGTGGGGCGTTACAGCTGTTCGATGTCGATGCTGTTGATGGTGACGTCCTCAACCGGGCGGTCACCCATACCGGTGCGGACACCCTCGATGGCGTCGACGACCTTCTTGGATGCGTCGTCAGCCACTTCACCAAAAATGGTGTGCTTGCCCTGGAGCCAGTCCGTGGGAATGGTGGTGATGAAGAACTGTGAACCGTTGGTGCCCTTGCCCATCTGGATACCGGCGTTGGCCATGGCCAGCTTGTAGGGCTGGTTAAAGCTCAGTTCCGGGTGGATCTCGTCGTCGAAGCGGTAGCCGGGACCACCGGTTCCGCGGCCCAGGGGATCGCCCGCCTGGACCATGAAGTCCTTGATGATGCGGTGGAAGATGGTTCCGTTGTAGAGCGGCGTGCCGGTCTTGTCCTCGCCGGTTTCCGGGTGGGTCCAGGCCTGCTCGCCCGTGGCAAGCCCAACGAAGTTCTTGACCGTCTTGGGCGCGTGGTTGCCGAAGAGGTTTACCACGATGTCGCCGAGGCTGGTGTGGATGGTTGCTTTTGCAGTTGCGATGGCAGTCATAGCTTGATTCTCCCATGCCGGTTCTGGGCATCCGCGGCTGCGGCTGCAGTTCCGCGCTGGGTGAAATCCCCCTAAAATCCGCAGAGTGAATAGCCCGTGGTGATCTGGGCACGTAGGCTAGCGACAGAACCGTCACATTAATCGGGAGGTAGTTGTGAAGAAATCGGATCGTATTGCCCGTGACCTTGAGCAGTCGGTCACCAGTGCGGTGGAAAACGCCAAGGATTGGGCGGCCCCCCGGGTGGAAGCTGCCGTGGACTGGGCTGTTCCCCGCCTGCAGCAGAGCCTGGATACCGCATCTCCCAAGATCCAGGAAGGCCTGAAGACGGCGGCCCATAGCCTGGCCGACGGTGTTGCCACCGTGACTCCCCGGATCCAGGACGGACTGGCCCAACTGGCCCCAAAGATCAATGACGTGGTTGAGGGTGCATCCCCCCGCCTGCACGAAGCCCTGGACAAGGCCACCCCGGTGGTCCTGAATGCGCGTGACCGGGTAGTGGTGGAGTACCTGCCCAGGCTCTCGGACCAGATTGGGGTGGCGTCCGTTGCGGTGCACCGCACCCTCGAGAACACCCCGGCACGGGTGGACGCTGTCGCGCAGAAACTTGGTGATGTGGGAATTATCCACGCCCTCCAGGAGCAGGCCCAGGCAACCGGCACGCAGCTGAAGGCAGCTGCTGCCGGAGCCGGCCGCGCAGTGGATGTGCAGCTGGCCCAGCCGGAAAAGCCCAGGAAGCGCGGCTGGCTGGTCTTTGGAGTTGTGGCCGCCGCCGTGGCTGCGGGCGTTGCAGCATGGAAGGCCTCCAAGCCGGTTGAGGACCCCTGGAAGACGCCCTCGCCGGTCACGCCGACTCCTGCGCCCGTTCCTGCCACTACCGTCAGCGATGTCAAGGAAAACACCGCCGACGCCGCTGACAAGGGTGCCGCCGCAGCCGCTTCTGCCGCCGGTGCCGTCGCCGACGAAGCCGGCGACGCCGCGGCCACTGTCAAGGAAAACACCGCCGACGCAGCAGACAAGGCCAAGCACGTAGCCGACGACGCCGCGGAGGGCTCCAACACCGCGGCCGACGACGCCAAGGCGGCCCCGAAGGAAGACAAGGGCAACCAGGCCTAGTCTTCACACCGCGTTCAAGGGGTCCCGTTCTTCTGGCGGGGCCCCTTTTGCATGCCCGTGTGCAGCCTCCCGGATCGGGCCCTCACTGACTTCCGTGCCGCCGCGCATGGTGCACCCCGTCCGTGGCATGACATGGCCCAGATGCTAGATTTGAGGTGATGTCAGCCAATCGATCCTCTGGGGATGCCGTGAACGACGCAGCCGTACAGCTCCGCGTGTCAATCGTCATCCCGGCGTACAACGAGGAGAGCGTGATCAGGCAGTGCCTGATAGCTGCCATCTACCAGTCCGTTCCTGCCCACGAGATCATCGTGGTGGACAACCTTTCCAAAGACCGGACCGCTGACATTGTCCGCCAGATGCAGCTTGAGTATCCGGAAAGCCCCATCATCCTCCTAAGCCAGGACCGGGACCAGGGCCTCATCCCCACCCGCAACTTCGGGCTGGACAGTGCCACCGGAGACATCCTGGGGCGGATCGACGCTGACTCCATAGTGGAACCCGACTGGGTTGAGCAGGTGCAGAAGGCCTTCGCGGACCACTCGGTCCAGGCTGCCACCGGCCCGGTAGTCTACTACGACATGCCGATGCGGCGCTTTGGGCTCAAGGCGGACGACAAGATGCGCCAGCTCATGCTGAAGCTGGCCAAACACCAGTACCATTTCCTGTTTGGCTCCAACATGGCACTGCGCGCCAGTGCCTGGGAGACCATCCGCTCCGAGACCTGCCGGGACGAGAAGGACGAGATGCACGAGGACATCGATTTGTCCCTGCACCTGGCCGACCATGAGCTGCCGGTGCGCTACTGGCCGCAAATGGTCTCCGGGATGTCCGCGCGACGGCTGGAGGATTCACCACGGGACTACCGCTACTACGTCACCCGGTTCGACCGGACCTACAAGGCCCATAACGTCAGGAAGATGGCGCTGAAGGCTCCCATGGTGGTCTTCTTCTCGGTCTACTTCCCGGCCAAGCTGCTCCGGGCCATCCACACCGTTAACACAGCCCAGCCAGTCCGCCGCGGCGGCCAATAAAGGCTCAGTCAGTCCCCAGCCCGGCAAGGCGTTCCGACGGCGGATCCTCCTGGGGCGCCGTGCCACGGCTGCCGTGCCTGCCGTTCCTTTGACCCTTGCCGTTCCTTTGACCCAGGACCACGACGGCGAGTCCCGCCAGGATCAGGCCAAGCCCCGCGTACGTGCCCGCAGGCAGGGTTTCGTGCAGGAACACGGCCGCCAACAGCGCAGCCCCGGGGATTTCCAGAAGGATGATCATCGAGACGATGAGCGGGCTCATGGTGGCCAGCAGGTGGTTGAAGGCGGTGTGGCCCACCAGTTGCGCGCAGACGGTAATGGCTGCGATGCCCAGCCATCCGGCCGGCTCGAACCCCACCAGGGGCTGCCCCCCGATCAGGGCCAGCACTGCCACGAGGGCGGCGCACATGCCATAACAGAGCGTGGTGTAGGTTCCGGTGGTCATGCTCTGCCGTGCCTTGCCCCCAGCAAGCGTATAGAGGCCGGCCAGCGCCCCGCCGGCCATCGCCAGCAGGTCGCCTGTGAGTGCCCGCGGCGAAGAGCCCATATCGAAGCCGGTGATGGCAACGACACCACCGAAGGCGATCCCCAGCCCGGCCAGGACCTGCCAACGGTGGCGGATGCCGCGGACAAGCTGGAAGACGGCAATCCAGGCTGACTGCAGGCACACCAGGGCTGTCGCGGCTGCCACCGAGGTGAGCTGCAGGGAGGTGATGAAGCAGGCGAAGTGCAGCGCAAGGGCGACGGCGGCCAGCGCAGACCAGCGGAAATCGCGGCTGCTGATGCTGCCGAACTGGCGGGGCTGCCGGACAAGGGTGGGGGTGGCCATGACGGCTGCACCGATCGCGTTGCGCCAGAAGGCGATGGCAAGGGCGCTCACGCTCGTGGCGCCAAGAGTAGCCGCGATCAAGGGCCCGGATGATGCTACGCCCAAGACCCCCAGGGCCGCGAAAAAGAAGTTCATTTCAGCCCCCTAGTGCTGGTTCCTTGCGCAGATGGAAACCAAAAAGTCCCGGTCGGCGTTTCCGCTGACCGGGACTTCCTTATGGTGGAGGCACGGGGACTCGAACCCCGAACCCCCTGCTTGCAAAGCAGGTGCGCTACCAATTGCGCCATGCCCCCATAAGAAGCAACCCGTCCATCATACCCTGTAACCCTGGGGCCCATGACGGGCTCCGGTTCAGGTGTCCGGATTAGTCAACCGTATCGGTCGACTTGCTCCAGACTGTCTTCCGGGCTTCGGATTCCTGTGCTTTCCGGTAGACCAGGAAGCCTGCGATTGCGGCTGCCAATACAAGCAACTTCTTCACATGCTCCCCATTCCGGCCCGGTACCGGATTACTCCGGACCAAACCTCCGTTTGAAACCTGCACAGGTTCCGTGGGCGTACCAGGACTTGAACCTGGGACCTCTTCGTTATCAGCGAAGCGCTCTAACCGCCTGAGCTATACGCCCCAAACCCTCACCGGGCCGAGACATGACTTTACAGCACACCCCGGCCCGATCTCAAATCGGGCCTTTCCACCAGCGGGGAGCCGGTGAAAAATGGCCTCCTAATCGTCGGTGAGGGTCACGCCAATGCCGCCAACCAGGGTGGCAGAGATGTTGTAAAGGACAGCGGAAAGCATAGACAGTGCCGTCAGGAGGACGACGTTGACCACGGCAATAATGGTGGCAAACGAGGCCACCTGGCCCAACGAGGCGACCTTCTTCAGTTCGAAGCCACCGCTTTCAGAGCCGGCAAGCGTGCCGAGCAGACTGTCCACCTGGTCAAAGATTCCGGTGAGGTCCAGGACCGTCCACAGAACAATGGCGGCCACCACGGTGACGATTCCCAGTGCCACGGACAGCAGGAATGCCATCTTCAGGACGGACCACGGATCGACCTTGCTGATCAGCAGCCGGGCCCGGCGGACTTTTGCCTTCGGTGCCGGCTTGACCAGGCCGGGAGTGCCCTGGCTGGAGCCACCCTGTACAGGGCGCTGACCTGCCGGTGCCGGACGCTGGGGCGCCTGCCCCTGGAAAGGGCGCTGGCCAGGCTGTACCGGGCCGTCGCCCTGCTGCGGGCGCTGGCCCGGGACAGCAGGCCGCTGGCCCGGAGCGCCGGCAGGGGCCGAGGGGCGCTGCTGCGGACGAACGGGGGCGTTCACGCGGGGCGCCGCTGAAGGCCGGTTCCCGTCGGGAACAGTACTGTTCGGCTTGGGAAATGAGTCGGAATTACTCACTCGTTACCTCCGTGTTGTCTTCGTTCGGCTCAGCGTCGCCCGAGGCGTCCTCTGACTCTACGGCCGGTGATTCTTCTGCCATTGCTGGCGCGGCGGGTTCCCCAGCGGTCCCACCATCTTCAGCCAACGTTACGTCATCCCCGGTGGATTCCTCGTCCTCAAGTCCGCGTTCGCTGTTGCGCGCCACCTCGATGATCCGGTCATTCTTGTCCGGTTTGGCGAAGATGACGCCCATGGTGTCGCGGCCCTTGGCAGGAACACCGGCAACGGAGGAGCGGACAACCTTGCCGCCCTCCATGACCACCAGGACTTCATCTTCTTCATGGACGATGAGTGCGCCCACCAGGTGGCCGCGTTCTTCCTGGTACTTGCCCACCTTGATGCCCAGGCCACCACGGCCCTGCAACCGGTATTCCTCCACCGCGCTGCGTTTGGCATAGCCTCCTTCGGTCACGATGAACACGAACGAACCGTCAGTGACCACGTCTGCGGCCAGCAGTTCATCGTCCTCACGGAACTTCATGCCGGTTACCCCGGATGTGGCACGTCCCATGGGGCGCAGTGCGTCATCGGTAGCAGTGAAGCGGATCGACTGTCCCTTCCGGGAGACCAGGAAGAGGTCGTCGGTTTCCGAGACAAGCTGGGCTGAGACCAGCTCGTCGCCGTCGCGCAGGTTGATGGCAATCACGCCTGCCGAGCGGTTGGTGTCGTAATCCTCCAGCCTGGTCTTCTTCACCAGGCCCCTCTTGGTGGCGAGCACCAGGTAGGGCGCCTGCTGGTAGTCCTTGAGATCCAGGACCTGGGCGATGTGTTCATCAGGCTGGAATGCCATCAGGTTGGCCACGTGCTGGCCCTTGGCGTCCCGGCCCGCTTCCATCAGCTCGTATGCCTTGGCACGGTAGACGCGTCCCAGGTTGGTGAAGAACAGCAGCCAGTGGTGGGTGGTGGTCACGAAGAAGTGCTCCACTACGTCGTCACCGCGAAGCTGGGCACCCTTGATGCCCTTGCCGCCGCGCTGCTGTGAGCGGTAGTTGTCGCTGCGGGTGCGCTTGACGTAGCCGCCGCGGGTAATGGTCACCACCATCTCTTCTTCGGGGATCAGGTCCTCCATGGACATGTCGCCGTCGTAGCCCATGAGGATCCTGGTGCGCCGGTCATCGCCGTGCTTGTCCACGATCTCGCCCAGCTCAGCACTGATGATGCCGCGCTGGCGCTCCTCCGAAGCCAGGATCTCCTTGTATTCGGTGATCATGGCTTCGAGTTCTGCGTGCTTTTCCTGGATCCGCTGGCGTTCCAGGGCGGCCAGGCGCCGCAGCTGCATGTCCAGGATGGCCCTGGCCTGCAGCTCATCAATGTCCAGCAGCTCCATCAGCCCGTCCCGCGCGGCCTCGGTGGTGCTGGAAGCCCGGATGAGGGCAATGACCTCGTCCAGCATGTCCAGTGCCTTCAGGAGGGCCCGCAGGATGTGGGCTTCTTCCTCGGCCTTGCGGAGGCGGTACCGGGTGCGGCGGGCGATGACGTCCATCTGGTGCGTCACCCAGTGGCGGATGAATGCGTCGAGGCTCAGGGTGCGCGGCACGCCGTCAACGATGGCCAGCATGTTGGCGGAAAAGTTACTCTGCAGTTCCGTGTGCTTGTAGAGGTTGTTCAGCACCACCTTGGGCACTGCGTCGCGCTTGAGCACGATCACCAGGCGCTGGCCGGTGCGCCCGGACGTTTCATCGCGGAGGTCGGCGATGCCCTGGATTTTGCCGTCCTTGACCAGTTCCGCAATCTTGATCGCCAGGTTGTCCGGGTTGGCCTGGTACGGAAGTTCGGTGACCACCAGGCAGGTACGGCCCTGCAGTTCCTCTACGGCAACCACGGCGCGCATGGTGACCGATCCGCGGCCGGTACGGTAGGCGTCTTCGATGCCCTTGTGGCCAAGGATCGTGGCTCCGGTGGGGAAATCCGGGCCCTTGACCCGCACCAGCAGTTCCTCGAGGAGTTCCTCGCGGCTGGCACCCGGGTTGGCCAGGTACCACTGGACGCCGTCGGCCACCTCCCGAAGGTTGTGCGGCGGAATGTTGGTGGCCATGCCCACGGCGATGCCTGAGGAACCGTTCACCAGCAGGTTGGGGAACCTGGCCGGCAGGATGGTGGGTTCCTGGTTCTTGCCGTCGTAGTTGTCCTGGAAATCGACGGTTTCCTCGTCGATGTCCCGGACCATTTCCATGGCCAAGGGGGCCATCTTGGTCTCGGTGTAGCGCGGTGCGGCCGCGCCGTCGTTGCCTGGCGAACCGAAGTTGCCCTGGCCCAGGGCCAGCGGGTAGCGCATGGTCCAGTCCTGGATCAGGCGCACCAGGGCGTCGTAAATGGCGGTGTCGCCGTGCGGGTGGTACTGGCCCATGACTTCGCCCACCACGCGGGCACACTTGTTGAAGGACCGGTCGGGACGGTAGCCGCCGTCGAACATAGCGTACAGCACGCGCCGGTGCACGGGCTTGAGGCCGTCGCGGACGTCCGGGAGAGCCCGGCCCACGATGACAGCCATGGCGTAATCCAGGTAGGAGCGCTGCATTTCGGTCTGCAGGTCCACTTGTTCCACGCGGTCGATCAGCACGTCGCCTTCAAGAACGGTGTCCGGAGTTCCGTCCTCAGGGGCGGGATTCACAGGGGTTTCGTCGCTCATAGTTATTTTCCGTTTCAGGTATATGTCTGGTTCCGAATACTTTGGAGCGGGTCCTTAGATGTCCAGGAACCTGACGTCCTTGGCGTTCTGCTGGATGAAGTTGCGGCGGGATTCCACGTCTTCGCCCATGAGGACAGAGAAGATCTGGTCGGCGGCCAGGGCGTCGTCCATGGTCACCTGCAGCAGCGTTCGGTGATCGGGGTCCATGGTGGTGTCCCACAACTCGGTGTAGTCCATCTCGCCAAGGCCCTTGTAGCGCTGGATGCCGTTGTCCTTGGGAATGCGGCGTCCGGCGGCCTGCCCCGACACCAGCTTGGCGTCGCGTTCGCGGTCGCTGTACACGTAGTCGTGCGGCGCGTTGGACCACTTGATCCGGTACAGCGGCGGCTGGGCAAGGTACACGTAGCCGTTCTCGATCAGGGGCCGCATGTACCGGAACAGCAGGGTCATCAGCAGCGTGGTGATGTGCTGGCCGTCCACGTCGGCATCTGCCATGAGCACGATCTTGTGGTACCGCAGCTTGGCCAGGTCGAAGTCCTCGCCAATGCCGGTGCCGAAAGCGGTGATCATGGACTGGACTTCTGCGTTGCCCAGGGCCTTGTCCAGCCGGGCGCGCTCCACGTTGAGGATCTTGCCGCGGAGGGGCAGGATGGCTTGGGTCTCGGGGTTGCGGCCGCGCTTGGCGGAGCCACCGGCCGAATCGCCCTCCACGATGTAGACCTCGCACTTTTCGGGGTCCTTGGAGGAGCAGTCCGAAAGCTTGCCGGGCATGCCAAAGGATTCCAGCGGGCTCTTGCGCCGCGCATTGTCCCGGGCCTTCCTGGCCGCCATCCTGGCTTGCGCGGCGGAGATGGCCTTGCGGATAACGTCGCGGGCCGGGCCGGGGTTGCGCTCCAGCCAGTCGCCCAGGCCATCAGTTACCACGCGCTGGACGAAGCCCTTCACCTCGGAGTTGCCCAGCTTGGTCTTGGTCTGGCCCTCGAACTGGGGCTCGGCCAGCTTGACCGAAATGACAGCGGTAAGACCCTCGCGGATGTCATCGCCGGTGAGGTTGTCGTCCTTTTCCTTGATGATGCCCTTTTCGCGCGCGTACCGGTTGATCAGGGACGTCATCGCGGCGCGGAAGCCTTCTTCGTGCGTTCCGCCCTCATGGGTGTTGATGGTGTTGGCGTAGGTGTGCACGCTCTCCGAGTAGGCGTTGGTCCACTGCATTGCCATTTCCAGGGCGATGCGGCGTTCCGTGTCTTCGGTTTCAAAGGCGATGACGTCCTCGTGGACCACCTCCACCTTCTTGCCGGAGTTCAGGTGCCTGACGTAGTCCAGCAGGCCTTCGTTGTACTGGTACACCACGGTGCGGTGTTCTGCGTTGACCTCACCCTCGGTGCTGAGGTCGTCAAGGTCCAGGTCGCCGTCGGCGTCGTCAACGGCTGGCGCCCGCTCATCCGTCAAGGTGATGCGCAGGCCCTTGTTCAGGAACGCCATCTGCTGGAAGCGGGCCCGCAGGGTTTCGAAATCGAACTCGGTGCTTTCGAAGATCGCCGGATCCGGGTAGAAGGTCTGCGTGGTGCCGGTGGCATCTGTCTCTTCGCCCTTGACCAGGCTGCCCTGCGGCTTGCCGCCATCAGCAAAGGACATCCGCCATACGTGCCCCTGGCGGCGCACTTCGGTGTCCACCCGGCTGGACAGGGCGTTGACCACCGAAATGCCCACGCC
This sequence comes from Arthrobacter sp. ISL-85, assembly GCF_018613675.1. Classification (GTDB taxonomy): domain Bacteria; phylum Actinomycetota; class Actinomycetes; order Actinomycetales; family Micrococcaceae; genus Arthrobacter. Next base: position 196,628 of record NZ_JAGGPQ010000017.1, on the reverse strand, counting down.
GTGCAGGCCACCGGAGACGGCATATCCGCCACCGCCGAACTTGCCGCCGGCGTGCAGGATGGTCATGACCACTTCGACGGTGGGCTTGTGTTCGGTGGGGTGCATGTCCACCGGAATACCGCGGCCATCATCGACCACTTTGACGCCGCCATCGGCCTGCAGGACGATCTCTATATGGCTGCAGTATCCGGCCAGCGCCTCATCCACCGAGTTGTCCACCACCTCGTAAACCAGGTGGTGGAGGCCGCGGGGTCCGGTGGAGCCGATGTACATGCCCGGACGCTTGCGGACAGCCTCAAGGCCCTCAAGCACAGTGATGTCGCTGGCACCGTATTCCCGTGGGGTGGTTGCCGCAGCCGGGGTATCAGGGGTGCGGCCATCCTCGACTGCTGTATCTGCTGCCAGAATATCTGTATTGTCGTTAGCCACAGGCGCTGCGACTCCTCTGTTCTCGATGATGGCCGGCCGGTGGCTTTTCCCAGGGATAAGCCACCCGCCAACAGGCACAAACTCATGGCGCCGGTGACCTGCTGACGGTGGGGTGGTCCGCGCTCCGCACGCGGAGAGCGCGCGAAGAACAGACTGAAGTCAACGTTTCATCCGCGCCCAGTTATCTGCACCAATTCTACCGTGAACCACCACATATCCCTGCATTCCAGGGCCTCCAGCGCGGGTGAATATGGCTGTGCGAGGCTCTTGGCCCCGCCTAGGGCGGCCCAACGGTGCACCCTCCGGGTGCCTGTACGGGCTGCGGCCCTTAAAGCGCCCTACACGCCGTTGCGCACAGTTTCAAGAGTTGCCGTCCCGACTATCCGTACGTGTCCCGGGGACCGCGGCCGTTGACACTGCGTCCACCCTTGCGCCAACTTGGTGCCGAGGGTCCCAATACCTGGATGCTGGTTACCACCCCGTCGCCCAGTTCGCGGCGGAATTTGTCGAGCAGGCTGTTGCTCAAAAGCCGAAGTTGGGTGGCCCAGGCGGTGGAATCACACCGCACGTGGAGGGTGGTGCCGGCGAAGCTTTCAGGCGTGCAGTGGGCAGAGATTTCCGGACCCACCAGCGTGGCCCACTCCGCCATGACCGAGCCGACCGCCACAGGTGAGGTCCACCCCCGCTCCGCCACCAGCCGGCCTACTACCTTCCCTAAACCCAAAGGATCCCGACCCGTGGCGTGGAACTGGCTGAAGCCGCGGGTGTCCCGGATACTGCCCTTGGCCTTCTGCGAGCCCGGCCTTGCCACTTTCCGGCGGACTTCGCCCCGGGCGGCCGCGGCATCGCGCATCCTGTTCAACGCCGCCTGCGGGGCATCGATGTCGTCAGGCTCGCGGCCGGGCTGTAACCCGCCGCCCTGGTCACTACTCATCGATACCTCCAGGGATAACCTTCACCCGCCGCCCGGACAGTTCTTCCGGAATATCGGCGTCGACGGCGGCGGTCACCAGAACCTGTTCCGCGCCGGAGACTATTGCCGCCAGTTTACGCCGCCGCTGGACATCCAGTTCGGCAAAGACGTCGTCAAGGATGAGGATGGGAGCCGAACCGCCGGTCCGGGCATCGTCCAGCATCACATAGTACGAGGCCAGCCGCAGGGACAGGCACATGGACCAGGTTTCCCCATGGGAGGCATACCCCTTCGCAGGCGCCTGCCCGAGCATCAATTCCAGTTCGTCGCGGTGCGGACCAACCAGGGATATGCCCCGTTCCAGTTCCTTCTTGCGGGATTCCGCGAACGCCTGGACGTACCGTTCCGTAAGCTGCTCGACAGAGAGAAGGCGGAGGTCCTCCTGGCCGTCTGGAGAGCCTCCCGGGGTGGCGCGCTGCGTACTACCTGCCGGAACGCCGTCGTCATCCATCTGGTTCTGGAGCGTTGAACGGTATGTGGCGTCGGCCGGCTTGGACGCATCCGTAAGTTCGGCGTAAGCCCGGGCAAGGTGCGGCCGGAGGCGCTCCACGAGTTCCAGCCGCGCGTGCAGCAATGCTGCCCCGGCCCGGGCCATGTGCTGATCCCACACATCAAGGGTGGATTCATGTGCTGCAGTGAACTTTCCGGCCCGCGCAGACTTAAGCAGGGCGTTGCGCTGTTTAAGGACCCGGTCATAGTCGCTGCGGGTGGCGGCATGGTGCGGGATCAAGCTTGCCAGCAGCTCGTCAAGGAAGCGCCGGCGGTTGGACGGATCGCCCTTGACCAGTGCCAAGTCCTCCGGGGCAAACAGGACGGTCTGGCAGATGCCAAGTATGTCGCGCGCACGCACCGGGTTACTGCGGTTGATGCGGCCCCGGTTGGCACGGCCGGCGTTAATCTCCAACTCAAGGACCGTGGTTTGCGTGCCACGGACCAGCCGCGCGCGCACCAGTGCGCGTTCTGTGCCGAACCTCAGCAAGGGCGCATCGGAACTGACCCGGTGCGAGCTGAGGGTGGCCAGGTAACCGATGGCCTCCATTAGGTTGGTCTTGCCGATGCCGTTGTATCCCACCAGGACGGTGACCCCGGGTCCCAGGCTGAGGTCAACCTGGGCATAACTGCGGAAGTCGGTCAGTGAAAGGTGTTCCAGATACACGCGGTTTTCGGCAATTCTGGGAACTCTGCTGGTTCCCGGTGGGTGCTACTTGGCGGGACGGGTTGCGTGGCCGCCGAACTGGTGGCGCAGCGCGGAAACCATTTTCATGGCCGGCGAAGTGTCTTCCCGGGATGCAAACCGGGCAAACAGCGCGGCGGTGATGGCCGGGGCGGGGACTGCGTTGGCGATGGCCTCTTCCACGGTCCAGCGGCCTTCGCCGGAATCCTCCACGTAATCGTCGATCGAGGCCAGGCCCGGATCTTCGTCGAGGGCTTTGACCATAAGGTCCAGGAGCCAGGAACGGACCACGGTGCCCTTTTGCCACGCCCGGAATGTACCGGGGAGGTCGGTGACGATGTCCTTGGCGGCGAGCAACTCGTAGCCCTCGGCGTACGCCTGCATCAGCCCGTATTCGATCCCGTTGTGGACCATCTTGGCGTAGTGCCCGGCCCCGATACCGCCGACGTGGACAAAACTGTCCGCCCTTTCACCTTCCGGACGCAACGCATCGAAGACGGGCAGGGCACGTTCGATGTCTGCGGCGTCACCGCCGGCCATCAGTCCGTAGCCGTTCTGCAGGCCCCAAACTCCGCCCGAAACCCCGCAGTCAGCGAAGTGGATGCCCTTGCCGGCAAGGAGTTCGCCATGCTTTTGGTCTTCGGTGAACCGGGAGTTTCCGCCGTCGATGACAAGGTCGCCGGGCTCCAGCTTTTCGCTGAGCTCGGTGATGACGGCATCCGTGATAGGTCCTGAGGGAACCATGACCCAGATGGTCCTCGGTGCCGGCACGGCAGCAATCAGGTCATCGATGCTGTCCGCATCAGTGACATCCGGGTTGCGGTCGTAGCCGGTGACTTCCAGGCCTCCTTTGCGCAGCCGCTCGCGCATGTTGAATCCCATTTTGCCGAGGCCGATCAGTCCAATGTGCATGGTGGAACTCTTTTCTGCGCTAGTGGGAGTGGGGGGCCAACTGCTGGGCCCACGCCGCCAGGGTTCCCTGGCCGAGCTTGCCAGGCGAGGTGGCGGTGGGGACTAGTTGGGAAGGCGGACCGGCATGACCAGGTAGCGGTAGTCATCCTGGTCTTCGCCGTCGGCGTCTGCCTGGGCGGTGATCATGGCGGGCTTGGGTGCCGTGGTGAATGAGAACCGGACGAACTTGGTCTCGATGACGCTGAGTCCCTCGATCAGGTAATGCGGGTTGAAGGCGACGGTGATGTCGTCCCCGGACAGCTGGGCTTCCAGCTCCTCCGATGCCTGGGCGTCCTCTCCGGTGCCGGCGTCCAGGTTCAGCAGGCCGGCGGTGAAAGCAAGCCTGACCGGGGTGTTGCGCTCCGCCACGAGTGACACACGGCGGACAGCTTCCACCAGTTCCTGGGTCTGGACGGTGGCATGGATGGGGGTGGACTCGGGGAACAGCGACCGGATCTTGGGATAATCGCCGTCCACCAACAGTGACGTGGTGGTGCGTCCGCCGCTTTCGAACCCGATAAGCCGGCTGTCGTCGTCGGACAGGGCGAGGTTGATGTCCCCACTGTTTCCGAGCGTTTTGGCTACCTCGTTGAGGGTTTTTGCCTTGACCAGGGCGCTGGTGGAAATGCCCGGTGTGACCGGCTTCCAGGGGACTTCGCGCATGGCAAGCCGGTAACGATCGGTGGCCAGAAGCGTGATGAGGTCGTCTTCAATTTCCATCCGCACGCCGGTGAGGATGGGGAGGGTGTCGTCTTTGCTTGCGGCGATGATGACTTGGGAGACTGCCTGGGCGAACGCATCGCCCGGGACGGTTCCGCTGATAGCCGGCAGGGACGGCAGGGGTGGGTATTCGGCTTCGGGCATAGTGGCCAGATGGAAGCTGCTTCGGCGGCAGGTGAGGGTGACCTTGTTTCCGTCGGTTTCCACATCCACAGGCGCGGAAGGCAAGCTGCGGCAGATGTCGGCCAGCAGCCTGCCTGATACCAGGATGGTGCCCTCATCCCTGATGTCTGCCGTGATTTCAAGCCGTGCCGAGGTCTCGTAGTCAAAGCTGGAAAGGCTGACGGTTCCGGCTTCAGCCTTCAAGAGCAGGCCGGAGAGGACGGGCACTGGCGGCCGCGGAGACAACGACCGGGCTGTCCAGGTGACGGCTTCTGCCAGGACGTCCCGATCGACTCTGAACTTCACGGAAGGGTGCCGCCTTTCATTGCTGCTGCCATGTAAACCCGGGAATTTCGCAGGAAACTCCGGAAGAAGTTGGGCGAACCCTGCCCGGTGCATGGTCCACGGAGTAAGGAACCACACGAAAACCCAGGGATGGGAGCGCTGCTGACAGCTTAGCCGGAAGATCCGCGATTAACCCATCCCCAGAGTCCGCTCCTGCCTGGTGAGGGCCGGCAGGGCCCCTTGCCGGATGGGCGGGACGCTCTTGTTGTCTAAGGAATTTCGATTTCTTGGGATTAGTAGTGTTAATAACTGCTGTGGAAACTGTGGATAACCCGGTCCTGCCGTACGGCTCCGGGCTTAAGCCCTGTTCACGGATTGTGCGTTAAGGGGGTTTTAAACAGGGTGTGGATGGGGACAACGCGAAGGGCCATTTTTAACGATCCACAGGCGGCTTAAGGGTTTTAAGCCTATTAACCGCGCTTGTCCCCTTAACTATCCACAGCCTTATCCACATGGCCCTGTTAATAAGGTATAGACTGGCGGGCGCGGTGTGGATTCAGGAGTCGCGTTGCTGCTGCTTGATCCGGTTGGTCAGCTCGGTGACCTGGTTGTAGATCACGCGGCGCTCGGCCATCAGTTCGCGGATCTTCCGATCGGCGTGGATAACAGTGGTGTGGTCGCGGCCGCCAAGTTCCTGTCCGATTTTGGGAAGCGACATGTCGGTCAGCTCCCGGCAGAGGTACATGGCGATCTGCCGCGCAGTCACCAGCGTCCGGGTCCGGGATTTGCTGCACAGTTCTTCCATGCTGAGCTTGAAGTAGTCAGCTGTCTGCTGGAGGATCTGGGCGGACGTGATCTCCTGGGCGCCGTCGTCAGTGATGAGGTCCTTCAGAACCATTTCCGCAAGAGCTACGTCCACCGGCTGGCGGTTCAGGCTGGCGAATGCCGTCACCCTGATCAGTGCGCCCTCAAGCTCGCGGATGTTGCTGGAGATCTTGGACGCGATGTACTCCAACGCATCGTCCGGTGCCGACAAGCCCTCACTCAGCGCCTTTTTCCGGAGGATGGCGATTCGGGTCTCAAGTTCGGGCGGCTGGATGTCTGTCAGCAAGCCCCACTCGAAGCGGGACTTCATGCGGTCCTCGAACCCGGCCAGCAGCTTGGGCGGCTGGTCCGAAGTGATGACCACCTGCTTGTTGTTGTTGTGCAGGGCGTTGAAGGTATGGAAGAACTCCTCCAGCGTTCGGTCCTTGCCGGCCAGGAACTGGATGTCATCGATCAGCAGGACGTCCACATTCCGGTAGGTCGTCTTGAAGCTCGTGCCCTCGTCATCGCGGATCGAGTTGATGAAATCGTTGGTAAATTCTTCCGAATTTACGTAGCGGACGCGGATCCCGCTGTACAGCCGGCGGGCATAGTGGCCGATGGCGTGCAGAAGGTGGGTCTTGCCCAGACCTGAGTCGCCATAGATGAAGAGCGGGTTGTAGGCCTTGGCGGGTGCCTCGGCAACAGCAACGGCCGCCGCGTGGGCGAAGCGGTTGGAGGAACCAATCACGAAGGTGTCAAAAACGTACTTGGGGTTCAGCCGGCCGAATTCGTGGGATGTGCTGGGCAGCATTGGCTGCGGTTTCTGCTCGATGACCTGGTCAGGGGCGAAAGCAGGTTCGACGACGGGTTCGGGTTCCTCGTGAATGGGGACCAGATCGGTGTCCACGTCGATGGCGCAGCGGATGTCTTCGGAAAAGACGTTGTGCAGTGCATCATCAAGGGCTTCCTTGACCTGGGTCTGGAGCACCTCGCGGGTGAGCTCGTTGGGTACGGCCACCAGGAGCGTTGAACCGATGAGGCCCTGTGCCTGGGCGAGAATCACGAAGCCGCGCTGACGCGGGGATACGCGGTGGTCCTGTTCCAGCAGGCTCACAACCCGGCGCCAGGAACTTCCGACAGTATTGGCGTGGTTGGCTTCGTCTACTGTCATCAATCGGTTCCCTCAAAACTTGCTATCCCTGCATTGCCTGCAGCCCAAGTCCGGAACCACGATGCTGGCCCAGCAATAATCCACAGGGTTATGCACAGTCCGTGGATAATCGGCTACTGGGACACTCTAGGGGATGAAAAGCCTAGAAGATAGCTGGCTATCCGGCTGTGGATAATTACACGGTTGTGGTTCCGGAAGCGGCCCTGTGAGCCACTTCATCCACAGGCTGTTGGGGATACTTAGGAACAGCTGGGGACAGCGGTGAAGAGCTGTTCCGGTTTGACTCCGAGCTGCAAATTGCCCTAACGTTGTGAAGTCCTTTGTGTCCGCTTTTTGGCCCCATCTGAACATCCAAGCGCATCGCGCCTGGAGCAGCCGGGGGAAGCGTGCATATACAAAACTTAGCGTCGGCCAGTTCTTCCCCAATACTGATCGGGTGGGCGCACCTTTGATCCACTGGAGTAACTAACGTGAGCAAGCGGACTTTTCAGCCGAATAACCGCCGTCGAGCCAAGAAGCACGGCTTTCGCCTTCGTATGCGTACCCGTGCCGGCCGTGCCATCCTGGCAGCCCGTCGTGGCAAGGGCCGCACCGAACTGTCGGCCTAAATAACTGGCTTGTCGGTAGACATCCCTTTGCGAGTTTAAGGTGCTGGCCGCCCGCAACCGCCTGAGGACCTCAACCGATTTTTCAACAACTGTACGTTCCGGTGTCCGCAATGGGCGCCGGAACGTAGTGTTATATGCGGCAGCTATCGCTGCCGACGAACCCAGCCGGATCGGGTTCATTGTTTCCAAGAGTGTAGGGAACGCGGTGGTCAGGAACCTCGTTAAGAGGAGACTGAGAGAAGCAGGTGCTGCCTCGTTGCGCGAGCACGGGACGGGACTCGCTATCGTGGTGCGGGCGCTTCCTGCGTCCGCCTCCGCCAGCTGGGACCAGCTGCTGTCGGACTATAACGCTGCACTGGAATCTACGCTGAACCGGCTGGCCGGCCGCCCTAAGCAGGCTGCCGCCAAGGGTTCAGTCGATACAACACAGGAGGGGACACTGCGTGCCTAACGCCACCGCCGCCGTCGCCCGTTCCGGCAAGGTGATGTCCGCCGTCGGGAAGGTCCTCTGGAACCTGCCCCGCAACATCCTCATTCTTCTGCTGATCGCCTACCGCAAGGTGGTTTCTCCCTTGTATGGGCCGGTCTGTCGATTTTTCCCTTCATGCTCGGCTTATGCCCTCGAAGCGGTTACCGTTCATGGGGCCGTCAAGGGAAGCTGGCTCGCAGTGCGGCGCCTTGGTCACTGCCATCCATGGAATGCCGGCGGAGTGGACCACGTCCCCGCCGGCGGCAGGGTCTGGCCCGCAGGCCAGACCCCCACAATTGTTGTGCTGAACAATCCGGACAGGTACCTGGTTGCTCGGACTGATGAAGAAGGCCGCAGTGCGGCCTGACGAATAGGGATAAGTATGGACATCTTTGGGACAATAATTGCCCCGTTTAAATGGCTGGTTTCGTTCATCATGGTTGCGTTCCACGATGGCCTTAGCGCCATCGGGATGCCCGCCGCGAACGGCTGGACCTGGACCTTGGCCATCATCGGGCTGGTCTTGGTGATCCGTGCCGCCCTTATTCCCGTCTTTGTCAAGCAGATCAAGGCGCAGCGCGGTATGCAGCTGCTGCAGCCTGACCTGAAAAAGCTCCAGGAGAAATACAAGGGCAAGACGGACCAGCTGTCCCGCCAGGCCATGGCCCAGGAACAGATGGCCATGTACAAGAAGCACGGCACAAACCCGTTCTCGGCATGCTTGCCCATGCTGATCCAGATGCCCTTCTTCTTTGCGCTGTTCCAGGTACTCTCGGGAATCTCGCAGGCCAAGGACCAGGGCGCCGGCATTGGTGCCATGAGCCACGACCAGGTTGTTGAGTTCGACGCCTCCAGCATCTTCGGTGCCCCGCTGTCCGCAGCCCTGCTGCATGGAGGCGCCGGAAACGTTGCCGTGGTGGTGCTCTCGATCGTGATGATCATCGCGATGACTGCCTCGCAGTTCATCACCCAGAAGCAGATCATGGCCAAGAACATGTCTGAAGAAGCCATGGCCAGCCCGTTCATGCGCCAGCAGAAGATGATGCTGTACATCTTGCCGCTGGTCTTCGGCGTGGGTGGCATCAACTTCCCCATTGGTGTCCTCATTTACTGGACCACCACTAACCTCTGGACCATGGGCCAGCAGTTCTTCGTCATCCGCCGCATGCCGACGCCGGGATCCCCCGCAGCCAGGGCTCTCGCCGAACGCCGTGCCGCCAAGGGCCTGCCGGCCCTGTCTGTCCTCTCAGGCAAGCGCGATGAAGAAGCCGGCGCCGCCGGGTCTACCGCAGTTGAGATCAAGGGACAACGCATCCAGCCCCAGCGGAAGAACAGGAAGAAGAAGTAATGTCAGCCGAGAGCACCGAGCACGACTTTTCTGCAGGGATCGAGGATCAGGACGTGTCCGTGAGCCAGGACGATTCTTCCGCCAAAGGTTCCGCCGCCAGCCGCCTCGAGGAAGAGGGGGACGTCGCCGCGGACTACCTGGAGGAACTGCTGGACATCGCCGACATCGACGGCGACATTGACATTGAGGTCCGCAATGGACGGACCTACATCTCCATCGTCTCCGAGGAGGAAGTGGAAGGGCTGGAAGGTCTGGTGGGTGGCGACGGCGAAGTCCTGGAAGCCCTGCAGGAGCTCACCCGCCTGGCAGTTCTGTCCGCTACGGAGAACCGGTCCCGGCTTGTCCTGGACATCAACGGCTACCGGCAGGAACGTACCGGGCATTTGCAGAAAATCGCCGAGGACGCCGCAGCTTCCGTGAAGGAAACCGGCAAGCCGGTTGCCCTTGAACCGATGAGCGCCTACGAACGCAAGATTGTGCACGACGCCGTGGCCGATCTCGGTTTGGCCAGTGAGTCCGAGGGCGAAGGCGCCGGACGCCACATCGTTGTTTCCGCAGACTAGAGAATGACCCCAATAGTTATGGTTGACATCACGGCAGCAGAGCTTCGCGCTGCTGAGAAGATCTTCGGCGATCGCCTGGAGCTGGCCAAGCGCTATGTGGAGCACCTTGCCACTTCCGGGACGGAACGGGGCCTGATCGGGCCACGCGAGGTTCCCCGGCTATGGAGTCGCCATGTGCTTAACTGTGCGGTCATCGAAAGCGAGATTGCCCACGGGAGCCATGTGGCCGACGTCGGAAGCGGCGCCGGACTGCCGGGTCTCTGCCTGGCCATTGCACGTCCTGACCTGGAACTGACGCTCATTGAACCCTTGGAGCGACGCGTGATCTGGCTTCAGGAAGTGGTTGATGATCTTGGCCTGGACAATGTCACCGTAATGCGCACCCGCGCCGAGTTGGCTGTGGGGCTCGTGGACGCCGACGTAGTGACGGCCCGCGCGGTATCTGCCTTGGCCAACCTTGCCGGCCTGACCATCCCGCTGCTGCAAGGGCGGGGTGAAGTGGTGGCCATCAAGGGCCGTAGCGCGGGCGAAGAGATCGAAAAGGCGGCCAAGACCATCCGTAAGCTGGGCGGTGTCGAGACTTCGGTGCTGACTGTTGGGGACACCCTCCTGGAGGAGCCCACCACGGTGGTCCGCATCGTGGTGAACAAGTCCCAAAAGAAGTCCTAACGCGGGCCCGCTGACGGCTGTCAGCAGGCCTGAGCAGTTAGGCTAGAGAACGGCAGCAAAATTGGCTGAACGAGAGTGAGTGTGCCCCAGTGACCAGTAGTGAAGCCTCCGCACAACGGATCCCGCCGTTTGTGTCCTTGGGGTCGGCACGTTCTGTCGCTGGGTCGGGACTGGCCGGTACAGCCATGGCTCCTGGTCGGGGCGGAACTCACCCTAAGACAGTTGCCTCCCCCTCTTCGGGCAATGCCGTTTCACGTGAAACAACCGCGGCTGGTCGTTCAAACGTCATTGATGCCATCGATGACACGAGTCCTATCGCCCGTGAGCTGGCCCATGAGACTAAGCGCCGTGAGCGCTTGATGGGACGAAACCTTCCGCGTCCTGATAACACTCGGATCTTCACCGTATCCAACCAAAAGGGTGGGGTGGGCAAGACCACCACCACCGTGAACATCGCTGCCGCGCTGGCCGCTGCTGGACTGAACGTCCTCGTGATCGATATCGATCCGCAGGGCAATGCTTCCACCGCTCTGGGAATTGAGCACCATGCCGACGTGGACAGCATTTATGACGTATTGATCAATGACGTCCCGCTTGCTGACGTCGTGGCCCCGTGCCCGGACATCGGAAAGCTCATCTGCGCGCCGGCCACCATCCACCTCGCCGGCGCCGAAATTGAACTGGTGTCCCTCGTTGCCCGGGAGCAGCGTTTGCGCCGTGCCATCGATGTCTACGCGAAGACGCGTGAGAAGAACGGCGAAGAGCGCCTGGACTACGTGTTCATTGACTGCCCGCCGAGCCTGGGCCTCCTTACGGTCAATGCGTTTTGTGCGGCTGGCGAGGTGCTGATTCCCATCCAGTGCGAGTACTACGCGCTGGAAGGGCTTAGCCAGCTCCTCAAGAACATTGAGATGATCCAGAAGCACCTCAACGCGGACCTTGTTGTCTCGACCATCCTGCTCACCATGTATGACGGCCGTACCAACCTTGCTGCCCAGGTGGCAGCGGAGGTGCGCCAGCACTTCCCTGAGCAGGTGCTCTCGGCCGTAGTTCCGCGTTCGGTACGGATTTCCGAGGCTCCGAGCTACCAACAGACGGTCATGACGTACGATCCTTCCTCGAGTGGTGCCCTGTCCTATTTGGAAGCCGCTGCTGAAATAGCCGAACGCTAGAATCTTCAATACCGCAACGCACGGAGCCAGGCTGGCCTGGCTCTACCACTGGAGGGATTTACCCATGAGCGAGAAGCGACGGGGCCTAGGCCGCGGTCTTGGCGCGCTGATTCCTAGTTCCGCTGCAGCCAATGGGTCCTCTGGAAACGGCGGGGCGGTATCCCGGCCGGTGGATTTGTTCTTCCCTGAGGGACGGAAGAAGACTGAACCGTTGGAGCAGCCCTCTGTGCCTGTGGCTGCCCGGATGCAGGATGAGGATTCTTCAGACGGTGCCCCGCGTCGATCCTCAGCTCGATCAGGAGCTGCTGAGCCCGCCGTGGATAGGGGCGCTGCTGATGAGAAGAAGACTCCTCCTGCAGCAGCTGCGGCTCCCGCGAAAAAAGCTCCTGCCAAGAAGCCGGCCCTTACTGACATCAAGGCAGAAGCTGAGTCCACCCCTTCGATGGAGATACCTGCTGCTGCCGAGGTGGTAGTTGGTAACGCCGCCACCGACGCACCCGATATGGTGCGTCCTTCGGATTCCGGCATTGAGCTCGTGGAGGTTCCGGGTGCCCGCTTTGCGGAGATCTCCGTCGGGGACATCCATCCCAACCGGAAACAGCCCCGTAGCGTCTTCGACGAAGACGATATGGCGGAGCTCGTTCACTCAGTACGTGAAATCGGTGTCCTGCAGCCAATTGTGGTTCGTACTTCAACCGAACAAGGTAGCGAACCCTATGAGCTTGTCATGGGTGAACGCCGTTGGCGTGCTGTTCAGGCAGCGGGGCTGGAAACGATCCCAGCAATCATCCGGGACACCACGGATGATGATCTTCTGCGGGATGCCCTTCTTGAGAACCTCCATCGCAGCCAGCTGAACCCCTTGGAAGAAGCCGCGGCTTACCAGCAGCTCCTGGAGGACTTCGGTACCACCCATGAGCAGCTGGCTGACCGAATCGGCCGTTCGCGGCCGCAGGTGTCCAACACACTCCGCCTCCTTAAGCTGCCGCCGCTGGTGCAGCGTCGCGTCGCCGCCGGGGTGCTGTCAGCCGGCCACGCCAGGGCGCTTCTCTCGCTTCCTGACGCAGCAGCCATGGAGCGCCTGGCCCAGAAGATCGTTGCTGAGGGCATGTCTGTTCGCGCAACGGAAGAAGCAGTCACTCTGTACCAGGACCCTGCGAAGCCAGCCAAGAACAACATTCCCCGGCCGGGCGCAAGGCATGAGAGGTTGGATTATCTGGCCTCGTCGCTGTCCGACCGCTTGGACACCAATGTCAAGATCTCTCTCGGCGTGAGGAAGGGCAAGGTCAGCATCGAGTTTGCGAGCGTTGAGGACTTGAACCGGATCATGGACGTGTTGGCTCCCGGTTCCTCCAACTAGGTGTGGTGAAGGGCCCGATTCTCAGGAATCGGGCCTTTTCTGTTTCTACCGACCGGAATTGGGTGGCACGCGGTGCGTGGGTGGCCTGAGGCTTAGCAGTGTCCCCCGACGCCAGACGGTCAGCTTATTGGCGGCAACGCTTTCCCGTCACACCAGGAGTCATGTTCCGTCTCGCGTGCGCTGGCGTTCAAGGCCGGCAACTTGCTACGCCCTCCAGTGCGGATGCTTGGTGCGGTGCCGTTTGGTGCCTTGCTTGAAATTTCCTGTCAGTGGGTCGGCGCCCCTTGTGATGTTTCACGTGAAACGACGGGGAATTCCTGAGCCGAGCTGCGTGCTCCTGACGCACCTGCGGATGGGCCTACTCCCCCGCAAGCGATGCCTGCACGGGCCGGGTTTTAGATGTCACCGCACTAGTAGATCCACTCCGGCGGTCTTCACTTTTGTAGGTAAGCAGCTGCACATTGTCGTTCTATCTTCTGACGGCAACCTTGGCGCGCCCTGCTGGCCATGGACAGTGGTTTTGCGGAGTTCGTTGCGACACGGTAGTCCGGAAGAGACGCTGCGGAGTTTGAAGCCGGTGGGGCGCACTACACGGTCGATGTTGAGGCAACTGAAGTGTGCACACGCGAGATATCTGCAGATGTGCAGTAGCTGAAGGCAGCGGCCAAAGTCGAAGCGTGAGCCTTGGCGTGCCTCCATCCCTTTTGTCGCCCCCTTCAAGCAGCACATCCTGACGCCGTTCGAGCACCTGGGCCTCCTCAGGGAAGGAATTGGGCTTAATGCCGCTTGCCGCCGAGGCGCCTTCGCTGACTACGATCTCGTTGTCGAAGCTGGTCCTGCAAGTGTCCGCCCGGAATTGCGGTCATCGGCTGGCAATTGCCCCTGTGTCTAGCCCGAGGTTGCTCGGCGGCGCACCAACACTGGTATGCAGGGTCTTTCACCGAGGGCCAGCCAGCGGTGCCTTGCCTGCCATACCCGCCGGGGTGCCGTATGTTTCATGTGAAACTCTGGACGGCTGGGGTTGCGGAATGCTGCGTGCAAAGTAATCGCAATGCCTCTGGATCCCGGCCTGCGTGTTTGGACTCACCAGAAATTGACTTTGTAGCGGCTAGAGCGATCTGCGCTGCTGTCGCCACGGCCAGACCTTGGGGCCTGGAAGGGTGCAAGCGCGGACAGATGGAGGCGTTGCAACGTATCTTGCCGTCCGGTGTTTCACGTGAAACGGTGATGCAGTGCCCCCGCAGCGTCCGTGCAGTGTCCCTCTCTCCCCGCCGGCTTCACTGCGCTGCAGGAGCAAAGGCGTCCTACGAGGATCTGAAGGCCTCTGCACTGCAGCCGGGGATGGATATTGACACTCGTTTAGACGCTTTCCCCCACCCGGGGGCCGCCGGCTCTCGGCTGCGTCCGTTCCGCCGTCGGTATCCACGGTCTCGTCCCGAAGCAGTATTGGTCATGACGTACGCGGAGCGCCCCAATGCGCTACAGGTGTCCTTGGCTCATCCGCATGGATCGCAATGCTTCCAGTGAACTTCCCAGTGTTCTCGACCCCTCCCTCAGCTAGCTGCCGCATTGCGTGCAGTGGCACCCGGTGTCCTACGCTTTGGTGGTCGCTCTGCCTAGTGCTGAGCCGTTGGGGCGGTAAGGATCCGTGGCTCATAGTCAGGACTGGTCTGGCCCCTGGTCCGCGTCGGCGGTTCTCGTGGGACGGCGTGCCCCGTTCCTACAGACTCCTAGCCCAGAGCGCCGTTGTTTGGCGGCGTTGGATGCTGGGGTCGGCAAGCGATGTGGTCCAGGCGGGGGTTCTTAAGTCGACGACGTTCTGAGCGCCACTGACTAGTAGCTCGGTCGCCGCGCTGGTTCACCACCGAGCCCGGCCGGCAGTTGGCGGGTGCCTGTAGGTTGCAGGGTGTGAAGCAAGGATGCCTTCCTCCGCTGGTTTCGCCTGCCACGTATCGGTAAGCCTCAGGGCGCCTCGAGCGTTCTTTTCAAGTTGCTATGCCGGTGGATATCCCTGTGGATAACGCTGTGGATATATGAAGGCCACTGTGCCATTGATGGACGCACTGATTCTTGTAAGACAGGCCCGTCGTACCCGCTCACCCTCTTCTCACCGCCGGCGTGGACCTCCGGGGTGCGTACCGTTTCACGTGAAACAGCAGCGACCTGCGCAACTAGGGCAGTTGAAGAGCGCTAATCGCTCGTTACGAGGTGTTTTCGCCTCACCAAGACTGCGACCACGTGTGAGCTGCGAGCTACTGGCGGCGTTTGTGGTTCGTATGCCCGCTCGCGCGGTGCGTGATACTGACCATATCTGCGCCCCCGTAGCCCTGACTCATGGCAGGTAGACCGCGCTTGCCTGTGGAAAAGGCTGTGGAGAGGCAGGGTGGGTAGCGGTGGATAACCTTGTGGATAAGGTCGAGCACTGAAGGCGGGACCCTTGGGGTCTTCCTGCGGCGCAACCTGCACCGCGGAGTCGGCAGGGCCCTCTGTGGCGGTGATAGGGGCCGATCGGGTGATATGGGCAACCGCCTTCCTCTATAGAACGTATAAATATCTCGAGGCATAGAAATGAAGCCCCGTGATCTTCCTTAAGCACAACCAAGGGCACAGGGTGGCGTCTTCAAACCTATGGGGGCGGTTCACCTTGACCAATGGTGACCGCCAGGGCATGACCTCGTTGGGTGTGGCGGCCTGCAAAAGCCCGACGGCCGTTCCCTGAACGGCTCTCCGTTTTCCCCATCCAGGGCAGCTAGCGACGAAAAGCAGACGGCACCTGTCCGTGTAGGTACGAGTGCCTCGCCAGCTTCGCTTGCAGGAGCAGTTCCCCGTCACCGGATTCCTTGCTTGGGGCCAGGACTAGGATAGTGCAATCAACAAGAGCACAACGGCAACCTCCAGTTAGGCCGCCATAGGTGCTGCCTCGGCTTCTCGTACACGTTGACGCGCAGCACACGGGTGATTGTTTCACGTGAAACGTCCGAACCTTTGGGGCTTCCTCGCTGGCTACCGTCTCCGCGCAAGCCGGTGTTTTACGTGAATCACGGAGTCCTAGATGGGCCAACTGCACGCTATACCGCGGTGGAGGTCTTAGGCCGTGTGTAGTTCGGTCAGTCGTTACTGTGGGCAGCCGCTGGTACTCAATCTCTCCTGGACAGTTGGAGCGTACGATTGTGCTGACTTGTGGGGTGCACCGGTCATGGAGCTATAGCAGATCGAGGCAGGAAGATGGAGACCGGCCAGCCAGGCAAGTGGGCTTGGTCGTCATCTTTCCCTACAAGATTGGGTTATAGACCGTTTTGCTGTTGGTTGCGCTCTTTCGCAGCAGGAATAGGCCAGCACCTTCCAACCGTGCCTATGGCTAGCAGTGTTGCGCTGCCTGATTGACCGTCCGACGCGGCACCCCATCTTTGAGCACAGATAGGGCCTATGGATCCTTTGCGTCAGAGAGGTTTACTCGCGCGAGTCGCGCCTGCAGACTGCAGGTCGCCGTACTACACGTTTAGGACCTGCTGTAACAGTCGCGGTGCATCACCAGCTATGCCCCGGAGGGCGGACGGGAGAGCTCATGCCTATAATGTTTCGAACTCCCCGCGCGCCATCAGGTTCCTCCCCCTCCAGGTCACTCCGACCCGCCTCACGGCATGCAGCTGCACTCTCTCGAGCTATTGACGATCCAACAAAGGCACCGCGGCCTGGATTGACTGAGCGACCCTACACGTCCTGATAGTCGTGGGAAAAGGTCCGAATACTTTTGCTATCTGTTTCCCTTCGGTTCTGCGTGCGGTTCTGCCCGCACGGCCTGAGCGCAACCCCTGGATGCAAGCAGTTTCACGTGAAATAGCTTCCAGGAGACTGCGTAGAAGCGGAATTGGCAGGAGGCCACGCTGCGCCGACCCCAGTCGATGTTGCATCCTGCTGAGTGGGCTGCATGCCTCCCGGCTGGCGCCAGAGCCTACCTCCGGGCGTAGGACAACATGTGAAAGCGACGATTGCCTAGGAGTGCAGAAGGCCGAACCTCAGATGGTCCCGGGTAACCGCCGACACCGACCATGGCCGAGTTGGATGGCCTCGCAGGCCAGAGCCCGTCCGTGATGATGAGGTCTGTTCTCCCAGAAGGCGACAAGAGGGCAACGACGATCACTGTTTCACGTGAAACATAGACGTGCAGGAGCAGCAAGTCTTCGACTCTTCATCTTGCTTACCGACCAAGAGAGTCCATATATTCTGGCGGTGCGCCCACAGCCCTGTATGCCCGGGACATACAAAAGTGGCCACCGCCGAAAGGCGATGGCCACTCCACAACCCCGTCCCTGCACTAAACCTTGAGGTCAGATGGCAGTCCGGGGACGAAAAGCGTCAGGACAGGACGTCCGAGAACTCTTTTTCGAAGAACTGCTTCGGCTTGGCACCAATAACGGTGTTCTTCACCTCACCGCCCTGGAAGAGGTAGACGGCAGGAATAGAGGTGATGCCGTACTGCGCTGCGATTGCAGGGTTGTCATCGACGTTGACCTTGACCACGTCCACTTTCTCGCCATACTCAACGGAGATTTCGTCCAGGATGGGCCCGAGCTTGCGGCAAGGGCCGCACCACTCGGCCCAGAAATCAACGATTACCGGCTTGTCGGCGGACAGGACATCAGTACCGAAACTGGCATCAGTTACATTTTTAGCGTTGCTCATAACCTTATCTTTCTCTCGAATCAACAGTTGCGCAGACTACGCGTTCAGGTCTGCGAGGTAATGCTCCACATCGATAGCCGCCACACACCCCGAACCCGAGGCAGTGATCGCCTGCCGGTACGTGGGATCCACGACGTCACCGGCTGCAAAGACGCCAGGGAGGCTGGTCCGGGAACTCCTCCCCTCGACGGCGATGGTCCCCTCCGGGGTCAGCTCCAAGACACCCTTAACCAGGTCGGTACGGGGGTCATTGCCGATAGCCACGAACACGCCTGTAACGGCGAGATCGGACACTGACCCGTCCAAGAGGTTCTTTAACCGCAAACCGGTGACCTTGTCCAGTCCCAGGATGTCATCCACGGTGCTGTTCCAGACAAATTTGATCTTGTCGTGCGCGAGAGCACGGTCGGCCATGATCTTCGAAGCCTTCAGCGAGTCACGGCGGTGAACAACCGTTACGGACTTCGCGAACTTGGTGAGGAACAGGGCCTCCTCCATCGCCGAGTCACCACCCCCGATGACAGCTATGTCCTGATCCTTGAAAAAAAAACCGTCGCAGGTTGCACACCAGCTAACACCGTGTCCCGAAAGCCGCTTTTCGTTGGGCAGGCCCAACTCGCGGTAGGCAGAACCAGTGGAGAGGATGACTGCCTTTGCCTTGAAGGTCTCCCCCGTACCGATGGTGACAGTCTTGACGGGCCCGTCGAGCTCCAGGGCAGTCACATCCTCGAACTGGATGTCCGTGCCGAACCGCGCCGCCTGCTTCTCGAAGTTTTCCATCAGGTCCGGGCCCATGATGCCCTCGGGAAACCCGGGGTAATTCTCCACGTCCGTGGTATTCATCAGTTCTCCGCCGGCGGTCACCGAGCCAGCCAGCAGCAAGGGTTTGAGGTTTGCCCTGGCCGTGTAGACGGCTGCCGTATAGCCCGCGGGGCCCGAGCCCACAATAATGACGTCGCGAACGTCCGACGCCGTCTTCTCTTCGATGGTCACTGGACCGTGAACCTCTTCCTTGTTCGACTCGCCTCCCCGTGGAGGCCGGCCACATGGCACAACTGCGTCGGCATGCTGAATATTCCAGCGCCCAGGCAACGTAAGCCATTGCGGAAGACAGAGTTCCAGTGGCCGGAGGGCACTCTTTCGAGACTACATTCCCTGCTGCTGCGGGCCTGATTGCAGCAGCAGGGTGCCGTGGTGACGAAGCTCTACTGGACCTTGATCTCAGCAAGCCGGAGGCCGTAGCCATACCGGGTCTTGGGCGCCGCAAGCTTGGGCAGGGAGTTAATGGAGACGATCACGTACTGCGCCTGGACGGGTTCCGGGAGGGGCATGTTCAAGTCAGTGGATGTGAAGCTGTTCGTTCCCACTGCCTTGGCTCCGTCCATGGAAGGCCGGTCGTTGGTGTAGACGGTGATGTTGCCACCCGATCCTCCGAGCTGGGAGAGCGTGATGGCGGAGATGGTGGCGGTGCCCTTCAATTTCACTACGAGCGGGACACCCTGGGGTGCCAGACCGCCCCAGTTCTCCGTCGCGAACTCCATGTCCGACCAGTAGCTGGCGGCGTTACCGTCGTATGCCTTGATCAGGTCGCCGTCGAACGTGGCGGCGAAGTCGAAATTCCCCTGCCTGGTGACGCTCTCGATGACCGGCGGAACAACAGGGGGCGCGGACGGAGCTGCCTGCGTTGCCGGCGCAGAGGCCTGCGGTGCAGTGCTGGTAACAGGCGCAGCAGTAGGCTTGGCCTGCGGTTCCGACGTGAAAAGGCTTCCGAGGTTGGTGACGGCGAAGATCAGGCCGGCAATCAGGACAACAGCCAGTAGACCGCCCACCAGCCAACGCATGGATCGGGGCTGGTTTTCGGACTCTTCCTGGTCATCGTTGTAGTCATCGCGGTCAGCAAACGAGACACCGGTGGCAGCGGGTGCCGCCGCACGGGCGAACAGGGCTGACTTGCTCTTGACCGGGCGCGGCTCCTGCGGGGCCTCATCAATGTCCTCGTACGGCTCCTGGTCCCCAGCCTGGGCATAGTCGTCGTTGGACCACAGGGACACCTTCGGCTTGCGTTCCGCAACGGATGGCTGGGCCTCTGCCGAAGAGTTGCCCGCAGGAGCAGTATCGTTCGGGCCAGTGTCTGTATCCGCGGAGCGTGCCGGCCCGGACGCGGTTGCAGGGTTATGGGCGATCGGCTGTGCAGCAGTGGCATTAGGGTCTATCCGGGAGGCGCCCGTCCCCGTCTTCGAAGCCGCGGCGGCACCGGAAGCCGCGGTAGCACCGGCGGCACCAGCAGCAGCGGCTGCAGCCGCTCCGGTCCGGCCCGTCGGTGCGGGCTGCCGGGCAGCGGGACGGACAGGAGGCCTGGGCGGGACGTCCGGAGCTGAACGGTAGGGATCAACCTGGTTAGGGTGCGAATCGGCGTAGCTGATGTAGCCTGCCTCGACGTGGTCTTCTTCGTCGTACGGCTCGGGCTCGTGCGACCGCGCCTGCCCGAAAATCTCGCTGCCCAAGGTGTCGGTGAAGAACGGCTCCACGTACGGCGGGCTGGGGGCCACCACCAGGTCCAGCAGGTCGGCGGCGGAAGTGTGGTTTGTGATGAGGTAGGTGGCGTCCTCGGTCACGCCAAGGTCCAGGACCTGCACCGTTCCGGGACGTTCGCCGGTGGCCACTTCACGGGCACTCTGCGCAACCTGTTCCGTGTTCTCCGGCCCGGCAACCAGGATGCTGACCGGGCGGTTGAGGACCTGGTCCACACCGTCCAGCACCAGATCGTGGTCGTGCGAAGCCAACACTGTGGCGGTGACCTTGTACCGGCCGCCCAGTACTGATCCGACATCGATCGGGTTGGACACGTGTTCCTCCTAGACTGTCCGGGATCGCCGGCCTCGATGACGCAACCGCCCTTCAGGCGCCGCGCACGGCAAACCCTGAATGCAACTACCCCTGTACCTGTTCGATCCTAGCCGATCCGCTACGGACGGCCGCGGAGAAGACGGCCGCCGGGACACACATGGGCTACTTTCTGCGCTTCCGCCGGCTGCTGAAAAATGGGTTCTCGCCGGCCTTGCCTTGGTAGGTGCGCCGGCCGGGAAGTGGAATCTGTTCACTCAGCAGGCCGCCCCGTGCGGTGCTTGGCTGGTCCTCGCCCGGCAGGTAGGCTCCTTCGGCACCCTGCCGCGCACCGTCGTCGTACGTGTCCTGGCGGCGGGCCCCTCGTTGGGGATCTGGGCCGGCACGGAAGGACACGGCGTCGAACTCCCCGGAAATTCGGGGAATGAGGCCGGTGTCCACGGATGTTGTGGCCCGTTCCGGGCGGTCAGCGGAGGGACCGGCGGAGGGAGAGGGCGACGGCGCGTCCCCGGCTTCCGGAGCGGAAGCCGGGCCACCCCGGCCAAACCTTCCCAGCAGGGGCCGGAGCATGTCGCTCAGTTCAGAGACGCGGAACACGCGAAGGAGGAGGAAGTAGACGGCCAGCATGACCGGGCCCGCCACCACGAGCGTCACCAGCGCCTGGAGGCGCCCGCTCCACGCGAAGCCGTCGGGGTTGTAGCTGCCCATGAGCCACAGGGCAACGGCACCGGCGATGGCCGAACCCAGGGCCGCGTACCCCATGCGGATGTACGAGTTGGCAATCCGCGGACCGTCGAGGCTGCCCAGCATGCGGCGCAGGAAGAATGCGCTGATGACCACGGACAGGATGTTGCCCACCATATACAGGACGGCGACTGCGTAGATGATCCGGCCCACCGGCAGGAACTGGATGGCGAAGGCGCCGGCCACGTACACCACGGCGAGGAGCAGCTGGACGTAGAAGGGCGTGCGGGCGTCCTCGTTGGCGTAGAACACGCGGGACATCATGAAGTTGGCACTCATGAACGGGGTGCTGAGGGCCAGGATGGTCAGCGTCTGGGCCAGCATGACGCCGTCCTGGCGCAGGCCGCCCGAGAAAAACATGCCCAGCGGACCTGCCAGGGCGAACAGCGCCAAGGCACCAAAAACAGTGGCTACGGCCATGGTCCGCAGCCCGTGCGACAGGGCATCCCGCAGTTCCGCCCGGTTGCCCTCCTGGGAGGCTCGGGTCATGCGGTTGAACAGCACGGTGGCCAGGGACAGCGCAATGATCGAATGGGGCAGCAGGTACAGCTGGCTGGCGACTTCAAGGACCGCGTTGCCGGGAAGGGTGGACGCCGAGGGGTCCCCCGCCTGCTGCAGCCGGATACGCTCCGCACCGGGGATGGTGGCGATACGCATGACATACAGGAAGGCCAGCTGCCCGACGGCGGCCGTCAGGAGCGTCCACACGCTCAGCCTGGCCGCGTGGCCCAGGCCCACGCCGCGCCAGCCAAAACGCGGCCGGAGTCCCAGCTTCAGACGGAAAACCGGCACCAGCAGGATGGCAGTCTGCGACAGCACACCAATGGTGGAGAACCCGGCGATCAGCAGCGTCTGCGTGGACCCCCAGTTGTCCAAAGTGTGCCGGCTGAACTCGTTGGTGCCGAAAACCCAAATGAACATCCCCAGGCCTGCGATGGCCACCACATTGTTCAGGATGGGCGCCCACATGGCAGGGCCGAACGCGCCGTTGGCGTTCAGGACCTGGGTAAGCAGGGCGTAGAGGCCGTAGAAGAAGATCTGCGGGAGGCACCAGAAGGCAAAGGTGACCGCGAGGGCTTTTTGCTGTGGCGAGTAGCCCTGGGTGGTCAGTTCGATGACCCCCGGTGCCGCCAGGGTGACCAGAGCCGTCAGGCCGAACAGGAGCAGGACAGCGAGTGTCAGCAGCCGGCTGATGTAGTCCGCTCCCCTGTCCGGGGCCTTGCTGGCCTTGATGATCTGAGGTACCAGCACGGCGTTGAACACGCCGCCGGCCACCAGGAGGAAGATCAGGTTGGGCAGGTTGTTGGCGTTGATGAACGTGTCATTGACCGTTGAACCGAGGCCCAGGGCGGTGCCGAGCATCCAGGTCTTGCCGAAGCCCAGGAAACGGGACACGAGCGTACCCGCAGCCATGATGGCGCTGGAACGGGTCTCGCTGACGCCTGCCGCTGCGGGCTCCGCGAGGTCCGGGGCTGCCGGCTCTGGGGGCACGCCGTCAGGTGCGGCGTCATCGGGCCGGCCGGACCGGTCGGAAGGAAAGTTGGTAGCTGACATCGACTTCATCGTCTCACCCGCCGGCACTTAACACCGCAATGGCGACGGCGGCGGGCTGGCTTAGAGGTGCCCGGGCAGGACCTCGCGGGCGAGGTCGGCGATGCGGCGTTCGTTGGGGAAGGACAGCTTCCGGGCCAGCTCCTGGATAGGCACCCAGGCGACGTCTACGGCTTCCTGGTCGGGATCGTTCTCGATGGTGAGCTCGCCGCCCGTGGCGCGCAGGAGGTAATGGTGCACGGTCTTGTGGACCCGGTGGCCGCTGACGGTGAACCAGTAGTCGATGCTGCCCAGCGGTGCCAGGATGGTCCCCTCGATGCCCGTTTCCTCGGCAATTTCCCGGACCGCGGCCTCTTCGTTGTTTTCCTTGCCCTCCGGATGACCTTTGGGCAGGCACCACTCAAGGCGTCCACCCCTGTTAAGGCGGGCAATAATCGCCACCCTCAATTCGGCGTCGGACGTGTCCACCACAACGCCCCCGGCGGAGACTTCCTCCACCGTGGGCAGCGATGCCGGTGCCGAATGCTGGGCAGGGGCAACGTGCGCACCGATTGCCGACGGCAATGGTGCGTTTGTCCTCCTGCCTGGAGCGCTCGGTACTGGATGGGCCATGGAGTCCACTCTAACGACTGTTGCCCTCCCGTGATGACCGGAACATGACACCAACATGGACGGGATATGACGCACTTTCCGGAGGGGAGGGCCAATCAGCGCGGATCGTGACGCGTTTTTGGACTGCCAAGGCGCAGGTTTCTGCCAAGCTTAAGGAACTATGGCGCACGCACATCACAAGACTGATTCCCACACTGTCGACTTCAAGGTGCCCCCGGTGGTCCTGGAGCTCGGGCAGCGCTTCGTGGACGCCGGCCACGAGCTGTCGCTTGTGGGCGGTCCGGTGCGCGACCTCTTCCTGGGCCGGACCTCCCCCGACCTGGACTTCACCACTGACGCCACCCCGGACCAGACTGTGGCACTCATCAAGAAGTGGGCCGACAACTTTTGGGAGATCGGCCGGGCCTTCGGCACCATCGGCATGCGAAAGGCCGGATTCCAGATCGAGATCACCACCTACCGGGCAGAGGCTTACGATCCCGACTCCCGGAAACCAGTGGTGGCTTTTGGTTCCTCGCTGACCGACGACCTGCTGCGCCGGGATTTCACCATCAACGCCATGGCCCTCAAGCTGCCTTCCATGGAGCTGGTGGACCCTTTCGGCGGTGTGCGGGACCTCCACGCCTCCGTGCTGGCCACCCCGGGTTCGCCGGAAGCATCCTTCTCTGACGACCCGCTGCGCATGATGCGTGCGGCCCGGTTCGCCGCCCAGCTGGGGGTCACCGTCAGCGACGACGTCCGGGATGCCATGACGGGCATGGCCGACCGGATCAAGATCATTTCCGCGGAGCGGGTGCGGGACGAACTGGTCAAGCTGGTCTGTGGGTCCCGCCCCCGGACAGGCATCGACCTCCTGGTGGACACCGGCCTGGCCGAGCACGTGCTGCCCGAGGTCTCCGCCCTCCGCCTCGAATCCGACGAGCACCACCGGCACAAGGACGTCTACCAGCACTCCCTGCAGGTCCTGGAACAGGCAGCCGAGCTTGAAACGGACGTGGAGGGCCCTGTGCCCGGGCCGGACTTCGTGCTGCGCTTTGCAGCATTGATGCACGACGTCGGGAAGCCGGCCACGCGCCGCTTCGAACCGGGCGGCGCGGTGAGCTTCCGCCACCACGACATGGTGGGTGCCAAGCTCACCAGCAAGCGGATGAAGGCTTTGCGGTTCGACAACGACACCACCAAGGCCGTGGCGCGGCTGGTGGAACTCCATATGCGCTTCTACGGCTACGGCGACGCCGGCTGGAGCGACTCCGCCGTCCGGCGCTATGTCACGGACGCCGGGCCGCTGCTCGAACGCCTGCACCGGCTGACCCGCTCCGACGTCACCACCAGGAACCAGCGAAAGTCCGAACGCCTGGCCTTCGCCTACGACGACCTTGAAGCACGGATTGCCGCCCTCCGGGAACAGGAGTCCCTGGACGCCGTGCGCCCGGACCTGGACGGTGCGCGGATCATGGCGCTGCTGGGACTCAAGCCCGGGCCCGTGGTGGGCCGCGCCTACAAATTCCTTCTAAATGAACGGATGGAATACGGACCGCTGCCCACCGAAGAAGCGGAGGCACGCCTGCTCCGCTGGTGGGCGGAACAGCCTGAATCAGCACCTGCAGGACCTGGGGCCGAAGCCTCTCCCGCCGTCGTCGAACCTTCACCCGTTGAGGAGTCCAAGTGACCAACCCCGCCTTTGCCCCGCGCCCGCAACTCTGGATCCTCCGCCACGGTGAGACCGAGTGGTCCAAAAGCGGGCAGTACACCGGCCTGACCGATCTCCCGCTGACCGTGGAAGGCGAACAGCAGGCCGTCGAGGCCCGGAAGGTGCTGGACGGCGTTGATTTCGACCTGGTGCTCACCTCGCCGCTGCGCCGGGCACGGCGGACCGCCGAACTTGCCGGCTTCCCCGACGCCCGGCACGAGCCGCTGGCCGTGGAGTGGAACTACGGCGACTACGAAGGGATCAGCTCCGACCTGATCCGCAAGGACAACCCCGACTACCTGATCTGGACCCATGGCGTGCCCAACGGTGAGACGCTGGACGAGGTCGCCGCCAGGGCGGACAAGATTATCGGCCGGATCCTGGAATCCGGGATGGATAACGTGCTGATCGTGGCGCACGGGCATTTCTCCCGGATCCTCACCGCGCGCTGGCTGGAACTGCCGCCTGCGGAGGGCCGGCACTTTGTCCTGGGGACGGCCAAGGTCTGCACCCTGGGCTGGGATAAAAAGACACCCGCTATTGTCCGTTGGGGCCTGTAAACCTTTCTTTCCGGAAAGTTCTACTTTTTCCTCTGCGAATTGCTGGCAATTCGCCGAATCCTGCGATACCTTTATTCCTGACCCCATGGTGATCGGCCTGGGTTCCAGGCCGCATCGCAATCCACGCAGCGGACAGCAAAGAAGGAGGTTGGGATAATGATGACTTTGACTGGCGAATGGAATGCCACCGTCAATGCATTCCCGGCTTTTGCTGATTCCGCATGCGTTGCCTCGGTCAATTCGGGCACCGGGCGGCCTGCCGTCTCCCCGGGCTTGCTGCGACGCCGCTAACCGGCGCCAGCCTTTCCGGCGGGACCGCTGCTCAGGTTCCTTTTACGTCCGAACGGACATGCTTCTGCTGACTCCGCAGACCAGCCGCTGATGCAGCCCTCACTTTGCCTCCGAACAGTCATGTATTCGGAGGACTTTACAGGCGATCCATTTAATTGTGCTTTCCGCACAATTCCCTTTAATTCCCTTTCGGGAATCTCCTTGCCGTGATTCACGGGCTTTTGCAGACGAAAAGCGGCGCTGATCCGCCATGCAATTTTTTCCTGCCTGAAGTTTGAAGAAAGGAGGTGGTTTCCTTTGATGCAAAGAATCATGAGACTTCTGTCCCGCCCCCTGCTGCGCCGCAGTTCCCTGAACATTGAGCTGCTGGAGCAGCATCGGAATGACGTCTTCGTGCTGATGCACCAGCAGGTAGGCGGCCTGCGCTGACAGCCGGTCCCGGTCCTGGGGGAAGGGGCCGGCTGTAAGCTCGATCCCATGCACGAGACCCAGCCGCCGGAGGATGGACGACGGCCCCGCATCGTGGTGCCCAGCCGCAGTGATGCCCTGTTGCGGAAATTCACGGAGGTGATCGGCGGCCCGCTGGGCACCAGGGCCGATCCCGGCGTGGTCACCCCGGGCATCTTCACTGTGGAGCGGGTGCTCGTGGTCCTCACGGCGCTGGCCGCCCTGCTGGGGATCCTGCTGAAGGGATATTGCAGGGTCAACGGGTGGGAGACGCCCACGCAGTTTTATGCCACCTGCTACTCGGACTTCCCCGAGCTGTTCCGGAACCGTGGCATGGCGGCAGGAATCTTTCCCATCCTGGGCAGCGGCAGCCAATTCGAATACCCGGTGCTCCTCGGGTTGATTGCGGGGCTGACGGCATGGCTGGTGCCTGGCGGAGATGCCAACGCCCGGGCGCTGGCCTACTTCGATATCAACACCGTGCTGCTGGCGGTGGTGGCCATGCTCACCGTTCTGGTGATCGCCCGCATGCCCGGCCGCCGCCCCTGGGACGCCGCCATGGTGGCGGTTGCGCCGGGAATCGTGCTGGCCGGAACCATCAACTGGGATCTCTGGGCGGTGTTCCTCCTGGCGCTGGGCATGTACTTTTTCGCCCGGCAGCGCCTTGTTCCCGCCGGGGTGCTGATCGGCCTGGCCACGGCTACCAAGCTGTATCCGGTGCTGGTGCTCGGGGCCATCCTGCTGCTTGCGGTGCGCACGGGAAGATG
Organism: Arthrobacter sp. ISL-85; assembly: GCF_018613675.1. Classification (GTDB taxonomy): domain Bacteria; phylum Actinomycetota; class Actinomycetes; order Actinomycetales; family Micrococcaceae; genus Arthrobacter. The sequence continues at coordinate 169,578 of NZ_JAGGPQ010000017.1, read as the reverse complement.
GCGCCCGCTGCTGGTGACCGCCGGCAGCGCGGGTGCCACGTGGCTGGTGGTCAACCTGCCGTTCGCCCTCGCCAACTTTTCCGGCTGGACCTATTTTTTCCAGTACAGCGCCGAACGGGGTGCCGGGTACAGCTCGGCCTGGTTCGCCTACAACCTTGTGGCGGACAGGCTGGGCTGGTCCGGGCTGGGTGCCGAAGGGGTCAGCGTCCTGTCCGCGGGGCTCTTTGTGGCGGCCTGCGCCGGCATTGCCGCTGTAGCCCTGACGGCCCGCCGCCGCCCGCGCCTGGCCCAACTCGCATTCCTTATCGTGGCTGCCTTCATCATGACCAGCAAGGTCTATTCGCCGCAGTACGTGGTGTGGCTCATTCCGCTGCTGGCCCTGGCCAGGCCGCGGTGGCGCGACTTCCTGGTCTGGCAGGGCATCGAAGCCCTGCATTGGGCCGCAATCTGGATGTACCTTGGTCAGGTGACCAGCGCAGGTTCTTCCCAGCACAACCTGGACATGCCCTACTACGTCCTCGCCGTAGCCGCACACATGGCCGCGGTGGGCTACCTCATGGCACGCGTCGTCTGGGATATCTACAACCCCACGTACGACCCCATCCGGCGCCACCATCTTGATGACCCGCACGGCGGCCCTTTCGCCAACGCACCCGACCGGTTCCGTCCGAACCCGCGCCGGCCTGCCGTTTCGCTCGCTCATTCGAAAGCAAGGTCCCATGCCTGATGTCGCGGTAGTAGGCTCCGGTCCCAATGGGCTCTCGGCAGCAGCAGTCATGGCACGCGCCGGACTCTCGGTGGAGGTCTTCGAGGCAGCCACGAAAATCGGCGGCGGAACCCGGACCACCGAGCTGATGCAGCCGGAGCACTTCCATGACGTCTGCTCCGCCGTGCATCCAATGGCCGTGGCATCCCCTTTCTTCCGTGCCTTCGAACTGCCCCGGCGGGTGGATCTGGTCACCCCGGAAGTGTCCTTCGGCTCGCCACTGGACGGCGGCCGCGCAGCGCTGGCCTACAAATCGCTGGACAGGACCGCGGCGGAACTGGGACAGGACGGCCCCGCCTACCGACGGCTCATGGAACCGTTGGTCCAGCACATCGACGACGTCATGGACTTTACGCAGAACCAGCTACTCCGGATCCCACGGAACCCCCTGGTGGCCGGAATTTACGGACTACGGACCCTGGAACAGGGAACCGGACTGTGGAACGCCAGGTTCCGGGAAGAACTTGCGCCGGCTCTCCTCAGCGGTGTGGCCGCGCACGCCATCTCCCATCTGCCCTCCCTCGCAGCCGCCGGGGCCGGGCTCATGCTCGGTGCCCTGGGGCACGCCGGTGGGTGGCCCATCCCCAGCGGCGGCTCCGCATCAATCGCCGAAGCACTGGCCGAGGACATCCGCGCCCACGGCGGGGTCATCCACACTGGAACCCCGATCGACCGGCTGGAGCAGCTTCCTGCCGCCCGGGCCACCCTCCTGGACGTGGCCCCCCAGGGACTGCTGAACATGGCGGGGGACTCGCTCCCCGGCCACTACCGGCGGCCACTGGAGCGTTTCCGCTACGGCAACGGCTCCTGCAAGGTGGACTTCATCCTCTCCGGGCCGGTTCCGTGGCAGGCCGCCGGGCTTTCCGACGCCGGCACGGTGCACGTGGGCGGTACACGGGCGGAACTGGCGCGCTCGGAAAACGAGGTCAGTGCCGGACGCCATCCCGAGCGGCCGTACGTTCTCGTCGCCCAGCCCTCCCGCTTCGACTCCAGCCGCGCTCCGGCGGGACGGCACATACTGTGGACCTACTGCCATGTTCCCTCCGGCTCAACAAAGGACATGACCAGCCAGGTGGTGGCGCAGCTGGAACGGTTCGCGCCGGGGTTCCGCGACCTGGTGGTGGAATCGCACGTCATCACCGCGGCGGAGCTGGCTGAGTACAACCGCAACTACGTCGGGGGCGACTTCAGTGCGGGCGTGATGGACGTCCGGGGGCTTATCCAGAAGCCGGTCGTCTCCCCTGTCCCGTGGCGGACGCCGCTGCTGGGCGTCTACCTCTGCTCGTCGTCGACCCCACCGGGGCCGGGGGTGACAGGCATGCCGGGGATGCATGCGGCAAAGCATGCCCTCAAGGACATCTTCAGGCTGCCGGTCCCGGAGTTGGGACTCTCCCAGGTTCCCCGGCACTAAGTTCCCGGGGTCCGCACGTCCTGGCGGCCGGTTGGCATTGCCCGCGTCCGGCCCGGGGGATAATGGCGCGATGGGGAAATCAACAAAACTTTCGCTTGCCGTAGCTGCGCTCATTCTCGGAACCTCCCTGGTGGCCTGCGATGACGGAAAATCCGGGGCAGAAACCGCGGCACAACAACTGGCCGCCGCGGTCTCGGCGCTGGACGTAGGGTCCGTAGCTTTCGAAGGCAAGGACGCGGCGTCGGCCAACGACCAGCTGCACCAGGTCTTTGCGGCCCTGGACCCGCAAAAGCCCGAGGTCCAGGCCGGCGGCCTGACGCTGGACGGCGACAAGGCGTCCGCCCCCTTGAACTACACATGGAAGCTCGGCGATGCTGAGTGGAAATACACCATCGCGGCGAACTTCAAGAAGTCCGGCGACAAATGGCTCACCGTCTGGGACCCGGCCATCCTGGCACCAGGCCTTGCGGACAGCGAGATCGTGACCAAAGGATCCCAGTCCCCCCAACGCGCCGACATCCTTGGTGCCGGTGACGTCCCGCTGGTGACCTACCGGCCCGTGCTGAATGTGGGCATCGACAAGCCCCAGCTGGGCGCGGCAGACCCGGCCGATTCCGCAGGCAAGCTGGCAGCACTGGTAGGGGTGGACCCGGCCGCTTACGTGCAGCAGGTCAAGTCCGCCGGGGCGCAGGCCTTTGTTCCCGCGATCACCCTGCGTGAAGAAGGCCGGACCATCTCTGATGAGCAAATCCAGGCCATTCCCGGCGCCCGGGGAATTCCGGCGTCGATTCCCCTGGCCCCGAGCAGGACGTTTGCGCGCGCAGTCCTTGGTTCCGTTGGCGAAGCCACGGCCGAACAGATCGACGCGTCGAAAGGTGCCCTGGCCGCAGGCGATGTCACCGGCATCGGCGGGCTCCAGCAGCAGTACGACAAACAGCTTCGTGGATCGGACGCCGTCGTCATCCGCGCGCAGCGGGCGGACCTGACCCGCGAACAGATCCAGTCCGCAGGAACGGACCCCCGTCGCGTTCTCTTCCAGGTTGCACCCAAGCCCGGGACACCACTGAAGACCACGCTCGATCCGCGGCTGCAGTCACTGGCTGAAACCACCCTGGAAAAAGTGGGGCCTGCGTCAGCCATCGTGGCGCTTCGCCCCTCCAGCGGGGCCGTGCTGGCAGCGGCCTCCGGGCCCGGCAGCAACGGCTACAACACCGCCATGCTGGGACAGTACGCACCGGGCTCCATCTTCAAAATGGTGGATTCCCTCGCAATGTTCCGCAACGGGATGACGCCGGACTCCACCGTCCAGTGCACCCCGACGCTCACAGTGGACGGACGGACCTTCAAGAACTCCGAAGGCTACCCCGAGACCTCCCTGGGCGCGGTCACACTGCGGGACGCCTTTGCGCACTCCTGCAACACTGCCTTCATCTCGCAGCGCGACTCGGTCTCGCAGGGCCAGCTTGAAGCTGCCGCCACATCCATGGGTGTTGCGGTTGAGGCGCCCAAGCTCGGGGCGGAAGCCTTCCTGGGCTCCGTTCCCGGCGAAGCCCAGGGCACGGAACACGCCGCATCCATGATTGGCCAGGGCAAGGTGCTGCTGTCCCCGCTGGCTGCGGCGATCATGGCCGGCTCGGTCGCCAAGGGCGCCCCGGTCTCGGCGCAGCTGGTCCTGAATCCCGACGCCGGTGCTCCCGCCGCCGGGACAACGGCGGGATCCACCGCTCCAGCAGCCGAAGCATCGGCGACAGCCACGGCAGAGGCGCCCTCCACGGCGTCGGACAAGCCCATCACCGCAGCGGAGGCGGCATCGCTTGCGGACATGATGCGCGCCGTGGTCACCTCCGGGCACGCGGGCTTCCTTTCCAGCGTCCCCGGTGCCCCGGTGGGCGCCAAGACCGGAACGGCCGAGTTCGGCACGGAGAATCCTCCCAAGACGCACGCCTGGATCGTTGCCGTCCATGGTGACCTGGCCGTAGCCGTCTTCGTGGAGGACGGCGGCCTGGGCGCCACCACCTCCGGCCCGCTGCTGAAGCAGTTCCTCACCGCCGCAGGCTAAGGACAGCCGTGGGAGGATTGACGGTGTGGCCCATATTGACGTTTCCGGCATCGACTACTTCCTCTCCGACGGCACCCAGCTCCTGAACGGGGTCACCTTCAAGGTCCCGGACGGCACCAAAACGGCCCTGATCGGCCCCAACGGCACCGGCAAGACCACACTGTTCCGGATCATCGCCGGAGACCTGGTTCCGGACGAGGGCGTGGTGGGCCGCTCCGGGACCATGGGGATCATGCGCCAGTTCGTGGGCCAGGTGCGGGACGGCTCCACCGTCCGGGACCTCCTGGTATCCGCCGCTCCCCCGTCCCTGGCGGCCGCTGCCCGCGAGGTTGATGAGGCAGAGCTGGCCATGATGGAGCACGACGACGAGCCCACCCAGATGCGGTACGCCCAGGCCATCGTGGACTGGGGGGATGCCGGTGGCTACGACGTCGAAACCGTCTGGGACGAGGTCTGCATGGCCGCGCTGGGCCTGCCCTTTGACCGCGCGCAGCACCGCCCGGCGTCGTCCCTGTCCGGCGGCGAGCAAAAGCGCCTGGTGCTGGAGGCACTGTTCGCCGGCCCGGATGATCTCCTGCTCCTTGACGAGCCGGATAACTACCTGGACGTCCCGGGGAAGCGCTGGCTCGAGGAAAGGCTGAATGACTCGAAGAAGACGGTCTTCTTCATCAGCCACGACCGGGAACTCCTGAACAACGCCGCCGGCCGCATTGTCACCCTGGAACCAGGCATCAACGGGGCAGGGGCCTGGATCCACGGCGGGGGCTTTGGCTCCTACGTGGAGGCACGTGACGACCGCAACGCGCGCTTCGAGGAGCTCCGCAAACGCTGGGACGAGGAGCACATCAAGCTCAAGGAACTCGTCAACATGTACAAGAACAAGGCCGCCTTCCGCTCCGACATGGCCAACCGCTACCATGCAGCGCAAACGCGGCTGGCCAAGTTCCTCGAAATTGGGCCGCCCGAGGCGCTGCCCATCGAACAGAACGTCCAGATGCGGCTCAAGGGCGGCCGGACCGCCAAACGCGCCATCGTGGCGGAGCAATTGGAGCTCACCGGCCTGATGAAGCCGTTCTCCACCGAGGTATGGTTCGGTGACCGCGTGGGCGTGCTCGGGTCCAATGGCTCCGGCAAGTCCCACTTCCTGCGCCTGCTCGCCACCGGCGGGACGGACCCGGAACGGGAGCACCTTCCTGTATCCGATGTGGAGATAGCGGAGGTCCCGCACGAAGGGACCGTGAAGCTCGGGGCGCGGATCCGCCCGGGGTTCTTCGCCCAGACCCACGTCCGGCCCGACCTCCTGGGCAAGACCCTGCTGGAGATCCTGCACCGCGGCGATGAGCACCGGTCCGGGCTGGGCCGGGAGGCCGCCGCCGGCGCGCTGGACGGCTACGGCCTCGCCGGACAGTCGGAACAAAAGTACGAGTCCCTCTCCGGCGGCCAGCAGGCCCGGTTCCAGATCCTGCTCCTCCAGCTCAGCGGTGCCACCCTGCTCCTGCTGGACGAGCCCACGGACAACCTGGACCTGCACTCGGCCGAAGCGTTGGAACGGGCCATCGACCACTTCGAAGGCACCGTCCTGGCGGTTACCCACGACCGCTGGTTCGCGCGGACGTTCGACCGGTTCCTGGTGTTTGGATCCGACGGCAAAGTGTACGAGTCCGCGGAACCGGTGTGGGACGAGCAACGGGTAGAGCGGATTCGCTGAACCACTCACGTTCAGTGATCAAATAATCATTTTTTGGTAGCATTTGATCATGAAGACGGCGGAGCGGCAGCGCACCATCACCGAGGTCCTTCGGCGGCAGCCAGAGGTGAGCGTTGAGGAGCTGATCCAGGCGTGCGGCGCTTCCGGTGCCACCATCCGCCGCGACCTCGAGGTGCTTGCCGGCCATGGCGTGCTTCGAAGGGTCCACGGGGGTGCCCGGAGCCTGATTGGGCAGGGGCAGAACCCCGGTTACGGACAGCGGGAACTGGAAGAGCTGGACGGCAAGAGGCGGATCGCGGCAGCCGTCGCAGGCCTCCTTGCTGAACGCGAACACGTCTGGTTGGACAGTGGAAGCACGGCCACTGCGGTGGCACGGGCCGTGGCAGGCAGGGAACTGACGCTCATGCCCATGTCCCTTCAAGCGCTAAACGCGGCAGCTGAAGGGGACGGTGCAGAGGGTTCGCGCCCGGCGCTGCTGCTGCCCGGAGGCAGCGTGGTACCCGGTGAACTCTGTTTCCGCGGACCCCTGGCCGAGTCCAATATCAGGTCCCTGCGCTTTGACACCGCCGTGCTCACGCCCTGTGCCGTGGACTTCAAGGACGGCTTGCTGGCCCACGACCTTGAAGATGCAGCAGTCAAGACAGCGGGCCTGGAATCGGCAGCACGGGTGGTGGTGGCTGCCACAGCTGCAAAGTGGCAGGCGCACGCCCGGGTACTCGTGGCCGGCCTGGCCCGGGTGGACCTCATTGTCACGGACCGGAAATTCAGTGTGCAGGACATGTCCGAACTTGAAAAATACTCTGTGGAAGTAGTGAGCGTATGAGTACCAACACCGGTACGGAACAGCAGACAGGATTAAAGGCCGCGGCCGCAGCAACGTTCGTGGTCTTCGGCATCAACGGGCTGGTCTTTGCCAGCTGGGCGGCCAGGATTCCTGCTGTCACCCAGACTCTGCACATCACTTCCGGCCAAATGGGCACCCTGCTGCTGTGCACGGCCATCGGCTCCCTGCTCGCGCTTCCCACCGCCGGCTTGGTGGTCGGCAGGATCGGGACCGCCAGCACTGTGCGCTTTGCCGGCCTCCTTGCCGCCGCCGCAGGCGTGGGCATCGCCATGTCCCTCCTGGCCACGTCCATTCCCGGGACGGCGGTGTCGCTGTTCTTCTTTGGCATTGGGATCGGTCTCTGGGACGTGGCACAAAACATCGAGGGAGCGGACGTTGAGCACAAGCTCCGGCGCACTGTCATGCCGCAGTTCCACGCGGCCTTCAGTGGCGGCGCTTTCGTAGGCGCTCTCGTGGGGGCGGGGCTGTCAACCATGGGCGTCGACCTGCCATTGCATCTCCTGGTGATCGCAGCCGTGGTGGTGCTGGTGGCACTGAGCGTGCCACGGTACTTCCTTCCCCACATCCCGACTGCCCTTGTGGAAGGGGAGCCGAAACCAGCCAAAGGACCATCTGCCTGGCGGGACAGCAGGACCCTGCTCATCGGTCTGGTGGTCCTGGGTGCCACCCTCACCGAAGGAGCCGGCAACGACTGGATCGCCAAGGCCTCGGTGGACGGTCTGGCCACCTCCGAGTCCACCGGCGCCCTCATGTTCGCCCTGTTCGTCCTGGCCATGACGGCCATGCGGTTCCTCGGCGGCCGGGTCATCGACAAGTACGGACGGGTCGCGGTGCTCCGGGCCAGCATGGCCGCGGCGGCCGCGGGGCTGGGCCTCTTCGTGTTGGCGTCCAACATCTGGCTGGCCGGCGTTGGGGCAGCCCTTTGGGGTGTGGGTGCCGCCCTGGCCTTCCCCATGGGCATGTCCGCTGCCTCGGATGACCCGAAACACTCCGCTGCCCGCGTATCGGTTGTATCCACTTTGGGTTATATATCGTTCCTGGCAGGCCCGCCGTTGCTGGGCTATCTCGGCGACCTCACCGGCATCCACACCGCACTTCTGGCAATCCTGGCTCCCATCCTGCTGGCGCTGCTGCTCGCCGGAGCCGCCCGGCCCCTGCGCGTAGAGCAGGAGCCTGCTGAGCAGGAATAGGCCTGCAGGTTAGGGTGATCACATGCAAAGCACCAGGCCCAACAGCCGGAGTTGGATCAGCCGCCTCGATAGATACCTTCTCGGGCATGTTTCCAACCTGCCGGGCGGAGATTATGATGTCTTCTTCCGCCGCCTCTCAGCCTCGGCCAACCAAGGCAAGCTCTGGATGGGAACGGCGGCGGTCCTGGCGCTTTTCCCGGGAAAAACACGAAGGGCAGCGCTCCATGGCCTGATCGCCCAGGGTGTCGCATCCGCCGTCACCAACGCGGTGTTCAAGACGCTGCTCCCCCGGGCGCGTCCGCTGCCCGAGCATCTGCCCGTCTTCCGTTTCGTCCATCCGCAGCCCACGAGCTCCTCCATGCCGTCCGGACACTCCGCGTCGGCTGTGGCGTTTGCGGTCGGAGCCGGCCTGGTCCGCCCAGCCCTCGGTGTGGTCCTGGCGCCCGCCGCCCTGGGCGTGGCCTACTCAAGGGTCCACACGGGTGCGCACTGGCCTTCGGATGTCCTGTTCGGCTCAGCCCTGGGTGCCGGAGCCGCCTTGGTAACCCGCCATTGGTGGCCGGCCCGCCCGCCCATCCCGCAGACATCCCGTGCGTGGACCAGCGCGCCTGCGCTTCCAGGCGGCGAGGGACTCAGCATCGTGGTGAACACCCTGGGTGGCTCGTTCAAGGAGGAAACCGCCTCCGCGCTCCGGGAAGTATTTCCAAAAGCGCATATAAACACCGTGCAACCTGACGAAGACCTGGTGCAGCGTATTAGCGCCACTGCGGACTTTCCGGGGACCCGGGCTTTGGGTGTGTGGGGTGGCGACGGGACTGTGGGCGCGGCCGCCGCTGCCGCCGTCGAACGCTCCATTCCCCTGCTGGTCCTTCCAGGCGGAACCCTCAACCACTTTGCGCGTGATGCAGGTACGGGAAGCCTGAAGGATGCGGTGGAAGCGGCGGGCAAGGGGGAAGCCGCACTGGCAGACATCGGTGTGGTCACCGCGGAGCGCGGGCTGGCCGGAAACCCGGAAGTTTCGGAGCTGATCATGCTGAACACCTCCAGCGTGGGCCTCTACCCAAACCTGGTGCGGCGGCGGGAACACCTGCAGCCGGCCTTGGGAAAGCCACTGGCCGGCGTGGTGGCCATGTTCCGGACCTTCGCCGCCGGCAGCCCCATCACGCTGTCCGTGGACGGCATCCGGCACAAGGTGTGGATCGCCTACCTGGGGCGCGGCCGCTATTACCCCCGGGACCACGCGCCCCTGATCAGGCCAGTGATGGATGACGGCGTTCTCGATGTCCGGCTGATCACCGCTGATGAATCCTTTGCCCGGCTACGTCTGCTGTGGTCCGTGCTGACGGGGACGGTGGCGAGTTCCGGGATCACGCACTTGCGGGAGGCCACGGAGGTCAGGATTGACGCAGGCGGCGCGCCCATGGCCCTGGCAGTGGACGGGGAAGCGCTGGCCGGGGTGCGAAAAGTAGCCTACAAAGTACGGCCCAGGGCGCTGACCTACTACTCGCCCCGCCGGTAGCGCGGCCGGTGGGTGCAGGGCTACCCTGATTCTCCCCTGAATCATCCCTGAAAAGCAGCGAAAAGCGGCGGCGGCATCGGTAGCGTGGGGAAGGTATCCGCACCCACAACGTCTGCAGCCGCGCTGCCGTTCAAAGGACGCTTCATGATCGAGGTAAACGGGCTGACCAAAGTCTATGGCGCCAAAACCGCCGTGGCTGGTGTCAGTTTCGCCGTCAGGGCAGGCCAAGTCACCGGCTTCCTGGGACCCAACGGGGCAGGAAAGTCCACCACCATGCGCATGATCATGGGGCTGGACCGGCCGACTTCGGGGTCTGCCACTGTAAACGGCCTGCCCTACGTCCAGCACAAGGCACCGCTGCGGGTTGTGGGCGCGTTGCTTGATGCCAAGGCCGTACATACCAGCCGCAGCGCTTACAACCACCTGCTGGCCATGGCAGCCACCCACAGCATCCCCAAGACCAGGGTGCACGAGGTGATCGAGATGACCGGACTGGACGCGGTGGCGCGGAAAAAGGCCGGCGGGTTCTCGCTGGGCATGGGCCAGCGGCTGGGCATCGCAGCGGCCCTGCTGGGGGATCCGCAAACGCTCATCCTCGACGAACCCGTCAACGGCCTGGACCCTGAGGGCGTGGTGTGGGTGCGCAACCTGGTCCGGTACCTCGCCGGGCAGGGGCGCACGGTGTTCCTCTCCAGCCACCTGATGAGCGAGATGGCGCAGACGGCCGACCACCTCATCGTCATCGGCCGCGGCCGGGTCATTGCTGACGCTCCCATCCGGGACATCATCACCGGCAACGGGCAGGCGCGTGTCCGCGTCCGCACCGACCAGCCTGAACGACTCCAGCAGCTGCTTGCCGGACGGGGTGCGTCCATTGACGTTCCGGAGCGGGAGATGCTTGAAGTAACGGGCCTGGAACCGAAAACCATCGCAGCCACGGCCTTGGAAAACCAGGTCATGGTGTACGAGCTCACGCCCCTTGTTGCCAGCCTCGAGGAGGCATATATGGAACTGACCAAGGACGACGTGGAATACCACTCCCTGCCCGCTGCGGAGGTAAGCAAGTAATGAGCTCCACGACCACTGAATCGATGTCCCCGCGCGAGCCGGGCTCCTCCCCCGCCAGGCCAGGCTCCAGCAACGCCGGACGGTCCCTCGCCGGTCCCGGCCCCACCTTCATCCGGGTCCTCAACTCTGAAGTCATTAAGTTCCGCAGCCTTCTCTCCACGCTCATCCTGCTTGCCTCCACCGCCGTGGTCATGGTTGGTTTTGGCGCCCTGTCCGCATGGGGGACGGGCCAGTTCGCGGATGCGGCCAACAGGGACCCGCAGGCCGCCGCGCGGGTGGCGGCCCAGGGCGGAGACCTCACCGTCAGCGTGCCCACTTCAGGCATCGCGTTCGCCCAGCTGATCCTCGGGTCCCTTGGCGTGCTCCTGATGAGCTCGGAATTCACCACCGGCATGGCGCGATCCACCTTTGCAGCAGTACCCCGGCGCCTCCCTGCTTTCGCTGCCAAGCTGGTGGTGGTGATGGTGACATCATTCGTGGTCACCGCTGTCTCCACCTGGGTGGCGGGACTCGTGGCGGTGCCCATCCTTGACAACTACGGACTCAAGCTGGACCTGGGCAGTTCGCAGTCCGTGAAGCTCCTCCTGGTCAACAGCATCTATGTGGCAGCAGTTGCCGCCATCGGCATGGCCCTGGGTACGCTGATCAGGAATTCGGCCGGCGGCATCATGAGCCTGGTAGGCATCTTCTTTGTGGCACCCATTGCCTTCCAGCTCATTCCCGGGGACTTCTTCAAGGAGGCCCGTAAGTACCTGCCCGGCAACACCGTGGAACCGCTGACGGCGGCCCAGCACATTCCGGATACCCTGGAGGCATGGCAGGCCGGGCTGGTCCTGGGCGCTTGGGTGGTGATCCCCGTCCTGCTCGCAGCCGTGCTGTTGAAGCGGCGGGACGTGTAGTCCCAGGGCCACGTTTCCCCCGCACCGCCGGGCGGTGTGCGTGGTTTCCGGCACATTACAAATTTGCCTGCAGGGAAACTTTTATTGCATACAGCTGTTTCCGGTTGGAGCGCCGTCCTGTTGGGCAGAGACAGTTCTGTTGGACTGCACAAAGCAGGGCGCATAATGGCGGATCTAGGGTGAAACGACGATGTGGTGCATCACACGGTTCGCCGGTGATCCGCCAAGGCACGTCGCTTTACCCATGCTATTTCCCAACAGGACGGCGCTTCCATGCATGCTGACCAGCAACTTTCAAAGTCCCTGAAACCCAGGCACCTATCCATGATCGCCATCGCCGGCGTCATCGGAGCAGGTCTTTTCGTCGGCTCGGGGGCAGCCATCCAGCAGGCCGGCCCCGGCATCCTCGTGGCGTACGCGGCCGCCGGGCTGGTGGTCATCCTGGTGATGCGCATGCTGGGGGAGATGGCCGCAGCGAACCCCGAAACGGGTTCCTTCTCCACCTACGCGGACAAGGCGCTGGGCCGCTGGGCGGGATTCAGCATCGGCTGGCTCTACGCCTGGTTCTGGATCATCGTCCTGGGCATCGAGGCCACCGCGGGCGCCGCCATCATGCACCGCTGGGTGCCGGGCATTGACCAGTGGGTCTGGGCCCTTGCCCTCATGGTGCTGCTGACGCTCACCAACCTCGGCTCCGTGAAGTCCTACGGCGAGTTCGAATTCTGGTTCGCTTCGATCAAGGTGGCGGCCATCGTCCTCTTCCTTATCTTTGGCGCTGCCGCCATCCTGGGCCTTATCCCCGGAGTCCCCGCTCCCGGCCTGAGCAACCTGGTCAACAACGGCGGATTCATGCCCAACGGCCCGGGCGCTGTGCTGGCCGGCATCCTTGTAGTGGTCTTCTCCTTCTTCGGTGCCGAGATCGCCACCATCGCAGCCGGCGAATCGGAAAACCCGGTGGATGCAGTGAAGAAGGCCGTGAAATCCACTGTGTGGCGCATCCTGGTCTTCTACATCGGTTCCATCGCCGTTGTGGTCACCCTGCTCCCCTGGAACTCCGCCTCAGTTGCCAAGAGCCCGTACGTGGCGGTCATCGAACTGTTCGGCATTCCCGGCGCCGGAACCATCATGGACGTCGTGGTGCTTACTTCAGTGCTGTCCTGCCTGAACTCCGGCCTCTACACCGCCAGCCGCATGCTGTTCTCGCTTTCCACCCGCGGTGACGCACCACGCTCCTGGACCCGCATCTCCCGCCGGGGCGTCCCGGCTGCTGCAGTCCTTGCCTCCACGGTGGTCGGCTTCGTCACGGTGGGCCTGAACTACATTGCCCCGGACACCGTCTTCCTCTTCCTGGTCAACACCTCCGGTGCAATTGCCCTGTTCGTGTGGCTCGTCATCTCGGCCTCGCAGCTGGTCCTTCGCCGGCGGATGGGTGCTGCGGCCAAGGACCTGCAGCTAAAGATGTGGCTCTTCCCGTACCTCACCTGGGCAGCGATCATCAGCATCGTGGCCCTGCTCATCGGCATGGTGATCGTTGAGTCCACGCGGGAATCTCTCCTGCTGTCGCTCGCGCTGGCCGCCGTGGTGGTAGCAGTGGGCGTCCTCCGTTACCGGCGGAAGGACGCCGCAGCCGCTGGACAGCCCGCACTGGCAACCGAGGCGGCCCCGGCACCGGCAGAGTAGGCGCGGCACTAGACTCGGGACCATGCCTTTGCCTTCCTCTGCCGCAGACCACATCCAGGACCTGGGCGCCTATGTCAGCGCATCGCCGTCGAGCTTCCACGCCGCGCATGAGGGGGGCCGCCGGCTGGAGGAAGCCGGATTCGTCCGGCTGGATGAGCTTCAGCCATGGGAGGGCGGCGCTGGATCGTTCTTCGTGATCCGCGACGGTGCGCTGATCGCCTGGGTGGTCCCGGAAGGTGCGGGACCGGCCACGGGGTTCAACATCCTCGGCGCGCACACCGATTCGCCGTCGTTCAAGCTCAAGCCCAAGCCCACCACCGGTGCCCACGGCTGGCTGCAGGCCGGCGTTGAGGTTTACGGCGGGCCGCTGCTGAATTCCTGGCTGGACCGCGAGCTGCGGCTCGCGGGCCGGCTGGTGATGCTCGACGGCACCGAGCACCTCACCGCCACAGGACCGCTGCTCCGCTTCCCGCAGCTGGCCATCCACCTGGACCGGGCCGTGAATGACGGGCTTACCCTGGACAAACAGCGCCATATGAACCCGGTGTGGGGGCTGGGGAATCCAACGGATTCGGACCTTCTGGGAGTGCTGGCAGCTTCGGTTCCCGGCGCGTCCGTTGATCCGGGGCAGATTGGCGGATACGACGTCGTCATTGCGGACACGCAGCCACCTGCGGTTTTCGGGGGCAAGGGGGAGTTCTTCGCATCAGGGCGGTTGGACAACCTTTCGGCCACCCACGCCGGGTTGGCGGCACTGATCGCCCACCGCGGTTCCGCCGCTACGGGCGGCCCCATTGCGGTGCTCGCCGCATTCGACCACGAGGAAATCGGCTCCAACTCGCGCTCCGGTGCGTGCGGACCCATCCTTGAGGACGTGCTGGTGCGTATCTCTGACGGCCTCGGCGCAACGGTGAGCCAGCGGCGGCAGGCCCTGGCGGCGTCGTTCTGCCTCTCTGCCGACGCGGGGCACGCGGTGCACCCGAATTATCCTGAGCGGCACGATCCCGCCAACCACCCCGTACTGAACGGCGGGCCGCTGCTGAAGATCAACGCCAACCAGCGTTACGCCACGGACGCGTTCGGTGCTGCCTTCTGGGCGAGGCTTTGTGGCGAAGCGGGCGTGCCCTACCAGGAATTCGTTTCCAACAATGTGGTGCCCTGCGGTTCCACCATCGGTCCGCTCACCGCCACCCGACTCGGGATCCGCACCGTCGACGTTGGCGTGCCGCTGCTGTCCATGCACTCCGCCCGCGAGCTGTGCGGTGTGGAGGATCCGCTTCGCCTGGCCGCCGTGACGGAGCTGTTTTTCGGGACTGGGGCGTAGTTCCCGGGCCTCCGGTAGGTACCCCACAAAGTTGGTGTGGGGACCCACATAGGTAGCCCCTATTCTCCTGGTGGGGGTATTTCAAACCCCTACGGTTGAAAAACACGGATGCCGTTGGGCATGCGGCCCAGGTTCCGGGCGGCATGCCAGGTCCTCCCAGGCCTGCAGACTGATGGCGCCGTGACAACTGACCGATGCGACAGGTGCCGGTGCCGGGTGACCGGCGCGTGGCTGAAACGGGGAGTGCAGACCCCTTTCCAGCCGACGGGCTCCTGGCGCAGTGAGCCTGGAGCCCAAATGCTGTCTGCACCTGAAGTCCCGTTCCGGCCGATCCTGCGTCACTGGGTCCTTGCCGCAATCCTTGCGCTGGTTGCCTCCACAGTGTCGGTCGTTACAGGGCCGGGCTGGATTCTCCCGGCACGGGCCGTTACCCCCTGCGACGCCCCTGTGGTGAGCAAGGTGGCCTGCGAGAATACACAGCCCGGCAATCCCGCCAGCGAGTGGAAGGTCAGCGGTGCCGGGGACAGCACTATCCAGGGCTACGCGACGTCGATCAGCGCCAATTTGGGGCAAACTGTCACCTTCAAGGTGAAAACCAATGCAAAGGCGTACCGGATCGATATTTACCGGTTGGGCTACTACCAAGGCTCCGGTGCTCGCAAAATTGCAGCCAATATTCTTCCTTCAGCTGCGCTGCCGCAAACACAACCAAGCTGCGCCACCTTCTCGGCAACCGGACTGGTCGACTGCGGCAATTGGGCCGTGTCCGCATCCTGGGCGATACCACCGACGGCCGTCTCGGGCGTCTACCTGGCCCGCCTGGTGCGTACGGACACGGGGGGTGCGAGCGTCATTCCGTTCGTGGTTCGTGACGACGCCGCAAAGTCTGCTGTGCTGTTTCAAACATCTGATACGACCTGGCAGGCCTACAATTCGTACGGCGGCAACAGCCTCTACTCCTGCTCAGTAGCTTGTCCGGCCGGCAATCCTGCGGCGTACAAAGCCGCCTTCAAAGTGTCGTACAACAGACCATTTATCACTGGCGGTGACGCACAGGGGCAGAACTGGCTGATGTATTCCGAGTACCCGATGATTCGCTTTCTGGAGGCCAACGGATACGACGTCAGTTACATGGCAGCCCTTGATGTTTCGACCCAGGGTGCGCTGTTGCTGAACCACAAAACATTCCTGTCGGTGGGACACGACGAATACTGGTCCGCCGACCAGCGCAGCAATGTCACGGCAGCCCGTGACGCAGGAGTAAACCTGGCCTTCTTTAGCGGCAATGAAATGTTCTGGAAGACACGGTGGGAGCCCAGTGCCGACGGCACCAACACCGCGGGACGCACCTTAGTTTCCTACAAAGACACCCACTTCAATGCGCCTACCGACCCCGTGTCTTGGACCGGAACGTGGCGGGATCCCCGCTACGGCACAGCGACCGGCGGCGGAAACCCGGAAAACTCGCTCACAGGCCAATACTTCATGGTCAACTCGGGCACCACGGACATAGTTGTTCCCGCGGCATACAAGCAGTTGAGGATGTGGCGAAACACCTCAATACCAGGGATGGCTTCCAACGCGGCCATAACCTTGGGCGCAGGCTTGGGCACGCTCGGGTACGAATGGGACGTCGACGCTGATGACGGCTTCCGGCCGGTGGGGTCATTACGGCTGTCCCAAACCACCAGCACCTCCGCTGAGGTATTCACTGATTACGGATCCACGACCAAGCAGGGCGGGACGGCCACGCACAGCTTGACAATCTACAAAGCAGGAAGCGGCGCGCTCGTCTTCGGCGCCGGGACGGTCCAATGGTCTTGGGGGCTTGATGCCTTCACCACGGGCAAGGCCGTGGACCGAAATATGCAGCAGGCGACGGTTAACCTGTTCGCAGATATGTCCGTGCAGCCCACAACGCTTATTTCGGGGCTGGTTGCGGCGCAGGCATCCACAGACACCACAGCACCGATATCCAAGGTGACGGACCCGGCCGTGGGGACAACAGTTGCCGACGGGACAGTCCTGACCGTTTCCGGCACAGCAACTGATGCAGGCGGTGTGGTGGCAGGGGTGGAAGTCTCTACGGACGGCGGCACCACCTGGCACCCCGCCAACGGAACCAGCAGCTGGACATACAGCTGGACTGTCCACGGAAGTCCCAGTTCAGTCCTGCGGTCCCGCGCTGTGGATGACAGTGGGAATCTCGAATCACCCGCTGCCGGAGTCACTACGAACGTGTCCTGCCCATGCTCACTCACAGGTACCAACAAATCACCAGCAGTTGCTGATTCGGCAGATACGGCGTCAATCGAAGTTGGTGCCAAGTTCTACTCTGATGTTGCAGGAACGGTCAGTGCGGTCCGTTTTTACAAAGCCTCAAAAAATACGGGGACCCATACAGGCAGCATCTGGAGTGCCTCCGGGCAAAGGCTTGCCACTGCCGCCTTCAGCAATGAGTCTGGGAGTGGCTGGCAGACTGCGACGTTGTCGCCGCCGCTCGCGATATCCGCGAACACCATGTACGTGGTGTCGTACTTCGCGCCCTCGGGCCACTACTCGGAGGACGCAGGCTATTTTTACAACAACCCGTCCCCGCTTGGTGCCACAAACCCGTTGGACAGCGCTCCCTTGCATTTCCCGAGAAGCCTGCCCGCTACCCCCAACGGGCTATTTCGTTATGGTGCAAGCTCCGCGTTTCCTGACCAGGTCTATGACGCGGAGTACTACTGGGTAGACGTGTCATTTTCCCCGTCCTCATCAGTACCGCCGGCTGTTTCCTCCGTCTCCCCCTTGAACGGAGCAACGGATATCACCACGGCGGCGAAACCCTCCGCTACCCTGAACCAGCCGGTCACGCCGTCATCGGTAGCGTTCACACGGAAGAACGCAGCCGGAGAAGCTGTGGCAGGGTCTGTCGCCTATGACTCCGCAACTAACACTTCAACCTTCTCCCCGGCGGCCAGCCTGGCCTACTCGACCAGCTACACCGCGACCGTCAGCGGGGCAACGAATGCCGCCGGCCAAACCATGAGCACCCCCTACAGTTGGTCATTCACTACGGCAGCGCCCCCGCCAGCGCCGGCAGTTTCATCCGTGACCCCTGCAAGCAATGCGACATCGGTAGCGGTAAGCACGAAACCCACGGCAACCTTCAATCAGGCTGTTGGCGGCACGTCCGTTGTCTTCGCCCTCAAAGATGCGGCGAACAATAATGTCCCAGGATCCGTGACGTACGACAGCGCCACCTACACTGCAACCTACAGCCCGACAGGAACGCTGGCGTACAGCACTACCTATACGGCAACGGTGAGCGGGGCGACCAACTCCCAGGGACAAAGCATGGCCGCACCGTATTCCTGGACCTTTTCCACCGGCCCTGCGCCAAGCAGCTGCCCTTGCTCAGTCTTCCTTCCGACAGCTGTTCCTGCCGTCGTTTCCGAAAACGACAGCGCTGCCGTCGAACTGGGCATGAAGTTCCGATCCGACGTTTCCGGAAGCGTGACCGGCGTCCGGTTCTACAAAGGCAGTACCAACACGGGCACCCACACCGGACACCTTTGGTCCAGCACTGGGACACTGTTGGCCACAGTTACCTTTGGAAATGAGTCGGCGGCCGGGTGGCAGCAGGCCAACTTTTCCACCCCGGTAAGCATCAACGCCAATACAACCTATATTGTCTCCTACTACGCCCCCAACGGTTTCTACTCAGCGAGCAGTGGGTTTTTCAGCAGCGGAGCAGACAATGCACCGCTCCATGGCTTGGCGAGCGGCGTCGATGGGCAGAACGGCGTGTACGCGTACGGGGCTTCCGGCTTCCCAAACCAGAGCTATAACAGCACCAACTACTGGGTGGACGTAGTCTTCAATACTTCCACGACCTCTTCGGCGCCGAAGGTCACTTCCGTCGCCCCGGTAAATGGATCAACCGGCATCGACGTAGCGGTCAAACCATCTGCTACTTTCAACCAGACGGTGACTGCCACATCTGTGGTCTTCACCGTCAAGGATTCTGCGAATGCTGCCGTGGCCGGTTCCGTAGCGTATGACCAGACAACCAGCACGGCGACCTTCACACCGTCATCAGCGCTTGCCTACAACACCACTTACACAGCGAGTGTGAGCGGCGCAACGAGCACCGCGGGGGCCACGATGGACGCCCCCTATACGTGGACATTCGCAACGACGGCCGCTCCATTGCTGCCTGCGGTATCCAGTTCTTCGCCCACCAACAACGCGACCGCTGTTGCGGTGGATGTGAAACCAGGAGTCACATTCAACCAGGACGTCATTGGTTCATCCGTGGCCTTCACCTTGAAAGACTCGGCGAACGTGTCCGTTCAAGGCTCGGTGGCTTACGACGCGACGGCGCGGACTGCGACTTTCAGTCCGGGCAGTGCTTTGGCCTTCAGTGTCACCTACACCGCCACTGTTTCCGGGGCAACCAACTCCGCTGGACAGGTTATGAGTACGCCCTACTCCTGGAGTTTCACCACTGCAGCGCAGCCGGCGGCGTGCCCCTGCAGTGTTTTCAGCGCCGCATCCGTGCCAACCACAGCCAGTACGGATGATCCCAATGCCGTGGAAGTTGGCATGAAGTTCCGTTCCGATGTGACGGGGACTGTATCCGGCGTCCGCTTTTACAAAGGCCCCTCCAACACGGGAACTCACACCGGGCACCTTTGGTCCTCGACAGGAACCCTCCTCGCGTCGGTCACCTTCGGGACGGAGACGGCAACAGGCTGGCAGCAGGCACTCTTCTCAGCACCGGTTCCAATCGCCGCGAACACGACGTATGTGGTGTCCTACTTTTCGTCCAACGGGTATTACTCCTCAGACAGCGGATACTTCAACAGTGCTGCCGATAACGCGCCGTTGCATGGTCTTGCATCCGGTTTTGACGGCCCGAACGGCGTTTACCGCTACGGCTCCTCCGCTTTCCCTTCCGACAGCTACAACAACACCAATTACTGGGTTGATGTGGTGTTCAGCGGCGGGAATGCAGGGACCGCACCGGCGGTAGCGTCCGTGTCACCCGCTCCCAGCGCCTCGGGGGTGTCGGAGAGCGTGCAGCCCACAGCCACATTCAACCAACCAGTAACCGCGTCCACGGTCGTCTTCACCGTGAAGAGCGCCACCGGCGCGGACGTACCAGGCTCAGTTTTCTACGATGCAGGGACCAACACCGCCACCTTCGCGCCGTCTGGGCTCCTCGGCTTCAGCACCAATTACACGGCAACGGTTTCGGGCGCCACAAATTCGGCAGGAACTCCCATGGCATCACCGTATTCATGGACGTTCACGACCAAAGCCGCGCCGGCAGCTTGCCCTTGCAGCGTCTTCAGCCCAACGTCCGTTCCCGCGACCGCCAATACCAATGACCGCAAGGCCACAGAAGTGGGCATGAGGTTCCGGTCCGACGTCGCCGGGACTGTTTCAGGAATCCGTTTTTACAAGGGCACCTCTAATACGGGAACGCATGTGGGGCACCTGTGGTCCGGCGGTGGGGCACTGCTGGCGACGGTCACCTTCGTAAATGAATCCTCCTCGGGATGGCAGCAGGCGCTATTTGATGCTCCCGTTGCCATCACGGCGAACACCACTTACGTCGTGTCGTACTACGCGCCCGTCGGGTTCTACTCGTCCACGCGGGACTACTTCAGCACAGCAGGAGTGGACAGCGCACCCTTGCACGCCCTGGCAGACGGCTTTGACGGGCCCAACGGTGTATACGCCTACGGCGCCAGCGGATTCCCGGCGAGCAGTTTCAGAAGCACAAATTACTGGGTTGACGTGGTCTTCAACCGTTCCTAGCACCACAAGATCCAACGAAAGGTTAGCCATCGTGACAGTGTCTGGTTCTTTCCGTAACTTCATCCAGCCGCCAGCAACGCTCAGCTCCGTTTTCCTCATTGGCGAGCCGAACAACAAAGGAAGTCGCCCCCCGGAGAAAGGTTGTAGCCAATGGCTTCGCCTGGGCGGGGCTTCGGTCAAGCTCATGGAAATCGATGAGGCCCTGCGCACGGTTATGGACCGCGCGCAGGACGCACATGGTGTCCCTCTTGCTGTCGCATCCGTGAACCTGGACCACCTGCAGCATTTTGGCGCAGGCAGTCGCTGGGCCGAAGTTATGGAGCGACCCTCGGCAGTCGAGTGGCTACCGCTGCTGGATGGCTCGCCTTTGGTGTCCCGGGCTGGAAAACTCACGGGACGGACGTGGCCCAGGCTTGCGGGCAGCGACCTAATAGGACCTGTGCTTGATGCGGCGGAGGCTAAAGGCACCCGGGTGGGTTTCCTTGGCGGATCCGAAGAAGCCCACCGGCTGGTTCACTCCAGCCTGTCCTCGACGCACCCGAACCTCCAGGTAGCGGGCTGGTGGGCCCCTGACCGAGCTGAGTTGACGGACCAGTCGGCGTCGGCGGTACTGGCCGCTGATATCGCCGCAGCCCAAACAGATATTCTTTTCGTTTGCCTAGGTAAGCCCCGGCAGGAACTTTGGATATCGGAATTCGGCCAGTTCACAGGCGCCAAGGTTCTGCTTGCCTTTGGTGCGGCCGTGGATTTCTTGGCGCGCCGAGTTCCCCGGGCCCCCGAACTCGCACAAAACCTTGGAATGGAGTGGGCGTGGCGGCTTGCACTGGAGCCACGACGTTTGGCCAACCGCTACTTGGTCCAAGGACCCGAGGCCTATCTTAAGCTCAGGACTCAGAGTTGCGGGGCGGCGGAGGCGCTTCCTAAACCGGACCGAAGCACCTCGACGGAAAATGAGTTACTGCGGAGCGAGGGTTTCTCTGCCAAGGGGGAGAAAACGGATGTGGCTGCACTCGTAGTTACATACAACAACGAACGCGACGTCGCGGCGCTCCTCAACAGCCTGAAGGCTGAGACCAGGGACCAAACCATTAAAGTCATCGTCGCGGACAACTCTCCCGGGCCTGGCACACTCAACGAACTGGAAAAATTTCCGGAGGTATATGCGTTTCCAACGGGTGGAAATCTGGGATATTCCGCAGCAATTAATGTTGCAATGAAGAAGGCTGGATCTGCAGATTCATTCCTAATCCTTAACCCGGATATGCGTCTTGAGAGAGGTGCCATCCGGGCGATGCGCAGAAGAATGGCGATTTGCGGGGCAGGCGTAGTGGTCCCACTCCTCATGGACGACGATAGGACCGTTTATCATTCCCTGCGCCGCGAACCCAGCGTGTGCAGGGCATTTGGTGATGCAGTGTTGGGAAGCAGGCTCCCCGGCCGGCCGGAGTGGCTGGCCGAAACCGAATTTGACAGAGAAAGCTATCTGCATCCCCACAGGGTGGACTGGGCAACCGGAGCTGCGTTGATGATTCGTCCAGACGCGGCACAAATGGCGGGCGACTGGGATGAGGAGTACTTCCTGTATTCGGAGGAAACAGATTTCATGCACCGGGTCCGGAGTGCGGGCATGGAGGTTTGGTTCGAACCCCAGGCACGTATGTTTCATTCAAGGGCAGGATCGGGGACCTCGACAGCATTGGCGGCATTGATGGCGGCCAACAGAATCAGGTACGTCCGCAAATTCCACACCAGGAGCTACGCCCGGGCATTCCGTGCAGCTGTCGTTCTCTCAGCCCTGCTGAGATCACCTCTGCACGGGCAACAGTTGATCTTGGCCGCTGTGACCCGCGAACGCAAGTGGGTGGACCTCCCTCACGCGGAGAACTACGGGAATAGGCCGCTAAGGAGAGGGGCGTCCCAGTGGGAACAGTGATCATACCGGCGCACAATGAAGCGGCCGTACTCCCCCGCACTCTTGACAGCCTGGCCCAAGCGATTTCCAGCGGAACGGTTGAGGTCATAGTGGCATGCAACGGCTGTACTGATCAGACAGCCGCCGTAGCCAGATCCTATCCGCGGGTGCGGGTGATCGAAATTGGTGAAGCATCAAAGACGGCGGCCTTGAACGCGGCAGACAGGACCGCAAGCCACTGGCCTCGGCTCTATCTTGATGCCGACATCGAACTTACCCTGGATGCGCTGTTTGCCACGCTGGAACTTTTGGCAGGCAGTGAGACTGTTTACTGCGCCCGTCCTGCATTTCGTTATGACTATTCGGGAGCAACCTGGCCTGTCCGCGCCTATTACCGCGCCAGGACCCGGTTGCCCCAATCGGCAGCGTCGATGTGGGGAGCGGGTGTTTACGGGGTCAATGAGAAGGGCCACAACAGGCTCGGGGAGTTTCCGCCGGTCACAGCGGACGATTGCCTGATTGACCGGCTCTATCGCGCTCACGAGAAGGCCGTGGTGCCATGCCATCCCGTGACGGTGCACACTCCGCGGACCGCCCGCGCCCTAATTGCGACCTTGAAGAGAATTTATCGTGGAAATGGTGAGCTTCAACACCTTCAGGGGTCGCATACCGTGCGCACAGTACGCGAACTGGCAGGGTCAGTCCACAGTCTGCTCTCCGCGTTCGATGCCGTAGTCTACGGTGTCTTTGCCTTGCTGGGTCGTCGCCCGGATGGCAAGGGTGGTGCCTCCCGAACCGCGACTTGGGAACGGGACGAAACCAGTAGGACGGACACCAGGCCCTAGACAAGAGCAGTGGAGCGGCCGTTCTGTCCCTTAGGATCCAAGGGCGCTCCACTCGCCTTAGTTACTCGTATATGTCGTCTACGGCATGCAGAGCGGGGCCGCACCGTCAAGTCGGTATAGGTGGACGGCATTTCCATTTGGAAAGGAATCCTGGAAGGTGCCCTTCTCCATATTTAGGCTTCGGTTTTCGCCCAGAACTGTTACGTTTCCACCCCCGTTCGCAAGACATGGAAGTTCGAACACAGCGTCCTGGGAAGCGGCGCGGGCAGAGGAAGTGAGGATGAACAGGGAACCGTCGTAAACCTTGACAGCGCTCTGGACAGTCTCATTGTGAATAACGGCATTGTCTAGGAATGGCGCGTTGAGTACGGGCGCAAGCTCCGCAAGCTGCCGGTTGAGCGCAGTGACTTCAGCCCTTGTCTGTTGGGCACAGCCCTCCCGAAGGACGTGGAAGGAACGGCAACCGCCACCGAAACTGTGGTTGAAGTAGACGATTCCCCGCGCTCCGTGAATGATACTGTTCCAGACCGCGGCACGGATTTGCGGTCCCGTGACGGCTTCGGTGGACGCATCGAAGGGTTGTCCCACCTCAACAAAGGACCACACCGGTTTGCTTCCTTCCGGGCTGACCAGCGACCGGACACGGTCCACAGTCCAGCCATAGTTGGCCGGCAACCGGCATTCGGACTCGGTCAAAGACCGCTCCCCCTTGACCAAGGAGCCGCCCTCACTTTTGCCGCAGATATTGGGGTCCGTGAACCAATAATTGTCCGCAGACACCACATCCTGATACTCATTGACGAAACGTGCTGCTTCCCCGTCTGATTCCCAAAAGGTGACGCCCTTACCGTAATTCGCGTAGGCCATTTTGGAGTTTTCGACTCCTTTTGCCAGTTGGCCTTGAACTGTATAACCACAGCGGCCCGCTTCTGGTTCGCAAACAGCTCCTTGACCGGGCCATTTTCCTGTCCATTTGTCATTACCTGGACCCGCCCACATGTCCGGCTCATCTGCCAGGACCGCGCCGTTATCTCTTAAAGATGGAGAACTGGACAATGCAAAGGGGCCGGATCCATCCAAAAGAGAAAGATTTGAGTCGGCTGTCAGATCAACATAAACGTTGATTCCTACGTCGGCGTCCCGGTGTATCTCATCCATGCTGGTGATGCTTTCCAGCCATACGCCAACCGGGAAAAAGGTGGGCGATAAAGGAAGTGGTTTGCTGAACCTCTTAAAATAATCTGCACCCCCATCAACGTTTCGCAGGTATCGTGGCGGGGCCCCTGCATTCCTTTCCGTCGCCAGCCTGCTCACTCCCGTTGTAGCCGGCATGGCCTGGCATCCGGTAATAACGAGGACGACTGCAAGGACCGCCGTTGCTGTGCGTGTTGTTTTCATGGCTTCCACGTACACCTCTTCCGGCCTAGTCGCCTGGAGTTCTTCCGGCTGTTATCAAACGATGGTTGTCTGGGTTGTCTTTCTTGTCGTTGTTCCCTTGGGGCGTTGTTCCCCCCGGCACAGATGGGGATTCCGGGTAGGGGGTGCCTGATTCTGGCGGAGAGATTGTTGTATTGGCTCGTCGGCCTTTCCGCTGCCTTACCGGAGCTTCCGGCCCAGTGGGGCCGGTTTCGGAAGGGATGCGGGAAGTCCTGCTTGGGTTGTCACCATCAGCGCTATCCGCATTTTGCCGGCGCCGCACCATTCTTGCCCTTGCAACGGACACCGAACCAAACAGCAGAACACTTCCGGCGATGCCAACCATAATCAGTGACCGCAGCCGGTTGGAGAACAGTTCCTTCGCCGGCCCCGGTCCCCTAACCAGGATGGGTGAGTAAAGATAACGATCGTCTGCTCCGTTCACCTTCTGCACAGAATTGAGCGTGGAGGTGAACTGTTCGCCCACAAGCTTGGCTGTGCCAACGGCCTCAGCCTCCGAGGGCGAAGTCGCCGTAACGGTGACCAGTCCCATTCCAAGGCTGGCAACAGGCGCTATCTTGAAGTCTGTGCCGAATCCTGCCTCCTTAAGCTGGTCAAGATAAGCCGGGTCCGAAAGCTTCGTAATCACTACCTGAGCTAGCAAAGAACTATCGTTGCTCCGCAGGTAAGGATTATTGGAGTTGAGCTTGGCCAGGTCCGGGTCTCTTTCCAGCTCAAGGTTTGAGGGCACGTCAGGCGCCGTCAAGGCGTACGAAACGTCCGCCTCGTACGTGCGCGGAGCGTAGAGATATACGTACAGGCAAGCGGCCATGGTCAATACCACTATTGGCAAAGTGACCCACTTGTGGCGCCATACGGTGGTCAGGACGGTCAGCGGGTCCATGATTTTCCTTCCCGGATACGTTTGTGGGCGGCCGGCGGAAGCACCACCGGCAGCGATGTGGAAAGTTGTTGTTTGACCAGCAGCCACACCACTCCGCTGAGGCCTATGAAGAATGGGCAGATGAGGGCGAAGGTCTGAAACGACAGGGCATCGAAGGTCCCCGCCGATACCGCCGCGACGAGCATTGATGCGCCCACGGCACCCCCTAGACTGCGGATCTCAGTCGTCGGGGCGTGATGTGCGGCGGTTAGGCTCGCGAAGAATGGCGCGAGGAAATATGCCAGCAACGCAGTAAGTCCAATCCCACCCATCGTTGCCACAGTCAGCAGATATTGATTGTCAAAGATGTCTTTCGCGTTCGTGGGCATCCATGTTCCCGGGCCAAGGCCCAGCCAGGGCCGTTCGAAGAAAAGCTGCCATGCGAGCGGGTAGTCATCGGTTCTGTAGGTGATGGAGGAATCGGATGAGCCAGCTGTTGCAGAGGAGAAAAAGGTGGACACCATTCCCGGCACAAAGAGGAACATTCCGGCAATGGCAACCGGAATTATTAGCACGGCCCACTGCCTCCACAGGGTCGGTAGGTAGGGAATAAGAATAAGCGCGACGACTGCCAGACCAATCAGGCCTGTGCGGGAAACGGTAATGACGTTTCCACTGAAGAGCAGTACCGGCAATGCTGCACGGACCCATGTCCGGGCTGCAGTGTCATAGAGGCCCCACCAGATCGACAGAGGCAGAAGCATTGAGCAGATCACGCCTAATTCAATTGGATGCATCGTAGTACCGGCCACACGCATGAAAGCCTCGCGGCCTTGGAATGCTGTGCCCGCGCCATTGTCTTCGAAACCAGGCATCAGGGACGCCACCCACTCCATCGGGTTGATCCGGAATGAAAATTGGATCAGAGCCACCACGCAGCAAAATGCCGCTCCTGCCATAACCCACCGCGTAACGGACTTGACCGAATCGATCGTCCTGATCGTCTCGGTGGTAGCCAAGGTGACACCTGCCCCTGCGACGACCAGGACCAGCCAGCGGTCTGCTGCAGCGCGTTCGGCGGCGTCGTTACCTCCACTGAAACCGGCAAACATAGCTGCGTAGCTCGCGCACGAGGCAACAATCCAGAAAAGCATGGCGCCCCTGCCCGGGTGGCCGAATGCCATGGGGTCGTGCAGGCCAAAGGCTGACGCGGCGAGCCATAGGAAGAACACTCCAACGGCCAGCATTTGGCTTACACTCCCACTTGCGCCGAGTGCCGGCAGCACCATGTAGGAAGGCAGAATGAGGGTGGTGACCAGCAGGATATACAGGACTGCCGGCGGGCGGTGTCTCCGTCCTGGGACGGCCGGAGATGTCATGGGCGGGACCGCACTGCAAGACCAGCCACAACCGATTCAATTACATGTGAGGGCGTGCCGGAATTCGATTGGACGTGCACTGCCAAGTCTTCGGGAGGATAAGCAGCAACGAAAGTTTCAGCATCCTCTTCGGATAACGGGCTGGGGGACCAGTAGCTGTGGCACAGTGTTGAGGCTGCTCCAAATGAACCTTGGCGTTCGGTGCCGAAATGCCGGAGGTACGTTCCGTAAAGAATGAATTCGCTGAAGTGCAGGCGGCCAGCCACTTCACTGGCCCAGTCTGAGCCACAAACCTGTTGTATCCGGTCGAGGCAGCCTTGAAGCACCTGAGGGTCCCAAGACACTATCCCGCCCACGTAGTCCGGAAAGGTTGACTGCGGGCGCCAGGGGAGACCCAAAAGGTCATAAGCCGTCTTTGTCCACAGCACGTGGCGTGAAAGGTCAGCGGTAATCCCGTCCGGTTTCTCGTAGAGACGCACCACTCCGTCACGGATAAAGGTTTCCACAGGCATTGGGCGAACTAGTACGACGTCTGAATCGATGACAACTACAGCGTCACAGTTCAGCTTTGTAGAAGCGGATAGTTTCAGGATTTGCTGGAGAATCCAGCCGCGGACCGGCGGCCAGGGCTTTTGAAGGTTGATTGCGCTGCAGTTGATGGAGCGCGGCGCAATCGGGATCCGCCGCCAGAGTGCAGCGACTCCATCGGTCGTCACGAATCCCTTGGGCAGGAACTCGGATTCACTCCAAACATCAAGTCGCGGCGAGCTTATGGCCCGGAAGACGGAAAGATCCCGCTTCGGGACAATGACATGGTGCCTCGTACTTTCCCCCGTATTACGCAGGACAGATTCGTGCAATCGAATGAAACTGGGGAGGTCGGGCGAATAGGAAGGTGTCAAAATGGCCATGGTGTTCATGCCGTTGCCTCCTCTTCAATGATTGCCGCCGTGGCTGTCTGGGCCGGGACCCAATCCCGGCGTGCTCCGGCTGCAACGAGGGATAATTCCCGTGCGGCGAGAGGCTTCTCCACGGCACGACAGAGGGCATTCGCAATACCCGCGGGGGTGGCTGTTGCCCACAGCACCCCTGGCGCCGCCAAATCCTTTCGTGCCAAAGGATGATCGTTGACAATTGGGGTCGTCCCGCAGGAAAGCATTTCTTCCGCCACGAGCGAGATATTGGTGAAGGACAGGGCAAGGCCTGCCACGCTGTTGTTGTAAAGCAAGTTCAGCTGCGCTGGAGCAAGCTTTCCGTGATGCTGATGCGGCACCGTCCATGACGGTAGGGGGTCCCCGTAGACATGAATCCGTTGCTCCGGATGGCGCTGATGGAACTCCGCCAGGGCCAATTTGCCCAAGAAGGTGCCCCTACGGTCCACGGCCTCCCTGGCGTAAAAGACCACCCCTTCTCTCGGGCCGAGGTTCTCCAAGAGATAAGTGCCGCCATCGCAGCCGAAGGGAACTGTGGCCGCGGTAATCCCTATGTTTTCCCGCAACGCATCTGACACCATGTTGCCTAAGCTGATGTTCGTAAAGCCAAACCTGTAGCTGTCCTCCGCGAGGCTGTAGAGACTTCCCCGCGGATAGAAGAACGGCTCGTAGTCCTGAATGAAGTAGAACCTGTGAACGGCTGCCTCCGCACTGCGGGTAGCCAGTACGTGGGCGGTCTCCCACGAACTCGCAACGCAGGCATCGTAGCCTTCGATGACATTGGGTACGGTCGAGACATCGGCCCGCAGCCACGGCCAATGCCGGCGGATAATGGCTTTTGCCTGTGAGATATCAGAACCATGCCGGTCATAGAGGAGCAACGAACACGCATGACCCCGGTCCTCGAGTCCTTTTACCATTCTGAACAGCGTGGTATGCCCGCCCGATCCGGGACCTGGAGGGGTACAAAGCCACGCCAGGTTGAGCGCTGTGCCTGGGCGCCTGGACTGCTCCGGAAGTTCCAGCCGGAGTCTCACAGAATCGGCGATGTCACGCTCCAGCAAAGGAAAGTCAAGCGCAGCGGTGTCGAAGAATTCGCATACGCGCCGGGCAAGACGTCGGACTACCCTGCGGCTGACGTCTTGGGTCCCTTGGGCACGAAGGCGGCGGAGAACTTCCCGCGTGCCGATCCACGGCTGGCCCGGGGCCACCGGTTGCGGATGATTGTGCAAAGCAGTCGCTGAATGCATCTCAAGAGACTCCTGTCCGGTGCCACCGGCGCCATTCCAGTTCAGATCTGATGCGCCCGTGCAGCCGCAGGGCAAGGGACTCCGGTCTTAGCCAGGGGGGCAGTGACTGGAAGCGCGCGCTGGGTTCAAGCCGCTCCCAGCGCGCATTTTCCGCAGCGCGGGGATCGAGTTGTTCCGCGAGGTCCAGCCACTGCTTGTACAGCGCCGCGTAACGAGATCCGCGGGCAAGCTCGTGGCGGGCAGTCCGCAGAGCCTCCATGGCAAGCGTCCGTCGCACCGTATCCCGCAGGTGGGCAACATCCACCAGTCCGCCGGCGGGACCTGAAAACAGGACATCGAAAGCAGCGACTCTTTCGCGGAAGTCGACGACTTCATCCACGGAGGTAGCGGACAGGCTTTGGCAATGTTCGCGGTGCCAGGCCTGGTCCGCTCCGTGTATGTAGGCAACATCGGAGAAGGAGGACAGCCGGAGCCAGAGTTCCATGTCGTGGCTGTGTGCCAAAGGGGAGAGATAACCAAGCTGGGCAACAAGGGAGCGGCGCATCAACACTTCGGGTGAAGTGATTACGTTCTTTCCGGACCGGCAACGGCCGGCAAGCCATTCCCGTCCGGGCCAGATGGTCCACCCGCTGGCATTGAGCCGCGGGCGGGGAAGCCGCTGCGACGAGAAATGGAGGGGATGACCATACACGAGACCAACAGACGGGAACGACTGCGCGACGAGGGTGGACCTGGCCAGGGACCCGGGGGTGAGCAGGTCATCCGCATCCAGGCGTACCAGGAATTCCCCTGTGGCAGTCCGCGCCCCATCATTGAAGGATCCCACCGGTCCGACGTTGGCTGAGTGCTGAATGAAGAACACATTGCCGTGGTTGCGGCTGAGTTCCCTTGCCACGCATGCGCTGTCATCAGTGGAAGCATCGTCCACGACAATGACTTCCACATCGACGTCCTGCTGGGAGAGGCAGCTGTGTACCGCCTGCGGCAGGAACCGTGCGTAGTTGTAACACGAGATCACCACCGACACCGTGGGCCTGTACGCGCGCGTCTCGAGTGGCTTCAGCCGGGGGGGCTTGGGTGCCCTCCGTTTGATTTCCTGGACTGTCATCATCTTCCCAGGACTTTCCCAAGGGCAGAAGCCACTTGTTCCTGCTGCTGCGCCGTGATTCCGGGGTACAGGGGCAATGACATGATTTCAGCGGCATGCCGTTCGGCGGTGGGAAAGTCTCCCCGTCTGTGTCCCAAGTGGGAGTAAGCCGGCAGCAAATGGATGGGGCGCGGGTAATGGATTCCTGCCCCGATACCTACTGCGTTGAGCTCTCTAACCACCCGGTCCCGATCAGGAACGCGCACGACGTACAGGTGGAATACGTGTTCGTTGTCGGCTGCCACCCGCGGCAACTTCACCATTTGAAGGTCGGCCAGCAACTGGTCGTAGCGCTCGGCCGCCCGAACCCGCTGCCCGTTCCACTCATCAAGGAAGTTCAGCTTCGCATTTAGCACCACGGCCTGCAGCGTATCCAACCGGGAGTTAAAGCCCACTTCCAGGTGTTCGTAACGGGCGTTGCCACCGTGGTTACGAAGCTTCCGGACTCGAGAGGCGATGGGCTTGGAGGCACTCATAACCGCGCCTGCATCTCCGTATGCGCCGAGGTTCTTTCCAGGATAGAAGCTCGTAGCGGCGACATCACCGAGCGCGCCGGCCCGGACTCCATGTCGCCTGGCGCCTTGGGCCTGGGCCATGTCCTCGACGATGGTGACGCTATGTGGTACTGCGTTCCTTATTGCCTCCATGGGGGCTGCCTGGCCGTAGAGGTGGACGCCGATGACCGCCTTGGTCCGTTTTGTCACCTTGAGGGCCACCTCTGCCGGATCCAGAAGAAAGTTTTCGTTGCAGTCGGCCAAGACCGGCACAGCTCCGGACCGTTTCACGGCGCCTGCCGTGGCCACAAAAGTGTTTGCCGGAATTATGACCTCATGGCCACGGCCAACGCCTGCTGCGCGCAGGGCGATTTCGATCGCGTCGGTACCGTTTCCCAAACCCATGGAAAAAGGCACTCCGCAATAGGCAGCCCATGCTTCTTCGAACTCTTCAACCTGCGGCCCCATGATGAAACTCGACTCGGCGATCACACGGTTGAAACCCTCGCGGATAAGGTTGTTGATCTGTTCCTGCTGGCTGGACAGGTCAACCAATGGAATGGTGGGCTGGGTCATGACTTACCTCCTGAAGATGCTGGGAGCGGCTGGTCCGCCGAAAGCGGGGAATGCGGCTGGTCGCCACTCCGGGGGAGTGACGCTGCGGCCCCGGCGAGCTGGCTGCGGAACCAGCGGGCGAGGAGCAGGATGTAGACTGCGCTTCCTGCGCTCCCGCCGGCCAACAGTGCCGGCAACGGACCAGGCGTGAAAGCCATTACTCCCAGGGTTGTTGCGGCTGCGGGAACTGCAGCCGCCAGGGGCGGCCACATCTTGCCGACGAGCGTGCCGGTGTCTGCACCGGACCTGTGGAGTGCGACTGCGTAGGCGGGGCAGACCACCAGCACCCCGGTAATCGAGTGCGCAGCTGCGACTCCCGTTGTCCCGGCGAGGTACATCCCCCCGATGACCGCCGGAATGAGGCCGGTGATCCAAGCGAGTTGCACTACCAAGGTGGCTTTGGCGGCCCCACGGGCGAGGAGGTAGGAAGCGGAGAGATCGAAAAGCGTCCTCAGTGCACCAAAGATTCCAAGCCAGGCGAGGATGGGGGCTGCAGGGAGCCAGCGGTCACCGTAGACCAGCTCGATCAGGGGTGTAGCAAGGAGGGCCAGCATGAGTCCGGCCAGCAGAGAGACGGCCCACACCGGACCCATCATGGCGGACAAACTCTTGTCCGACCGTCCGGTTGCCATCCTGGCGAAAGCGGGGATCGATATTGAACGGACAACTTGGCCCAGGACACTGATCGGCCAGTTCGAAATATTGAAGGCCAGGAAGTAGAAGCCCAGGGCGACGGGACCTGCCAGGCGTGATACCACCACGTTGTCCACGTTCAGGAGAGCCCAGGAGAGCACGTTTGCGCCGGCAACGGGCAGGCCGAAGGCGAGGACCTCGGGAGCGGCCTTCCTGTTGAACCCCAGCCGCACCCGCTCGCCGGAAAAGGCGTACTGCAAAATGAGTGTGGTCAGCTGGGCGGTCAGCCGGCCGATGGCCAGAGCCATCACGCCAAACCCTGCGGCGAGCAGAGCCAACGTAGAAAGAGTGCTCACCGTGAAGTCAATTACAGAGATGACGAAGAGCTCTTTTTGAGCGAAACGCCGTTGGAGGGCTGCATAGGGGACCACTCCTGCCCCGGCGAGGAGAAGCGTAAAGGCCATTAACGCGATGACCGGGCCAGCGTCGGGGCTGCCGAGAAGATCGGCCAGGCCCTGGGCGGACAACACCAGCGTTGTGGTAAGGACGGTGCTAGTGGCCAGGGCCAGCGTGCCCACAGTGGGGGCGATTCTCGCGGGATCAGCGGACCTCACCAAGTCGGCCGTCATACCTAGGTCCGCAAGTGACATAAGCACAAGCTGCACCGTCAAAGCGACGGCAAAGACGCCGAATTGCTCCGGAGCAAGGAGGCGTGCCAGAACTATCCCGACGGCGAAGGTCCCCAGCTTGAGGACCAGGCTGTTGATGCTGCTCCATGCCAGTCCACGGCGGACTTGGCTGGCGAGATCATTGCGTGCCGCCACGTCAGCTTCCGTTCCCAGCTGTGCGTGTGGCCGGGAGGCGCCCCTGCCAATTGACCACAGCACGGAACTTGGCAGTTGCGGCTGCGGTGCGGGCCAGCGACACCGCGGTGGCTACGGGCCGGTGCGGTTTGGACAGTTCTCCGCGGTAAAGCGAAAGGAGCCGTTCAGCCGCCCTGTTCAAACTGAACCGTTCCTCAACCAGACTCCGTCCGTATGCCCCCAGCTCTGCCCGACGATCAGGATCGTCCAGGAGATTTCGCAGGGCCTGTTCCAGCTCCGCATCACCTTTGCCCGTTGTCCCGAACCACCCGTCCGTAAGGAACTGCCCTGCCGTTTCCGGGCTTGCTGTTACCCAAAAACCTGACTGCCCCTGGACGATGAGTGGTTTTGCGTACGCCATGCCTCGGAGGGCGGAGCTTCCCATGCCCAGGACGATGTCCGCGGCATCATAAACGGGGCGTGGATCCGGGATGTTGCCCAGTACCTGGACTACGGGCCGCTGATGGCGCCTGTTCACCCCCGCCGCAAGCTCATGGACTTTTGTGGCGCCTTCTCCGTCTCCCGCCACCAGCAGGGTCAAGCCGTGCCACCGGACGGCAAGGTGGTCGACGACCCTGATGGCTGCAAGGACGCCATTAACCTTTCCCAGATCTGTGGTCAGCCGTCCTACGATGGCTATCACGAGATCCTTTTCGTTGATGCCGAGTTCCCGGCGGGAGGCTGCGGTGCCGCGGGATCTGTTGTAGTCGGTGTCGATCGGAGGTTCGATGACGTGGACGTTGCAGCGGCGCTGCATTTCACGGGCCGCCAAGCCGGGTGTGCCCACTATGAGCGGAAGATGGCGGGGAAGAAAGCCCGGGACTTCCATGGACAGAACCGTCATGATGGAGCGTGTCCGGAATCCCAGGCAGGGGCCGAAAGCGGTATTGAGCACCGCGGTCCACTCATAGGCGTGCACGATGTCAACGTCCAGGCTTCGAACAATGCCGTTAAGTTTGGAAATCGTGCCGGGGTCGGCGGCGTAGCGGGCCGCCGGTGCTTCTATGTAGGGAAGCCGCAGTTCGTTCACCTTGTCTTCAAGGACACCAGGCGTGGCGAAGATCGTAACGTCATGGCCCAGATCGCGGACGGCGCCAGCCAGTTCCAAGGCGTTGATCTGGCTGCCTCCCATGGCAAGTTCGTGCGGGTGCACCAGGATCCTCATTCTTCGAGTGCCGCGGAGTGCTCCTGGCGTCTTGATGGTCCACGCTGATCGGGTTCCGCTGCTTGCCGTGCCGGTGCTCATGACATCCCCCCGAACCGGAAACTTTCCCCGTCAATCTCGTGTGCAGGCACCCCAACCCAGGTCTGCCCGTCGGGCACGTTGCTGAGCACCGCAGCTCCCATGCCCACCGTTGCGTACGCCCCCACGGATGTCCGTTCCCGCACGCTGGCGTTCATGCCCAGGTAGGCTGCCCGGCCAATCCGGACTCCGCCGCCCAGCGACACTCCCGCAGCGAACGTCGCAAAGTCCGCCACGTCGTCGTCGTGCGTGAATGTCACCGACGGCATGGCAACCACATGCGAACCCAGGGAGACGGAGGCTGTGAGCGTGACGTTCCGCAGCAGGATGCTGCCCCTGCCTACCCGGCATCCCTCCGGGTACTGGACGGAGGGATCCACAGCGGTGGCATAACGGGCCTCGGTGAGGCCCAGCGCCGTCAGCCGCTCCACCACCGCTTCGCGCACCCGCCCGGAGCCGATGCATACCAGGACGAACGCATGCGTGTACTTCGCCGCGTCATCGATGGTCCCCAGTACGGGTGCCCCGTCCACGGTCACGCCAGCCATTTCCTTATCGTCATCAAGTAAACCGACGACGTCGTACTGGCCGCTGCTGCGCACCATCGCCAGTACTTCGCGGGCCAAGCCGCTGGCGGCTATCAGGATCAGCTCACTCATGTGCGCATCCCCGCAGCCGCTGCGCGGATGGTGCTGATGATCCTGGCCAGTCCTTCGGCGTCCAGTTCGTGGAAGACCGGCAGGATCAGCGTCCTGTCGTTGAGCCGTTCCGTGTGCTGCAGGAGGGCCCGGCCCGAGTCGCGCCACCGGTAGGCAGGCTGGCGGTGCGCCGCCATGATGCCGCGGCGCGCCGAGATGCCGGCTTCAGCCAGGAGCTCCATCAGTCCGTCCCGCGTGGTTCCAAAGCTGGGCAGGACCTCCACCCAAAACGACTGGAAGTTGGTGGTGCCGTAAGGCGGGTCCGACACCAGCCGCAGGCCCGGCACCCTGGAGAGGCCGGCAACATACTGCGCTGCGATCTCCCGCCGCCGTGCAAGCACTTCCGGCAGCCGGCCCAGCTGGACAATCCCGACGGCGGCCTGCAGGTCCGTCATCCGGTAGTTGAACCCGACCTCGAGGTAGCATTCCGGTGGTGCCAGCAGCGATCCGTGCCGGTCCGCGGCGGACACGCTCATGGAGTGTTCACGCAGTGTCCTGGCCCTCGCAGCCCAGTCGGCTCGGTTGGTGGTCAGCATCCCGCCCTCACCGGTGGTGAGGATCTTGCGCGGATGGAAAGACCACACGGCAACATCCGCGCGTACACCCACCGGCTGTCCCTTGTACGTTGACCCCACAGCACATGCGGCGTCTTCGATCACGGTGATTTCGTGGCGGTCGCACAGCTCGCGGACGGGGTCCATGTCCAGCGGTACGCCCCCCTGGTCCACCACAATCACGGCACGGGTGTCCAAGGTGAGCGCAGCGTGGATGGTTTCCGCAGTCACATTTCCGGTGGCCGGGTCCACGTCGCAGAACACAGGGCGCGCCCCAACGTAAGTCACGGCGTTGGCAGTAGCTATGAACGACAGGGACGGCACAACCACATCATCTCCAGGCCCGATTCCCGCAACCACCAGGGCCAGGTGCAGGGCCGTGGTGCAGCTGGAAGTGGCAACCGCATGGCGGACTCCCTGGAAGTCGGCGAAGCGCGACTCAAATTCCTTGACCTTGGGTCCCTGCGCCACCCAGCCGGATGCCACTACCTCAGCCAACGCCCGGGCTTCCTCATCACCCAGCCAGGGCTTCATGACGTTGATTCGGTCAAGAAGTGGTTCAGCAGTCATCACGCACTAACCTTCCGTGTAGCCGCGATCTGGTCACGCAGAGGCAGCCACCAGTTGACAAGTTGCCGCAGGCCTTCTTCCAGTTCCACCCCGGTCTTGAAACCGAGGTCGCGTGCGGCAGCGGAGGTGTCAGCCAACCGTCGGACCACGCTGTTCACCTGGCGCGCCGGCCCATGCTCCACGTCGAGGCTGGAGCCCATGACCCGGAGCAGTGCCTGCGCCATCTCCAGAAGACTGGTTTCCGTTCCGCTGGCCACGTTGTAGGTCCCTTCAACGACGTCGCTGCATGCAGCCAGCACGTTTGCACGCGCCACGTCCGCGGTGTGGATGAAGTCCATGGTCTGGAGGCCGTCGCCGAAGATCAGCGGCGGTTCCCCGTCCATGATCCGCTCCATCCACCGCACCAGGACTTCCGTGTACAGGCCGTGGACGTCCATCCGGGGCCCGTAGACGTTGAAGTAGCGGAGCATCACGTAGTCCAGGCCCGTCATGGCGCGGAAGCTGCGGGCCATGCCTTCATTGAAGGACTTGGCGGCGCCGTAAAACGTATCGTTGTTGGCGTGGTGGTGCCGTTCCGGAGTGGGGAACTCGTCGGCCATCCCGTAAACGGAGGCACTGGATGCTGCCACCAGCTTGTCCACTTTATGCTCGGCCGCGGCTTCCAGGACGTTGAATGTTCCCCCCACCAGCACCTCGAGGGCCAGCCGCGGCTCCTCGGCGCACTGGGTAATGCGGATGGCGGCCTGGTGGAACACCAGGTCCTTGCCTTTGGTGAGGTCATGCACCAGGTCCCTGTCCTGGATGGTGCCGCGCACCAGGTCAACCTGCCCACCAGCTAAAGCACCGGAGAGGTTGTCCAGCCGGCCGCGGACCATGTTGTCCAGGACATCGATGTGTTGCACACCGGCGTCAAGCAGGGCGTCCACCAGGGTTGATCCGATGGTCCCTGCCCCGCCGGTAACCAGGACATTGGCTCCCTCCAGCGCACTCACCGCGCCCCCTCCAATTCGCCAGTCCCTGGCAATTCAACATCCGTCCCCGCAAGGTCGGCGCCGGCAACGGACGTTGGACGGCCGTCCATGGTCAGGCTGCGGGTGACTGCTTCGAGGACGGACAGCACCCTGAGCCCGGAGGCACCGCCTGTCCGGGCCTCGCGGCCGGTGCGGATGCAGGATGCGAGTTCCGCCACCACCTGGCTAAGGGCTTCCCGTTCCGGCAGCGCGGGCGACCAGGTATCGCCCAGCCGGTAGGAAACGGCCGTGGACGCCTTCTCACCCGCCGATTTGGGTTGCCTGTCCAGGCTGACCCCACGGTCATACACGCTGAGACGCTGCTGGGGGTTGAGGTCGTCCCACACCAGTGTCCGCAGGGATCCGCCGATGACCATTTGCCGGATCTTGGTGGGGCTCAGCCAATTCACGTGTACATGGGCAGTGGCATCGTTGGGAAGCCGGAAGTTGAGGTGTCCCACGCAGTCCCGGCCCGTTCCCAGCGGGTCCGCGCCGAAAGCGGAAACCTCGGCCGGGTTGAGTCCGCCCGGGAGGATAAAGTCCAGGATGGCAAGATCATGGGGCGCCAAGTCCCAGAAGACGTTCACGTCGGGCTGCACCAATCCCAGGTTGATCCGGGTGGAATCCACGAACAGGATTTCACCAAGGGATCCCGACTGAATCAGCTCTTGCATCTTCAGCACGGCGGGCGTGTAGCAGTAGGTGTGATCTGCCATCAGGACCAGCCCGTTTGCCTGGGCTTCGCTCACCATCTCCTGCCCGTGTTCCCTGTTGTCCGCCAGTGGCTTTTCCACCAGGACGTGCTTCCCGGCGCGCAGGGCCGTCATGACAGTTCCGTGGTGGGTGCGGGCCGGCGTCGCGATGGCCACCGCGTCCACGTCAAAGGTGTCCAGCAATTCGTCCAAGGACTCTACGCAGGGGATTTCACCGAGCGTGGCGGCGAGCATCCGGGCCCTTTCGAGGTCCAGGTCGCAGATGGCCACCAGGTCCCAGTCCGGGCTGGCGTGAAGGTTGCGCGCCAGATTCGGTCCCCAGTAGCCGGCACCGACGACGGCGATCCGGAGTTTGGGCACAGGCTGAGGATGGGTGGGGGCATGGAATGGATTGGAGAATGCTCTCATGTCACTTTCTTTCCCGTGGTTCTGTCAGTAGGCGCCGGACGGCCGGGTGACCGCCCGGAATGTCCGCCAAAGAATCAGCAGGTCACCTGCAAGGGACCAGTTTTCGACGTAGTAGAGGTCCAGCCGGACCGCTTCCTCCCAGGGAAGGTCCGAGCGGCCGTTGATCTGCCAAAGGCCAGTGATGCCTGGCTTGATCAGGAGCCTGCGGTGGGTATGGCGTTCATAGGCGCTGACTTCGCGGTCCAGCGGTGGCCGAGGCCCTACCATGCTCATGTCGCCCAGCACCACGTTCCAGAGCTGGGGGAGCTCATCCAGCGAGTATTTACGCATCCAGCGTCCGCAGTGTGTGACTCTGGGATCGTCCTTCATCTTGAACAGCACCCCGGCCCCCTGGTTCTGCTGGTCCAAGGCCGCCAGCCGCGCTTCGGCGTCGACCACCATGGACCGGAACTTGAACATCCCGAAGACGCGGCCCTCCTTGCCGATCCGGTCCTGCCGGAAAAGGATGGGGCCGGGGCTGTCCAGCCGGACGATCAAGGCGAGCACCAGGAGTACGGGCGAGAGCATCAGGAGGGCAACCAGCGCAGCGGTGACATCCAGGACCCGCTTCAAGGCGTGTCTCGCCCCGGCGTACTGCGGAATATCCACGTGCATCAGGGGCAATCCGTCCACTGGCCGCCAGTGGATGCGTGGACCGGCAACGTTGGTGAGGGTTGCGGCCAGGATCAGCTCGGCGGAGGACTCCTCAAGCTTCCATCCCAGCTCTCGAATGAACCTGTTTCCGCCCGGCAGGGGCCCGGCGACGATCACCGAGTCGGCCTCGACCAGGCGCACGGTACGGGCGATG
Source organism: Arthrobacter sp. ISL-85 (assembly GCF_018613675.1). Lineage (GTDB taxonomy): Bacteria > Actinomycetota > Actinomycetes > Actinomycetales > Micrococcaceae > Arthrobacter. The sequence continues at coordinate 130,884 of NZ_JAGGPQ010000017.1, read as the reverse complement.
TCATCGGTGGAGGAGAGTACCGGTACCGTTCGGCCGTCCATCCGCAGGCAGGCTCCCCGCCGGGCCCCTGGAAGGCAGGCCCCAAGAATCTCGTACACTGCCCCTGACTTGCGGACCTGCTGCACCACGTAGCGAACGTCCTCCGGATCACCCACCACTACCGCGCGCGAGAGATGCCGGCCTTTTGCCTTCTCGGCTGCAAGCCGCCGGCGAAACATCTTGCGGTTGGCCGTCAGGGCTACGAGGCCCAGGGGGAGGGACACTGTTACGAATGCGCTGGCCCCATGGATGGAGAAGACCACCGCGGCGAGGGCCATTAGGCCAAAGATGCGCAGGGTGGCTGATGCCACCCTTTTATATTCGTCGGCCCCGATGCCAAGCACTTTGGCGTCCCTCGTGTGGTAAAGCTCCAGTGCCGCCAGCCAGGTGACCGTAAGTGCAGCTGCTGCAGCTGCTGCTCCAACGTCCTTCGGCCCAACAGGTGAGAACCGATCCTCGGAAAGAAGGAAGCCGGTGTAGACGGCAGCGGCGACCACTGCGGCGTCAGCGCCCCTGAGGAGATTGATATGGAAGGAAATCCAGGTTGCGGTTGCCTTTCTGCTCCTGGTTTTCGCCCCGTGAAAGGTTGATGCCGCCCGCGGCAGCGGAAATCGGGTTCCTACGGTCTCCGCCGCCGCCGACGGCTGTGTTGCCACCCGCTGTGCAGCAGCGGGCGCAACGGGCCAGGCAAACGCAGGCTGCCGGGTTTTGGCTACTGGTATCTCTGCCATGATGCCCCTTTCCGGCGTAGCCGCCTGTTCTCTGGCTGTGAAGCAAAACTAGCCGCAGAGGCGGGGGTTTCTATTGGGCCGGCAAGTCCTTTGTGGATCCTGCAAGAGAAGGATGTGGAAACTGCGGTACCTGCAAATTGCAGGACTTTTGGCCTATAGGACGGGCAGGACGTACGGCTCGGCGCCGGTGGTGCCTTTGCCCGCGGCGAGGGCGGTCAGCTGCGCCCGGGACTCAACGCCGAGCTTGCGGTAGATCGCAGTGAGGCGCACCTCGACGGTACGCACGGACACGTACAAGGTGGCAGCAATTTCCTTGTTGCGCATGCCCCGGGCCACCATTGTGGCCAAGGACCGCTCATGGTCGGCGAGCAACAGCATCGCCGGATTGCCCTGCGGGCGGACCGGTTCCACGCGTTCGTCCAGCAGGAGGGCATCCACATGCTGGGTCCATGCATCCGCACCCGCCTCGTCGAACATCACTTTGGCCCGGAGCAGCGTATCCCGGGCGTCGCGCAGCCTGCCAAAGGCATGCAACCGCTCCGCGTAGCACATGAGGGTCCTCGCCCTTTCGAGCGCATGGCCGTTCCTGCCTTCGAGTGCCCGGCTGAAAAGCTGCAGCGACTGCTCGCCGTCCGCAAGCATGGCGCGGCTCCGGGCAACAGCCATCATCAGCCAGGGTGAGCGCAGCCCCACGGAGCGGCTCTCAAGGCGCAGAAGTGCCTGCGTGGCCTCGTGGTGCCTGCCCAGGCGGATCAATACCTCCACCAGGTCCGCCTCACAGCGAAGGAGGGTGGGGTTGCCAAACCGCATGCCGATATCGGCGGCGCGGGACAGCTGGGCAACGGACTCGGCAAGGTCACCGCGCAGCAGCGCGAAGTGGCCCTGGCAGGCGGCAAGCTGGGCGGTAATGGCAGGGTGGCCGTCCGTGCCCGCATAGCGGAGCGCCTCCGTTGCATGAGCACGGGCCTGGGCATCATCGCCAAGGGAATGCGCACGCCACAAACGGAAGAGGTGCCGTGTGCCTCGGTGGTACTTGATTTCGGGTTCGGAAGCCTCAAGCTCGTCGATCAACCTGACCGCCGCGCGCACGTTTCCGGCACGGATCTCATTGTCCACTGCCATGAAGGCTGCGGTTTCCTGCCAGTTGATGTGGGCCGGCTCAGCGGAATTGTGGAGCAGGGCGAAGACTTCATGGGCTTTTTCGTAGTGTTCCGCGTAGGTGAGGGCCCGGCCGTGCATCAGGAGGCCAGCTATCCGGGCAGTGCCGGTTTGCTCGTGCTTGCGGCCAAGGTTGGTGGTATCACCGCTGATTGATTCGATGAGCAGTTTGGCGCGCTCGGCGATGCCGAGGCACTGTGCGGATGCAGATCCATGAAATGCGCTGCTGTGCCGCAGCAGCTCAGAGGCCTCCTGCAGTTCCCACCGCTCGGCGAAGTAGAGGGCGCCGATGGCCAAGAGGCTGGCGGAATATGCCGGATCATGCTGGCCGAACTCCTTCACGAGCCGCAGCACAGTGCTGGAACGCACGGCAGCGCCTTGCGCGAACTGGATTTCGAAAGACAGGCCGGTCAACCGGAGGATCAGTGCAGGGTTGCGGGTTACCCGTTGCGCCCATTCCAGGTAGCGGCGTGCATAAACGAACTCTCCCCGGTTGAACAGCAGTTCGGCCACGCTGGTGAGGCGCGCCGCCGTTTCCGCTTCCCAGGGGTTGATGGTGAGGGCGCGCTCGATGTACTCCACGGCAAAACTCACTTCACCGCCCCGGATCAGGTCGACGGCATGCCGGAGCAGTTGGAACGGGGTTTGCCGTTCCAGGGCAGTGAAGCTCAGGTGCCACCTGCGGGCGTACGGGTCTGTATCGCTGGCTGCTTCAGCAAGGGCCCGGTGGTTGGCGGTACGTACGGCAGGCGTCATGGCAGTAAAGACGTATCCCCTCAGCAGTTGGTCACCGATTCCCAGGTGCGGCCCGGTTCGTTTAGCCAGGCCTGCGGCCAGCAGCTCATCCACGCCCGTCCAAACATCGCGGTCGATTTTCTCGAGCGTGGAAATGTCGCTGCGGAAGGAAAGTGCCAGCAGGTCCAGGACGTTACGGGCCCCGGGGGTCAGCCCGCCCACCGCGGACGCATAGTCCGCATCAAAACTGCCCCCGGAGGACAACGGGACGGGGAGTGCATACTTCCCCTCGGCATGCCTCGCCAGCAACCGCTCATAGAGGTCGACGGCGGCAAGCGGGTTGCCGCCAGTAGCTGCGGCAACCGCGTGGGCGGCCGCCGTCGTGGTCCGCTTTGCAGGGATGCTCTCCAGCATCCGCACGGTGTCACTATAGCTGAGGGGACCAAGCTGCAGGGCAGAAAGACCGTTGAAGGGGCTTTCCGGGCGGTCTTCCCGGACGCCGACAAACAGGACGATGTCCGTGCCCGTCAAACGCCTGGCCACGAAGCCGATGACCGCCTGGCTGCTGGGATCCAGCTGGTCGGCGTCGTCGATCACGATGATGGTGCGGGATGACGAGCGCTGGTGGAGGCCGTTGAGCAGCATGCTGGTAACTGCCGGCACGGTCATGGCTCCCGCTGCATCACGCAGGAGCTCATCTGCGATCCGGTTCAGGACAGGATCGTCCATGTCATTCAGGAGGGCAGTGAGACCTGACAATGGCCAGTCCGATTCGGCAGCCGTGGCTGCCAGGAATACGGTCCGGTAATCGGAGAGCGTGGGGATTTCTGATAAAAGGGCGGATTTGCCTGTGCCTTTGCTGCCAATCAACGCCAGCGCCGCGTCTTTGGGACCGCGGATGACCGACAGGATGCGGTCCAGTTCTTTGCGTCGGCCGATAAGTGGCATGGTGTCCCCATTCCTCGAAGAAGGAGACCGCTTTCTTGCACTACCAGGTCATCCCGGTATCCTCACCCCAGTTCGGATTCAGCCGGTAGAAGCGAATATAGCGCCGCACCCAGCAACTGCTCCACATCGTTACCGCTGGATTTCATCAAGATTGAAGCCAGCGCAAGCCCCAGGCCCAGAATTAGGGGCCCCCTGGCGGGGCGGGGGACACAACGAGAAGCCGGATTCCATCCCACATGTGCCAGATAATTGCCGGAGTCGTTGGGTTTCCGGCTGCACAGCTCGTTCCACTGGAGGCCCCGCTCCGGGAGCATGCCCTCCCCCTGCCCGACTTTTTGGCGGGACAGCAATCCCCTATACCTAACGAATTCCGAAAACCGAGAGCCCCTTACTTGCCTAACAGGGGGTGAACAGTAGGTGAAAAGCGAGTACCTACTACTCGTGATACCTGCATTAGGTAGGGGATAGTCTTCCTGGAACGGCCAGAGGATTGGCGATGGGTTGCTGGGGGACAGCGACCAGACCATGACCGGATTAAGCGTTAGTGCCGCCGTCATAACTGTCGGCTGCATTGTCAAGAATCCGAACTGTCATGAAGTGGTGAGGCAATTGTCGATTTCGCCCCAACTTCCAGCTCTGTTTTCCGAGCCGGGACTTTTATCTCCGCAAGCGTCAATCAGCGTCATCATTCCCACGCTGAATGAGGAAAAGAACATACCCTGGGTTTTGCGCCGAATGCCCTCCTATGTCGATGAGGTGATCATCGTGGATGGCCGCTCCCAGGACAAGACAGTTGAAGTGGCCAGGGCAGTGCGTGCCGATGTCGTGGTGGTCAATGAAACCCGAAAAGGGAAGGGTGTAGCCCTTCGCTCCGGCTTTGCGGCAGCATCCGGGGACATCATCGTGATGCTGGATGCGGACGGGAGTATGGACCCCCGGGAAATCGGGTGGTTCGTTGCGCCACTCCAGCATGATTTCGATTTCGTGAAGGGCTCCCGGCACGTAACTGGTGGTGGCTCCGAAGACCTGACCCGGTTGCGGAAAGCCGGCAACAAGGCGCTGACCGGACTTGCGAATGCCGTATTGCACAGCAATTACTCGGATCTCTGCTACGGATACATCGCTTTCCGGCGGGAATGCCTGGAAATCCTGGAACTGCAGTCCGACGGGTTCGAGATCGAGACAGAACTCATTGTCCGGGCTGCCAAAGCGGGCCTGCGGATCGCGGAGGTCCCCAGCCTTGAGCTGGACCGGATTTCAGGAGCATCCAACCTCCAGACGTTCCGCGATGGCTGGCGGGTCCTGCACACGCTGGCCAGGGAGTGCACGGTTTGGGAGGCGCCAACCGCAGGCGCCCGGCCTGAGGCTCTCCGCCGTGTGAAGTACACCTACTCCAACGTCCGCTTCCCCCGGCTGCCCGTGGATCCGTACAGCGTCCTCCCGCCGGCCGTGAGCGCACATGACAACATCCTTGCACCGGCGGTGATCCGGCATGCTTGACCGCATCAAGTCCCTGTCCGTGACAGTGGTGATCTGCGCCTACACTTCGGAACGGTGGGGCATGCTGCTGGACGTCATCGAGTCAGTCCGCAACCAGACCCTCGCCCCGGACCAGGTGCTGGTTGTCATCGACCACAACGAAGACCTGCATGAGAGGCTCCTCGAAATTGTCGACGACGTCACTATCGTTGAAAGCACGGGACTGCCCGGTCTGTCCGGTGCCCGCAATACAGGCGTAGGGCTCGCCGAGTCTGACATCGTTGCCTTCCTTGATGACGACGCCGAGGCGGCACCAGACTGGCTCGAACGACTGGTGGCGTTGTACGACGACCCCGATGTCCTTGCCGTGGGCGGGAAGGTTGTTCCTATGTGGGAATCCGGCCGGCCGGGCTACTTCGCGGAGGAACTGGACTGGATTGTGGGATGCAGTCACCGCGGGTTGCCTCGGGTCGCGTCCGAAGTCCGCAACGTCATAGGAGCCAACATGTCGTTCCGGCTTGAGGTGCTGCGCCAAGTGGGTGGCTTCAACCAATCCCTCGGCAGGAAGGGCACGTTGCCCCTGGGCTGCGAGGAGACAGAGATTTGCATCCGGTCCACAATGGGATCGCCTGGCTCCCGCATCGTGTACGAGCCCGCGGCCTTGGTTCGGCATCATGTGCCGGCAGAAAGGGGCACAGTACGCTACATGCTCTCAAGGTCTTGGTCCGAGGGCATCTCCAAAGCCCAGGTCAGCCACATTGTCGGCCAGAAGCGTGCCCTTGGCCCGGAACGGCGATACGTCAGCAGTACGTTACCGCGTGCGGTGTTCTCCGGGATCCGCGACTGGAGCCGGGGTGCGAACCCCCAAGGACTGGGACGGGCAGGGTCAGTCCTCGCCGTTCTGGCCTTCACATCTGCCGGTTATATACGTGGACGGCAAATGGCCCACGTGTCGACACAGATGGGTGAGCTCAGCATCGAGGATGCACCCTGGCGGCAAGTCCAGTGAACGGAAGTGTCCAAATCAGCATCTGACGCGAGTTGCCGGGCCTTCATCTGTGCGGAAGGCCCGGCACAGCGCTGTCCGGCAGTTGGTTGCCTGCATCTGCGCGGCAGCACTGCTGACGGTCCGTCAACCTACGCCCGGACGCCGCAGGACTCATGGATTATGGCTGTGAAACCGGCAAGTGGTGCACAGCTGGTGGAGAACCCGCCGCCCGCGACGGTGTTGGCTTGAGCGGGGTGGGGAAGTGGGCCCAGGCGTGGGTGCGGCGAAACACAAGGGACCTCAAGCAGAAGATGCACGGCCCTGGACTCATGCCCAAAACCTTCGCCACAGCTTGCGGAATGCAATGGCCATTGCCTGTGGGGCCTGTATGGCTCAGCCCAGGGCCGGCCGCCAGTACCGCAGTCCACCGCTGGTGGCACCGTCGTCGGCGACATCGATCAGGGCATAGGGAAAGGCCTGGCGGTCCGATTGGTCGGGGCCCTGGCCGCGGATGTCGGATGACCAAGTGCCGGTGTTGATGTACCGGGTTGGACAAGCCTCGAGCGTTGACTCAAGGGCGCGGTGGGTGTGGGCGGAGATGTACCACGCCACCTTGGAGCCGTGCGTCTCGAGAATGCCCGCGACGCGGGCTGCCGCAGCAGGGGGTTGCCCTCCATTTACGTTGTGTCCGCTGGCCGCAAGCACCATGCGGGTGGCGGTCAGCGGGAGCGCTGATACCGTACGGAACCGGGACAAGCGTGCGAGTTCCCGCACTGCCGTCCCATTAAGCGTGAGCCGCAGCGACTCGGTCTGCAACAGCTCGTCATAGGCGGGTCCCCGGACACGGCGTTCCGCCCGCTCCGAAGCCAGGCAGGCCCGGGCAACGGCCCCGACACGGCTCAGTCGTGATGCCATGGGGTTTGCGTGCCAGGCCGCCAGCGGGGGCAGGTCCAGCTCGTCAGTGCCGTTAATCGCGGTGCGGAGTACCTCGGGTATCCGGTGCAGCGCGTGGTGCAGGTGCCCGTGTTCGGCAACGAGCACGTGGGGGACGTAAATGAACCAAGGGTGCACGCTGACCCGCGTGGCATCGAGAGGTGACAGCAGGGCTGACAGCCGCGCGGCCACCGAGGGCCGCGCCAGCTCGACGTCATGGTTGCCGCACACGAAGTGCAGCTGCACACCGCCCGCGGCACACGCCTGCAGCGCCCGGAACGTTTCGGGGTGTCGGTTGAGGATGGACTCGAGCCGGGCCACGCTATCGGCCTCGTCCAACCCGACCAGCTCGAAGGTGTCACCGAGAAACATGATGTGCTGCTGCAGACCTGGGGCTGGGGGCACCTCGCGGCGGAGGAACTCCGGCAGGATTCTGCCGGGGTGCCGGGGGTCGCTGTCCGACACATCCAGGTGGAGGTCGCTGAGGAGCACCCATCGCGCCGCCCGGCTCAAGTGAGCAGTCCTAGAACACGCGGGAAAAGGAGAATCACGAAAAGCAGCCACATGACGGCGACTGCGACTCTGATGTTCGTGGCTCGGCCGGAGGGTCGCGGGCTCGAGTGCTGCGCAGGGGTTGGTCCGACGTGCCGGACCTCGAGCGCTACGAGGGTGATGAGCAGGACGGCAGCGGCAAGCAATCCAGCAAGATCAATCATGACGTGGCCTCCTGCCGTGCGCGTGCAATGCACGCAAGGATGGTGATGGCGCCCATGGTGATGACACATGCCTGCCACGACCATACAGCGAGGTAGAACATGGCGGTGGACACCGCAGTAAGCGCGGCGAGGCCAAGTGCCAGGACCAGCAGCGCGCCCAGACCGAGATCTGTTACCCGCATAAGCCGTGTGAGTGCCTGGCCTGGGAGCAGGACTAGCACGATGAGCGCGGCGACTGTTTGGAGTGGTGTGGGCAGCCCAAGGAGTGTCGCCAGCGACAGGACGAGAGCACCGAATCCGAGCGCCATTGTGGGGCGGCTTACCCCGCGGACGTTCATGGCGCCACCCGGTACACGCGTGCGTCGCCATTGCTGAACGCGAGGTTTACGCCGTCTTGAATCTTGAGCCAATTCTCCAACTCCTCGAAATTGCGTTGACTGGTCTGGCCCTGCACGACGAGACTCGACTCCGCCGAGCTCATGAGAAGCAGATAGCCGCCGGCGGAATTGTGCTTTGCATAGCGGTAAATGAGTGGCCCGCATGTCGCGGCCGACAGGTCGGAGGGGCATAGGTCCTCAATGGTCCGGTACCGGTGGGCGAGGTAGTCCTGGCTGCGCCAGGGCGTCGGGTGGGCCGCCGATATGATCGCTGAGCCGGGGGGAGCGAGCCGATCGACAGCTGCGACAGCGGCGATCTCATCGTCAGCAAATACGTCATACTGTGCGTTGCCGAACCGGCCTGTCACGGTGAGCGCAGCCAGTAGGAAACAGGTGGGCACAAGGACCAAAGCGCCGCGGGTGGAGGGACGCACACTGCCTTTCGTGGGAAGCAGGACCGAGCTCGCCTGCATCGCAATGAAGGGCAACGCGAACAGCGATACGCGGATGAGCATCTCCCCGCCATAGGCCTGCACGGGAAAGAGCAACAGTGGAGTGACGGCGAGGAGGACCACCCGGATATCAAGCCGCCGCCTGCGCCAGTCGCGGATCGATCCGACTGCGGCGAGGGCCCAGAGAATGAGGGTGAGAGCTATCCGCACCTGGACCACGAGTACATGCCCCGCTGTTCCCGTAGTGCGGTCGACGACGTTTGCCGCGATCGCTGTCTGCAACCCTGCGTCGGCCAGGGGCGGGTGTCCGGAAAGGTATGTGCTGGCGGGGTAGACAAGCCAGAGCACCAGGAGGATCCCGGTGATCAAGGGCAGCCGGCTGGGCCAGACACGTCCGCTGAGAGTGAGGGCAGTCATCGCTATCAGCACCAGGAACGGCGTCAGTTGATGGCTTGCGCATATGACCGCAACCAGCAGGAGGGTCACAACAAGGGCGCTGATCCTGCGCCCCGGCAGGGGTTCGGCTGGCGTCCGTGCCAGCCACCACGCCTTTAGATCGGCGCGCTTGAAACCGCGGAAAGCAGGCGCCTTGGCGGCGAGGGGACCCATGAGCAGCACGACGACGACCAGGTAGAGGAAGAAACCGAAGGCTTGGGGGGACAGGTAGTCCTGGTCCTGCCAGTTGCCAAGGCAAAAGATCCAGAGCACAAGCCACCGTCGGCGCGGATCCTTCGTAAGGTACCGGGTCAGCACGCTCAAGGCGGTGAGCCACAGGCCCATGTTGAGCACCGGCGCCCACAAGGCCACACTCACCGGATCAACACCGGTCGCCCGGAGCACCGTTGCCAGGAGGGCAAAGAAGCCCGGCCAGTTGAAGTACGCATCGATGTTTGGGTCGATTCCGCCGGAGTTCGAGAGAGCATCAGCAATACCAAGGTGGCGGAACGCAACCTCACCCCGCGGCGCATCCGTTACGAACGCTGCCGTGCCGAAAAGAATAAGCACAAGGACCACGATGAGCCACAACATGACCGGCCGGCGCGCGGGGCCTGTGGCATCCCCCCGCAGCGCCACCACGAAGGTGACGTTGAGGAGCAGAACGCCTGCCCAGAATGGATAGGGCAATACACCTACAAGCCCCAGGTCGCTGTTCACGGGCACTGCCACCGTGGTTGCCGCACCCACTGCAAGCGCCAGTGAGACGGCGCCCGCGACTGCGCACCAGATGTCACGGGCACCCCAGAGGCGTGCGTGGGTACTGCCCGGTTGTTTTAGCGTGCTGGTCATGACGCCTCCTTTTGAGCGCGGCGGAGAATAGCGAGCAGTCGGATGCCGACCGCGACGGCCCCGATGTAGAGCACCAACGTCCACGCAAAGGCCATAGCGGTAGAGCCACTTTCAGCAGACACCAACGCGAAGACACAGAGCGCGGTTCCGAGCAGCACTCCGACCACAATGGCCTCTGTGTAGCGTCCGAGGACGCGGCAGACGGAGTTGTAGGCCTGCAACACTGCGTATGCCACCAGTCCAGCTGCCAACAGCCGGAGGGCGACGGTGGACTCGTTTGCGTACCTGTCCCCGAGTAGATGGAGCAGAGGGTGAGCGAAGACAATGAGGACGACGGCGGCCAGGCTTCCGATGACAAGGGACCAGCGGAAACTTGTCCACGTAGTCGCCGCCAGGCGGCCCGGGTCACGGACCCCCTCGGAAAACTGGACGATGCCTATCAGCATCGGAGCGGTGTAGGCGGCCCAGGCCATCATCCAGGCCGGGTACCAGTAGGCGGCCACCTCCGGAGACACCAGGTGCGCGAGCAGGAGCGGCAGCACTAGTCCGGGGGCGCGTTCGGTGAGGGTGAGGAGCTGGTTCGGAATGCCCAGCATCAGCAGCGGCCGGCCGTGTGCGGGGTGCAGTGTGGGACGCGGCCGATAGCCGACCAATTTCCGCAACTGGACGGCACCGATGATGCATGACACGGCCGACCCGAAGGTCCAGCAGGCCATCAACACGTCGGCAGGGGCCCCGTGGGCCTGCCAAGCCACCAGCGCTGTCACCGCGAGTGAAGCCAGGCCGCCCAACGTGTACCTCAACGTCGCGCTGCCGCCGCGTCCCAAGGCTACAAGCGCCTGGTCCAGCACTGTGCACATGGTCCCCGTTACGGCGGCTACGACGAACGTAAGCCAAAAGAGAACCGACAGCGAGGTCGTCTCCGGCGCTGCAAACGTCTCCAGCAGGAGGTAGCCGAGGGCCAGCACCGTGCCGGCTACTCCCACTATGCCAAAGGCTGCATCCAGCACCCGGGCCGGAGGCTCCCCGCGCCCCACCGAGACGATTACGGCAGAACCGGTGCCCAGCACAGCCAGTTGGGTGCATATCATCACCGCCGAGACGGCCGCTGTTGTGAGCCCAACCTCGCGGTCGAAGGTCGCATGTGCGGCCAAGATCCAGAACGCGAAACCGGTACCCGTCTGGGCGCCTTTGGCTATGACGAGACCGATGGAGCTGCGCAGGGGAGAGTGCCGCCGAACGGCGGCTGCGGCCTCAGATGGCGCGATCTCCCGTTCAGCCGTCACGACCTAAACCCCTAGCCATTCCCGCATAGTTGTACCAGCAGAAGGCAATGTAGTATCGCAACCACTGAGGCTGGCCGGCGGCGAGGCTCAAAGCGGTGCCCCGGGCTGCCGCCGCCGCGGGCAGGAGCGCCAACCGCGCACCGCGCCAGCCGTGCTTGCGGACCATCCGTCCAAGTCCTGTTCCGTCCATCAGGAACTGGTCGAGCGCGAAATCGAAGTCATCTGCGGCAAACCTGTGTTCAACGAACACCCGCTGTGACACGCCAGTCTTCATCCCCGATTGCCTCATCCGCCACCGCAGTTCGATGTCCTCCCCTGACTTGAATGAATCGTCGAAGCCCAGGTTCATCATCAGGTCCCGATTGACCAGCGTTGCCACCAGCCCGAACCAGTTGCGGCTGCGGCCGGTGCGATGGTGATGCGCCAGTGCCTGCCCCCAGTAGCCAGGGCCGGCGACGCTCTCCAAGCCGGCCTGGAGGGCGTCGTACTTGTCCTCCAGAAACTCAATGAGCAGGTCCGCAACGCCGGTGGCTCCGAACACAACGTCGGCGTCCACGAGCAGGACCCACCGCGTCGTGCTGCTGCGGACACCGAGTGTTCGAGCCCAAGGCAAGCCACGGCCCTCGTCGCTCAGGACGCGGGCGCCGGCCGCACGGGCAATATCGACAGTTCGGTCGGTGGACAGTCCGTCCACCACGATAATCTCGGCGACACCGGACTGACGCAGGGCTTCGAGGCAACCCGGGAGCAGGTGCTCCGCGTTGCGGGCCGGAACCACCGCTGTGATGTCTGCTGTGCTGTGGGCCACGGTCTTACCCCCTTCAGACCTGCTCATCGAGGACTGAAGGCAACAGCTCCTCAAGATGCCGGACTATGTCGTCCGACGCCTGGTCCGCCGAGTAGGCCGCGGGCACCTGCAACAGGTGGCAGGGCCGCCCGTCCAGAGCCTTGTTCAGCACGAGCCCCTTGGCCGCGAAGTGCTCGCGCCACGGGAGGACGGACGTGGCCGCCAGGCCCGTCACGACCTGCTGCGAGAATCCGGCCATCTCGATGTGGAAGTTTCCGATCATCCGGTCCACCATCCAATCGCTCGTCCGCTCGAGAACCCTGGACCGTGCGCCGTCGTAGCGTTCGATATAGATTGCAGCGGCGAGCGGGGCCTTGGTGGTTACTTCCCGCCCCGGGAACGCGGCCGCGGGGGTGACCATGCGGTGCTCCGGTGACCAGCGACGGGAGAAGTCTGCCAGGCGCGGATAGCGGATAACGAATGGGTGCACCACTGTGGTCAGCCGGCCGACGCTTCCGGAAAACCTTGAGGGGACGAGGGGTTTCCTGGCACCTTCAAACAAGTGCGGGTAGATGGCCCGGTGATGAGGCTTGATGAACATCGGTTTCGCGTAGCCGAGCAACGTGGCGTCCTCAGCGAGGAATGCCCAGTCGTCTCCCATGAACGACCACCCCTCGCGCCGCATCAACTTTGCGGCGGTGCTCGTCTTACCGGTTCCTCCGGCGGCAGGAAGAGCGATCGCGTGGCCCCGATATGCCATCGTTGCTGCGTGGATCATTGCTGCTCCCCGAGCGACCATAGCGGCATCAAGAACAGGCACAACGGTGGTGAGCAGCTCGCCCGGTCCGTGGATGCGCCAGTGGTCTGCATCCCTTACCACCTGGACCCGGTCGGCCTGGAAACGCACGCTGTTGTCCGTGTACGACAGTTCGTGCTCAACATGACCCGCATTCGGCATGGATTCCGGTTTGTCGTCGACGACGATTTCGGCCTGCTGTTCAGTATCAGAGGCAAAACATGCCAGCATGCTCTGAAGCTGCCTCGCGGCCGGGGCCTTCGCGTCGACATTGATCGTCACGCGGCCGTGTATGTCGAAGTGCAATGCCTTCGTTCGCCTGGTGCTCATGGTCCTCCCCTGTCTGATTGGTGTCAGCCGCGATGTCTCTACCTGGGCTACAAGTCCGCAGGTGCCCCCTATGCGGACTCGAAAACCCCGGCGTGTGACTCCGCCAGCAGAATCGAGCGTAGGGTAGGGCCGCTAGGTAAACACCGGTAGTAGGTACTCGCTTTTGCACCGGGTCCTACGTGGGGAAATTCGTAGTTACGCGGGAGATAGGGGTGGAGGGACAGCTCTCAGAGCGGTGTTAGGTGCATTGGGGGTTTTCCCCAGCCACGCGTGGGGTATAGGGGGTACCTACGCCGATTGACGCTCCAACCTGGGGGACGGCGGCTAGGGAGGAGTAGAACCACTTGCTGCATAGACGCGAACCCAGTCGACCCGCATCTCGCCAGGCCCGTTAGCGGTCTTGTCTGGAAACCAGTCCAATTGCAGGGTCTGGTGCATCGAACCAGGAGGCTGGTGCGTGGGATCGTCGTCCTCAAACCACTTCACCCCATCGACGTAACCGACTATGGCACCGGGAGACCAGTCAACGGCGTAGTTGTGGAATTGAGTAAGGTCCAGGGCCCTGGACACGGACGTCTTGGAGTTCGAACATCCGAAGTGGTGGAAGAAATTGATGAGGCCCCAGTCACCGCTGGTCTCCATGTAGTCAACCTCGCCGTCACACGGCCAGTTTCCAGTGTCGGGCCACAGAATCGACACCATGTGGTATTCGTCGTCACCGGAACCCGCTGCCCGGACTTCCCAGCGGCCGTATTTCTGGAGGCCAAACTTGGCGCTCATCCCGGCTGAAGTCCCTTTCGGTGTTCCAGTTATGACCAATTTGGAGCCATCGACCCTGGCCTGCCGTGGGCTGCGGATGCCATTCCCTGCATGCCCCGGACTGTCGTACACGGTCCACTTCGTGGCGTCCGGCTCGCCCGTGTAGTCGAACTCGTCGCCGGCGATCGGGGTACCCCAGTCCAACATCGCGGCCGCCGAGTCTGCGACTGGCGTAACCGCCGGCACGGCTGATGCCGGACCGGAGCCCAGGGCCGCCCCGGTAGCTGCCGGTTGCGCAGGAGGGGAGGAGCAGCCGGACAAGAACATTGCCGCCACGGAGACGGCGATCAACTGTCGACGCATATGTCAGATGATAGGGCCCCTGCCGGGCGGTGCCTATGGGAGTTGCTTCCAGTTTGCCGACGCCGGGTTTTCCACATAGCCTCCGGGCACTGCTTCCTCCTGCGGCCATGGCACTTAGCCTTGGGTCAGGCGCGAATCGCCTATCGGGTCCAAATGCACTAAGATGTTGAAGTCTGTGCTGCGTCCTGCCTCCGTTCCGGTGGCCAGGCATTGCACGGAATCGCAAATGAACCTCCTGTTACGGAAATGCCGTAACCGCTTAGCCCAAAGGAGGTGGGTTCACATATGCGTCCTTACGAATTGATGGTAATCATCGACCCCGAGGTCGAAGAGCGTACCGTTGAGCCGTCGCTTCAGAAGTTCCTGAACGTCATCACCAACGATGGTGGAACCATCGAAAAGGTTGACATCTGGGGCCGTCGCCGTCTGGCTTACGAAATCAAGAAGAAGTCCGAAGGTATCTACGCCGTGGTGAACTTCACCGCCAAGCCGGAAACCGCCAAGGAACTTGACCGCCAGCTGTCTCTTAACGAGACCATCATGCGCACCAAGATCACCCGCCCCGAAGAGCAGAAGGTTGTTGCTGAGTAGTTCAGCACCAGTCTTCATTCTTTACCCCGCAGGAAACGCACTCTTCACCCAGGATCGAACAAGGAGGCAGTAGATGGCAGGCGAGACCACCATTACGGTCATCGGTAATCTCACCAATGACCCGGAATTGCGGTTCACACCGTCAGGTTCGGCAGTAGCGAACTTCACCATCGCTTCCACCCCCCGCACCTTTGATCGCCAGTCCAACGAGTGGAAGGACGGGGAAACCCTGTTCCTCCGCGCCGCTGTCTGGCGTGAAGCGGCCGAGAACGTAGCCGAATCCCTGACCAAGGGCATGCGCGTCATCGTTACCGGCCGCCTGAAGAGCCGCTCCTACGAAACAAAAGAAGGCGAAAAGCGCACCGTTATCGAGCTTGAGGTCGACGAAATCGGCCCCAGCCTGCGCTACGCCAATGCCAAGGTCAACCGCACCCAGCGCTCCGGCGGACAGGGTGGCGGCGGCTTCGGTGGCGGCAACAGCGGCGGTGGCTTCGGAGGCGGCAACTCTGGTGGAAACCAGGGCGGCAACTCCGGTGGCGGCTGGGGCGGCGGCAACCAGCAGGCTGCACAGGACGATCCCTGGGCTACGCCCGGTGTGTCCAATGCAGGCGGCTGGGGCAACGGCCCCGATTCTGAACCTCCCTTCTAAAACCCAAACAACGGCCCGGCGCCGGGGCTGTCCGGGTGCGCCACGCACCCTGGGCACTGCCGCCGTCGGACCACCACCATCCCGTGGATCAATATCCACGGGCTCCATAGAATAGGAGCTCCACGATGGCTAAGGCTGAACTCCGTAAGCCCAAACCAAAGTCCAACCCCTTGAAGGCCGCTGACATCACTGTCATCGACTACAAGGACGTAGCATTGCTGCGCAAGTTCATCTCCGACCGCGGCAAGATCCGCGCCCGTCGCGTCACTGGCGTCACGGTGCAGGAACAGCGCAAAATCGCCCAGGCAATCAAGAACGCCCGCGAAGTTGCCCTGCTGCCTTACTCCGGCGCTGGCCGCGGCTAAGGAAGGGATTAACTAACATGGCAAAGCTCATTCTGACCCACGAAGTCACTGGTCTCGGTGCTGCCGGCGATGTTGTCGAGGTCAAGGACGGTTACGCACGTAACTACCTGTTGCCCCGCAACTTCGCCCTGACCTGGTCGAAGGGTGGCGAGAAGCAGGTTGAGTCCATCAAGGCTGCCCGCGCTGCCCGCGAGCACGCTTCCCTGGAAGATGCTCAGAAGCAGGCCGCTGCACTGTCCGCCAAGCCGGTCAAGCTGGTCGTCAAGGCCGGCGAGTCCGGCCGCCTGTTCGGCACCGTCAAGCAGGGCGACGTCGCCGACGCTGTTGAGGCCGCTGGCCTTGGCACGATCGACAAGCGCAAGGTTGAACTGCCCGCCCACATCAAGTCGGTTGGTTCCTACCAGGCCAACGTCCGCCTCCACGCTGACGTTGCCGCTGTGATCGAACTGGACGTGGTGGCAGGAAAGTAATTTCCCCACTCCACGCCAAGACCCCCGCTGCCGGATTCCGGCGGCGGGGGTCTTTCGTTTTGGCGGTGGTAGCCTGCTGCGGTGAATCCGAACCCACGCAGCCGCCCCTTCCATCAAGTAGACGTTTTCTCCAGTCAGGCCTATCGCGGCAATCCGCTCGCCGTCGTGCTTGACGCCCAGGATCTGGACGCGGCAACCATGCAGGGATTCGCCAACTGGACCAACCTCTCGGAGACCACCTTTCTCCTGCCTCCGCAGGATCCCAGGGCTGACTACAGGGTCCGGATATTTACCGGCACCGAGGAGTTCCCGTTTGCCGGTCACCCGACCCTGGGCTCCGCCCACACATGGCTGGAGGGCGGGGGAGTGCCGAAGTCCGGCGGCTACTTGGTGCAGGAGTGCGCCGCGGGTCTGGTCCGGATAAAGCGCGACGGCGGGAGGCTGGCCTTTGCCGCACCGCCCCTGACCCGCTTCGAAGCGGTGGAAGAACCTGTGCGCCGGCAACTGGCCGTCGCTCTTCGCGTGCCTGAGGAGGACATCCTGGACTCATCCTGGCTGGTGAACGGTCCCGAATGGATCGCTGTCCTGCTGGAATCCGCCGGGCAGGTGCTGGCCCTGGAGCCGGACCAGGCGGCCTTGGGCAACCTGAAAATCGGGGTCATTGGCCCGCACGCTCCCGGTGCCGCCACCGACTTTGAGGTCCGTACGTTCCTGCCGGGCGATGCAATGGCGGAAGATCCCGTAACCGGCAGCTTCAACGCCGGTGCTGCCGAGTGGCTGATTCGAACCGGCCGGGCGCCGGAGAAGTATGTGGCCTCGCAGGGGACTGTCCTGGGCCGCGCCGGCCGCATCCACATTGATACCGAAGAGGGGGAGATTTGGGTGGGCGGCGAGTCCACCACCTGCATCCGGGGAACCGTCCTGCTCTAATCCCGGCCCGCCAGCGCTCGGCCGGGAATACTCCGCTCCCGGCAAGAGTTCATGGGTATAGATGCAAATGCATATATGATGGATTGACCGAGCACCAGGAGATTGCCATGGAAACCCGCCGCATCACCGTCCTTTCCGCAGGACTTGGCGTACCCTCATCGAGCCGGTTGCTGGCCGATCAGCTGTCAGTCGCCGCCACGCGGCAGCTTGCGGCGGCCGGTTACGAGGCGGCGGTGGACGTCGTCGAGCTCCGCGACCTGGCAGTGGACATCGCCAACAACTTTGTCACCGGTTACGCTTCGCCGCGGCTGGCGGACGCTATCGCCGGGGTGGAGGCATCGGAGGGGATTATTGCCGTGACTCCGGTCTTCAGCGCCTCCTACAGCGGCCTCTTCAAGTCCTTCATCGATGTCCTTGATCCCAAGTCGATGGACGGCAAGGCAGTCCTGCTGGGGGCAACCGGCGGAACGGACAGGCACCAGATGGTCCTGGACTACGCATTGCGGCCACTGTTCAGCTACCTTCGGACGCGCATGGCTGCGACCGGCGTCTTCGCGGGCCCGCAGGACTGGGGAACCGGCGATGAGGGCGGGGCGTCCCTCGCGGACCGGATCGAGCGCGCTGCCGGCGAATTCACCCGCCTGCTGGAGGGCCCACAGCCGGGCCGGAAGTCCGCTCCGCTGCAATCCCTCCCATTCGAGGAGCTGCTCGCCGGCATTGCCGGCAATGTCTGACCCTCTGCAGCATAGGGTTTTGGTCCCGTGCAGTAGGGAAACGGCGTCCTACCCAGCCGGGTGCATTGCCCCGCTGGGTAGGGCGCGGGGCTCTTTTGGGGGGTTAGGGAGTGGGGGTTCTCAGGGTTAGGGGGCGCACCGGGGGTTGTTTTTGCTACCCCCACCGCGAACACTGAACAACCTGGGGGTTGGCTGAGAGTATTCAACCCGGGGAGTGACGTTTATGGACCATCCACTACATAATTCTGGCGAGTTTGAGCGGGTCCCCAGGGCGTTCGGGCCCTTTAGCAGGCCCTGGGTTCCAGGTCCGGACGGCCGCGGCCGTCGACTGTTTGGAACGCGGAAACTGGGGTTCCGGGCGCTGTTGACTGCGCTGCTCCTCGTGCTCGGAAGCGGCCTGGTGGTGCCGATTACCGCCTCGGCGGCTACTGGTGATGTTGGCGTTGAGGGCCCGTCGCACTCGGGGACCGGGACGCCGACGGGAACCAAACGGCAAACTAATTCTCTGTGGTTCAACGACGGGATCTGGTGGGGGAACCTCTGGGATGCCAGCAGTTCCAGTTTCCGCATTTTCCGGTTTAATGCTGCGACAAGTTCGTGGACGAGCACCGGTGTCGTGACGGAGTCGCGGGCGAATACGCATCACGATGTCTTGTGGGACGGGAAGACGTTGTATGTAGCGAGCTTCCGCTTTGTCAACGACGGCTTGCCCGCCGAGCCCAACTTCCCCACGACGATGCGGCGATTCAGCTACAACACAAGTACCAAGACGTACTCGACTCTGGGAACCACGCAAATCAATAACCAAAAGGTCGAGACCATGTCAATTGACAAGGACTCGACCGGCCGAGTGTGGGCCACATGGCAGCAGGGAAACCAGATTTATCTGAATGTCACTTCCACGGATGGCGCTACGTGGGGAACACCATTTCCACATCCTGCATCCCTGAGCCACGTCTCCGTGGACGATAACTCGGCTGTGATTGCGTTCAGCGGGAATAAGGTCGGGGTGATGTGGAGCCGGCAGGTCGGTGACACCACCGACGGCATGTATTGGAGTTACCACGTTGACGGAGCCTCGAACACTTCCTGGACCACCCCTGTGGCGGCAGTCAAGGGGCAGCGCAGCGGCGACGACCACATGAACCTGAAGTGGCTGGACGCTTCGACAGATCGAGTCTTTGCTGCAATCAAGACCTCGTACACGTCAGCGTCCCAGCCACTGATCCAACTGCTCGCCTTGGATACCTCGACGGCTGCGTGGTCTGCACATACGATCGCAACTGTGGCGGAATGCCCCAACCGTGTGATCGTCCTGATTGACGAAAGCACCCAGAAGCTCCGGACCTTTGCCACCTATCCGAAACCGAGTGGAACGACGAACGCCGGTGTCTGCACGAGCACGGGTGGTGCGATTTATGAAAAGTCGACGCCGCTGGACACGATCAGCTTCACCACCACCAAGACGCCCCGCATCGTGGACGCTGACCAGTATGTCCACAACGTAACGTCAACAAGGCAAAACCTGAACAGCTCCGCGCGCGGCACAGCCAACAGCGGCCTGCTGGTACTTGCCGACGTGAATGCCACGAACCGGTACTGGCACTTCTACGACCCCAGCGCCGGTAGTGGTGGTGGCACTGCTGACACGACAGCCCCGACCGTGACGGGTACATCACCGGCTGCCGGTGCCACCGGCGTGGCGGTCGCGGCGAACGTGTCGGGGACGTTCTCGGAGGCTATGGACGCGTCGACGATCACGTCCTCCACCGTCACCCTGCAGACGGGAACGACGGCGGTACCAGCGGCTGTGACGTATGACAGCACGAACAAAGTAGCCACATTGAACCCGGGCGTGGACTTGGCGGCAGGTACGACGTACACCGCCACGATCAAGGGCGGCAGTGGCGGAGTAAAGGATGCCGCCGGCAATGCCCTGGCAGCGGACCGGACGTGGACCTTTACGACGGCTGCGGCCTCTGGAGGAGGCACGCCACAGACCGTAACCCTCACTGCCACGGCCGACACCTATGTGTCGAGCGGGGCAACGGGAACGAACTATGGAACGAGCACCATGCTGGGTGTTGACAACAGCCCGGTGGAGATCGCCTACCTGAAGTTTGATCTTTCGCCGTACGCCGGCAAGACGATCCAGAGCGCCACGTTGCAGCTGCGCAGCGCCGGGAGCGGGTCAACCGGCAAGCAGAACGTCAAGCTGGTAACGGACGACAGCTGGACCGAGGGCGGGGTCACATATAACAGTCGTCCGGCGCTCGGCACCACCATCGGAACGCTTGGTCCAACGACGACCAACACCAACTACAGTATTCCGCTCACAACCGCGGCCTTGGCCGGCGAGTTGGGGACTCAGCTCTCTCTAGGAATGGACACCAGCAGCAGTGATGGCCTGGATCTCAACTCTAAGGAGGCGGGCAGCACCGTAGCGCCCAAGTTGGTCCTTACCCTGGGCTAGCGCCAAAGCGCCAAGGGAGTGAAGGTTGGGGCCCCGTCCAGAAGGACGGGGCCCCAACCTTGCAGGGTCCAGCTAGTCGTCCAGCAGCGCGATAAATTCCCGTGCCTGCTTCAGGGAGATATCGGAGTGCCGCGTCAGGGCAGTGGCAGCGGCCTCTGTATCGCCGCTGCGGGCCAGCGTACGGATCCTGCCGTAGATCTCATCATTGAGCATGTTGCTGCTTACCTCCCGGGTTACGTCTCCCTTGCTGGCGATCGCCCGGTAGCGGTACGGGAACCGCTGTGGCTCCTCGTCGTCCTCCTCGACGACCTGTGCCGGCTCCGGCATCAGGTAGGGCTGGGGGTGGGCCGCCAGGGCGCCTACGGCGTCGCGCGAGGCCCGCAGGCCCTCACCGGTGACCTCGTAGTAGAGCTTGATGGCGGCCATGGCCTGGCCCTGTGCGATCAAGGCATAGATCCGCCGGTGCTGGTCTTCCGACAACCGGCCCGCCGCGGCCCGGGCCAGCTCCTGGGGTGTGGCGGCGGGATGGGACTGCGCCCCGCCGCGCGCGGCTTTGCGCCTGCGCGTGGCACGGTACGCCACCATGACCCCCGCAATTACCGCGAGCAGGATAAGGACCGGGACCACAAGGGATTCCATTTTCACGAGCCGTTCTATTTACTTTCTGGCCGTCGCCAGGTGCGGTTGCCTTGTTGGTTCCCCGCCCGGATATATTCCTGCTGCTGGTTGTGCTGCTGGGCGTTTTGGCTGGGGTGCGTGGCTGCCGCAAGGCGGGCGCGGGCGGCGGTGGCTGCCTGAATCTGGGCTGCATAGTGGCGGGCAGACCGTTCGGCAAGCTCGCGCTGGTATTTCTCGGCCTCCGACGTCCCACTGTCACGCGGCCGCAGCGCGGTGGCGACGCCCCACATGAGCGCCACCAAAATTATCGCCGGCAACAGCACCAGCAGGAGATCGCCCATACGTAGAGCCTAATCCAGGTTGGGTTTATCCACAGCAATATTCACCGCTCCGCATACAGGGCTGGACGGCGGGCGGTCAAACTACCGACTCGGAATGTAAGGAGCGCCACGACCCTGCGTGGGAGCACTTTGCGGGGCTCTCCCGCGCTCCCCGCACTGCCGATCGCCTGCCGTACCTGTGGATGAAATTCCGTAGAAGAAATATTTACTCCACATGCTGGTCCCTGCGTTTTCGCAGGTCAGGCCGAAAACGGGGAACAAAAAAACTTTGTATCCACAGGCTTCCCCACAGGCTGTGCACAAGCTATGCCTTGTACTGCACAGGTTATCCACAGCGCGCACGGCTTGCTGGCTTTGCGGGTGGCGCCACGGCGGCTAGCGTAGCGGGGTACCTGTTCTCCGCAGCTGAAACGGGGCCAGTTGTTTCGGTTTTGGCCCACCTGGCACCGGCTAAAAAGCCCTTCTGTGGAAAAGCTGTGGATATTGGGGATAACCCGGGATCGGAGCTGGTTTCCGGACCCCCGGCACGTAATTGTCGGGGCCCCCGGGTAGACCTGGAGGCGGCGGATCCGGTTATCGGAGGCCGTGAACAGGATGGATCACCGGGCGGCAGGCCCGGTACAAATGGAGGACGGCAGCTTTGTCAATCGCACATCTGGATCCGGTCGAGGCTACCCGTGGATCGGACGCGAGCCGAAAGCCACCCCAGGACATCCCTGCCGAACAGTCGGTCCTGGGCGGCATGATGCTGTCCAAGGACGCCATCGCAGATGTTGTTGAGATCCTCCGCGGGCAGGATTTCTACCGCCCGGCGCACGAGACGATCTATGAGGCGATCATCGACCTCTATGGCCGCGGGGAGCCCGCGGACGCCGTTACGGTCTCCGATGAGCTGACCAAGCGGGCCGAGATCAACAGGATCGGCGGCCCGGCTTACCTGCACGAACTGATCCAGACCGTGCCCACTGCGGCGAATGCGGGCTATTACGCCGAGATCGTGGCCGAGCGGGCAGTGCTTCGCCGCCTGGTGAACGCCGGCACCAAGATCGTGCAACTGGGTTACGGCTCCGACGGCGAGGTTGAAGACCTGGTCAACCAGGCCCAGGCCGAGGTCTACGCCGTTGCCGAGCGCCGCACCGCCGAGGATTACGTGGTGCTGAAGGACGTCATGGAGTCCACGGTGGACGAAATCGAGGCGTCGGGCCACCGCGGGGAGGGCATGACCGGTGTGCCCACCGGCTTCTATGAACTCGACGAGCTGACCCACGGGCTCCACCCCGGCCAGATGATCGTCATCGCAGCGCGTCCCGCCGTCGGTAAGTCGACCTTCGCCCTTGACTTCGCCCGGTCCGCGGCGATCAAGAACAACCTCGCCACGGTGATGTTCTCCCTGGAAATGGGCCGGAACGAGATCGCCATGCGTCTTTTGTCCGCCGAAGCCACCATCGGCCTCCAGGATCTCCGTAAGGGGACGATCAAGGATGAACAGTGGTCCAAGATCGCCACCACCATGGGCCGGATGAACGATGCCCCGCTGTTCATTGACGACAGCCCCAACATGTCCCTGATGGAAATCCGGGCCAAGTGCCGCCGCCTGAAGCAGCAGCATGACCTTAAGCTGGTCATCCTCGACTACCTGCAGCTCATGAGCTCGGGCAAGAAGGTGGAGTCCCGCCAGCAGGAAGTTTCCGAGTTTTCCCGTGCGCTGAAGCTCCTCGCCAAGGAACTCCAGGTCCCTGTCATTGCGCTGTCCCAGCTGAACCGTGGATCGGAACAGCGCCAGGACAAGCGCCCCATGGTGTCGGACCTCCGTGAGTCCGGTTCCATCGAGCAGGACGCCGACATGGTCATACTGCTCCACCGTGAAGACGTTTATGACAAGGAGTCACCCCGCGCCGGTGAAGCGGACATCCTGGTGGCCAAGCACCGTAACGGCCCCACCAAAGACATTGTGGTGGCGTTCCAGGGTCACTACTCCCGCTTTGCCAACATGGCGGGCGACGCCGGCGGTGGCGGTTTCTAGGCGCCCTCGCTGCCGGAGCGGGATGCGCCGCCGCCGGCAGGTGTCCCGGCGGCGAGCAGATGGTTCGGCAGGCGGTTCCCGGGGGCCGTGCCCCTGATCTCCAGGAGTTCCCGGGCGTGGGCGTGGAGCCGCTTGTCTTCCTCGCTGACCGGAACCCAGGCCGGCACGGGCACTGAGTTGCCCTCGTCGTCGCGCGCCACCATCACCGTGAGGCAGTACGTGGTCAGGTTCAGCTCCCGGCCCTTGGGGTCGCCGGAACGGACGTGGACGGCGATGTGCATCCCCTTGGTCCCGGTGTACACCAGCCGTGCCTCCACCTCCACCACATGGCCGATCAGCAGGGGCCTGTAGAAGCGCACGCCGCCGGAGAAGACCGCGACGGTATCCCTGCCGCAGTAGCGGGATGCGCACACATAGGCGGCCTCGTCGATCCACTTCAGGACGATGCCGCCATGGACCTTGCCGCCCCAGTTCACGTCGGTGGGAGCGGCCATGAACCGCAGCGTGACGCGTTCGGCCGTACCCGCGTCGGTATATTCCTGCCGGTTCATAGCTTCCACGATCTGCTCCCGGACCTTGATCCTGGCCAGTGCGTGGTCCCGCTGCTCAATCTCGGCAGGGGTGGCCGGTTCAAACTGCTGCACAGGGGTGGGCGTGCCGTCTGCACCGACCGCCACGAAAATCACCATGCACTGGCTGCGCATCGTGGCAGGGCCGCCCTTTGGATCGCCGGAAGAAACCACGGTGTGGATGTGCATGGAGGACCGGCCGGTGTAAACGATGGTGGCCTCCACCTCCACCATGTCTCCGCTGTTGACCGGATCGGCGAAGTGGATGTTTCCCACATATGCGGTCACGCAGTAGGACTTCGCCCAACCTACCGCGGCGGCGTAGGCGGCCTTGTCCACCCACTCGAGCACCGTGCCGGCGTCCACCGAGCCGCTGTGCCCCACGTCGGTGGGCGCGGCGAGGAAGCGGAGTGTTACGGAGTTGGGCCGGCCGTTCTCAGTCATGGTGCGATCCTACTGGCGGCCCCGGTTACCGGCCGGTTGGAGCTGCAACAAAGGGAAGCACCACTTAAAAGTCCGACGGCGGCCGGCCACTTTGTGTGGACAGCCGCCGTCGGACGCTTTGAAGGTGTTGCTACGCCAGTGCGGCCAGCCGGGACCCCGGACGGCGGCCGAAGAGGGCGCGGTCCAGGGAAAGCCTCCCGGCTCCCGTGAGGGCCAGTGCGAAGGATGCTGCGGCCAGCAGCAAAACGAGTTCGTAGCCTCCGTTAGCCGCAAAGATTCCGGCGGGAGCGTGCACCAGGAAGAGGGCGCCCAGCATATCCAGGACAAGGAGTGCGGACACTACCCCGGTGAGGATCCCCAGGACCAGTGCAACGCCGCCTGCGAGTTCCAGGACGGCGATGGCGGGGGCCATGACGTCCGCGGCCGGGACGCCCATCTTTGCGAAGGAGGCCTGGGTGCCGGCGATGGTCCATTCATTGAACTTCTGCCACCCATGGGCTGCGAAGAGGAAGCCAAGGACGATGCGGAGGGCGGCAAGGGCGGTAGTGGTCAGTGCTGACTTGTTCATGGATTCCACTGTCCGGGAACGATGGTTGAAATGTCAACTAATTTGGCCCGGGTGTGGGCTTTGTCATGCCCGGCGCCTCCCGGCCGGCGGCCGCGGTTAAGCTTGGCACCGTGCGCCAACAACCTGCCCTTGCCGCCGGAGCCGGCGTCCGCGGGCCTTCCCGCGAAATTCTCCGCCTCGCCATCCCTGCCTTCGGAGCGCTGGTGGCTGAACCCCTCTTCCTGCTGGCTGATTCCGCCATCGTGGGGCATCTCGGTGTCGCCCAGCTCGCCGGGGTGGGGCTGGCATCCGCCGTGCTGCAGACCGCCGTCGGACTTATGGTCTTCCTGGCATACTCCACCACTCCCGCCGTGGCCCGCGCCATCGGTGACGGACAGCTGGGCAAGGCCCTGGCTGCAGGGCGCGACGGCGTGTGGCTGGCAACGCTGCTCGGCGTCCTCCTCGCGGTGGCCGGGTATGCCGCGGCCGAACCGCTCCTCGACCTGCTGGGCGCCGATGGAAGTGTCCGGATGTTTGCGGTGGACTATTTCCGCTGGTCCCTGCCGGGCCTGGTGGCAATGCTGCTGATCTTCGCCGGCACGGGCGTGCTGCGCGGGCTGCAGGACACCCGGACCCCGCTGGTGGTGGCGACGGCCGGGTTCGGTGCCAACATCCTGCTGAACCTGTGGCTTGTCTACGGCCTGGGTTGGTCGGTGGCCGGATCTGCGATCGGCACCAGCCTGGCCCAGTGGGCCATGGCTGCGGTCTATCTGGTGATGGTCCGGCGGAACGCGGTACGGCACGGCGTCAGCCTACTGCCCAGCTGGCGGGGCATCCGCAGCATGACGCGCGTTGGATCCTGGCTCATGCTGCGCACGCTTAGCCTGCGTGCGGCAATCCTGGCCACGGTGCTGGTGGTGACGGCCCAGGGTGAGGTCAACCTCGCCGCCCAGCAGCTGGCCATGACCATCTTTTCCTTCCTGGCGTTTGCCTTGGATGCCCTGGCCATCGCGGCGCAGGCGCTCATCGGAAAGGAGCTGGGTGCTTCGAATGCCGGCAAGGCCCGGCTTCTGACCGGCACCATGATCAGGTGGGGCGCCGGGTTCGGCGTGGTGACCGGCCTGCTGCTGGCCGCGGTGGCCCCTTGGGTGGGGGCCCTGTTCACCCCGGATCACCAGGTGCAGTCAGTACTCACCATTGCCCTTTGGGTCCTGGCTGCCGGGCAGCCCATCGCCGGTTACGTCTTTGTCCTGGACGGAGTACTGATTGGTGCCGGTGACGCCCGCTACCTCGCCCTCGCCGGGCTGGTGAACATCGCCGTCTACGTGCCGCTGCTGGCTGGAGTTGCATTCTCCGGCGCCACCGGCGCCGAGGGGCTCGGGTGGCTCTGGGTGGCCTTCGGGCTGGGGTACATGGCGGCACGCGCCGTAACCCTTGGCCTGCGTGCCCGCTCTGACCGGTGGATGGTGCTGGGCTCCGCCTGAGAAGCCCGGCCCGGAGGCCGTACAAAGCGGCCCGGTTCGACCTTCCGGCAGCCGCCACTAAACTGGACCGGTGACGCAACCAACCACCCCCGCCGGTGCTGCTCCGGAAACCACCCCCCGCAATGACCTCTGGAAGCCGGTCCTGCTGCGCTCCGCTGCTGCGCTGGGGTTTGGCGCGGTGACGGTCTTCTGGACGTCGCCTTCCGTGGAGGTCCTGGGCTGGGCCGGGGGCCTCTACCTCCTTGCCACCGGTGTGGTGTCACTCCGGGCCATCCCGGCCACGGGAGTCGCCCAAAAATCGGTGCCGGGGAAAATGCTGTCCTTTGCGGGCGCGTCGGCGGCCGGCGCAGGAGTGGTGGTGATCCTGCTGCACAGTGACCTGTTGTTCGGGGTGATCGCAGCCCTGGGGCTGGGCGTGGCCGGTGTCCTCGAGCTTGCCTGCGGCCTGCAGAACAGGGGCCGCCATGTCCTGGCCCGTGACTGGATAGCGTCCGGGGTCATCGGGATTGGAACAGCGGTGCTGCTGCCGTTCTTCAGCAGCCTTGGTGCCCATGCCCTGCTGGGCGTGGCCGGTGGAGGGGCCATCATTTCCGGTGTCCTGTGGGTGCTGTCCGGCTTGACGCTGCGGCATGATGCCCGTGCCGGCGCCGGAAAGCCGTAAACTAGGAGGAGCGCCCTTCTACTTTCTGTAGAAAATCCGGTGCGACACCGTCATTCGTAAAACCAGGCCGGCCGTGCGCCGCCTGCAGGGAGGAACCACTGTGGCTGACCAGCATCAAGGAAAACCGCGCAGGCTGCGGACCTCGGTGAAGGGGCCGCTGATGTTTTCGGCATTCTGGGCCGTCGTAGCCTTCGTGGCAGTGCTCATTTTCGCCTCCGGGGGAAGTGCCCGGACACCCCGCTTCGACCTCGCCTTCACCGCGGCCGGCATCGCCTTCATTGCCACCCTGGTGATCGCCGCCATGCTGTCGATGAGCTACAAGGAGAACGCCGAACACCTGGGCAAGGGGTCGGGCGTGAACCTGAGTTCCGCGCCCAAAGCATCACCGCATGCAGGGTCCGGCCACGGCTTCGGTGCCCCCGGGAGCCAGGAACCGCCGGCATCCGGCGACGGCACCGACGGCACACCCCAACGCTAGGGGTAAAACCGCGCCGGCAGGGCGATTCCCCGGCCGGGCCTAATTCGTGGCTGCCTGCCTGGCCCGGTACGCGGCAACATGGGCCCGGTTGGCACAATTGCCGGTGTCGCAATACCGCTTGGACCGGTTGCGGCTCAGGTCCAGCACGGCGGCATCACAGTCCTCTGATTCGCACATTCGGAGCCGTTCCATCTCCTTGCTGCGGATCACGTCGGCCAGGGCCATGGCAGCCTCGCTACTCATCCGGTCCGCCAGGGGAGCCTCCCGTGCCGTTGCATGAAGATGCCAGTCCCAGCCGTCGTGCTTCATCAGCTGCGGCAGGGCGTTCGCATCCCGCAGCAGCCGGTTGACGGTGTCAACGGCGGTGCCCTCATCGGCCGTCCACACAGCTGCCAGTTCACGGCGCAGCTGCAGAACGCTTTCCAATTCCGCGGCATCCCGGCTCCGGCTCCCGGAAAACCCCTCAGCGGCCAGGAAGGCGTCCAGGTCCGCAACGGAGGCCAGCCCTTCCCTTCCATTCGCGGACGTATTGATGAGATTCACCACCGTACGCAGCGCCACCTCGGTGTCAGGGGCAAAAACCATGTTGACTCCTTACAGCACCCGGGCGTAGTGTCATGAGCATTACCCCACTTTACTCCTGACAGGAGGCGACGGTGCCTGCCGCCAACCACACCCCCACAGAACTGCCCACCGGGCGGCGCGGCTTCCTGGCGTCCGGCGTCGGGATCGCACTGTTCTCTTCCGCCGTCTTCGGCCTGTCCGGTTCCTTCGCCAAATCTTTGCTGGAAACCGGCTGGTCCCCCGGGGCCGCCGTAACGGCCCGCCTGACGGGCGCCGCCCTGATCCTTGCCGTGCCGGCTGTGTACGCGCTCAAAGGCCGCTGGCACCAGTTGAGGGACAACTGGCTCACCATCGTTCTGTTCGGGCTCATCGGGGTGGCGGCGTGCCAGTTGTTCTACTTCAACGCGGTGGCCCGGCTTTCCGTGGGAGTGGCCCTCCTGCTCGAGTACCTGGCCCCGGTGATCATTGTCCTGTGGCTCTGGGCTGCCAGCCGCCGGCGCCCCCGGCTGCTGACCTTCGGCGGCACGCTGCTGTCCCTGGCCGGGCTGGTGCTGGTCCTTGACATCACGGGAGCGGTGAAGGTGGACCTGGTGGGGGTCCTCTGGGGCATGGCGGCCGCGGTCTGCCTGGCCATCTATTTCTTCATCACGGCCAAGGAAAACGACACCCTGCCGCCCATCGTGCTTGCCTCAGGCGGACTCATGACGGGCGCGGCGGTGATGTGGCTTGCTGCCGCCACCGGCCTGCTGCCCATGACTTTCAGTACGGCTGACACCACGCTTGGCCCTTGGACTGCTCCATGGTGGGTGTCCCTTGCGGGGCTGGTGGTACTGGCCACCGTCCTGGCATACGTCTCGGGCATCATGGCGGCCCGGGCCCTCGGTTCCAAGGTGGCATCCTTTGTGTCACTGACGGAGGTCCTGTTCGCGGTGCTGTGGGCGTGGCTTCTGCTCGGGGAACTTCCCGGAGCCATTCAGCTCCTGGGCGGTGTGCTGATTGTGGGCGGGGTCATCCTGGTCCGGCTGGATGAGTTGCGCGATGCTGCCACCGCTGCGCCCCCGGCCGGAAAGGGCGCCGCGGTTCCGGCGTCGCCCCTGGAGCACGCGAACGACGTCGAGCCCGTCCCCTAAAGCGGCCCCGCTGGGGCGTCCCCGCAGCCTTGTCCCGCCGGCGCTGCACAGCCGGGCGCCGCCGTCGGACGCCAATAAAAAGGGCAGGGACACCAGTTGGTGTCCCTGCCCCCGCCAGCGGCGGTAAGCCTAGTGGGAGGCCTGGCTCTGCTCCTCAGCGTTGCGCTTGGCCTGCGAGCCGGCTTCCTTCAGTGCCTCGGCAACCTTGGTGAGCATCGCGGTGTGGGTGCCGGACCACTCGTTGCGGAACTTGGTGGCGTCCGGGCCTTCCCAGTTGGTGCTGCTCAGAACCTTGGTGAGAGTGGACTTCTGCGTCTCGATCTCGGACGCCCCTGCCTGAAGCTTGCTGCCGAGCTGGCGAAGCTGCTCAACGTCTGCACCCCAAATAGCCATCAGTTTCTCCTTGTTACGTGGTGGATCCGAACCAGCTCGGCATCCCCAGTGGCCCCCCGGCTCATCCGGAAGATCCATTGCCTAAAACCTATCCCGGCCCCCAAACAGTGTCGATGGGCAGCCCTGCCCATGCCGGGCTCCCCATGCGTGCCGGGCGGAGACCCAAAAAGGGGTCGATCCCAGGCGTTGGAAGAGCCTAGCATGGCGTTATGTGCCGGAATATCCGAACCCTTCACAACTTCGAGCCGCATGCCACCTCCCAGGAGGTGCACGCGGCCGCGCTGCAGTATGTCCGCAAGATCAGCGGCAGCACCAAACCGTCCAAGGCCAACCAGGAGGCCTTTGACGATGCGGTCCATGAGATCGCGCACATCACTCAGCACCTGCTGGATTCGCTGGTGACGCAGGCGCCGCCCAAGGACCGCGAGGAAGAGGCGGCCAAGGCCCGGGCGCGGGCCGCAGTGCGGTACGGCGCGGCTTGACCGGTGCCTGCGGCTACTTGCCGAAGCTGCCGCTATGTGCCGAAGCTGCCGCTATGTGCCGAAGCTGCGCAGGCGCAGCGAGTTGGCCACCACCAGGACTGAGCTTGCGGCCATGGCCGCGCCGGCGATCATCGGGTTGAGTAGCCCCAGGGCGGCCACCGGAATCCCCACCGCATTGTAAAAGAACGCCCAGAACAAGTTGGTCTTGATGGTGCCCAGGGTCTTCCGGGACAGTTCGATGGCCTGTGCCACCTGGGCGAGGTCGTTGCCCATCACCGTCAGGTCCCCAGCTTCGATGGCCACGTCCGTCCCGGACCCCATCGCAATTCCCAGATCGGCCTGCGCCAGTGCCGCGGCGTCGTTGACGCCATCGCCGGCCATGGCCACCGTTGAGCCGCCCGCCTGGAGCTTCCGGACGGCCTCCACCTTTCCTTCCGGCAGGACGCCGGCGTAGACATCCTCAGCCTCGATGCCGACGGCGGCAGCCACCTGCGCGGCCACGGCGGCGTTGTCCCCGGTCAGCAGGATGGGCCGCAGGCCCAGTGCCTTCAACCGGCCGACGGCGGCAGCGGATCCTTCCTTGACGGTGTCCCGGAGGCTGATGATTCCGGCGGCTTTCCCGTCCAGGGCGACGCAGATGGCTGTGGCGCCACCCTCTTCCGCTGATGAAAGCAGAGCGCGCTGGCCCTCGTCCAAGACAATCCCGTTCTGTTCCAGCCAGCCGCTCCGCCCAGCCAGCACTGCCCTGCCGTCAACGGTTCCCGACACTCCGCCGCCCGGGGCGGAACTGAACCCCTGCACGGATGGCAACCTGCCGGCGTCGTCCGTTGCGCCAAGGGACGGCATCGCGGCAGCTGCTGCCGCCGCGATGGCGCGGGCCACCGGATGCTCGGAGGCGGCCTCGAGGACTCCGGCAAGCTGGAGGACATCCTGCTCCTGGAAGCCGGGGAACGCGGCCGTGGCGTCCACAGCCAGGACGCCGGTAGTGACCGTTCCCGTCTTGTCCAGCAGGACGGTGTCCACGGTGCGGGTGTCCTCAAGGACCTGCGGGCCCTTGATCAGGATGCCCAGCTGGGCGCCCCGGCCGGTGCCCGCCAGCAGGCCCACCGGCGTGGCCAGGCCCAGAGCGCACGGGCAGGCGATGACCAGTACGGCGACGGCGGCCGTAAACGCCTGCCGCAGGTGGTTCCCGTCCCCGGCCGGGCCCGCGAGGAGGAGCCAGAGCACGAATGTCAGGACGGCAAGCGCCAGGACTACGGGTACGAAGACGCCGCTGATCCGGTCTGCTAGCCGCGCAATGGGTGCCTTACCGGTCTGGGCCTGCGACACCAGCCGTGCCATCTGGGCAAGAGTGGTCTCGGAACCAACCCGGGTAGCCCTGACCAGCAGGCGGCCGGACGTGTTGATGGTGGCACCCGTGACACGACTGTCCGGTCCAACCTCCACGGGGACTGATTCACCCGTCACAAGTGAGGCGTCCACGGCGGAAGCGCCCTCCACCACCACGCCGTCGGTGGCGATCTTCTCGCCCGGCCGGACCACCAGGACGTCGCCCACCTGCAGCAGGTCGGCAGGAATCTTCTCTTCGTTGCCGTTGCACAGGACCGTAGCATCCTTGGCACCCAGGTTCAGCAGGGCCTGGAGGGCGTCGCCGGCCTTCTGCTTGGCGTTGGCCTCCAGGTACCGGCCCAGGAGCAGGAACGTGGTGACAACGGACGCCACCTCAAAGTACAGGCCACCGGACATGTCCTCGATGCCCGGGTGCTCGGTCATGCGCGGATCGGCCAGCAACTGCCAGGCGGAGAACAGGTAGGCGGACGCGACTCCGAGCGACACGAGGGTGTCCATGGTGGAGGCAAGGTGCCGTGCGTTGATGGCCGCCGCGCGGTGGAAGGGCCAGGCTGCCCATGTGACCACCGGCAGCGCCAGCACCGCCACCACCCAGCCCCAGTTGGGGAACTGGAACGCCGGAACCATGCTGACCAGGAATACCGGGACGGTCAGGATGGCGGCCAGGATCAGCCGCGGGCGGAGCTGCGCGGTTGCACCGGACGCTTGCTCTGCATGCTGCCGCAAGTCCCCGGCGTCGCCGCCCGTCGGGTGCTGGCGCCGGATGCGCGCCTTGTAGCCGGCCGCGTTGACCGTATCCACCAGCTGCTCGTCGGTGACACCCTCCGGGACTGTGACGTACGCGGATTCCAGTGGCAGGTTGACCGTTGCAGCCACGCCGTCGAGCTTGCCGAGCTTCTTTTCCACCCGGTTGACGCAGGACGCGCAGGTCATCCCTTCGATGTCGAGTTCCACGACGCGGGTTCCGGGCGGGCGGAGCAGTTCCTGGTGGGTCATTGTGAGCTTTCCGGTATTGAAAGGGTTACTAGGCTTCGTTGGCAACCACAAGGTAGCCGGCCTCGGCTACGGCTTCGCCGATTTCCGCAGGGGAGAGTTCCTTGCCTGAGGTGATGGTCACGGTGGAAACGCCGCCGGCGTTCAGGTCCACGTTCACTGCTTCAACGCCTTCGATGGCTTCAAGTTCTTCACTGACGGCCGACACGCAGTGTCCGCAGGTCATGCCGGAGACACTGATGGTTGTGGTGGTGGGGGAGATGGTGCTCATGGCTTGCTCCTTCGTACGGCGGCGGTGGCCGGGCGGGGTGTTGGTTGGTGTTAGCGAAGCAGCCGGCCGATTGCGTCGGCGGCTTCCTTTACCTTGGCATCAATGGCTTCTGCGCGTGCTGCGGGATCCGGTTCGGAGGCTGCCCCCACCACGCAGTGGCCGATATGTTCCTCGACCAGCCCAAGGCTGACTGCGTGCAGGGCCTTGGTGACGGCGGCAACCTGCGTAAGGATGTCGATGCAGTACTTATCCTCATCCACCATCCGGGCAATGCCCCGGACCTGGCCCTCAATGCGCTTCAGGCGGCGCAGGTAGGCGTCCTTGTTTGCGGTGTACCCGTGCTGTGGGGCGGTGCCATCCTCTGCGTTTGGCCCAGCGGCTGCAACGGCTTCTTCGATAGCGTTCATGCAGCCAAAGTATACCCTGGAGGGGTATGGCCACAAGTACCCCCATGGGGTATGGCGGGGGCGGCCGCGGCCGCGCACGTTTTCCGGTCCGTCGAGGCACAAAAAAGCTCCGGAGTGCGTTATTGGGGGATACGCACTCCGGAGCAGCTTTTGGGCAATTCCGGCTACCACCCGTGTGGACCGGCCTTGCTTGAACCAGCTTACTGGCTGGTACGGCACTGCGCCAGCACCGCGAATAACTACTTTCGCTTTACTTTAGCCGGGCCCTGCGGGGAGGCGTCTTGCCGCCATCCGCGCCACTCATGGCCTGTCTTCATGGGCGGGCATCCGGTAGGGAACCAGCAGCACCGGCCGGCTTTGGTGGTGGCTAAGCCAAGCCCCCACCGATCCGTTCAGGGCCTCGGAGAGCCGATGGGAAAAACCCCGTTCTGAGGTTCCCACAATAATCATGGGGGCGTTCACTTCGGCTGCCAGCTGCCCCAGGGCGCGGGCCGGGTCGCCGGTGAGGGTGCGGAAGGACCAGTCGGGGCGTTTGCCGTCCGCCGGCAGCTTGTCCACGGTGGCCTGGACCTGCGCCTCCAGTTCCGTTGTCAGCGCCAGCATGTCGTCGTCGGCTCCCTGGTCCCGGGAAGGGCGGTGGGCGGAGCGGGCCGGGTCCCATTCCACCAGGTAGCTGGCTTCATCCACGTAGGCGCAGACCAAGGGCGCGGCCAGTCGGGCAGCCAGGGTGGCCGCGGTCTGGAGAACCTCCGGGTGCTGTTTGGGCATGATTCCCACCAGCAGCGGGGCCCCGTCGAAGTGTTCCCACGTCATGCTGCCCATTGTCCGCCCCAGCAATGCCCTGTGAACAGATACGTTAGGCCCGGTCAGCCCCTGGCGTACCGGGCGGGGGCCTCAGGGAACTGCGGGAGAAGCGCTGACCACCACGTTCTTGCCCCATAGATCCTCGGTGTAGCAGCTGATAAGGATCAGCCGGTTGGGCACCATGTCCCAGACCGGGCTGTCCTTGAGGCTGGACTTCAGGTAGGTGGTGACGCTGTCCACACGGTAGCTGATGGTTCCGGCAGGGGTCTCAACATCAAGCCTGTCACCCACCGCGGCCGCCGAACTGAGGTGGTTGAAAGGGGCGTCCGCGCCTTCCCAGCTGTGCCCGATGACGTAGGTGGTGTTGCCGGAGCCTTTCCCCGGCGTCCCGAATGCCGTAAGCCAGTATCCGTCCTTGGTGGCAGGGGGCTCGATGGTGTGGCTGGATTGGGCTTCACCGTCCAGGTCCAGCGGATGGATGGCTACGTCGAAGGTGGCGGCCGGGTAGCGAATGTGGAGTGGCTGGGCCGCCGGTGGGAGGTCAGGTGCTGCCGCCGCCGGGGTGCCCGGGGCTTGGGCGGGCGCGGCCGTTGCCTTCGGCACGCCAGTCTGCGCAATCGGGGCCGCGGTGCCGGCGGAGGCAGCAGCGCCGGGAACCCTGGGAGCCGAAGAGGAGATGCTGCCGACGGCCGGCGTTGCTGCCGAGTGGAACAGGGGAGCGCCAAAGGTGAAGGACAGGAAGGCCAGGACGCCACAACAAAGGATGGCCACGTCGCCCCGGTTCCACCGCTTTCCGGCTAGCCCGTTGGTGATGCGTCGCTTGGGTGCTGCGTGCCGGCGTCGGTCCTGTCGCATGGCATTCCTCACGGGTTGGGCGGATTGGAAGGAAGGCGCCCTGCCGGGCACTGGCAGGACGCCTTCCTTGTCGCGAAGCCACGGCAAGTGGCGGATTGTGGGCTAACCGGCGGTGTGCACTGGACGGGGCCTGCGACGCACCGCGACCACTGCTCCTGCGGCTGCCAGCGCTCCCACGCCTGCAAGCCAGCCTGGCCCGCCCTCAGCGGCACCCACCGCAGTCTGGGCGTTGAAGCCCTCGTTCGTTCCCACACTGGCGCGGGCAGCGGCAGGAGGAGCCTGGGGGGCTGCCTTTGGAGCGGCGGCGGCATGCTTGGCAGGTACAGGCTGGGCGGAGACTGCGACAGGGGCCACAGCGGCGGGGGACTCCGCGGTCGGGGTTTCCGCGGCCGGGATTTCCGCCGGCGGCTGCACGACGGGAGGCTGCACCACCGGTTGCTCGACGACGACGGGCGGCTGCACCACCGGTTGGTCGACGACGACGGGTGGCTGCTCGATGGGCGGCGTCACCACGGGCGGCTGCTCGATGGGCGGCGTCACCACGGGTGGCTGCTCGGTGGGGGGCGTCACCACGGGTGGCTGCTCGGTGGGGGGCGTCACGACGGGAGGATCGACGACGACGGGTGGAACCACCGGATCTATCACCTCACCCGGGGGCAGCGCCGCGCCACACTCGTTGACATAGCGGATC
Organism: Arthrobacter sp. ISL-85; assembly: GCF_018613675.1. Lineage (GTDB taxonomy): Bacteria > Actinomycetota > Actinomycetes > Actinomycetales > Micrococcaceae > Arthrobacter. The sequence continues at coordinate 95,403 of NZ_JAGGPQ010000017.1, read as the reverse complement.
TTCCCGGCGTTGGTCCAGTTCTTGCCCGCCGGTAGTTTGTCTGTGGGGGGAATGATGTCCTCAGGATGCTGGTCGTGCCCGCCGACACCGCTGGCGCTAAATCCGATCTGCGTGAGGGCAGTGCCGTCCCAGTGGCAGACCACCACCCGGTCATTCGCCGCCATGGCAGGCGCTGTGAGGCTGATCAGGCCGAGCCCGACCACCCCCAGTGTGGCTAAGGTGCGTTTCATGTCTTCTCCCCATATGTGTGTGTGAAACGGACCATGGCGGGGGCGGCCTGCGGTGGCGCCGTATGCCCCAGCAACACGGTCAGCTTGCTGAGATTTCAGGCTAGGGGCCCGCCTGGGGGCAGTCGCCAGTAGGGGGTACTCGTCTTTCCCGGGTTCGGGCGGGCCAAGTTACCTGCCAGTACCCTAAAGCCGGCCGGGCGGCCTGCTTCGCCGCGCCAGGACCTTGTCCGCCGCTTGGCCCGCGCCTAACGTTCTAAGTAGGGCAAGGAGGTGGAATCGTGGAAATCTTCATGTGGTGGCTGGACCTGGACCTCGCCAGCAAGGAGTGGCTGCGGCAAAACCTGAAGGCGGAGGAACTGCCGCTTCCGGTGCTGCAGGGCATCGCGGAGGCGGGCGGACCGCATCCGGGCAATCCTGCTGCCGTACTGACCGCCGCTGACTGGGACTTCATTGAAACGCAGTCGGAATTCGTGGACTGATCCGCATCCACATGCCATGAGGGAGCCGGCAGGACTGAAGACCGTTGCGCGGTGGCCCAACCGGTGGTTGCATGGTCCGCATGGCAACGGCGGCAGAATCATTCCTCCTGGCAATCGGTACCAAGAAAGGGCTGTGGCTCGCCACGAGCCCGGACAGGCGGGAATGGTCTTTCACAGGCCCGCATTTCCTCATGGCTGAAATTCCCAGCATCGGGATCGATACCCGGGAGGGCCGCACGCGGATTCTCGTGGGGGTCCGCAGCCCGCACTGGGGACCCACGGTTGCACACTCCGATGACCTGGGCGCCACCTGGTCCGAGCCGGAGCACGGCGCTATCACCTTTCCTGAAGACACTGGTGCCGCCTTGGACCGCGTATGGCAGATCCACCCGGACGCCGCGTCCCGTCCCGGAGTTGTGTGGGCGGGGGCTGAGCCCATCTCGGTCTGGAAATCCACGGATGGCGGCGAGCACTTTGAACTGAACCGCGGCCTGTGGGACCACCCGCACCGCAACGAATGGGGAGCGGGCTATGGCGGCGCGGCGGCACATTCGATCGTGGTGGACCCTGCGGGCGAAACGGTGCACGTCGCCATGAGTACGGGCGGCGTTTACCGCTCGCTCGACGGCGGCACCTCCTGGGAAGCGCGCAACAAGGGCATCTCGGCCTACTTCATGCCGGACCCCAACCCGGAGTTCGGCCAGTGCGTGCACAAGATCGCCGCGGATGCCGCCGTGGCAGGACGCCTCTACGCCCAGAACCACCACGGGGTCTACCGGACCGACGACAACGCTGACAGCTGGAACTCCATCGCCGAGGGCCTGCCTGCGGACTTCGGCTTCGTAATGCTTACCCATCCCCGCCGGGACGGCACCGCCTGGGTGGTTCCGCTGAAGGCCGACGGCGAACGCATCCCTCCCGACGGAAAGCTTGCCGTCCACCGCACTGACGACGCCGGGAACAGCTGGACGCGGCTCAGCGCCGGGCTCCCCGAGCATGAGTACAACAGCGTGCTCCGGGACGCCGCGTCGGTGGACACCGCGGAACCGGCCGGGGTCTACTTCGGCACGCGGGGCGGGACCGTCTACGCGAGTGCGGACGAAGGGGAGACCTTCAGGGAAGTGGCGTCGCACCTGCCGGACGTCCTCTGCGTCCGGGCAGCAGTGGTGGCCGGTGCCTGAAATAACGCTGCTGCTGCCAAGTGTCCTCCAACCCCTGGCCGGCGGGCAGCCCGTACTGACCGTGCCCGCCGCCGGGCCGGTATCGGTGGCAACCCTGCTCGACGCAGTCGCCTCGGACTACGCCGTGCTGGGCCGCCGGCTCCGCGACGAGACCGGCGCACTCCGCAGATTCGTCAACATTTATGTCGACGGCGACGAGGTGCGGCGGCTGCAGGGCCTGGACACCGAGGTGGTGCCGGGCCAGGAGGTGCTGGTCATCCAGTCCGTTGCGGGAGGCTGAAAAGGGGACGGGTTGCGGGCAGTCCTTCCTGACTACGCCCGCCACCCACCTCCCGGACCGGCTACGCCACCCGCCAGACGCTGCATTCGTCCGTATTGATTGCTTTGCGCACACCGCTGATGCGGTCCAGGATCCACACCACCCCGATGCCGGGAGCTGTTTCCTGGACACTGCCGCGGCGGATCACCACGTCGTCATAGGAGGGCCCCACCAACAGGCGGGCTTCGATTTCGTCGCCGCGGTGGAGCTGGTCCAGGGCGCGGACTCTGGTTACATGCGTGGTCGCCTTCTTCAACATCGCGGGACCTCCTGGCTGGAGCTGGTGCCGGCTCTTGCCTGCACTACCAAGTGTGGGCCGGGAATGTTGCGTACCGGTTTCGCCGCGGTTAGGGCACTGTTAGTTCTTCGCGCCGCCCCGGTTTCAGGCTGTTGCCCCGCTCCGGTAGGCCGCCAGGAAGGTGGAAATTCTCCGGACGGCTTCCTGGATGTCCAGCACTGAGGGAAGGATGACAAAGCGGAAGTGGTCCGTTGCCGGCCAGTTGAAGGCCGAGCCATGGGAGACCAGGATCTTTTGGTCCCGTAGCAGGTCCAGGACGAATTTCTCGTCGCTGTCGATCGGGTACAGCTCCGGGTCAAGGCGCGGAAACAGGTACATGGCGCCCGACGCCGGGACGCACGTTACGCCGGGAATGGCCGTGAGCAGTCTGTGGGCAAGGTCCCGCTGCTCGCGCAGCCGGCCGCCCGGCTTCACCAGCGCGTCGATGCTTTGGTAACCGCCCAGGCAGGTCTGGATGGCGTGCTGGGCGGGAACATTGGCGCACAGGCGCAGCGACGCAAGCAGTTCCAGGGCTTCACGGTAGGCGGCGGTGGCGGCCAGCGGCCCGGTGATGGCCACCCATCCGGCGCGGTAGCCAGGCATCCGGTAGGCCTTGGACAAGCCGCTGAAGGTCAGGCAGCAGACGTCCTCGGCGACGGCCGCGGTGTGGATGTGCGTGGCCTCCCCGTAGAGCACTTTCTCGTAGATCTCGTCAGAGAACAGGACCAGGTTGTGCTTCCGGGCCAGGCCCGCGAACTGTTCCAGGATGTGCCGGGGGTACACGGCCCCGGTGGGGTTGTTCGGGTTGATGATCACAATGCCCTTGGTGCGGCTGGTGATCTTCGCCTCCACATCGCCCATGTCCGGCCACCAGTTCTCCGCCTCGTCACAGATGTAGTGCACGGGCTTGCCGCCGGTCAGGGTCACGGCGGCAGTCCACAGGGGGTAGTCCGGTGCCGGGACCAGGATTTCGTCGCCGTTCTCCATGAACGCCTGCAGGCACATGGAGATCAGTTCGCTGACGCCGTTGCCGATCACAATGTCCTCGACCCCGATGTTCATCAGGCCGCGCGTCTGGTAGTACTGCGAGATGGCCGTCCGCGCCGTGAAGATGCCCTTTGAATCGCTGTAGCCCTGGGCGCCGCGAAGGTGGTGGATCATATCCACCACCACGGACTCCGGCGCTTCGAGCCCGAAAGGTGCCGTGTCCCCGAGGTTCATCTTGAGGATCCGGTGCCCTTCGGCCTCCATGTTCTTGGCGGCCTCAAGGATGGGGCCGCGGAGTTCATAGCGGACATTCCGGAGTTTGCTGGAGTGTTGCATGGCGCGCATGGTTGATCTTTTCACAAAGCACGACGACGGGCGGCGGGGGTGGCCAGTCCGTGGACGCGTGCTGGCGCAAGGCTCCTTATTCGATAAGTTGTGAACTTGTGGTACTGCCTTCCTGCGGTGGTGCACGGCAGAACCGGAAGGAAGTACCCCGCGTGGGAGGTGTGCTGATTGGACTGGCGGTGATCGGCGTCGTCATTGCCGTCGGATATATCGCCGCGCGCTGCGGCCTGGGCGACGAACCCACCATCTCGGCGCTGACCCGTACCGCTTTCTTCATCACCAACCCGGTACTGCTCTTCACGGTGGTGCTCAAATCGGACCTCTCCGTGGTCTTCTCCGCCTATGTTCCGCTTGCCATGATCACCGCGGCGGTCACTGCCATGTTGTATGTGGCCGCCAGCCGCATCTGGTTCCGAAGGCCGCTGGCGGAAACGGCAGTGGGCGCAATGGCGGGCTCCTACGTCAACGCCAACAACATCGGCATCCCCATCACGCTCTATGCCCTGGGGGACGCCACCCCCGTGGCCCCGGTCCTGCTGGTCCAGCTGCTCCTGTTCGCCCCGCTGGTCCTGACCCTGCTGGACCTCTCCGCGGCCGGCCGCTTCTCGCCCCGGCTGATGCTGACGCAGCCCTTCCGCAACCCGATGATTATCGCCTCGCTCCTGGGCGTGGTCCTGGCCGCGCTGCATGTGCAGTTCCCGGACCCGGTGATGGCGCCGCTGATCCTCCTGGGCGGCGCGGCCGTCCCGGTGGTGCTGCTGGCGTTCGGCATGTCCCTGCACGGCACCCGGATGCTGCGGAGCGGCAGCCACACGGCCGAAATCCTTACTGCCACGGCACTGAAGTCCGCCGTGATGCCGGCGGTGGCGTTCGTCGTCGGACGCTTCCTGTTCAACCTGGACCACCACATGCTGCTGGGCGTCGTGCTCATGGCGGCGCTGCCCTCGGCCCAGAACGTGTTCCTGTTCGCCAGCAAGTACGGGCGGGGCGTGGCCGTGGCGCGGGAGGCCATCCTGCTGTCCACGGCCGCTGCCGCGCCGGTGCTCGTGCTGATCGTTTGGCTGCTGGCGGCCTGACGCCGGGCGCGCCGCCCTACCGCCCGGCCACCGCCCGGGCAAGAATGGGCACATGGAACTTCCCGTGATGCCGCCCGTCCCGCCCATGCTCGCCAAGGCCGTCAGCGGCATCGACGGCATCCCAGGCGGCGGTGACCTCAGCTACGAACCAAAGTGGGACGGCTTCCGGTCCATCATCTTCCGCGACGGCGACGACCTGGAAATCGGCAGCCGTAACGAAAAACCCATGACCCGCTACTTCCCGGAACTGGTGGCCGCGCTCAAGGAGAACCTGCCGGCGCGCTGCGTGGTGGACGGCGAGATCATCCTGGTGGGGGCCTCCGGGGACCGGCTCGACTTCGACACCCTGCAGCAGCGCATCCACCCTGCCGCCAGCCGGGTGAAGCTGCTGGCGGAGCAGACCCCGGCAAGCTTCGTGGCCTTCGACCTGCTGGCCCTGGGGGATGACGACTACACCGGGAGGCCCTTTTCGGAGCGGCGGGCGGCATTGGAGAAGGCGCTCGCGGCCACCAGGGCGCCGGTGCACCTCACCGCCGCCACCACGGACAAGGACACGGCCGGGCAATGGTTCGAGCAGTTCGAGGGCGCCGGGCTGGACGGCATCGTGGCCAAGCGCCTGGACGGCCGGTACGAGCCGGACAAGCGGGTGATGTTCAAGGTCAAGCACGAGCGGACCGCGGACTGCGTGGTGGCCGGCTACCGCCTGCACAAGAGCGGGCCGGACGCCATCGGATCACTGCTGCTGGGCCTGTACAAGGACGACGGCGGGCTGGCCAGCGTGGGCGTGATCGGCGCCTTCCCGATGAAACGCCGGCAGGAGCTTTTCCAGGAACTCCAGCCGCTGGTGACGGACTTCGACCACCACCCGTGGGCGTGGGCGAAGCAGGAGGAAGGCGAACGGACCCCGCGGAACGCGGAAGGCAGCAGGTGGAGTGCGGGCAAGGACCTGTCCTTTGTGCCGCTGCGCCCCGAACTGGTGGTGGAGGTCCGCTACGACCACATGGAGGGTGACAGGTTCCGGCACACGGCCCAGTTCAACCGCTGGCGGCCGGACCGGGACCCGGAGTCCTGCACCTACGCTCAGTTGGAGGAGCCGGTGAACTTCGACCTGGCGTCGGTGCTGGAGACCGGCCGCGGATAGCGCGCAGCTGCCGAACTGGCCCAGTTTTAACGGGGTAGAGCCCGCCATTTGGCGAAAATGGCGGGCTCTCCGGCCTGAAAACCGGGCCAGTCTGTGCGCGGTGCGCTACTTCAGGCCGAGCTGCTTGGTGGGGGTCCGGAAGGTCTCCTTCGCGGTCAGTGCCGAGATGGCGGCAATGGCGCAGATGATCCCGGTGAAGATGGAGATCTGCACCCAGCCGCCCGGCTGGATGCCGCCCATGGCTGCGACAATGGCCGGTGCGAAGCCTGCCATCAGGAAGCCGAGCTGGGTGCCGATGGCCAGGCCGGAGAAGCGGACCTTGGTGCTGAACATCTCGGCGTAGAAGGAGGGCCATACAGCGTTGGAGGCGGCGTAGCCGAAGGAGAAGAAGCCGATGGCTGCAACGAACATCAGCGGGATGCTGTGGGATTCCAGGCTGAGCAGGAACAACGGGGTGAGGATTGCGCTGGCCACTGCACCGTAGATGAACACCGGCTTGCGGCCGATCCTGTCCGCGAGCTTGCCGAAGAGCGGCTGGGTGCCAAGGGCCACCAGGTTTGCGCCCACGACGAGCCACAGGGTGGTGGTGCCGTCAACCCCGGCGACGGTCTTGGCATAGCTGATGGCCAGGGTGCCGAACACGGTGGAAACGGCGGCGATGAAGGCGCAGGCCACAACGCGCAGGACGTCGCGCCAGTGGCCCTTGAGGAGGTCAGCCACCGGCAGTTTGGCGATCTGGGCGTTCTTCCGGGCTTCTTCGAAGGCCGGCGGTTCGTGCAGCGTGCGGCGGATGAGGAACGCAACAATAACCACCACGGCGCTGAGCCAGAACGGGATGCGCCACCCGATGCCGTACTTGATTTCATCCGGCAGGGCCAGGACGGGAATGAAGACCAGGGCTGCGAGGATCTGGCCGCCCTGCGTGCCGGTGAGGGTCCAGGAGGTGAAGAAAGAACGGCGGTTGTCCGGGGCGTGTTCCAGCGTCATGGAGGAGGCGCCGGCTTGCTCGCCGGCGGCCGAGAGGCCCTGGCAGAGGCGGGCCAGCACCAGCAGGACCGGAGCCCACCAGCCGAGGGTGTGGAAGTCAGGCAGGCAGCCGATCACAAAAGTGGAGGCACCCATGAGCAGCAGGGTGAACATCAGCACCCTGCGGCGGCCCACCCGGTCACCGAAGTGGCCCAGGATGATAGCGCCCACCGGCCGGGCTACGTAGGCGAAGCCGAAGGTCGCGAAGGACATGATCGCCGCGTTGGTGTCGGCGTCCGGGAAGAAGACCTTCGGAAAGATCAGTGCGGCAGCGGAGCCGAAGATAAAGAAGTCGTAATACTCGACGGCGCTGCCCAGGAAGCTGGCGACGGCCGCCCTCTTGGGCGTCCCGGCATGGGTGAGGGCATCCTCCCCGGCGGACGGAAGTGTGTGGCTCATGGTGTTCCTTTGGTGTGACGACATTGTCGCGGATGGATCGAAGGGTCCGCAGCCGCCGTTGCCTTGGTGCGGGCGGGGGAGGCTGGCTGAAGTCCGTAGGAATGACCGGGCATTTGTAGCCACATGGTGGGAGCTACTTTTGCGATATAGAAACTATGACTGTGAGGGCAGTCACCTGTCAAGAAAATAATCACCATCTAGAAATAGCTCTCACATTGTGGCAATATCGAGGCATGAGTGTGAACCAAGCCACAGTGAACGATGATGTTCAGCCTGACCCCGCGGAATTGGCTGCCGAGCCGGACGCTGACGCCAAGGCGGTCGGGAGGAAGGCGGCGGACCGGACGGACATGGTTGGCAAGGCGCTGGGCCTCCTGGTGCTGCTGGGCGAGGAGCCCCGGGGGGCAAGCGCCGCTGAAATATCCCGCCGGGCCGAACTGCCGTTCAGCACCACCTACCGGCTGCTGGGGTCGCTGGCCCGCGACGGCTTCGTGGACTACGAGCCGGACGGCCGCCGCTACCACCTGGGCCTCCGGATCTTCCAGCTGGGCCAGCGGGTTTCCAACCATCACGGTTTCGCCGGGACCGCCATGCCGGTGCTGCGCAGGGTGACTGCCGAAACGGGCGAAGCCACCATCCTGAGCGTCCGGGACGGCCACCACCACCTGACGGTCAGCAAGGTGGATGGCCCGCAGACTTTCCGGGTGACCAGCGACCCCGGCCATCTGGGCTCCCTTTCCACCACCTCCGTGGGAAAGGTGCTGGTGGCATTCGCCGAGGACCCGGAGCGGGAAAGGCTCCTGGCTGAGTTGCCCCTCGAAGCGCTCACTGAAAAGTCCATCACGGACCGTGACGACTTCAGGGCCGAGATCGCGCAGGTCCGCCGGCAGGGTTACGCGGTCATGGATGAGGAGAACGAGGCCGGCATGCGTGCCGTCGCGGTGCCGCTGCTCAACAGCCAGGGGCACGCGTTTGCATCCCTGGCAACGGCCGTGCCGGTCTTCCGGCTGGGCCTGGACCAGCTGGTGGCCCACGTTCCCCTGCTGCAGGAAGCCGCGGCAGAGCTGGCGGCACGGCTTCCCCAGCGCTAGGCGCCAAAAGCGTTACCTCGGCGGAATAGGTCGTTCGCATCACGAACATTGGTGCGATAAGTGAACATCTGTTGTACCGTAATCCCTATCACCCCGCAGCGCGGCAAAGTTCCGCTGCTGCCCGGTGCCGTACCAAAGGAGCTGCACGCATGAGCAATCAAACTGAGTCCTACCTGGTGGGACTGGTTGGCGATGGCGTGATGCCATCGCTCACGCCGCCCATGCACGAACGGGAAGGCGACGTCCAGGGCCTGCGCTACCTGTACCGGCCCATCGACCTCCTGGAGCTGGGGCTCACCGGGGAGTCCGTGGGCGCCATCCTGAACTGCGCCCGCACCCTGGGCTTCAACGGCCTGAACATTACCCACCCCTGCAAGCAACTGGTCCTGGAGCACCTGGACGAAGTGAGCACCGATGCCCGCCGGCTTGGCGCCGTGAACACCGTGGTGATCCGCGACGGCAGGTTCATCGGCCACAACACCGACTTCTCCGGCTTTGCTGCCGCGTTGGCTGCCGGCCTGCCCGGTGCACGCCTGGACCGTGTGGTGCAGCTTGGCGCCGGCGGGGCCGGATCCGCCGTCGCCTACGCCTTGCTGACTGCCGGCGTGCAGACGCTGGATCTCGTGGACATGGACCCGGCCAGGGCCGCCGCACGGGCTGCCGAACTCCAGGGCTTCTTCCCGGACAGCACCGTTGCAGCGCGTACGACGGCGGAGCTGCCGCAGCTGATGCGCGGGGCCGACGGCCTGGTGCACTGCACCCCGGTGGGCATGGCGGCCCACCCCGGCGTCCCGCTGGACCTGGACCTCCTGGAGCCCCGGCACTGGGTGGCGGACATCGTCTACCGCCCCATCGACACCGAACTGGTCCGGGGCGCCCGCGCCAAGGGCTGCGAGGTCCTGGACGGCGGCCGGATGGCAGTGGGCCAGGCTGCCGACGCGTTCCGGATCTTCACAGGCCTGGACGCGGATCCGGACCGGATGCGCAGCCACTTCCTGGAGCTCGTGGCCGCAGAGGAGGTGGCAGCCTGATGCGCACCGGAATCGCCACCGTCTGCCTGTCCGGGACCCTGAAGGAGAAGATGCAGGCCTGCGCCATCGCCGGCTTCGACGGCATCGAGATCTTCGAACAGGACCTGGTCACCTCACCGCTCAGCCCCGAGGACGTACGGAAGATGGCCGCCGACCTGGGGCTGGGCCTGGACCTCTACCAGCCGTTCCGGGACTTCGACGGCGTCACCCCTGACCTGCTGAAGGCCAACCTCCGGCGCGCGGAGGCCAAGTTCAAACTCATGGCGCGCCTTGGCATGGACACCATCCTGGTGTGCTCCAACGTTGCCACCGCCACCATCGACGACGACGGCGTCCGCGCCGAACAACTGGCACAGCTTGCCAACCTCGCCGGGGACCACGGCGTTAAGGTGGCCTATGAGGCGCTGGCCTGGGGCAAGTACGTCAACGACTACGAGCACGCCTACCGCTTGGTGGAGATGGTGGACCACCCCAACCTGGGCACGTGCCTGGACTCCTTCCACATCCTTTCCCGCGATTGGGACACCGCGCCGATCGAGAACATCAACGCGGACAAAATCTTCTTCGTCCAGGTGGCGGACGCCCCCAAGCTCTCCATGGACGTCCTCTCGTGGAGCCGCCACTACCGCGTGTTCCCGGGCGAGGGGCAGTTTGAGCTGGCCAAGTTCATGGGCCATGTGGTCCGGGCCGGCTACACCGGGCCGGTATCGCTCGAGGTCTTCAATGACGTGTTCCGCCAGTCGGACGTGGAGCGCACGGCGGTGGATGCCATGCGGTCGCTGATCTGGCTCGAGGAGCAGAGCGCCAAATGGCTGGCAGGCACCGACGCCGGTTCCGACGCCGGCTCCCCTGCCGCCGCCCGCCGTCGTTATCCCATGGAACTGGCCACGCTGCCCAAGGTGAACGAACCCGCCGGCTTCAACTTTGCCGAGGTGAAGGCGGACGATACTGCCCGGCTGGAGAAGCTCCTGGGCCAGCTCGGTTTCCAGTTCGAAGGCCGCCACCGGACCAAGGACGTCCAGCTGTGGACCATGGGCCAGGCGCGGGTCATCATCAACGAACAGGCCGCGCAGCACGCGGAACCGGCCATCGCCGCGCTGGGATTCGACGTCGATTCCCCCGTGATTGCCTCCGCCCGGGCCCAGCAGCTCAAGGCCCCCGTGGTGGCCCGCAAGGTCCAGGCGGACGAGGAAGTGTTCCAGGGCATCTCCGCGCCGGACTCCACCGAAATCTTCCTCTGCCAGGGAAGCCCGGACGGCACCGCGGCGTGGACGCACGAATTCGGGGAAGGGCTGGAACACCCTTCCGCAGGAGCCAGGGCGGTCATCGACCACGTCAACCTCGCCCAGCCGTGGCAGCACTTCGATGAGGCCGTCCTCTTCTACACCAGTGCCCTGGCCCTGGAGCCCCAGCCGTTTGCTGAGGTTCCCAGCCCCAGCGGCCTGGTTCGCTCGCAGGTCATGCAGACCTCCGACGCCGCGGTGCGGCTTGTCCTGAACCTCGCCCCGATCCAGCGGGCACGGAACGAGGCCCGCAAGACCTACCAGGAACACATCGCCTTCGCCGTGGCGGACCTCGTGGCCACCGCCCGGGCTGCCCGGGAGCGCGGCCTGGAATTCCTGCAGATCCCGGCCAACTACTACGAGGACCTGGACGCGCGGTTCGACCTTGAGCCGGGATTCCTGGCCACCCTCCAGGAACTCAACCTGCTGTTCGACCGGGATGCCGACGGCGAGTTTCTGCACTTCTATACGGCAACCGTGGGCAGTGTGTTCTTCGAAATGGTGGAACGCCGCGGCCGGTACGACGGATACGGCGCCCCCAATGCCCCGGTGCGGCACGCAGTGCAGTACGACTCGCTGCACCGCACCAGCCAGACCGCAAAACACTAGACGCAACAAACCCAACAGATCAGAAAGGAGCCAGCCATGCCGGAAGACATCACCGCTGAGCTGGAGTCGGAGGAACTCGTGCCCCCGGCCGAACCCAAGGCTGCCCACCAGCCCCTGGACAAGGCCATCGAGTCGCAGGCTGACCTCAGCGCAGAGATCAGCGCCATCGGCGAGGCCTACCGGCGGGCGCTCAAGGACGGTGGCCAGCCGGAAATCCAGCCGCGCCTCGACTACCCGCCGTACCGCAGCAGCATCCTCCGCCACCCCACCAAGAGCCTGCAGCACGCGGACCCGGAAACCATCGAGCTCTACTCGCCGGCGTTCGGGCACCAGGACGTGCATGCCCTGGAATCGGACCTCACCATCCAGCACAACGGCGAGCCGCTGGGCGAACGGATCATCGTGTCCGGAAAAGTCCTGGACGGCGACGGCCGCCCGGTGGCGGGCCAGCTCGTGGAAATCTGGCAGGCCAACTCCTCCGGCCGCTACATCCACAAGCGCGACCAGCACCCTGCACCGATCGACCCCAACTTCACGGGCATCGGCCGCTGCATCACCGGCCCGGACGGCTCGTACCGGTTCACCACCATCAAGCCCGGCGCGTACCCGTGGAAGAACCACCTGAACGCGTGGCGGCCGGCACACATCCACTTCTCGCTGTTCGGCACCGAGTTCACCCAGCGGATCATCACCCAGATGTACTTCCCCGGTGACCAGCTCTTCCCGCTGGATCCCATCTACCAGACCATCGTGGACCAGGACGCCCGAGACCGGCTGGTGGCCACCTATGACCACAGCATCACCGAGCCCGAATGGGCCCTGGGCTACAACTGGGACATCGTCCTGACCGGTCCCAAGCGGACCTGGACCGAAAACGAGGCGCTCGGCGCCGCCGGCGACGAGGAGTAGACATGAGCACCAAACTGGTACCCACCCCCGGCCAGACCGTGGGCCCGTTCTACGGCTACGCGCTCCCCTTCGAGAAGGACAACGAACTCCTGCCCCCTGGTTTCCCCGGCTCCATCCGCCTGCAGGGCACCGTCTACGACGGCGCCGGCCACACCATCCCGGACGCCATCCTGGAAATCTGGCAGCCGGACGCCGACGGCAAGATCGTCCAGCGCACCGGCTCACTGGTCCGTGACGGCTACACCTTCACCGGCTGGGGCCGCGGCGCCGTGGGCAACTCCGGCGTCTTCACCTTCACCACCGTCAACCCCGGCCCCACCAAGCCGGGGGCCGCACCGTTCATCTCGGTGGCGCTCTTTGCCCGTGGCCTGACCAACCGCCTGTTCACCCGCATCTACCTGCCGGAGGACACCGAGGCGCTGGCCAACGACCCCCTGCTGGGCTCGCTCGACCCGGAGCGCCGCAAGACGCTCATCGCCCGCCGCGACCCTGACGGCGGCCTCACCTGGGACATCCGCCTCCAGGGCGAGGGCGAGACAGTCTTTCTGGACTTCCAGTGACCCACGCCGCCGCCCTGGGAGATCTGCGCGCCTTCGCGGAGGAGGCCGACGCCGGCCTGCTCAGTCCCGTCTCAGCCTTGCCGTTGGTGGCGGCGCTGACGGGGGACCGGGCAGTGCTGGCGGCCATCCTCGCCGTCGAATCCGGCTGGGCCGCCGTGCTGCAACGGGCCGGGCTGGCACCCGCCGGCTCGGCCGCCGTCGTCGCTTCCGCTGCCGAGGTGGGGCGCTACGACCTGGCCGATGTTGTGCTGCGCGCCCAGGGCGGCGGTAATCCGGTGATCCCGCTGCTGGCGGACCTCCGGAGGAACGTGGCGGCGCTGGACACCGCCGGGGTTGGTGCCGGGAAGGCCGTGCACAACTCCCTGACCAGCCAGGACGTGCTGGACACCGCCCTGATGCTGCTGGCCCGCAACACAGTCCACGCCATAGTCGCGGACCTGAAAGGCATCACGACGGCGCTCGCCGGCCTGGCAGGGCAGCACGCGGAGACGCTGTGCGTGGGAAGGAGCCTGACGCAGCATTCGCTTCCTTACACCTTCGGGCTGCGGGCTGCGCAGTGGTTCCAGGGCGTGGCCGCCGCCGGCCGGCAGCTGGAGGCCCTGGAGTTCCAGGTCCAGTTCGGCGGTGCCGCAGGAACGCTGGCGGCCGGAACCGTGCTGGTGGAGGGCTCTCCGACGACACCCTTCACCCTCGCCGATGCGCTGGCAGCCCAGCTGGGCCTGGCACCGGCCCCGGCTCCCTGGCACACCAACCGCGTGGCCATCACGTCCCTGGGGCATGCCCTGGCGTCCGTATTGGACGCCTTCGGCAAGATCGCCGCCGACGTCCTGTTCCTGAGCCGGCCCGAGGTGGCTGAGCTCGCCGAACCGCGCGCGGCCGGGCGGGGCGTGTCCTCCGCCATGCCGCAGAAGCAGAACCCTGTCTTGTCCGTCCTGGTCCGCAGCGCGGCGCTGCAGGCACCACAGCTGGCCGCCCAGCTGCACGTGGCTGCCGCCAACTTCAATGACGAACGCCCGGACGGCGCCTGGCACACCGAATGGCCGGCCCTGCGCCAGCTGCTGGCCCTGGCCCTCGGTGCCGCGGGCCACCTCCGCGAACTCGCCGAAGGGCTGCGGCTGTTCCCGGACACCATGCGCCGCAACCTTGACCTGTCCGGCCCGCTGCTGCTGGCCGAGGGCGTGAACGCCGCCGTGGCTCCGCTGTTGGAGGAGAAGGACGGCCGCAGCGGCAAGCAGCAGCTGCAGGAGGTGGTGGATCGGACGCTGGAGGCGCCGCCGACGGAGCAAGCCGCGACCTACCGCAAGCTGCTCCGCGAAGCCGTCCCCGCCGCCGTCGTTCCAGACGCCCGGCTGGAAGACCTCCTGGATCCTGCCAGCTACCTGGGCCAGGCAGCCGAAATCGCCCGCCGCATCCTGGCTGCCTTCCCTGAATTTGTTTCCACCACCACTGACGCGAACGGAGCTTCCCGTGGCTAAGCCAGCCTTGAAGGCAGCGCTGCTGTCCCCCCAACGAGCCCTGGGCGACCATCCCCTGATAGTGGTGGGTCCGTCCCTGGGCACCTCGTCGATCCTGTGGAACAGGGTGACGTCCCTGCTCGGCAACGACTACGACGTGGTGGCCTGGGACCTGCCCGGCCACGGCGTCTCGCCCGCCGCCGCCGAAGCGTTCGGCGTCGGCGAGCTCGCCGACGCAGTGGTGGACCTGGTTGATTCCATCGCCCCCGGCGAAACCTTCCACTATGCAGGAGTCTCCCTGGGCGGCGCCGTGGGCCTGCAGCTGGGCATCAAGCACGGGGGGCGGCTGAAGAGCCTCTCCGTGCAGAACAGCGGCGCCAAGATCGGCACCCCCGAAGGCTGGCTGGAGCGCGCCGAAACCGTCCGCACCCAGGGCACGCCCGTGATGATCCAGGGATCCGCGGAGCGCTGGTTCGCGCCCGGCTTCATGGACCGGGAACCCGAGTTCGGCAGCCGGCTCCTGCACGCACTGCGCGACGCCGACCGCTTCAGCTACGCCTTCTGCTGCGAAGCGTTGGCGGCATTCGATGTGCGACAGGAGCTGGGCAGCATCGGCGTCCCCACCCAGGTCATCGCCGGGTCCCTGGACGGCGTGGCTACGCCCGCCATGGCCGAGGAAGTGGCAGCGGGAATCACCGCCGGGGGCGGCACCGCGACGGCGGTGACGGTTGAGGGGATCGCGCACCTGGCGCCCGCGGAGGCACCCGCGCACGTCGCCGACCTGATGCGCGGCCTGGCCACCTGGGCAGAATCACGGCAGGCAACCAAGTGAGCGGCACCGAACAGCCGGGCACTGAACACCACGGCATGGAGCGCCACGGCGTTGTCCAGCCAGGTGCCACCAGCCAGGAAATTTACGACGGCGGCATGGCGGTCCGGCGCGAAGTGCTTGGCGACGCGCACGTGGACCGGGCCAACGCCAACAAGGACGCGTTCACCGAGGACTTCCAGGACATGATCACCCGCATCGCCTGGGGTGGAATCTGGACCCGACCGGGCCTGACCCGCCAGATGCGCTCCGCGGTGACCATCACCGCCATGGTGGCTCACGGGCACTGGGAGGAACTGGCCATGCACATCCGCGCTGCGCTCAGGAACGGCCTCAGCAGGGACGAAATCAAGGAAATCCTGCTTCAGACCGCCATTTATTGCGGCGTCCCGTCCGCCAACACAGCTTTCAAAACGGCCCAGCAGGTCTTTCGAGAAATGGACACCACCCCATGAACCAGGCTTTTGTGTACGACGCCGTGCGCACCCCGTTCGGGAAGTTCGGCTCCGGCCTCGCGGCCGTCCGTCCGGATGACCTCGCCGCGCACGTGATCAGGGAATCCGTGAAGCGCGCTCCGGCGCTGGATCCGGAGCGGATTGACGAGGTCGTCTTTGGCAACGCGAACGGCGCCGGGGAGGAGAACCGCAACATCGCCCGGATGGGCACCCTGCTGGCCGGGCTTCCGGTGTCCATTCCGGGCACCACGGTAAACCGGCTGTGTGGGTCCTCGTTGGATGCCGCCATCATCGCCTCCCGCCAGATCAACGCTGGCGACGCCGACCTGATGCTGGTGGGCGGCGCCGAGTCGATGTCCCGCGCCCCCTGGGTGCTGCCGAAGACGGAGAAGCCGTACCCGGCCGGGGACATGACCCTGGCGTCCACCACCCTCGGTTGGCGCCTGGTGAACAAGGCCATGCCCACGGAGTGGACCATCTCGCTGGGCGAGGCCACCGAGCGGCTGCGCGAAAAGTATGGCGTGACGCGGCAGGCGCAGGATGAGTTTGCCGCCGCGTCCCACAATCTGTCCGCCGCCGCCTGGGATGAAGGGTTCTACGACAACCTGGTGGCCCCGGTTCCGGGCACCGGCCTGGTGCGGGACGAGGGCATCCGCCCCGGTTCCACTGCTGAAAAACTGGCTGCCCTGAAGACCGTGTTCCGGAATGAACCGGAGGGCGCCGAAGCAGGCGGCACGGTCACCGCCGGCAATGCATCCCCGCTGTCCGACGGCGCCTCCGCGGCCTGGATCGGGTCTGAGGCTGCCGCCGGGCTGCTGGGGCTGGACCCGCTGGCCCGGATCGCCGGGCGCGGCGCGCACGCGAACGATCCGCAGTACTTCGGTTACGCCCCCGTGGAGGCAGCGAACAAGGCCCTCGCCAAGGCGGGGATTGGCTGGGACGAGGTGGGCGCCGTCGAACTTAACGAAGCCTTCGCCGCGCAGTCCCTGGCCTGCATCAACGCCTGGGGCATCGATCCCGGTATCGTGAACCGGCACGGCGGCGCCATCGCCATGGGACACCCGCTGGGGGCCTCGGGCACCCGGATCCTGGGCACCCTTGCCCGGTCCCTGCAGGCCTCGGGCGAACGCTGGGGCGTCGCCGCCATCTGCATCGGCGTGGGGCAGGGCCTGGCCGTCGTGCTTGAAAACGTTACCGCTTCAAACGGAAAGGCCTAGGCGCATGCTGAGTTTTGTAGATTCGGTCCAGTCCGCCGTGGCGGGGATCAAGGACGGTTCCACCGTGATGATCGGCGGGTTCGGCAACGCCGGGCAGCCGTTTGAGTTGATCGACGCGCTGCTGGAATGCGGCGCCACCGACCTGACCGTGGTGAACAACAACGCCGGCCAGGGCGACCAGGGCCTGGCGCTGCTGATTAAGGAGGGCCGGGTGAAGAAGATGATCTGTTCCTTCCCCCGGCAGTCCGATTCCTGGCACTTCGATGCCCAGTACAAGGCCGGGCAGATCGAACTGGAACTGGTCCCGCAGGGCAACCTCGCCGAACGCATCCGCGCCGCCGGTGCCGGGATTGGCGGGTTCTTCACCCCCACCGGCTACGGCACCATGCTGGCCGAGGGCAAGGAAACCCGCTTCCTGGACGGCAAATGGCAGGTCTTCGAAACCCCCATCCACGCCGACGTCGCCCTCATCAAGGCACTCAAGGCCGACGGCAAGGGCAACCTGGTCTACCGGAAGACCGCCCGGAACTTCGGCCCCATCATGGCTGCTGCCGCGAAACACACCATCGTGCAGGTGTCCGAGATCGTGCCGACCGGCGGGCTCGACCCCGAGAACGTGGTCACCCCGGGGATCTATGTCAACAGCATCGTCAAAGTTGCCGGCAGCGGCAGCACGGCAGGGAAGGCGGCCTGAGATGAGTCTCACCGACACCAGCATCAAAACTTCTGAGACGCCGCTCGGCCGCGATGACCTGGCACGCCTGGTGGCCAGGGACATCGCACCCGGATCCTTCGTGAACCTCGGCATCGGCCAGCCCACGCTGGTGTCCAACTACCTCACCGAGGAACAGAACATCACCCTCCACACGGAGAACGGCATGCTCGGCATGGGCCCCGCCGCCGAGGGCGACCAGATCGACGGCGACCTCATCAATGCCGGCAAGATCCCCGTCACCGAGCTCCCGGGGGCGTCCTACTTCCACCACGCGGACTCGTTCGCGATCATGCGCGGCGGGCATCTGGACATCTGCGTCCTGGGAGCGTTCCAGGTCTCCGCCACCGGCGACCTCGCCAACTGGCACACCGGGGCACCCGGGGCGATTCCCGCCGTCGGCGGTGCCATGGACCTGGCCACCGGCGCCAAGGACGTCTTCGTGATGATGACCCTCCTGACCCGCGAAGGGGCCTCCAAGATCGTGGAGGCCTGCACCTACCCCATCACCGGCGTCGGCTGCGTCACCCGCGTCTACACCGACAAAGCCGTCTTCCTCACCGGACCTGAAGGCGTCAGCGTCCGGGAAACCTTCGGCTGCACCCTCGAGGAACTCCAGGAACTGGTCCCCGTCCCGCTCAAGGCCGCGCCCGCCGCCGGATGAGCCTGCGCCCGTCACCGCACCTAGGATTGGACACCATGACCGACGCCGCAGGGACTGCCATTCAACCCGCCCCACAAGCCAGCGACCAGTATGTCCAATCACTGGCCCGGGGTCTGGCAGTGATCCGTGCCTTCGACGCCGACCGTCCCGTGATGACGCTCACCGAGGTGGCTTCCCGCACCGGCCTCACGCGGGCCACGGCGCGCCGGTTCCTGCACACCCTGGTGGAGCTCGGGTATGTGCGGACCGACGGCAAGACGTTCGCGCTCACCGCCAAGGTCCTGCAGCTGGGGTTCGCGTACCTTTCCGGGCTGTCGCTGCCGCAGCTGGCCCAGCCGCACCTGGAGGAGTTGTCCCTCAAGCTGGGCGAGTCCACCTCGGCAGCCGTGCTGGATGGCACCGATATCGCTTACGTCGCGCGCGTGACCAGCCGCCGAATCATGACCGTCGGCATTACGGTGGGTACCCGCTTCCCGGCCTATGCCACGTCCATGGGCCGGGTGCTGCTTGCATACCTTCCGCCCACGGACCTCAGGGCATACCTGGCGGCCGCCGAGGTCAAGCCGCTCACGCCGCGCGCCCTGGGCACCGTGCCCGAATTGCTTGGTGTGCTGGAGACCGTCCGCGCCCAGGGCTGGTGCCTGCTGGACCAGGAACTCGAGCTGGGGCTGATGTCTGTGGCCGCGCCGGTGTATGACGGGCCCAAGGTGGTGGCCGCGGTGAACGTATCGCTTCAGGCCCAGTCCGTGGAGGCCAAGCCGGACCCTAAGGCCTACCTGGCCTCCGTGGCGGAGGAAATTGTGGCCACGGCCAAACTGATTTCAGCGGACCTCACGGCCCGGGGGTAGCAGTCTTCGATGCGCCAGCCGGAGCCGGCGGGGGTGCTAACGGGAGGGACGCCGCCGGGAGCACTCGGGCTGACAGGTGAATCGTTACCCACACCGTCTCCGCCGCCTACTCCCGTCACGGCCCGCTGCGCTCTAGACTCAAGCCAACTGCGTGCAGCAGAGCCGCTGCACAGCTCGTCAGGAAGAGGAGTCGGCGGGTGAAACTGGGGATTCCGCGGGAACGCCGGGAGGGTGAGCGTCGCGTCGCAGCCACTCCGGATACCGTCAGGCAGCTGGCGGGAATGGGGCTGGACGTCCTGGTGGAAACCGGGGCAGGGGACGGCGCCGGGCACGCCGATTCCGGCTACCAGCAGGCTGGCGCCACCATCGTCCCGGAACTGGACACCACCGTCCTCGACATCCTGGCCCACGTCCGGCCCCTGGACCCGCACACTGCTGCGTCCCTGCAGAGGGGAGCCGTGACAGTGGGGCTTGCCTCGCCGTCGTCCGAGCTGCCGGCCGTGCAGGCGCTCGCGGACAACGGCGTGACTTCCTTTGCCCTGGAACTGGTGCCCCGGATATCCCGTGCCCAGTCCATGGACGCCCTGACCTCCCAGGCCCTGGTGGCCGGGTACCGCTGCGTCCTGGAGGCCGCCATCAGGCTTCCCCGGTTCTTTCCGCTGTACATGACCGCGGCGGGAACCGTCCCCCCGGCCCGCGTCCTGGTGCTCGGCGCCGGCGTGGCGGGGCTGCAGGCCATCGGCACCGCAAAGCGCCTGGGTGCCAGGGTCTTTGCCAACGACATCCGCCCCGCCTCCGCTGACGAGGTCGCTTCGATGGGCGGCACCTTCGTCCGGCTGGACCTTGAGACCGTGGAAGCGGCGGGCGGCTATGCACGGCAGTTGAGTTCCGACGCCGGCACCCGGCAGCGGCAGTTGCTGGCACCCCACGTGGCGCAATCGGATGTATTGATTACGACGGCGGCGGTCCCCGGGCGGCCGGCACCCCTTTTGGTGACCTGCGAGATGGTCCAGGGAATGCGCGCCGGTTCGGTGGTGGTGGACCTCGCAGCGGAGTCCGGCGGCAACGTCGAGGGCTCCGTGCCGGGGCGGGACGTCCTGATTCCCACGGCCGACGGGACGGGACACATCACGCTGGTGGGGCTGAAGGATCCGGCCTCCGCGATGGCATCGGATGCCTCCCGCCTCTACGCCAAGAACGTGGCGAACCTGCTGGCATTGCTGGTGCGGGACGGAAACCTCACGCTGGATTTCGAGGACGAAGTGGTGGCCGGAGCCTGCCTCACCCACGCCGGGGAGGTGCGGCACCAGCCCACTGCGGACCTGCTGGCGGTCCGGACGGCCACGGCTGTGGCCGGGCAGGAAGGAGCGCCCTGATGGACGGAACAGCGCTGCTGACTATTACGGTGCTGGCGGTGTTCGTCGGTTTCGAGGTGGTGTCCAAGGTTTCCAGCACCCTGCACACGCCGCTGATGTCCGGTGCCAACGCCATTCACGGGATCATCCTGGTGGGGGCCATCATCGTCGCCGGCCAGGCAGCGGACCCTTGGGTCCTGGCGGTGGCGCTGCTCGCCGTCGTGCTTGCCACGGCGAACCTGGTGGGCGGGTTCGTGGTGACGGACCGGATGCTGCACATGTTCCATGCCAAAAAGGACGCGGCCCGGACTGTCACAGGACCCAAGGGAGGCAGCAAGTGAGCCTCCTCGACCCCGTCTGGACCTCCCTGCTCTACCTCGCCGCGGCGGTGTGCTTCATCCTGGCCCTGCGCGGGCTCAGTTCCCCGCGGACGGCCCGGCGCGGCAACCTCGTGGGGGCACTCGGGGCGTTGATCGCCGTCGCCAGCGTCTTCCTGTCCGCCCGGCTGGAGAACATCCCCTGGATCCTGGCCGCCATGGCCGTGGGTTCCGCGGTGGCGGCACCGGTGGCCCGGCGGGTGAAGATGACCCAGATGCCGCAGCTGGTGGCGCTGTTCAATGGAGTGGGCGGCGGTGCGGCGGCCCTGGTGGCGCTCCTGGAGCTGGGCCATGCCGAGAATGCGTGGGTCCGGGTGGCGATCGTCTTCACATTGCTGGTGGGTGCCGTGTCATTCGCCGGATCGGGCGTCACGTTCGCCAAGCTGCAGGAACTGATGACCACCCGGCCCGTGGTGTTCCCCGGCCTGCCGGTGGTGATGTCCCTGGTCCTCCTCGCCGCGGTGGCCGCCGGGGCGGCTGTGGTCCTCACCGGGTCGCTGCCCCTTGCGGTCCTGTTGCTGGTGCTGGGCCTGGCCTCCGGAATCCTGCTGGTCCTGCCCGTAGGCGGCGCCGACGTGCCCATTGTCATCTCGCTGCTGAACGCCTTCACCGGCCTGGCCGTCGCGGCATCCGGCCTGGTGCTGGGCAACGTTCTGCTGGTGGTGGCCGGCACCCTGGTCGGCGCCTCGGGCACCATCCTGACCCGGGCCATGGCGGCCGCGATGGGCCGGAGCGTGGCGGGCATCCTGTTCGGGGCTTTCCGGGGAGGTTCGACGGCGGGCTCCACCGCCGTGAGTCAGCGTCCGGTCCGATCGTCCTCACCTGAGGACGTGGCAGTTCTTCTGGGATACGCCCAACGGGTCATCATCGTCCCCGGCTACGGGCTGGCGGTGGCACAGGGCCAGCACACGGCCGCTGAACTGGCCCTGGCACTGGAAGCCCGGGGCATCGAGGTGGATTTCGCCATCCACCCCGTGGCCGGCCGGATGCCCGGCCACATGAACGTACTCCTGGCGGAGGCCAACGTGCCATACGAGTCACTCAAGGAGATGGGCGAAATCAACCCGGAGTTCAAGACCACCGATGTTGCCCTGGTGGTCGGCGCCAACGATGTGGTCAACCCGGCCGCCAAGACTTCCTCCGGGTCCCCGATTTACGGGATGCCCATCCTCGAAGTGGCGGAGGCCCGGCAGGTGGTGTTCCTCAAGCGTTCCATGCGCCCTGGCTTCGCCGGCATCGAGAACGACCTGCTGTACGAGCCCCAGACCTCCCTGCTGTTCGGAGACGCGAAGGACTCCCTGGCCCAGGTGCTGGGCGCGGTCAAGGCGCTGTAGTCGTGGAACGGCCCCCGCGCCGGGATACCCTTCTCTCAGAAGCTTGCTTTCCATCCGCCATTAGAGGACGCCATGACTGAGACCAGCTCCACTTCGCCAAAACGCGCCGCCATTGTGATCAACCCCGCGAAGACGGTGGATGTCGACGTACGCGAACTCATGGCCAAGCACTGCGAGGAGAACGGCTGGGGCGAAACCCTCTGGTTCGAGACCACCGAGGAGGACCCGGGCGTCGGGCAGGCCAAGGAGGCCCTGGCCCAGGGAGCGGATCTGGTAATCGCGGCCGGCGGCGACGGGACGGTCCGCTGCGTGGCCGAGGTTCTTGCAGGCGGCGATATCCCCATGGGCCTGCTGCCGCTGGGGACCGGAAACCTGCTGGCCCGCAACCTGGGCATCGACGTGACCGACTATGACAGTGCCCTTTCAGGAGCCCTTGTGGGCACCGACAGGAAGATCGACGTAGTCCGCGCCCGCCGCAGCGACCCTGACAAAGAGCAGCTGTTCCTGGTGATGGCCGGCATGGGCTACGACGCCACCATCATGGCGGACACCAACCAGGAGCTGAAGCACAAGGTGGGCTGGCTGGCCTACGTGGACGCCGGCATCCGGAACCTTCCCGGCAAACCGGTCAAGGCAACCGTGGTGATTGACGGCAAAGAGGTAGTCCACCGGGGTGTCCGCAGCGTGATGGTGGGCAACTGCGGCAAGGTCCAGGGAGGCCTCGAGATCTTCCCGGATGCCAAGATCGACGACGGCCTGCTGGACATTGCCGTCCTGGCGCCGCACCACGGCAAGCTGGGCTGGCTGTCCGTGCTCGCCGGCATCATCGGCAAGGGCAAGAACAAGGACACTTCCGTGGAGTACTTCCAGGGCAAGACTGTAGAGATCACCCTGGAGCACAACGACGACTACCAGCTGGACGGCGACCACGAAGGCGAAGGCAAGCACGTGCTGATGGCCATGGAGCCGGGAGCGCTGACGCTGCGGATGTAGGGGCTGCGGCTGCTGGGGCCAGCTACCCCAGCAGCCGGCCCCAGCGCGGGTCCAGCAGCGGCGCACCGGCCAGCTTCAGGGCGTGCCAGAGCGTCACCGCCACGGAATCCAGCACGGGAACCCCGGTGGCTTCCTCGATCTCCGCCGTGATGTTTGCCCCGTACAGGTTGGTACACAGGTACACCAGGGCATCGGGAGCCGCGGCGGCGAGTTCCAGGGACCCCGGGCGCATTTCCTCGTCGGTGACCCGGGCAAAGGACTCGTTGTCGCTCAGGCCCAGGGCCCGGTGGTCCACGGTCTTGATGCCTTCGCGCTCGTACGAGGCAATGACCTGGTGGTTCACGTCCTCTGTGTAAGGCGTGAAGAGGCCGATCCGTTCGGTACCGAACGTCCGGAAGGCCTCGAGGTAGGCAAGGGTGGAGGTGGTGGCCGGGATCCCGGTGGCGGCCGTGATCCCGCCGGCCAGTTCCTTATCGTGCTCGGAACCCAGCCACGAACCTGACGTGCCGTTCCAGGCGATCACGTCCACATCCGCCGTCGCCAGGAGCCGTCCTGCCTCCTGCATGACCGCGGGATCGAATTGCCGGTTGGACGAGTCGTCCAGGGCGATGCGGGTTACGGGGATCCGGGTGGAATGCACGGTGACATCGGTGCGGCCCCCCAGGAGGCGGTAGGTCTGTGGCTCCAGGCAGGTGTTCGAGGACGGCACGATCATGCCAATCCTGCGTGGGCGTGTGGTTGCAGGCATGGGGACTCCTAGAGAGCGGCTGCGGGGAGTTGGGTGGCTTCGGCGGCAGACTGGTGCTGCCGGAAGCCGTTGCGGTTGATGAAGCGGCCCACGGTGCCGGGATCGTGGAAGCCGGCCGCGTCCAGGACCACGCGTCCGTTGGAAACCACGACGGCGGGCCAGCCCGTGAGTGCGTTCCCGTCGAAGGGTGAAAAGTCCGTTCCCATGTGCAGGGCTGCGCCGTCCACCGTGCGTTCCTCGGCGGGATCGAAAACCACCAGGTCGGCGTCGAATCCCTCGGTGATGCGGCCCTTGCCGGGAACAGCGTTGATCCGCGCAGGTTCCGAAGCGAAGGCGCTGACGAACTGTTCCACGGTTGCACCGGCGGAAATCATCGCGGTGAAGGTGACTGGCATCCGCGTTTCCACTCCTGGCAGTCCATGCGGCATGGCACGTAGGTCATCGGTGCGCTCGCGCTTCTGGGACAGGTCATAGCAGGAGTGGTCGGAGGACATGGTGTGGATGGCGCCGGAAACCAGCCGCTCCTTGAGGGCTGCCACTGTTTCCGCGCTGCGCATGGGCGGGCAACAGGCGAACCACTCCGGAAACGTGGAGGCGTAGACGGTGTCGTCCAGGGTGACGTAGTGCGGGCAGGTTTCGGAGTAGGCCTCCAGCCCCCGGTCCCGCGCCTCGGACACCAAATCCACGGCGCCGGGCGTGGACTGGTGGACGAAATAGACCGGCGCGCCCGTGTATTCGGCCATGGCCAGCGTCTCCTTCACGGAGATCTCCTCGGCCAGCTCGGGCCGGGTCCTGTGCAGGTGTTCGATGCCGATCCTGCCGTCCTGGGCATGCTGTTCGGTGCAGTCGGCAATGATGGGATCGTGTTCGGCGTGGATGTACGCCAGGCCGTCCAGCCGCACCATTTCGCGCATGACTTTAAGGATGGTGCCGCCGTCGGCCATGGTGGTGCCGCGGTTGGTGGTGTACATCTTCACCGAACGGACGCCTTCGGCGGCCAGCTGCTCCAGCTGCCACGGCACCGTTTCATCCCAGCTGACCACGGCGCCGTGGAGGGCGACGTCGCAGCGGGACTGGGTGGCGAGTTCCTTCTTGTGCAGGACGGCGGCCAGGGGAGTTTCCTGGGCGTCGCGGGGGATTCCGAAGTCGATGATGGTGGTGGTGCCGCCCCACAGCGCGGCGGTGGACGTGGTCCGGTAGTCGTCGAGGGTGCGGAAGCGGCCGGTCACCTGCGCCACATGGCAGTGTCCGTCCACGCCGCCGGGAATCACGAGCTTGCCCGTGGCGTCGATGGTGCGGTCCGCCGTCGGGACTGGCTGGGCGGCGTCCACAAGGGCGGCGATCCGGCCGTCGGAAACCACGATGTGGGCTTCCTGGCGGCCAGTGCTGTTGACGACCGTGGCGTTGGCGATGACGAGGTCTGGCTGGTGGGACATCGGTGTCCTCCTGGGTTGGTGAAGTCTGGGTTGGTGAAGTCGGATTCAGGCGGTTGGCTGCGGGGCGCGGGCGTGCTCCTGGCGGGCGGCGAGGGCGGCGTCCAGGCTGCCGGACAGTCCCTTGCGGTCCTTGGCCGGGGGCGGCGCGAAGGCGCCGGCGCGGTGGGTTCCTGACTGCAGCCCGGCCACGGCCTCAGCCATGCGGATGCCGGCGGAAATGCCGTCCACCACGGGGACGGGAATCTGTCCCGTGAGCTCGCGGGCCAGCCCGGCCAGCGGGGCGCCGGCAAGGATGACGACGTCGGCTCCGTCCTCGGCCACGGCCTGCCGGCTGAGCGCCAGCAGGGTTTCGCGGAAGTCCTGCTGGACGGAGGCGATGCTGTTGAGGGAATCATTGATGGAGCGGATGGAAGCCAGCCTGCCGGACAGGCCGAAACGCTCCACGCACTCGCGGTACCAAGGCTTGATCCGGTCCGAGATGGCGATAATTGAGAAACGATGGCCTTGCAGCGCCGCTGCGCACAGCGCGGCTTCGGTGATGCCGATGACGGGTACGTCCGCCAGTTCCTTGAGGGCCGGCATGCCGGGATCACCGAAGGCTGCAACCACCACCGCATCCACGGGGTCTGTTCCGGGGCGGGTGTGTTCGACGATGATCTCGGCCACCGCGCCGGCGGCAATGAGGGATTCGAAGCGGGTCTCGATGTATTCGACCCCGTGGCCGGCCGTCCGGACCAGCAGTCCGGTGCCGGGGGAGGCGGATCGGCGCGCCTCGGATTCGATCAGTGCGGTGACATCGGCGCTGATGTTGGGGTTGATGACCAGGAGTTTCATTTTCTCTTCCGGTGGAATTCTGGTTCGGTCTTCTGGAAGTCCTCCGGGAACTGCTCCCGGTACTTTCCGATGTGTGATGCGGACTGGGCGGCTGCCTTGTCCGGATCGCCGCTTGCGATTGCGGCGTAGAGCTCGCGGTGTTCGGCGATGAGTTCGGGCAGGTCGCTGACGTGCCGGAACAGCCAGTGCATCCGGCCCTGGAGGGGTTCCAGGGCGGACTTGAGGAAGTTGTTGTCTGCGATGCGGGTGATGGCGTCGTGGAATTCGCTGTTGGAGCGGTGCGCCTCCATCACCGCACCCTTGGCCAGGAACGCCTCCGCATTGTCCAGCAATGCCTTGAGGTAGGCGAGGTCGGCCTTGGTGGCCCGCTTGGCAGCGAGCCGGCAAGCCAATACCTCCAAGGACTGGCGGACGTCGAAGAGGTCCTCAACGTCCTTGGGGCTGAGGCTGCTTACTTCAGCCCCGCGGGCGCCGCGGTCACTGATGAGCCCTTCCTGCCGGAGCATCCGCAGGGCCTCGCGGACCGGCAGCCGGGATACGGAGAATTCGGCGGCCAGGTCGCGTTCCACCAACCGCGTGCCGGGAGCGTAGTGTCCTTCGAAAATCCGGGTGCGGAGGGTGTCCCGGACAGTCTCGCGGAGGGGGCGGTCCTTGTCCTGGGTCTCTTCTGCGGCGGTCAGCATGATGCTCCATTCGGATTTTGTGCGGCACTGCTCCCGGCTGCGGGGGCGTTGGTTGCAAGTTTCCCTGCGAGGGTCAGCTTAGACAGGAAGCCGCTTGTTGTAGTTCAGCGTCAGGACTGATGCGCCCATGATCACCGCGGAACCCACGAAGTACAGCAGCGCCCAGGTGTAGGAGCCGGTGGCTCCAACGATCAGGCCGACCACGATGGGGGTGACGAAGCCAGAGATGTTGCCGCTGAGGTTCATCGCACCGCCCAGGACGCCGGCGTTGGCGCGTCCCCCGAGGATGGCGGGGATGCTCCAGAACAGGCCCACCCAGCGCAGGAAGAACAGGACCAGCGAGAGCAGGACCACGGCGGTGGTGGCGTCAGGGACCACCGTGACGCCCACCAGTCCGCCGATCACCACTGCGCTGGAGATGCCAAGGAGGGTGCGCATCACCAGGTTGGCTGAGGCGCCGGAGGCCCGCCACTTGTCGGCGATGGTGCCGCCGATGATTTCGCCGACGAACCCGGCGCCGAAGATCACCAGCGTGGACCAGCCGATGGTCTTCAGGTCAAAGCCCTTGGCCTGGGCCAGGTACAGCGGGCCCCAGGTCAGCAGGCCGTAGAAGACGCCGTTGAAGCCCAGCCAGCCCAGGCACATTGCCCAGAACGACCGGAACTTGAGGTAGGGGAGCAGGCCGCGCCTGCCCGTGCTGCCGGCCGCGGCTGCTTCGGCGTCCTCTGCCTTGTGTGAGGCTTCGATATATGCGGCCTCGGCGTCGTTGACGCCCTTGTGCTGGCGGGGATTGTCCCGCACGTACCACCAGACGGCGAGTCCCATGAGGACGGTGGCGGCGCCGGCGATCACGAAGGACCAGCGCCAGCTGCCGGTGGAGGCGATGAGGCTGGCGATGATGATGCCGCCAAGGCCTGCTCCCAAGGGCGCACCGGCGTCGAGGATGGTAGCGCCGCGGCCGCGTTCGGACCTGTGCATCCAGATCGCGTTGAGCTTGCCGCCGGCAGGCATCACGCCGGCTTCGGTCACGCCGATTCCAAGGCGGGCGATGAACATGCTCAGGAAGCCGCCGGCCATGCCGGACGCCGCTGTGGCAGCGCCCCAGCCGAGGCAGGAGGCGGTCATGACCTTGCGTGGACCGAATTTGTCGATCAGCCAGCCCACGGGAACCTGCATCAGGGCGTAGGTCCAGAAGAAGGCGGACAGCAGCAGGCCCACCAGTTCGGGAGCGAGGTTGAATTCCTTTTGGATGATGGGCAGGGCGACGGAGATGGATCCGCGGTCGATGTAGTTGACCGACACCAGGACCAGGAGCAGCAGGAACAGCCGCCAGCGGACGGCGCTGCGCCGTTGCGTGCCGTCCTTTCCGGGCTTTTCGGCAATACCGGGAGCGGCCTCGTCGGACGGTGCCGTTGTTTCAGTGTTTGGGATGGACACGGCTTCTCCTTCACGGGGAAGTTTACGGATGGGGAGGGGCAAAAAAGATGCGTGGTTCGTAGTCGGCGGGCCTGGCCTGCCTACAGAGGGAGCAGCCGCTGGACGATCCGGAGCGCGGAGCGGAAACCCATTTTTGGGATCCCAATTTGGGATCCCAAAATCAAAGGTAGAAGTGACTCCCGCCACTGTCAAGGGTTTTTCCTCTCCGGCTGGCCGGGACGTCCCGCAAACGGATTGTGACTGCGCGCTGGCCTACGAGGGCGAGCCCGCCCGGTGGTGCGAAACAGTCTCAGCCAGCTCCGCCAGCCGGTGCGCGCGGGCCGATTCCGCGGGGGTAAAGGGCTCGCCTGGCCGGGAGAAGGTGATGGGGCCGTGCCATGCCGTGGGGATCTTAAGGCTGGTCCTGTCGTCGTCCGCTTTAGGGCGGGTGTCCGACGCCGGCACAATCTTTGCGTGCAGCAGCTCGGCCACCGCCAGGGGCAGTTCTTCCGGGGCGGCAGCGATCCTCGACGCAAGGCTCAATGCCCTGGTCTGCCCGTCAGCCATGGCAAGCGCCGTGGTGGGCCAAACGTGCGAACCGCTCCCGCCGCCGTCGCGCAATGCATCCAAAAGCTCCCGCTCGCCCACGTCACCCGGAGCCGAGAGCACGAATTCGTCCAGGACGCCTCCCGTAACCGGGTGGACGTGGATTCCAAGGATGTTGGTATCCAGCCGCGCCAGCGCCCGCGTGATCCGCTGCAGCGATCCGGGCTGGTCCTGGAGCAGCGTCCGCGCCCGCCACAAGGACGGGGCCGCTGCCAGCTGCCTGCGGTGCCGCAACGCCGGGGCATGCAGCCAGCCGCGCAGGATCCGGGCGGCGGACGGCTCGGCCACCCAGATGACCAGAACGGTGGCGGTGAGCGTCAGTACCAATACTTTCGCCACGTAGGGGAGTGGGGTCTCCACTACCAACGCATGGACCAGAAGCTCGATGGGCAGCATAACGGCCACGTTGGCCAGGGTAAGCCGCGCCTTGGGCGGCTCCGGCATCTGGCCGCAGACTTCGCAGCTCAGGTCAGCGGCGGGCGTGTTGTGCGTAGGGCGCTTCATGACTCAAGCATCATGTGGCGTTGTTTCCGCCGCGTTGCCTCCTGATTCCGTTCATGGGAACGTGCCGGGCAGTGCCGGGGGTCGGGGCCGTAGGATTTACCAGGAACGTCAGCGCGGCCGCCACCTGAATCCACCCCAAGGAAGGCGCTGCCCCCGTGAAGATGTTTGCTGAAATGTTCAGCATCGGCCCCGGCAACAAGGACCACCACCCGGCGCTCAGGTGCGCCGTCGGCGTCTTCGTACCCCTGATCACCCTTGTGCTGCTGGGCAGGCTGGACCTGGCGATCTTCGCGTCATTCGGCGCCTTCACCGGAATCTACGGCCGCGGTGAGCCGCACGCCGTGCGCTTTGTGCTGCAATTGCGGGCCGGGCTACTGATGCTGCTGGTGGTCTTCCTGGCCGCCCTCGCGGCGCGGCTGGGTCCTGCGCTGGGCCTTGATGCCGCCGCGCACACGTGGCTGCTGGTCCTTGCCACCACCCTGGTGGCCGGCGCCTGTTCGGTCGCAATCTCCTGGCTGCGGCTGCGCCCGGCAGGGTCGCTCTTCCACATCTTCGCTTTCGCCGCGATCGCATCCATCCCCAACCAGCCGCCGCTGTGGCAGGGCATGCTGGTGTCGGTCCTCACCACGGTGTTCGCGCTCCTCATCGGCTTCTCGTCCCGGGTCCTTCCCAGCCACCGCACCCCCTGGGCCAGGCCGCCCCGCATCCGGCGCACCCCGGCGGAGAAGCGGACGGCGTGGCTTGAGGGGTTCGGCTACCTGGTGGCGGCGGGCCTGGCCGGTTCACTGGCTACGTGGGCAGGGGGCCGGCTTGGATTCGGCCACAACTATTGGGCGATGGTGGCCGCCGTGGTTCCCCTGGTGGGCCACACCACCAGACACCGGGTACGCCGCGGCATCCAGAGGATCATCGGCACGGTGTTGGGCCTGCTGGTGCTGGCGGCCGTCCTGCTGCTGGGCTTGGAGCCCTGGCAAACGGTGCTGGTAATGGCGCTCTGCCAGTTCGGCGCCGAGATGTTCATCATCCGCCAGTACCTGGTGGCCCAGGTGTTCGTCACGCCCCTTGCCCTGGTGTCAACACTGCTGGTGGTCCCGGCCTCGGCGTCCATTTTGCTGCGCGACCGCATTATCGAGACAGTCATCGGCGCCGCCGTCGGCATTGCCGTGGTGCTTGCCCCCGGCGCGTGGCGGCGGCTGCGGAGCAGGGCGGGTCAGGGGCCGGCGGCGGCCTGAGCGCCTCCCCGGCCACACCCTATGGCCGCACCGGCGCGGTACGCTGGACTTCCCGTTCAACGGAAGGTGGCGGCGGTGGCGAACTCGAGCTCGGGCGATTCGGTGGTGGACCGGATTGTGCGGCTGATTTCCGCCTTCCCGCAGGACGCCACCGACCTTCGGTTGTCGGAACTTGCGGAGCGTTCGGGCCTTCCGCTGACCACCACGCACAGGCTGGTGGGCCAGCTTGCCCGGCATGGGCTGCTGGAGACCGCCCCCGGCGGACTGGTGCGGCCGGGGCTTCGGCTGTGGGAACTGGTGAACCGCGCCTCACCGGCGCTGGCGTTGCGGCAGGCGGCGATGCCCTTCATGGAGGATATCCAGCAGGTGCTGAACCAGAACGTGAACCTGGCGGTGCTGGACGGCTGGGAGGCATTGTTCGTGGAGCGGCTTTCCCGGCGGGGCTCCGTGGCCAACCGGGCCCAGGTGGCAGGCAGGATGGCCATTCATATCTCGTCCGCCGGGCTGGCGCTGATGGCCCATCAGGACAAGGCGCTGCAGCAGGAGTACCTGCGCCAGTTCGCCGACCCGTACGGAAAACTGGCTGCGGACGACGTGCGCACCCTGCTCGCCGACACCTCACGGCAGGGCTTCGCACAGCTGAAAGGCGTGGTGGATCCGGACACCTGCGGCATAGCCGTTCCCGTCCTCAACCGCCGCCACCGCGCGGTGGCGTCCCTCGGCGTCGTGGTTCCCCTGCGTGAAATGCGGCTGCAAGCCCTGGTCCCTGCACTGCAGACGGCGGCCCGCGGTATCGCCCGGGGCCTGGCTGAGTCCTGATTGCCCTAAGCCTGTTCCGATGAACGGAATTTCTGTAACGCCGGTCACCCGTCCTGCCGCACACTGAAGCCAGGCAACCCATCCGGCCCTTTGCCGGGCCCCGCAACGAAGCGAGACGCAGCCATGGCACGAAAAGTCATCACCACCCAAGTAGCCATCATGGGAGGCGGGCCGGCCGGGCTCATGCTCTCCCATCTGCTGGCCAAGGCAGGCATCGAATCCACCGTGATCGAGATCCGCAGCCACGAGGAAATCTCCCACACCGTCCGCGCCGGCATCCTGGAGCACGGAACCGTCAACCTGCTGGTGGACAGCGGCGTCTCAGACCGGGTGCTCCAGGACGGCGACCGGCATGACGGGATCGAGCTGCGCTTCAACAACGAGAGCCACCGCATCGACTTCAAGGATCTGGTGGGCGAGTCCGTGTGGCTGTACCCGCAGACGGACGTCTTCCTGGACCTCGCCGCACGGCGGAAGGACTACGGCGGCGACGTCCGCTACAGCGTCACGGAGACTACCGTCCATGATCTGGAGGGCAAGCCAAAAGTTTGGTTCAGGGACGCCGATGGCGTGGAGTTCGAGATCCAGGCCGATTTCCTGGTGGGGGCGGACGGCTCGCGCAGCCACTGCCGGTTCCAGATTCCGGAAGCCCACCGCACGTGGTACTTCCACGAATACCCGTTCGCCTGGTTTGGCATCCTGGCCGAGGCCCCGCGCAGCTCAGATGAACTGATCTACGCCAACTCGGCCAACGGCTTCGCCCTCATCAGCCAGCGCACGGAGACTGTGCAGCGGATGTACTTCCAGTGCGACCCCAAGGAAAGCGTGGCGGAATGGGATGACGACCGGATCTGGGCCGAATTCCGCAGCCGCGTCAACGGCAACGGCTTTGAGCTCAAGGAAGGCCCGGTCCTGGAGAAGATGGTGCTGCCCTTCCGGAGCTTCGTCCACACTCCCATGCGCTACGGCAACCTGTTCCTCGCAGGCGATGCCGCCCACACCGTTCCGCCCACCGGCGCCAAGGGCCTCAACCTGGCCATCAATGACGTCAAGGTCCTCTTCGAGGGGTTGGACAGCCACTACAACTCCGGCTCGGACCGGCTCCTGGAGACCTACAGTGACCGCGCCCTTGACCGGGTGTGGAAGGCCCAGCAGTTCTCCTACTGGATGACCACCATGCTCCACACCCCCGCTGACGCCGACGATTTCTCCCGCGCCCGCCAGCTCGGCGAACTGAACTCAGTGGTCTCCTCCCGCCACGGCAGGGCCTACCTGGCCGAGGCCTACACGGGCTGGCCCGCCTCCGCTTAGCGCCACTGGAGAAGTTCGACGGCGTGTGGCTGGTTTGGGTTTACGGTGCCAGGAGCCGCCGGACAGCCGCTGCGATGGCGGCAGCACTGGGCTGCTCGTCCCGCCTCACGGTGAGCAGGTGCAGCAGCACCCCGTCGCCGTAGTCGGCAACATCCCGTGCGCGGGCCCGCGCGTCCGGTACGCCCAGCCCGGCAAGGGCCTGTTCCAGGCCGCCCACCAGCTGGAAGTGGCCGGCGGTCACGGAACCGGGCTTGTCCAGGGACAGTGCCAGGCGGGCGCGGGTGAGGCCGGCATGTTGTCCGGCCAGGGCCAGCACCATTGCGGCCATCTGGTTGGCCAGTTGTTCCGTGTCCCGCGGCGGTCCTGCCGGCGACTGGTCCGCCAGAAGGGCAGCGTCCAGCTCCAGCAGCCGGTCCAGGACGGCTTCAACCAGGGTTGCGCGGTTGCGGTAGTAGTTCGAGGTGGTTCCCTCGGCGACGTCTGCTGCCGCGTCAACCGCGCGGTGGGTGAGGCCCTTCATCCCCTTCTCCGCCACCACGGCCAAGGCGGCATCAAGCAGTTGGGTGCGGCGGTCCGGCATGCGTTCAGTGTAAGAGGACTCCTTCCTATTCACTACAAAAGTAGTAAAATTGCTGCATGGAAACGATCACGATCGTTGGCGGCGGCATCGCCGGGCTCGCCCTCGCGGGGGCCCTGGATTCCAACCGCTTCGAGGTGACCGTATACGAGAAACGCCCGGAACTGCCCGCGGTCGGCAACGCGCTGGGAATGTGGCCCAACGCCCAGCGGGCGCTGGCGAGGATTGGGATCCTTGAGGAAGCGCGGACGGTCAGCCCGGTCCTCGGCAGCGGATCGGTCCGGAACGCCCAGGGAGAACCCTGGATCACCGTTGACGCCGGGGAGATGTTCGGTATTTCCCGGATTGATCTGCTCCGGCTGTTGGATAGTGCCGTGCCGGAAACCGTTCGCCGGGCCACCGCCCAGATACACGAGTTGCCCCATGACGGCGGACTGGTGGTGGGGGCCGACGGCGTCCACAGCATGGTCCGCCGGGTGGTCTGGGGCACCGCCTCCGACGCCCGCCTCACTCCCTACCTTGCCCTTCGCGGTACCCTCCCTGCTCCGGTCGGTCCGGACGAGGCGGGCGAGTACTGGGGCCGCGGCGACCTGTTCGGAATGGCCGCTGCCCGGGGAGGCTCCTTCTGGTACGCCAGTTACCGTTCAGGACTCGGCCCCTACGGAATTGATGTTTCGGCAGCGCTGGAACAGGCCCGGGAGCGCTACTCCGGCCACGCACCTGCCATCCGGCGAGCCCTGGCCGCAGCCACACCCGAGGAATGCCTGGTCCAGCGCCTGTGGACAGTGCCGCATCTGAGCTCCTACGTCAGTGGCAGGATTGCGCTCATTGGAGATGCCGCGCACGCCATGATGCCCACCCTTGGCCGCGGCGCCTGCGAATCCCTCGTGGACGCGGTGACACTGGCCGACCTCCTCAACACCCTGCCCGGGGACCAGGCGCTGCGCGCCTACAACCGGCAACGGAGACTTCGCACCCGCGCCGTGAGCCTGGCCTCCTCGGCGCTTGGGCGCGTAGCGCTCGCCGACCGTGCCCAGCCGCTGCGGGACCGCCTGCTCAGCCTGGTCCGACGCCGAAACTCACGGGCCGCCGTCGGCAGCGGTGCGGGAAAGTAGTCAGCGGACCGCAGCGGCCGGACGCGTGGCATCGTCCTCGCCCGGGGCCTGTGCAGCGGGAAGTGCAGTGCCGGGGACCGGCGAGCGGGGAGGAGCCGCGGGCAGACGCTTCCTATTCCTCTGCCGCCCCGACCTGCCATACACGAGATACATCGTCACTCCCGTGATGACCATGAGGAGCACCGTGTAAACGAAGGTGTTCGCGATTCCCTCAGTTCCTTCGGCCCCGTCGGTGTTGGCCTTGATCACCAGGCCCAGCGGCTGCACCAGCGGATGGGCCAGGAAGATAGCGGTGTCGTAATCGTCAAGCAGGCTGTTGAAATTCAGGGCCGTGATGGCTGCCGCCGCAGGGAGTACCAGCGGCAGGAGGATCCGCCGGAAGACGTACAGGGTCTTGGCGCCCATGATGGCGGCAGCCTCCTCCAGGGAAGAGTTCACGGCCGCAAAGGACGCCTTGAGCATCCGGAGTGTGAACGGGATCTTCACCGTGACGAAGGCGATGAGCAGAATCACCGTTGTTCCCGTGAGGACGGCGCCGCCCACCAGCGGATTGGGGTGGTCGTAACTGACAATCAGGCCCAGGGCCAGCAGCGCGGAGGGCAGGATCCACGGGATGTGGAGCAGGTACTCGAATGCTGAGGCCACCCAGTTTTTGTATTTCTGCAGCAGGCGCGACACGAAGAGCAGGCCGGCCACCGCGATGACCGCCGCCAGTGCGCTGTACACGACGCTGACGATGAAGGGCCGCAGCCCGGACTGCTGGGTGAGGACGCGGACGTAGTTGTCCAGTGTCAAGTTGGCCAGCGAGAGCTGGCCGGTCTGGATGGCCGCGCCGTCAGCAAACGAATAGAGCACAATCAGCACCACCGGAAGCGTGTAGATGGCAAAGAGGAGATATGCCACAGCATGCACGGCCAGATTGGCGCCGCGGTGGGTGATGTCCTGCTTCTGCAGCTCGGACGACACCTTTGACACCGAAAAGTACGTGCCGCCTTTCTCCAGCCTGGACATGACCGCGAGCATCAGCATGGTGGCCAGGCCAAGGATCACGGCCAGCAGCGCCGCCAGGTCCCGCGACGTGGGGCTGTTGGTGAACGTCAGGATCATCGGCGTGATGGTCTGGAAATCGCGGCCGCCCAGTACCTGTGGGGCGCTCAACGCGCCCAAACCGGTGAGGAAGGACAGGATGGTCACGGCGAACAGCGTGGGCTTGAGCATGGGAAGGACGATGCGCCGCAGAATGGTCCAGGTGGAGGCACCAAGGTTCCGCGCCGCCTCGATGGTCTGGTAATCGATGCCTTTGAGGGCGTTGGCAACGAACAGCATGTGGTTGGTGGTGGTGGCAAAGGTCATGACCACCAGCACAGCGAAGAATCCGGAAAACCAACCGGGGTCCATCGCGGGGAACAGCCGGACCAGCAACGACGTGACGATGCCCTTGTCGCCGTAAATGAATTTGTACCCCGCCGCCAGCACGATGCCGCCATAGATAAACGTGGAGGCATACCCAAGGAAGAGTATCCGCGAGCCACGGATCCGGAAGTAATGCGTCACCAAAACGATGAAGACGCCCACCAGGTTCACCGTGACGGACAGTGCGACGGCCAGGAGGAAGCTGTTGCCAAGCGCCTTCATTGCCCGCTGCGAGGAGAACAGCTTCTCCGCAGCCCTGCCTGAAAAGCTGCCGTCAGGGAAAAAGGTGGCCAACAGGATGTTCACGTTGGGCCATACCAAAAACGCGGCTATGAACCAGGTGAGAACGGCGCCGACCACCAGGACGAAAGGCGAGCGGGCCATAGTGCGCACCGTGATGTTGCCGCTCATGGCAGGGCAACCGCCTGGTCCAGCGCCAGAGAGGCGCCAGTACCCGGATGGTACTGAAGGATGTGCCCGGGCTGCACGTAGACCGTAGTGGCGGTGCCCGCCGCCGGGTGCGCTGCTCCGTCTTCCCTGACCAGGAGGCGGATGTCCGCGCCATGGCTGCGGACCATATACCGGCTGTGCAGGCCGTGGTACGTCCTGGATACCACGGTAGCGGGTAGTCCGACGGCGCTTCCTCCGTCCGCGGGCTGGTCCAGGGAGGCCTTTTCCACGCGCAGGTAGGATCTCGCCTCGCTGCTGAGGCCGGCGCCGGAGAGCCGGTTGACCTCGGCCACGAAGTCCGGCGTCAGGGCTGAGCTGTCACCGATGAAGTTGCAGACGAACTCCGTGGCGGCATGGTCGTAAATTTCCTGGGGTGTCCCGACCTGTTCAATCACTCCCTTGTTGAACACCGCCACCCGGTCACTCATGGCAAGGGCCTCGTCCTGGTCATGGGTGACGTACACGGTGGTGATGCCGAACTCGCTCTGCAGGTCCTTGAGCTGCTGGCGCAACTGGTGGCGGAGCTTGGCGTCCAGGTTGGACAGTGGCTCATCCAGCAGCAGGATCTTTGGCCGCAGCACGAGGGCCCGTGCAACCGCCACGCGCTGCTGCTGGCCACCGGACAGCTCGGCCACGTTCTTGGCCAGCTGCTCATCGCTGAGCTCCACACGCCGTGCAATGTCCCGTACAAGGCGGTCGCTGTCTGCCGGTTTTTCCTTCCGGACCCGCAGCCCGAAGGCGATGTTCTCCCACACGCTCATGCTGGGGAACAGGGCATAGTTCTGGAACACCATGCCCACCTGCCGCTTGTCGCTTGGGAGGCGGGTCACATCCTTCCCGTCCACCCGGACCGTACCCTTGGTCGGCTGGATGAAGCCGGCCAGGGTGCGCAGCGCCGTCGTCTTTCCGCACCCGGACGGCCCCAGGAGGGTGAAGAACTCGCCCGGGCGCACGTGCAGGTCCAGATGCGGAATGGCGGTGAAATCGCCAAAGGTAACTTCGATGTTTTCCAAGCGGATCATGGCAACCCTGTCTGATGGAACGCGGGAACGGCGGCTGGCAGTACGGGTTACGTCATGTACTCAAGTTCGATCTTCTCCACCCAGGCGCCCATGTTCTTCTGGACGAAGCCCCAGTCGATGTCCTGCTGCTTAAGGCCGGCAAAGAAGTCCACTACCTCGGGATTCGCCTTCGCCTGCGCACCCTTGTTGACCGGCATGGCGTTAAACTTCTGTGCGAACTCGCCCTGGACCTCTGCGCTGCCGAACCAGTCGATGAACTTCTGCGCCTGCTCCTTCTTCTTGGTTCCCTTCACCAGGGCTATCTGCTCAACTGCAAGCGGGACTCCAACGGAAGGGATGACCGTGTCCACGTTCACTTTGAAGGACTTCTCGCGGTCGGCAATGATCGAGGACGGCATCTGGCCCATGTCCACTTCGCCGGAGGCAATGCGGGCGAACAGGTCAGTTTTGGCTACGGCGGGGCTGCCATTCTTGAAGTACTGCTCAACCTGCTTCCACCCGTCGTCGGAAATCCCCAAATCGCCGGAGTCGTCCCGGTACCGCGAGAGGATGCCGGCGAAGACCAGCTGCGCCGTGGCCGTGCCCAGGCCGGTGACCCGCTCGTAGCGGCTCTTGAACTCGTCCTTGGTCCACAGGTCGGTCCAGTCCTTTGGCGCGGCGTCTTTGCTGATCTTGTCCGAGTTGTAGCCCAAAAGGATGGCCTGCTTCACCAGGGGCCAGTACGTCTCCCCGTCGCCAAGGCCCTTGTCCACCTCGCCGGCCCACGCGGGCTGGTAGGCCTCCAACGCGCCCTCATTCTTGACCTGCGAGAAGTACATGTTGTTCAGGCCGAAAGCGACGTCGGCGATGGGGTTGTTCTTTTCGGCAATGAGTTTGTTGGTGGCATCGGCGCCGCCGGCCCCCACGATCTCGATCTTGAACCCCGCCTCGGCCGCCTTTGCGGCCAGCCAATCGCCACGGCCTTCGCCGTTGGAGTTGGTGTAGACAACCAGGGTGTCACCTGACGCACCTGCCGGAGCTCCGGAGGCTTCGCCGGTTGAAGCCGGCGGGGTGGAAGCACCACCGCAGCCGGCGAGAAGGGTGGCGGCGACAGCGGCGGCAACCAAAGTCTGCAATTTACGCACGATCAGGACTCATTTCTGGACTGGAATCGGAGCATGTCCGCACAGCCTATAGCCGGGCATGGCAAAAATCGGGGTGTTATAGCTATCGATTCGATAAACAGCCCGGCTGCCCACTTTGGACCAGTTCGGGAAACGGCTGGGGACCTGTGCGTAAACCGAGGGGAAATCTTGGTCCTGGACGGCGCTAGTCCTGAACTGCGGTCCCGCTGAGGTGGTGGGTGGGGATCCGGTCCCGGTCATAGGTGATTTCGGTATAGCCGTGCGGCGCTGGCTTACCGTCCTGGCTCAGGTTCACGAAGACGATCTCCTCGATGGTGAGGATGCTCTGCCTGGTGATCATGTTGCGGACCTCGGCCCGCATGGTCAGTGAGGTCCGGCCAAACCGGGTGGCGGTCAAGCCCATCTCGATGAGGTCGCCCTGGACGGCGGAGCTGACAAAGTTGATCTCCGAAATGTACTTGGTGACTGCGCGCCCGTTTCCCAGCTGGAGGATGGCGTAGATGGCGGCCTCTTCATCGATCCACTTCAGCAGGCTGCCGCCAAAGAGGGTCCCGTTGGCGTTGAGGTCCTCGGGGCGGACCCACTTGCGGGTCCGGAAGGTGATGTCTGCTGATTCCATAGGCCGAGACTAGCCGAAGGCACTGCCGGCAATCCCAGTGTGACGGGCCCGTCCCTAGGCCATCGCAGTCTGCGCGGCGCTATGGGCGTTGATGCGCTTGGCGTAGCAGTGCGAGTGCTCCACGCCGATGTAGGGCCCGAAGTTGGGGATGGGCTCGAATCCTGAATTTTCGTAGAAGTTCCGCCCGTCAGGCTGGGCTGATCCGGCCTCCGCCTTGATGCGGGTGATGCCCTGGCTGAACGCTTCTGCCTCCAAGGCCGCGAGGATGGAGCTGGCAACGCCGGAGCCCCGGGTGTACGGCAGCACGTAGAGCCTCTTGATTTCCGCCGTTGATCCATCCAGGAGACGCAGCCCACCGCAGCCCACGGGCTGCCCCGACCCCTTGTCATACGCCACGAGGAACACGGCGCAGTCGGCGCCCGACGGCGGCGGGCCGGGCTCGTGGTCAGGCCGGCCAAAGCGGGCGTCAAGTTCGGCCTGCTGGGCGCGGCGAAGGTCGGCGCCAACGGGGTTGGACCAGGAGACCTGCCGGATGTTCAGCCGGGGGTTGGTTTGCATCTCTGCCTCGATTCGCCGGAGGGGTATGCCTGACAAGGCTAGGCGCCGGGAGTTACGCAGGTGTTTCCTCGCGGTTAGCACCTCGATAACGCCAATGCTGGGGCCGCCAGGAGGAAGTTACTTGGCGGTCTAGTTACCAGCCGGTCTAAAATGATGGCATGGCTTCTACAGGCAACGAGGGTTCCGGCTACTGGTACGGGCCCGACGGACAACTGGACTACAGTGCAGCGGTATTGAAGGCGCTCCGGGACTACCGGGCTGCCGAGACCGACATCCGCCGCAGCACCAGGGACTCCATGGGCATGGGGGAAACGGACATCCTTGCCCTGAGGTACCTGCTGAGGGCGCAGGCGTCGGGCAAGCAGGTTGTCCCCAGGGACCTGAGCAAGTTCCTGAATATTACTAGCGCTTCCACCACGTCGCTGATCGATCGCCTTGTGGCCAGCGGGCACGTCCGCCGCGAAGCGCATCCATCCGATCGCCGTTCGGTGGTAGTGGTCCCCACCGTTGAGTCGGACAACGAGGTCCGGGAAACCCTCGGCGCCATGCACCGCCGCATGATGGCGGTTGCGGAGGGCCTCACTGCCGGGGAAGCGCGCGTTGTGGTCGACTTCCTGCAGCGCATGACTGAGGCGCTAAACGTTCGCGATGGCGAAGAATTAAAAGTTCACTAGCCTGACTAGCTAGCTCGGCTAGTTATATGTAGGCTTACGATCGTCCCCGAAGTTTCTTCCAATGGAGTCGTGAGTGGGTTGGTTTCTTCCACCGAAGTTTCACCGCGTGGGTCCGGCATGGGTGCCACGATCCCGGACGGCAACCTGGACCTGAGGCGATCAACCCTGGACGGCACCGCAGCGCCGCAGGGAAAGGCTGCCCGCCATTGCGGCTCTCCAATGCAGCTGGTAACGCCGGCGCTCCGGTGGGAGCGTGCCAGCTACACATTTGCTCCAACCGATGCCGGAGATACCGAACTTCCGGCTGTGTGGCGGTGCGCTTGTGGGTTTCAGCTCGATGCGTGGACACCTGACGCCCCCGCCGCTCACCCTTCCGCCGCCCTCTCCGCATGAGGCACGGCTGCACGGCGGTGGATACGCTGCCGCATTCGCCGCTGAACTCCGGCGTGCCCCTGGCGGGCCGCTACCAGCTGAGGGAACGCCTGGGCAGGGGCTCCGCTGCCGAAGTCTTTCGTGCGGTGGACCTGGAGGGCGGTCCAGAGGTTGCTGTGAAGATCGCGGCAGCTGACAGCCGGAAGCAGCATCAGCGGATCCGCACCGAGGCTGCCGTCCTTGCACGTCTCAACCACCCGTCCATCGTGAGGCTTGTGGCCCAGGGCGTCGTGGCCGGCAGCGGTTCCCATTCGGGGCGCCCATATCTCGTGGAGGAACTGGCCCTGGGGGCCAGCCTGGCCGAAACCATCCGGGTTGCGGAACCCACGTCCGGTGATGTGGCGGCCTGGGCCCGCGGCCTTTTCGGTGCGCTGGCACACCTTCATTCCCGCGGGCTTGTGCATCGTGATATCAAGCCCGCAAACCTGATGCTGAGCGGCCTGCGGAGAAGCCCTGTCCGGATTATCGATTTTGGCATTGCTGCCGCAACCGGCTCGGCGCCCGAACCAGGAATTTCGTCCGGCACGGTGCACTATATGAGTCCCGAGCAGGCATCCGGAGGGGCAGCTTCACCCTCCTGGGATGTATACGCCATGGGGCTGGTCCTGTTGGAACTCTTCACGGGCGCAAAGGCGTTCCCGGGCACCGCCATCGAATCCCTCGTGGCCCGGACCCTGCGGTCACCGGAAGTCCCGGACCACCTCGGCGACTGGCGCCCCTTGCTGCGGTCCCTGACGGCTATGGACCCGTGGGAACGGCCGACGGCGGCAGATGCCGCAGCGATGGCAGCGCGGCTTATCCCAGGGGTCCCGTCCCGCAGCCAAAGCATTCAAGGCGCCCGCGGCAGCCACCTGGATGCACGTCCGTGTCCCGCGCTGCGGGCCTTTTCGCCCCGGCGCCTTCGGCAGCAGGCCTAAGGGGCGGCTACGTCCCGACCCGTCGGATCCTCGGCGGTAGGGTCCGCCAAGGCAAGGCCTCCCACCGGGCTTCCGTCCCAGTGGATCAGGTTCCAGCCGGTTGCCAGGCTGCCCTCCAGAGCCACGATTCCGGTGTTGGCCAGGACATGGCGGGCAGCGAACTCATGATCTGCGCCCTCGGCCCGGAGCCCCGCCCAAGTGCGGATGGCGGCGCCATGGCTAACCACGGCAATGGTGCCGTGCTGCTGGCGTTCCGCCCGCTCCACCGCGTGCGCAATGGCAGCGTCGAACCGCTCGAAGAATTCGTGGCCGTCCGGCCCTGCCGGCATGCGGCGGTCCAGGTCGCCGGCGGCCCAGGAGATGACCGTCCCCATGTAGCGCTTGTGTGATTCGTGGTCGGTGAGCTTCTCCAGTGATCCGGCCTCGATCTCGTGCAGCCCGTCCAGCACCTCAACATCAAGGGTGTGCAGCCGTGCCAGCGGGGCGGCAGTAATCTGCGTCCGGATCAACGTGGACGCGTACAGCGCGCCAATGCGTTCGTTGGCAAGAGCCCGGGCCATGGCCTCTGCCTGGCGTTCGCCGAGTTCGGTCAATCCGGGGCCTGGGTGGTCGGTGTCCAGCTGGCCCAGCACGTTGCCGGGGGTTTCGCCGTGGCGGATAAGGAGCAGCTTCATGTTCCCAGTTTCCCACCCCTGGCGGCGCAGGCGTGCTTCCTGGCCGTCCCCCCGCTGCTGGGGCATAAGGAAGGCCAGGGCATAAGGAAGGCCAGGGCATCAGGAAGGCGCCGGACCTCTTCGAAGCCCGGCGCCGCCGTCGTACTGCCCTGCCCTGCTGCGGGGGCTACTTCAGGTGGTCCACCAGCTGGTTGGCGATGCCGGTGTACTTTCCGGGCGTGAGGGAGAGCAGCCGCGCTTCGGCCTCGGGGGAAAGGCCCAGGCCCTGGACGAACTCCTGCATGCGGGCAGCGTCCACGCGCTGGCCGCGGGTGAGGTCCTTGAGGCGCTCGTAGGGGTTTTCCATGCCCTCGACGCCGGCAATCGCCTCGGCGCGCATGACCATCTGGATGGCCTCGCCCAGGACCTCCCAGTTGGTGTCCAGGTCCGCTGCCAGGACGTCCTCGGCCACGTCGAGGCGCTCCAGGCCCTTGGCCACATTGGAGATGGCCAGCAGGGAGTGGCCGAACGCCACCCCGATGTTGCGCTGGCTGGAGGAGTCGGTGAGGTCGCGCTGCCACCGGGAGGTCACCAGGGTGGCAGCCAAAGTGTCCAGCAGGCCGTTGGAGATCTCGAGGTTGGCCTCAGCGTTCTCGAAGCGGATGGGATTGACCTTGTGCGGCATGGTGGACGAGCCGGTTGCGCCGGCCACCGGGATCTGCGCGAAGTAGCCGATGGAGATGTAGCTCCAGACATCAGTGCAGACGTTGTGCAGGATGCGGTTGAAGCGGGCCACGTCGGCGTAGAGCTCGGCCTGCCAGTCGTGGCTTTCGATCTGGGTGGTGAGGGGGTTCCAGGTGAGGCCCAGGCCCTCCACGAACGACCTGGAAACCTGCTGCCAGTCGGCGCCGGGGACGGAGGCCACGTGGGCCGCATAGGTGCCGGTGGCGCCGTTGATCTTGCCCAGGTATTCGGTCCTGGCGATGCGGTCCAGCTGCCGTGTCAGGCGGTGCGCGATGACGGCCAGTTCCTTGCCCAAAGTGGTGGGCGTGGCCGGCTGGCCGTGGGTGCGGGAGAGCATGGGAACAGCCCGGTTGTCCTCCGCCATCCTGCTGATCTGGGCCACGAGGGCGCGGGCTGCAGGCAGCCACACGTCCTCCACGGCGCCCTTGACGCCCAGCGCATAGGAGAGGTTGTTGATGTCCTCGGATGTGCAGCCGAAGTGGACCATGGCAGTCAGGTTTTCGATGCCGATGGCGGGGAGGCGGCGGCCGATGTAGTACTCCACCGCCTTGACGTCGTGGACTGTGACGGCTTCGATTTCAGCCAGTTCCGCCACGGAAGCGGCGTCGAATTCGGTGACGATGGCGCGGAGCTGCTCCTGCTGTTCTTCGCTCAAAGGACCGGCGCCGGGAAGGACGTTGTTGCTGGTCAGGTGGATAAGCCATTCGACTTCGACGGCCACGCGGTCCCGGTTGAGCGCGGCTTCGGACAGGTAGTCCACGAGGGGCGCGACTGTGGGCTGGTAACGGCCGTCGAGGGGTCCGAGCGCAATTCTTTCCGGTGACGCGGCGAGGGCCAGGCGTCCTGAGGGCGTACGGGTATCAGCTGTGGCGGCAGTTTCAGGCATGTGTTGATTCTTTCATGAAGTCTGTCGGCGGCTTAAGTGCGCCGTCCAGGTTACTTGTCCACATAGCCGACGGCGGCGCTTACCCGGGTACGGGCGCCTGCCTAGCGTGGGGAGCGGCAAAGGTGGGCCGGTTATCCGGCCGGGGAGGCTGTGAGGGGAAGCTGGCATGGGGAACGATCCGATGGACGGGATATGGGGT
This sequence comes from Arthrobacter sp. ISL-85, assembly GCF_018613675.1. Lineage (GTDB taxonomy): Bacteria > Actinomycetota > Actinomycetes > Actinomycetales > Micrococcaceae > Arthrobacter. The sequence continues at coordinate 51,250 of NZ_JAGGPQ010000017.1, read as the reverse complement.
AGCGGGCTGGGCGCCAGCCTTGGAGTCCAGGAGGTGGGCAGAAAGGTGGCGCAGTGTTCCGACAGGACTGAAGAGGTTCTGGCGGGATTCCACGCAATTCAGTTGGTGGACTGGGAATCACCGGCTGGACAGGCATACCGTGATTCCGTGAGCCTGCAGGCGGTGGCGGTACGGCGCGCGCTGGACCGGATCCGGGAGGCTTCCGCGGCAGTGGCCGTCCACGCGCGCGCAGCACTGACAGCTGATTGTTCGGCTGACGGACGGATCTGATGGCTGACGCGACCCCCTCCGGATCAGGCGGTCCCCTCCATGTTGCGCCGCCACCCCCGGATGGCATCCTGACAATTTCCGGAGGCGTGGGCGGCATAACCGTTCAGCTGGAGGAACTGGAGGCGGGAGCCGCGAAGCTTGATGGACTCGCCGGACGGCTCGGCGCCGTCGAGTCGGAGCTTTTCGGCGCCTGGCAGGAGCTTGGTTCGTACCAGAATCAACCCCGCTCCACGGGAACAGCCGCGCTTATTGCTGTCGGGGAGGCACGGGATGCGGTCCAGAAAGTGCGCAAGGAACTGCAGCGGATCAGCGGGCAGGTGCGCAGTTGCAGGTGGGATTACGAGGTGGCCGAATCCACTGCCCACATGCAGTGGATGCCCGGCCTATCGAAACCAGCGGTCGAGCTTCAGAAGCACGTCGACTTTTGGCGCACAGGCTTCCTCAACGGTGATGCCACTGAATCGCTGCTGGGCAATGCCGTGGCGGTCCTTCCCATGATCAAACCGGGGGTTGGCTTGCTCATCCCCTCGCTGCGCCCCGGTCCGGTGACGGTCAGTCGGGAAGAAAGTATGCCCATCGATCTCGACGCCACTCCTGCCGGGCTGCTGGAGCGGGTCAGGCTGATCGAGGAGCGGGGCAGCGGCTACATCGAAATCATCGAGGTGGACACCAGTGGCGGCAGGGCATACATCGTGGTGGTTCCCGGGACGCAGGTGAACGACGCCGACGAAGGCACGAATCCTTTCGATCTTTCCGGCATTGTTGACGGGATGGGCAGCAATTCGGAGCAGGTGAATGCCGCCGTTCTCCAGGCCCTCCGGGCTGCCGGCGCGGAACCGGGAGCGGACGTGGTGGCCGTGGGATACAGCCAGGGCGGTATCCACGCCATGAATCTGGCGGCAGATGAGGACTTCCTCAGGGAGTACCGCATGAAATATGTCCTGACTGCCGGGTCACCCGTTTCCCGCATAACGCCTCCGCCGGAGGTCAGCACACTGCACCTGGAACACCGCACGGACTGGGTGCCGGGCAGTGATGGACTACCGAACCAGGACGCCCGGAATCAAGTCACCGTGACCGTGACTGATGACCTTTACGTGCGCGGGGGAGAAGATGCAGGCCTGGGGCCTGGACACCGCCTCACTGGCTATGAGGATGCGGCGCGCCTGGTGGGCGCCAGCAAGGATCCGTCCCTGGTGCAGTCCACCGCCGTGCTGGGTGGGGTCTTGGGAACCGGCGGTGCTGCTGTTGCCACCCGCTTTTCCTTGTCTAAGCCTTCACCACCCACTCCTCGGATGGACCGGAGGGATCCCTTTTCGGGGCAAGCGCAACCGGGTGCCAAGTGAATCGGCGTTTGTCCCCGCCCTTTGCAGGACTCATGAAATCTGGGCGGCGTGCAGTTCAGCGTAGAGATTCGAGCGAGTCTTTTCCGGTGGTGGCGTGGGCTGCGGAGTGGGCTGTGGAGCCGGTGCCGGGGCGGTGGCGGCGGGGCACCGGTAGTTGTAGTCGAGGTCGTTTTCCGTGAACTGTGTCGTGGTGACAGTTCCGCCTGGCGTCAAGGGGGCGCCCCCGCAATACTCCTGTGCTGACTCTGCGGAATAGGCGCCCGCCAGCCAGTTTTGAAGTCTGTAGAGATTGCTGCCGGGACCGACGTCGCCCACAATCTGGCTGAATTGGTACCCCGTGGAGTAGATGCCCACTTCTGCTCCGGCGCCCTGCAGATACGCCGTCATGCCCTCCAGCTCGGCTGCATTGACTGTCCTGTCCCATAACCAGCTGTTTCCGAACTCGACATCGAGCCACCACATACGGTGTGCCACACTGTGCCCGGTTTCCTGCAGGACATCGGCGGCAGTGGCGGCCATGCCGTAGCCGTGCACGTAGGCGCAGGCCGGAGACGCGGCGTCGTCGCACCTACCATAGGGGTTGGTGACATCAGCGCCCCCGTAGGTGTTGTCTGCCGGCCACCACATGGACGGCACAGGTCCCGTTGCGGCGGTATTGACGTAGACCGCCGCCGGTGTGCCGGCGGTTCCGTCCGCGGTCTGGTCCGCCCACGCCAGTTGAGAAGCCAGGCACGGGTTAACCGTGTCCGGCCGTCCCCCGTTCACGCCCACGATCGCGAAGGCCGGGGGCGCGGGAAGAACCCGCCCGCACTGAGGCCACGAAATGTCGTTGCCCAGCCCAACGGAGCTCAGCGGCGTCGGCTCTGTATCTGCGTGCGCGGGGCTGGCCTGCAAGGTAAAAAGCAGGCAGGCAGCGAGCAGCAATTTTATGGGCTTCATTTGGGCCCCCGTTTTCCGGAACTGACAGCAAGGGGCCTTTTGGGGCCCGATTTGCAGCCTAAGCGGCTGGTCCGGGAGGGGTCATGGGTGGTGGGTACTGAAGTTTTTGCTGCTGTTCCGGGGAACGGCACCTAAGGGTACCTGCCCACTGCCACCCTGCTACTTGGGTGGGAGGGCTTCCTGGGAGGGAGGGCCTACTCGACAGGGAGGCAACGGTTCCGGGAAGTCAGCGCCTGCCGCCCGGCAGCAAACCCGCCACCAGTGACACCAGGGAGATGATGATCGCGGCCAGGAGCGCAGTCCAGAAGAAGGAATCGATGGTGAGGTGCACCGGCGTGTAGCTGCTGATCCAGGCCGTCAGGTAAAGCATGGCGGCATTGATGACGATGGCGAACAGGCCAAGTGTCAGGACGGTAATGGGAAGCGCGAGGAGCCGTACCAGCGGCCGCACGAAGGCGTTGACCACGCCGAAAATGAGGCCGATAAAGAGGTAGGCCAGGATAATGCCGACGGTCCCGGTGTCCTGCGAAATGCCGGTCCTGGCCACAACATCAGATGCCGCCGTGCTCGAGATGTCCATTCCCGGCAGGATCCAGCTGGCCACCCAAAGGGCTGCGGCATTGACGATGACCCGAAGGATGAATGAACCCATGGCACCATGCTTCCATACCTTCCCTCGTGGGTGGATGGCGGTTAGACCTGATGTGTTTGGCGGTTCGCTCCCCGGATTCCCATGGGGGCTTGGACGTAGGCTAGGAGCCATGACTTCATCTGATACCAGGGCGGGCGGGATCGCACCGCGCCCGGTGCTGGACCGCCTGCCCCGCTACGCGGCAGGAAAACCGCCGGCCGCCGTCAGCGGTCTTGCCAGCTACAAGCTCTCCTCCAACGAAAACCCGCTGCCGCCCATCCCGGCCGTGCTTGAGGCCATAGCCGGCCAAACAGACTTCAACCGGTACCCGGACCCGCTGAGCAGCAAGCTCCGCGCGGCGCTCGCGGAGTTCCTGGGCGTACCGGCCGCCGACATCGTCACCGGAGCGGGAAGTCTGGGCGCCCTGAACCAGATTCTGGCCGCCTTTGCCGGCCAGAACGAGGACGGCAAGGCGGACGAAGTCATCTATGCGTGGCGCTCCTTCGAGGCGTACCCCATAAGTGTGGGTTTGGCAGGCGCCGAGAGCGTTCGCATCCCGGTGACCGCCGACGGGCGCCATGACCTGGACGCCATGGCCGCCGCCGTAAGCGCGCGCACCAAAGTCATCCTGCTCTGCACGCCCAACAATCCCACCGGCCCGGCCCTTACCGCTGGCGAAACCGAAGCTTTTATCCGATCCATTCCGGCAGACGTGGTGGTGGTCATCGATGAGGCCTACCAGGAGTTTGTGCGGGCCGGGGACGCCGTGGACGGGATCGACCTTTACCGGAAATACCCCAACGTGGTGGTGCTCCGGACCTTTTCCAAAGCGCATGGCCTTGCAGGGCTCCGGGTTGGCTACAGCGTCTCCCACCCCGAACTGACTCAGTACCTGCGGGTTGCCGCAACCCCCTTCGCCGTATCCCAGATAGCTGAAAAGGCAGCAATTGTTTCCCTGGATAATTACGGGCAGGTTGTGGAAAGGGTACAAAAGCTCGTGGACGAGCGGGCGCGGTTGACCGCCGGGCTCCGGGACCTCGGCTGGGCCATCCCTGATGCCCAAGGCAACTTCGTCTGGCTTGCCCTTGGTGCTGAAAGTGCGGCCTTCGCGGAGATGGCAGGGACACGCGCGCTCTCCGTCCGGGCGTTCGCGGGAGAAGGCGTACGGGTCAGTATCGGGGAACCCGAGGCCAACACCCGGTTCCTCCAATTGTGTGCCGACTATACAAAGGCACCGGCAACTTCCTAGCACTTAACAAGTAGCCCTCCTGCTACTTACCGAAGATAAAGTTAGGATCAATAAGCCAATGTATGCCGTGCCGGGAATGTATTCCTCGTGCGGCATATATCCCAGCGACATTGCATTGCATCCGGATGCGGCAAGCAAGGAGAACGGTATGGGCACTCATCTGCCTTCCACCGAGTTCGACGGAACAGCGGTAGACGACCAGCGGGAAGCTGATGCTGAAGCCGTCTTGGGCGAGCCCGCTGCCCAAATGGTGCAGTTGCTCGGCCCTGACGGGAAGCTGGGCACTGATCCGGTCTTCAGCGACTACGCGGACAAACTCACCCCGGAGGACCTCCGTGGCCTGTACGCCGACATGGCCGCCATCCGGCGGTTCGACGTCGAGGCGACCGCCCTCCAGCGCCAGGGCCAACTGGCACTGTGGCCACCGCTGACCGGGCAGGAAGCAGCGCAAATCGGCTCGGGCAGGGCCAGCCAGCCGCAGGACTACATCTTCCCCACCTACCGGGAGCACGGGGTTGCCCTTACCCGGAACGTGGACCTGGCTGAACTCCTGCGCCAGTTCCGTGGTGTTTCCAATGGCGGCTGGAACCCCAAGGACACCAACTTCCACCTGTACACGCTGGTCCTGGCCGCGCAGACCCTTCACGCCGTGGGCTACGCCATGGGAATCCAGCGCGACCAGAAGCTAGCGGCCGCGTCGGATGCAGCAGGCAAGCAGCCGGATGCCGCCGTCATCGCCTACTTCGGCGACGGCGCCAGCTCGGAGGGCGACGTCCATGAATCCATGGTCTTCGCTTCCTCCTACAAAGCTCCTGTGGTGTTCTTCTGCCAGAACAACCACTGGGCCATCTCCGTGCCCACCAACGTCCAGTCCCGCGTACCGCTCTCCAACCGCGCCAAGGGCTACGGCTTCCCCGGCATCCGCGTGGACGGCAATGACGTCATCGCCGTGCACGCCGTCACCGAGTGGGCGCTGGAGCACGCCCGCCAAGGTAAGGGGCCGGTCCTCATCGAAGCTTTCACCTACCGGGTGGGGGCCCACACTACTGCCGACGATCCCACCAAGTACCGGCAGTCTTCGGAGGAGGATGCCTGGCGCGCCAAGGATCCCCTGGCACGGCTGGAGAAGTACCTGAGGGCCGAGGGCCTGGCGGACGATGCCTACTTCGCCAAGGTCAAGGCAGACGGCGACGAGCTGGCCGCCTACGTCCGGCGCACCGCCCACGATCTTGAAGACCCGGATATCCGGCAGGCCTTCGCCAACGTCTACAAGGAGGCCCACCCGCTGGTGGCCGAGGAACTGGCGTGGTTCGAGGAATACAGCGCAGGATTCGCCGGCGGGGAAGAGTACGCCGGGCAGGTAGAGGAGGCAGGCCACTGATGACCACCATGACCATCGCGAAGGCCATCAACGAGGGCCTTCGCGCCACCCTGGCCGCCAATCCCAAATCGCTGCTGATGGGCGAGGACATCGGGCCCCTGGGCGGCGTCTACCGGGTGACCGACGGACTGATCGGCGAGTTCGGCCCGGACCGTGTGGTGGATACCCCGCTGGCCGAGTCCGGAATTATCGGCACCGCCATCGGCCTGGCCTTGCGGGGGTACAGCCCGGTCTGCGAGATCCAGTTCGACGGGTTCGTCTTCCCCGGCTTCAACCAGATCACCACCCAGCTCGCCAAAATCCATGCCCGCAGCAACGGCAACCTCAGCGTGCCCGTGGTCATCCGGATCCCGTACGGCGGTGGCATCGGCTCCATTGAACACCACTCAGAATCCCCGGAGGCACTGTTCGCCCACACGGCGGGCCTGCGCATCATCACCCCGTCCAACCCCCACGACGCCTACTGGATGATCCAGCAGGCCGTGGAGTGCCAGGACCCGGTCATCGTTTTCGAACCCAAGCGCCGCTACTGGCTCAAGGGCGATGTTGATGTCGAGACGCCCGGGCCGTCGGAGGATCCGTTCAAGGCCCACGTACTCCGGGAAGGCACCGATGCCACCATCGTGGCCTACGGCCCCCTGGTGCCCGTGGCGCTGGCGGCCGCCAACGCTGCGGAGGAGGACGGCAGGAGCGTCGAAGTCATCGACCTCCGGTCCATCTCCCCAATCGACTTCGACACCGTCACCGCCTCGGTCCAAAAGACCGGCCGGCTGATCGTGACGCACGAAGCCCCCACGTTCGGCGGAATCGGCGGCGAGATCGCGGCCCGGATCAGCGAGCGGGCGTTCCACTCCCTCGAGGCGCCCGTCATCCGCGTCGGCGGGTTCCACATGCCCTACCCCGTTGCCAAGGTGGAGGAAGACTACCTTCCGGACATCGACCGCATCCTGGAGGCGCTGGACCGCGCCCTCTCCTACTGAGGACACCATGACCCTGAACAAGTTCAATCTGCCCGACGTCGGCGAGGGCCTCACCGAGGCGGAAGTCGTCTCCTGGAAGGTCAAGCCAGGCGATACCGTCGCCATCAACGACGTCATCTGCGAGATCGAAACCGCAAAGTCGATCGTGGAACTCCCATCCCCCTTTGCGGGGACCGTCACCGAACTGCTGGTGGCGGAAGGCGTGACGGTCGACGTCGGGACCGCAATCATCAGCGTCAGCGACGAAATTACCGGCGACCCAACGCCTGCCGACGTCCGCCCGCCCCAGGCTGCCCCTGATGTTCCCGCCCAGCCGCTCTACGGCAAGTTGCCCGTGGACGCAGGGGAGGACACCGCCGGTGCCCCGTTCAATGCTCCCCTGGTGGGTTCGGGGCCCAAAGCCGATGCCGTCAAGCGCCGTCCCCGGAAGACTGCACCGGCGGCCGCCGTGACCGTGAACGCTCCCGAAGTTGAACCTGTCCAGCCCCGCACGGCCGCCGAGGTCACCGCCGGCCATACAGCCGCCGTCGACAACCGGCCAACCCTTGGCGGCACCATCACGGGCCTGGTCAACCGCGTGCTGGCCAAGCCACCCGTCCGCAAGATTGCCCGCGACCTGGGCATCGACCTCGCCGACGTCGTTGCCACCGGTTCCCGCGGCGAGGTGACGCGCGAGGACCTGGTCAGCTACCAGGCGCAGCGCGACGCCGAGCTGGATAAAGCGGACGGCTTCTGGGGCAAGGCCGGCAAGCCGCAGGACCAGCGCGTGGAGCGCATTCCGGTCAAGGGCGTCCGCAAGGCCACGGCAAAAGCGATGGTGGAATCGGCGTTCGCAGCGCCGCACGTCAGCATCTTCGTGGACGTCGACGCCAGCCGCACCATGGAATTCGTCAAGCGGCTCAAAACCTCCCGGGACTTCGAGGGCATCAAGGTATCTCCGCTGCTCATCCTGGCCAAGGCGGTCATCTGGGCCGCCGCGAGGAACCCCAGCGTGAACGCTTCCTGGGTGGACAATGAAGACGGGTCAGCCGAGATCCAGGTCAAGCACTTCATGAACCTGGGCATCGCCGCAGCCACCCCGCGCGGGCTCATGGTGCCCAACATCAAGAACGCCCAGGACCTGTCCCTCAAGGAACTCGCGCTGGCCCTGAACAACCTGGCTACCACCGCCAGGGCCGGGAAGACCCAGCCCCCGGAAATGCAGGGCGGTACGCTGACCATCACCAACATCGGTGCCCTGGGCATCGACACAGGCACGCCCATCATCAATCCGGGAGAGGTGGCCATCGTTGCCTTCGGAACCATCAAGCAGAAACCCTGGGTCCTGGACGGAGAGGTGATTCCCCGCTGGATCACCACTTTGGGGGGATCCTTCGACCACCGCGTGGTGGATGGTGATCTGTCAGCCCGCTTCATGGCCGACGTCGCGGCCATCCTGGAAGAGCCGGCGCTCCTCCTGGACTAGGTGTGCTGAGTCCGGACGTGGTGGAAAACAACGGGTCGATCCGGGTCAAAAACCGGGCGGCCAAGTGGCTGACGGAGGTCTTCCAGCCCCCTGTGGTGGTCTCCCTGCAGCTTTTGATCAGCCCCGTGGCCCAGGCAGGATTCCCGGGAACCATCGGCTACGGAGCGCTGGCAGCCCTCTTCGTGTGCGTGCTTCCACTGGTGGTGCTGCTGGTCCTGGTCAGGCTGGGCAAGGTCACGGACCACCATGTCAGCGACCGGAAGCAGCGCGCACCTGTGCTGCTGATGGCGCTGGGCTGCATCGCTGTAGGGCTGCTGGTGCTGGGTGCGGTGGACGCGCCGGCGAGCGTCGTTGCGATGGTCCTGGCGGTGGTGGGCGGCGTCGCGGTACTGGCCGTGGTCAGCCCGTTCTGGAAGATGAGCGGCCACGCCGCTGCCGCGTCCTGCGCCGCCGTCGTCGTGGTGCTGATGCTTGGCGCCGCGTGGGCTCCGTTGCTGCTCCTGATCCCGGCGGTCAGTTGGTCACGGGTGGTCCTGCGGGCCCATTCCCTGGCCCAGGTGGTGGCCGGTTCGCTCTTCGGCGGCGTGGTGATGGCCGGGATCTGGTGGCTGCTGCAGGGCTGGCTGGTGGGCTGAACGTTCGCGCCGGGCAGCGGGCTGGTGGCCTAGTTGGCGGCGTACGCGGTCAAGGCCTCGAGTATGGCCGGATCCGCGGTGGTTCCCAAGGCAACCGCGGCGGCAGTCATCAGGCCACCCGTGAGCGCAGCCATGCCGGCCCAGGCGCTCAGGAGCTTCCAGTCCTCGCGGAGGACGCTTCGCACGGTCTGGGGAAGCTGGAGGCCGGGAGAGATGAGGTTCGGTGCGCTGTCCAGGCTGCCATCATCGAGCAGGGCAACCACCCTGTCATTGCTGCGGTCAAGCCGCATGGAGCTGATGTGGTTGCCGTGGCGGGCCAGGAGGATGTCGTGGCCAACAAGCTGGCGGCGCTGCATGGTGATCAAGGGGAGCCCTTCGCTGGGGTGGATTCGTCAGTGTCCACGCCTTTGGGGGCCCATCCAATTTTATCGTTGCGCCAGCAACTGAAACGGCGAAATCGCGGTGAGAACCGACACCCCCCGCAGCGATGTCCACCACCACAGGGGGTGTCCTGCGTTACCTCAGCCGGTTGGGCGGCTCAGTCGGCGTCGTAGGTGTTGGCTATGTACACGTCGCACGGGGCGTTGTGGGCCACGCTGTTGGCCACGCTGCCAAGGACCCGCCCGATGCCATGCATGCGCCGGTTTCCCACGACGATGATGCGGGCGTCCATGCGGCCTGCCTCCTTGATGAGTGCGTCGGCGGGCCGTCCGCGGGCTGCCGAATACGTCACCGTGACCTCGCGGCCCAGCGATTCCGCCACTGTCCGCGCCACCTGCTCCGCGGCATCCGCGTCAGACACGATCCACCGGTCGCTGCCGCTGCCGAACACTTCGGTCCGGTCGCTGTCGAAGGCGGACACGACGTGGAGTGAAGCGCCCAGCCCCGCAGCCAGGTCCCTGGCCGACTCGGCCGCCTTCTTCGCGGTCTCGCTGCCGTCAACCCCTACAACGATGATTCCACCCATATGCATGCTCCTTTGCTCGGTTTTCGGCGTTCGTGTGGCTTACGCTACAGCGCGGCCATGGCTTCCTGCAGCACCGGCGCCAATCGGCGCACTCCCTCAGCGATCGCGTCGGGTGGGACGGCGCTGAAGGCGAGCCTCAGCTTGTTGGAGGGATTGTCCGACGGCGTGAAGGCGGCGCCGGGGATAAACACCACACCGGCGTCGATTGCCTTGTGCAGCAGCGGGTAGGTGTCAATGCCTTCCGGCAGGGTGACCCAGACGAAGAAGCCTCCCTGCGGGCTGGTCCAGGTGGTTCCTGCCGGCATGTTTTCCTTCAGGGCGGCCAGCATCGCGCGGCACCGCTCGGCGTACAGCCCTCGATAAGTTTCGATCTGGCCTGTCCAGTCGTAGTCTCGCAGGTACGCGGAGACCAGCATCTGGTTCAGGGCGGGCGGGCAGAGCGTCACGGATTCCGCGGCAAGGTAGTAGCGGCGCTGCAGGTGTTCGGGAACAAGGGCCCAGCCGATCCGTAGTCCGGGCGCGAAAATTTTGGAAAAGGAGCCCAGGTAGATGACGTCATCCGGGTTGGCCGCCCGCAAGGGCGGCAATGGCTCACCTTCAAAGCGGAGCAGCCCGTAGGGGTTGTCCTCGAGAACCAAGATATTCGCTCTGCGGCATATGTCCACCACCTGCTGCCGCCGTTCCCTGGCCAGGGTGATGCCCGAGGGGTTGTTGAAGTTGGGGATGGTGTAGAGGAACTTGATGCTCTTGCCGGCGAGCTGCAGCGCCGCTATGCGTGCCTCCAGCAGTTCCGGAACCAGGCCGTACTGGTCCATCTCCACCGTTTCAACCTGAACCTGGTACGCCTCGAAAGTATTCAGTGCGCCGACGTAGGTGGGGTCCTCCACCAGGACCACGTCGCCCGGATTGCAGAAGAGCTTCGTGGCCACGTCCTGGGCGGACTGGGAGCCCGCAGTGATGACCACGTTCCGCGGCAGGGCATCCAGGATGCCTTCGGCGGCCATGACGCCGCAGATCTGTTCCCGCAGCTCCGCGGTGCCCTGCCCTGCGCCGTATTGCAGGGCCGTGAGTCCGTCTTCGCCGATGATCTTCGCGGCTGTCGCTGCCAGGCGGTCCAGGGGGAGTGACTGCAGGTACGGGCTTCCTCCCGCCAGCGAAACGAGTCCCGGCCGCATTGAGATGTCGAAGACGTCCCTGACGGCCGACTGGCGGATGTTCGCCGCGCGCTCGGAGAACAGTTCCTCGTGGCGGTGGGCAGATGTGGCCGCGCGCTCGATCGCGTCGATGGCTTCGGCGGGCAGCGTTCCGGCAGAAGTGTCAAGTGTTTCGTGGGTCACAGAGTCAGGATACAACCAGCTGTTGCCAAGAAAGCAACACCTGTTTATTCCTGATTCACCGGGGGACTGTTACTTCAGCTTTAGGTAATCCGCCAGGGATTCGCCGTTGATGTAGATATCGGCCCTGATGGCACCCACGGCTTCGAGGGCGGTCTGGGTAAGCTGGGCCTCGATCCTGGGGAGGTCGCAGGATCCGCCCTGGTTCAGGGTGCCCGACAGGTAGACGGTCACGGTGGTGCCGTCGAAGCTTCCAGAGAGGAACTTCAGCCGCGAAGCGCCGAGGGCGTTGTAGGCGCTCCCGGGCTGCCGGCCGTCTCCCAGCAGGGCACCGACCGCCGCCCGGAGCCGCGCATCCCCGGTGCCTCCTGGCCAAGGGTAGCCAACCAGGCTGTCATTGCAGCCAAAGCGGACGCCGTTCCGTCCGCCGTCGCCCACCAGCACGAAGTATGCCGTCACCGGCGGCGCCGTGGGCCCGGCGCTGCTGTCCGGTACCGGCGAAGCCGCCGCCGGTGGATCTTCGGTTTTCCCGCCCGCTCTTCCGGCCTCCGCCAAAGGGGAATCGCCGGGCATCGTTGCGGGAAGGAGGGCCAGCGGGGCTGCGCTTGACCCTTCGGACTGGGGAACCGGGAGGGTGCAACCGGCAGGCAGCAGCGCCAGGCAAACCGCGGCCGATACGGCCAAGGTGCCGCGTCGATACCCGCCCAAGCTCCATCTTTTTGCCATGCGGCACCGCAATCCGATCCGGTAGGTCCAGTGGATTAACGCTACGGCGGCCGTTGCCGGGGCAGATGTCCGCACGGTACCGGTTGGGACAAGACTTGGTCACGGCGGCGATTGGACGCAGCAGCGCCCGGCACGCAAACCGCGTGCCGGGCGCTGCGTCGCCGGGGTCAGGCTGCCGGAGCTGCTGCGGCGAGGGCGTCGAAAACGCCCTTGATCTGCTCCACGACTTCGGCGTCGTCCTTGGGGTGGACCTCTGCGAAACGAACCATGGAGCCGGGGACGGCGAGCTTGACGTCTTCCAGGATCTGCGCACCGGCGATGCCGGCGGCCTTGCGGGCCTCATCCTGGGCCCAGACGCCGCCATACTGGCCAAACGCGGTGCCGACGACGGCGGTGGGCTTGCCTGCCAGGGCGCCGGCGCCGAAGGGCCGGGACAGCCAGTCGATGGCGTTCTTCAGGGCGGCGGGTACGGTGCCATTGTGTTCGGGGGTGACCAGCAGGACGGTGTCGGCCTGTTCGGCTGCGGCGCGCAGGGCTGCTGCGGCGGCCGGGACCTGGCCTTCGACGTCGAGGTCCTCGTTGTAGAACGGGATGTTGCCGAGGCTTTCGTGGATCACCACGTCCACCTGCTCCGGGGCGTTGAGCTGGATGGCTTCGGCCAGCTTCTGGTTGGTGGACTCGGCGCGGAGGCTGCCGACAAGGGTGAGTACTGTGCTCTTGGTCATGGGAACTCCTGGCTAGGGGAAGCGGCGGGGCCGCGTTCGGTCAAACTTCGGGCTCGTGGAGCCTTCACCAGAGTAAACGGACCGTAGTCCGGTTGTATTCCCCGTGGCTACACTGTCCTTGTGAGTTCCATCCCAGTGCGGCCGGGAATGACGCCGGTAACGGCCGCCGAACGCAGCGATGCTGCCCGGAACCGGGAACGCCTCCTGCTGGCTGCCCGGGAACTGATTGAGCACGGCGGCGCCGCGTCCCTCACCATGGACCGCCTGGCGGAGCACGCCGGGGTGGGCAAGGGCACCGTCTTCCGCCGATTCGGCAGCCGGGCCGGTCTGATGCTGACACTGCTGAACGACTCGGAGGCCGCCTTCCAGGCCCGCTTCCTGTTCGGCCCCCCGCCCCTGGGGCCAGGCGCTGCGCCACTCGAGAGGCTCATCGCCTTCGGAGCCGAACGGATCGCTTACGTGGTGGAATACGGGGACCTGGTCCTCGCGGCCGGCAATGCTTCCCGGGGAAGGTTCGAAGTCCCGGCCGCCGCTCTTTGGAACCGGCATGTGGACATGCTGCTGCGCGAAGGCGGCATCGACTCCCCGGAACCAGGGCTGTTGGCGGGATCCCTGAATGCCACCCTCGACCCCGAACGGCTCCTGCACCTCATCCGTGAACACGGCGTCACACCCGAGCGGCTGACAGCGTCCTGGCGCGACCTTGTGACACGGATTGTCACGGACGCGTAGGGTCCGCGGCGGAGCGCAGCCGGGTCCAGTCACACCAACTTCACAGAACTATTCATAACGATCTGATACGGCGTGTCCAATTTCAGGGGATTCCCGCGCTTTTCGGCTTGGGGCTTGTGATAGTTTCCTCTGGAATGTGACCCGCAACATAGTCCACCAGGACCTGCCCTGAGGGCTGCGGGAGACCAGCTACCCGCTGGCGCAGGACCCGGTGAGGCGGCACAACCCGAGCTCGTCCGGGGAAGACGGAAGGATCCAGCAGCGCCCATGCTCAAGTACCTCGCGAAGCGCGGCATCACCTATGTGGTGATGATCTTCCTCACCACGTCCGCCGGCTACTTCCTGGCTGTCAGCTCGCTCAAGCCGGCGCTGCTCGAGCAGGAACGCATCCCCCGGCCCACCCCGGAACAGGTTGCCAATTCGATGCGGTTGAAGGGCCTGGACCCGGATCTCAGCCCATGGGAGCGCTACGTTGACTGGCTCACCGGCATCGTCACCCGCTGGGACTGGGGCCGCAGCCCCAACGGCGCGTACATCAATGCCGAATTCGGGGACCGGGTCTGGATTTCCACCCGGCTCTTCCTGGCGTCCATCATCCTGACCCTGGTAATCGGCGTCGCGCTCGGCGTCTATTCCGCAGCACGCCAGTACAAGGTCCAGGACCGGGTCATCACGTCCTACAGCTACCTCGCCTACATCGTGCCGGCGCCCATCGCCTACTTCCTGGTGCAGCTGGGCGCCATCAACATCAACGAATCCGTGGGGGACCGGATCTTCTTCGTCACCGGCATCTCCACCCCAGGCCTCGCGCCGGGCTGGGCCCAGTTCGGTGACATGCTGGCCCACTACGTGGTGCCCACGGTGGCCATCACACTGGTGGGCTGGGGCGCATACCAGATTGCGCAGCGGCAATACCTGCTGGACAACGTGAACGCGGACTTTGTCCGCACCGCACGGGCCAAGGGACTGACCCGGAACCAGGCGATCGCCCGGCACGCGCTACGTGTTTCCTTCATCCCGGTGGCCCAGAGCATCGCCTTCACCATCCCGGCCATCTTCGCCGGAGGCTTCTTCGCCGAAAAGATCTTCGCCTGGCCGGGCGTGGGGTCCTGGAGCATCGATGCCATCTCACTGCAGGACGTCAATGCGGCCACGGCCACGCTGGCCTACGGTTCCGTGATCTTCGCCCTCGGCGCCATCCTGGCGGACTTCGCCACCACGCTTGTCGACCCGAGAGTGCGGGTGCAGTAGCCATGACCAACCTGAACGCCGTTGACCCGGCAGCAGTGGCGCAGGATGCGCACTTGGAAAGCGCCGACGTCGTCATAGGCAAAACCACCATCATCTTCCGCCGCTTCCTGCGCAACAAGACGGCTGTGGCTGGCCTGGCCATCTTCCTGGCCCTGACCGTTTTCTCGTTCATCGGGGGGTTTTTCACCCAGTGGGACAAGGAAACCATCGATCCCTTCAGCATCGGGATGCGGCCGTCCGCTGACCACTACCTCGGCACGTCACAGGCAGGAATCGACCTGTACGCCATGACCGTGGAGGGCACCAGGATTTCCATCCTGATCGGCCTGGTGGTGGGCCTGGTATCGGTCCTGATCGCCGCCGTCTACGGCTGCACGATGGCCTATTTCGGCGGCAAGGCGGACAAGGTCATGCTGTTTATCCTGGAGGCGCTGATCATGATGCCGGCGCTCCTGGTAGTTGCGGTCGCCACCAGCGGCGGAGCCGCGGGCCTGAAACGCGACCTTCCCTCGTGGCTGCTGCTTATCATCGTCCTGCTGGTGTTCAGCTGGATGGGCACGGCCCGGCTGATCCGCTCCATGTCGATGTCCCTCATGCAGCGTGACTTCGTCAAGGCGGCGCAGTACATGGGCGTTCCGCCGCGCCGCATCGTCTGGCGGCATCTGGTGCCGAACATCGGCTCGCTGCTGATCCTGGACATCACCCGCGGCGTCACCGCTGCCATCCTCGCGGAAGTGGCCTTCTCCTTCATCGGCATCGGCATCAAGGTCCCGGACGTGAGCCTGGGCGTGCTGATCGGCCAGGCCACCTCCCAGGTCTCAACCTTCCCCTGGATGTTCTGGGTTCCGCTCACCGTCATGTTCCTGCTGACCGGATCACTGGCCATGATGAATGACGGCCTGCGCGATGCCTTTGACCCCAGCTCCAGTTCCACCGGCAAAGCCAAAAAGGCCAGGGCCCGGAAAATCACCGCGGAAAAGAAGACGGCATGAGCAGCGAAACCACCACTGGAGCCACCGAACCCGCACGGCATGGCGTGGAGCGCCTGCATGTGGCAGGACTGCATGCCCCTAACGACGCAGTCCTGTCGGTCCGAGGCCTGAACGTCCGCTTCAACTCCGAGAACGGCGTGATCCACGCCGTCAGGGGCGTCGACTTCGACCTGATGCCGGGCAAGACGCTGGGAATCGTGGGTGAATCGGGTTCCGGCAAGTCAGTCACCTCCCTGGCCATCATGGGACTCCTCCCGCCCACGGCCCAGGTTTCCGGCTCCGTGCGGCTCAAGGGCCAGGAACTGCTGGGACTGAGCGACAAAGCCATGTGCGCGTACCGCGGGAACGAGCTGGCCATGGTCTTCCAGGACCCCCTCTCCTCCCTCACGCCAGTCTTCACGGTGGGCACCCAGATCATCGAGGCGCTGACCATCCACCACCCCACCATGAGCAGGGCAGCCAAAGAAGCCCGCGCCGTCGAGCTTCTGGCCATGGTGGGGATTCCCAGCCCCAAGGACAGGCTGAAGGCCTTCCCGCACGAATTTTCCGGCGGCATGCGCCAGCGCGTCATGATCGCCATCGCCATTGCCAACAACCCTCGCGTCCTGATCGCCGACGAGCCCACCACCGCCTTGGACGTCACCATCCAGGCCCAGGTCCTCGAGGTGCTCCACACGGCACAGGAGGAGACCGGCGCCGCCGTCGTCATGATCACGCACGATCTTGGCGTGGTGGCCGGGATGGCGGACGACATCATGGTCATGTATGCGGGTAAACCGGTGGAAACCGGTGGCGTTGATGACATCTACTACAACCCGCGGATGCCCTACACCATGGGTCTGCTCGGGGCCGTGCCCCGCGTGGATGTGGCGGAGAAAGCGTCGCTCGTTCCCATTGAGGGCATGCCGCCCAATCTGCTGCACGCTCCCACTGGGTGCTCGTTCGCGCCCCGCTGCCCCCTGGCCTCGGACGCCTGCCTCGACGGCGAACCCGCACTGGC
The DNA here is from genome assembly GCF_018613675.1 of Arthrobacter sp. ISL-85. Lineage (GTDB taxonomy): Bacteria > Actinomycetota > Actinomycetes > Actinomycetales > Micrococcaceae > Arthrobacter. Next base: position 34,627 of record NZ_JAGGPQ010000017.1, on the reverse strand, counting down.
ACCGGTGGCCGGCGCAGCCCTGCACAGGGCTGCCTGCATCAAGTCCGGCTCCCTGGGCGGGAGCGTGGACGTCCACGGCGTGTTCGCCGCCCCGCCGGTGGCGGTGTCCCGCTTCGACGCGATCCCCCGGGCCGAGCGGTCCACGGTACTGCAGCTGAAGGACGTTCGGAAGCACTTCCCGCTGACCAGGGGGGCCCTGATCAAGCGCAGGATCGGCACCGTCAAGGCCGTGGACGGCCTGAGCTTCGATATCCGCGAAGGCGAATGCTTCTCCATCGTGGGCGAATCCGGTTCGGGAAAGACCACCACGCTCCTGGAAATCCTGGAATTCCATCCAGACCAGGACGGAGAGGTGGTGATCGGCGGCCTGAGCAACAAGCAGGCAGCTGATGCCAAGACTAAAGGCAAGATGCGGCGCGAACTCCAGATGGTGTTCCAGGACCCCACGGGTGCCCTGGACCCGCGGTTCACGGTATACGAAGTCCTTGCCGAGCCCCTCCAGAACGTCGGCATGGACCGGCCGGCCATCAAAAAGCGGATCATGGAGCTGATGAAGCTCGTGGGCCTGCAGCCGGACCACGTGAACCGCTTCCCCAACCAGTTCTCCGGCGGCCAGCGCCAGCGGATCGGGATTGCGCGCGCACTGGCCGTGAACCCCAAGCTGGTGGTCCTGGACGAGCCCGTCTCGGCCCTCGACGTGTCGGTCCAGGCCGGCGTGATCAACCTCCTGGACCACCTGCGCGCCGAACTGGGTCTGAGCTACCTGCTGGTGGCGCACGATCTCTCGGTGGTGCGCCACATCTCCAACCGCGTGGCCGTCATGTACCTGGGGAAGATCGTGGAGATCGGCGCTGTGGACCGGGTGTTCGATAACCCCCGCCATCCCTATACCCGCGCACTCCTCTCCGCGATCCCCGTGCCGGACCCGCAGCTGGAGCGCACCCGGGAACGCATCATCCTCCAAGGCGACCTGCCTTCACCCCTGCAGGCACCGAAGGGCTGCAACTTTGCCACCCGTTGTCCTGTCTTCGCCGCGTTGCCGCCGGCCAAGCAGGAAAAATGCCGCACCCTCGAACCGCCCCTGGAAGCCGCAACGGGCTCCAGGGACCAGCAGTTCGCCTGCTTCTACCCGGACGGCGAACTGGATGAGGACATGTTGGTGGTCCACGAAACCGTGGACCACCATGCGCCCTAAGACTTCGCGACCCACATGCATCACCACCCGCACCACGATGAAGGGAAAACCATGAGGAAACTGAACAGGATCGGCGGAGCTGCAGCCGTTGCTGCGGCCCTGGCGCTGACCGCCTGCGGTGGCGGCGGTGCCAGCGGCCCCGAAACGGCCAAGGCGCAGGGCTCGGGAAGCGATCTTTCCAAGCTGATCAGCATCAATGAGAAGCCGGCAGCCGATCTCCAGCAGGGCGGCAAGGTCACCCTTCCGCTGGGCAACATTGGGCCGGACTTCAACGGGTTCTCCAACAACGGCAACAGCGCGGACAACTCCGCCCTGCAGGTTCCCATGAACCCCGTGGGGATGAACAGCGGCGGCATCGGCGGCTGCTGGAAGGTGGACTTCAAGGGCAAGGTCACGCCCAACACCGACTTCTGCGAATCCGTGGACAGCGTAGTCAAGGACGGCAAACAGACCATCACCATCAAGGTGAACCCCAAGGCCACCTACAACGACGGCACCCCCATCGACGTCAAGGCCTTCAAGAACACCTGGAACATCCTCAAGAGCCCGGATGCCGGCTACGACATCGTCAGCTCGGGCGCCTATGAGTTCGTTGACTCCGTCGAGGCCGGCAGCAACGACAAGGAGGTCATCGTCAAGACCAGCCGCCCGGTTTTCCCCGTGGATTCGCTCTTCTTCGGCCTCATCCACCCCGCGGTCAACACCCCCGAAATCTTCAATGAGGGCTTCAACGGCAACCTGCACCCCGAGTGGATGGCCGGTCCGTTCAAGCTGGACCAGTACGACACCGCTGCAAAGACCGTGACCCTGGTGCCCAACGACAAGTGGTGGGGCCAGAAGCCGGTCCTGTCCAACGTGACATTCCGCCAGTTGGAAACCAGCGCCCAGATCGCCGCGTTCAAGAACGGCGAGATCGATGCGATGAACGCCAACACCATCTCGCTGTACAAGCAGCTGGACGGCACCAAGGACTCTGATATCCGCCGCGGCCAGCGGCTCTTTGCCGGCGGCCTGAACCTGAACGCCCAGCGCATTTCTGACGTCAACGTCCGCAAGGCCATCTTCGCCGCCGTGGACCGTGAAGCGCTGCGGAAGGTCCGCTTTAACGGCCTCAACTGGGAAGAGCCCAGCTCAGGCTCCATGATGCTCCTGCCGTTCTCCGAGTACTACCAGGACAACTACCCCGTCAAGGAAACCGGCCCGGACGCTGCCAAGAAGGTCCTCACCGATGCCGGCTACACGGCCAACGCCAACGGCATCATGGAGAAGGACGGCAAGCCTGCCGCCTTCAAGATCAGCAACTTCGGTGACGACCCCACGACCCTGGCAGTGGCACAGACCCTGCAGAAGCAGCTCCAGGCCGGCGGCATGGACGTCGGGATTGACCAGCGTGCCTCCGCCGACTTCGGCAAGGTCCTGGGCAGCCGCGAGTTCGATCTCAGCATCTCCGGCTACACCGTTGGCCCGGACGCCACGGATGCGGTCAAGCAGTACTACGACTCCAAGACCAACGAGAACAAGCTGGGCGACGCGGAGCTGGACAAGAAGATTGCCGACCTCGCCTCCATCGAGGACAACGCTGCCCGCAACAAGGCAGCAATGGACGTAGAAAAGGAGCACATGGCCAAGTACTACTCCATGGGCGTGGTCTTCAACGGCCCGCAGATCTCCTTCGTCCGCACCGGCCTGGCCAACTACGGGCCGTCCCTGTTCCAGAGCCTGTCCCAGGTTCCGGACTGGACCACCCTCGGCTGGGAAAAGAAGTAGCCACCGCTCCTGCGGGCTTGCCCGCATAGTGGAAGGCCGGCACCCCTGGTTTACCAAGGGTGCCGGCCTCTTTTAACCGCGTGGGACCGGAGGTAGCGTTGCTTCCATGACCGGAACAGAAGGCGCCCCCCGCACCATCCGCACCGCCGTCGTCGGCTACGGGCTGGCCGGCAGCGTCTTCCACGCGCCGCTTCTGGCGTCCGACACCAGCTACTCGCTGGAGGTCATTGCAACGTCCGACGCCGGGCGGCAGGCGGCTGCCTCATCCCGGAATCCCGGAGTGGAGGTAGTGCGCGACGGCGCCGCCGTCCTGAGGCGCGCAGCTGACCTTGACCTTGTGGTCCTGGCGACGCCGCCCATGACCCACTACCCCGTCGCCAGGGCTGCGTTGGAGGCGGGGCTGGACGTAGTGGTGGACAAGCCGTTCGCGGTCACCAGCGCGCAGGGCCAGGAACTCATCACGTTGGCTCGGCAACTTGGCCGGGTACTGACGGTATTCCACAACCGCAGGTGGGACGGGGACTTCCTCACCCTCCGGAAGCTGCTGGCCGCCCAGGCCCTGGGCAAGGTGACCCGCTTTGAGTCGCGGTTCGAGCGCTGGTCTCCGGCCATCGCCAAGGCCTGGAAGGCGCGGGCCGGGGCTGCCGACGGGGGAGGCGTACTGTTCGATCTGGGCAGCCACCTGATCGACCAGGCGCTTCAGCTGTTCGGCCCGGCCGATGTCCTCCACGCGGACCTGCAGGCGCGGCGGTCCGACGAGCGCGCGGAGGATGACGCCTTCCTGGTCCTGCGGCACCATTCCGGAGTGACCAGCCACCTGGCCATGAACATGCTGTGCGCCCAGCAAGGGCCCCGCTTCCGTGTGCTGGGCTCGATTGGCGGCTTCACCAAGAACGGCGTGGACCCGCAGGAGCCTTATATCGCGGCCGGCGGGAGCCCCCTGGACCAGGAGTACGGAGTCGAGGCACCCGAGTGGGCAGGGCTCCTGGGCCGCGACGGCCACCTGGATGCCCTACCTACCGAGCGCGGCGCATACCCGGAGTTCTACCGGCTCCTGGCAGACAAGATCCTCGACGGCGGAGCAGCCTCAAACCTTCCCCTCCCAGTAAACCCGGAGGACGCGGTCGAGGTTCTGAAGATCATCGAAAAGGCACGTGAAGTGGCTTAAAAGAATCATCGATTGCTCCGTAAGTGCCGTTCTGAGCGTTCAAAAGGACAGTTACGGAGCAATCGATGAAAGGGACTACGCCGAGACCAGTTCGTGCCAGTCGGCAACGAGGGGCAGGCCGTGGGCCTCGGACACGGAGTGGTGCGCCACATGGCCGGCGGCGATGTTGAGGCCGGCGGCGAGGGCGGGGTCGCGGTCGAAGGCGGCCTTGATGCCCAGGTTGGCCAGGGACACGGCGTAGCGCAGGGTGACGTTGGTCAGTGCGTAGGTGGAGGTGTTGGGCACGGCGCCGGGCATGTTGGCCACGCAGTAGAAGATGGTGTTGTGCACCTTGTACGTGGGTTCCTGGTGCGTGGTGGGGTGGGTGTCCTCGAAGCAGCCGCCCTGGTCCACGGCGATGTCCACCAGGACCGAGCCGGGCTTCATCCGGGCCACGAGGTCGTTGGTGACGAGCTTGGGAGCCTTGGCGCCGGGGATCAGGACGGAACCGATCACCAGGTCCGCGTCCACCACTGACTTTTCGATCTCGTACTTGTTGGACGCAACGGTCTTCAGCCGGCCCTGGTACTGGGCGTCCAGCTCGCGCAGGCGGTTGATGTTGATGTCCAGGATGGTGACGTCGGCGCCCAGGCCCAGGGCCATGGCTGCGGCGTTGGTGCCGGCCACACCGGCGCCAAGGACAACCACCTTCGCCGGACGCACGCCGGGCACGCCGCCGAGAAGGACACCCTTGCCGCCCGCGGGTGCCATGAGGGAGGTGGCGCCTACCTGGACGGAGAGGCGGCCGGCGACCTCGGACATCGGGGCCAGCAGCGGGAGGGAGCGGCCTTCCTGGACGGTTTCGTAGGCGATGGCGGTGACGCCGGAGTTGATGAGCTCCTTGGTCAGTTCCGGCTCGGCGGCCAGGTGCAGGTACGTGAAGAGGATCAGGCCCTTCCGGAAGCGGTGGTACTCGGAGGCGATCGGTTCCTTGACCTTCATCACCATGTCGGCGCGGGCCCAGACGTCATCGGCTTCGTTGACGATTTCGGCGCCGGCAATGGAGTATTCCTCGTCGGTGATGCCCGAGCCCAAGCCTGCGCCGCGCTCCACCAGCACGGTGTGGCCGTGCGTAAGGAACTCGTGCACGCCCGCGGCGGTGATGGCCACGCGGAATTCGTTGTTCTTGATTTCTTTGGGGACGCCGATGATCATCGTCTGCTCCAGTTTTTGGGGCCGGTGGGCCGGAAAGGCGGAAGGGTTTTCGTGTTTCAACGATAAATCCCGTTGTGAGCCAGGCGACATGTGAGTGCTGGTGCCCGAACTGTGGAACCGCATGATTCCGGGGTTCTCGCCCGCCGGAAGTCGACATCTGTCGAGCGCTGGAGCGTCAGGTGTCGCCTCGTGTCCGTTCGTTCGGGTGCCCGTGGGGGCAGTACTGTTGGCCCATGCAGCAGCAGGGTGTGGAACAGCTCGTCGAACAGGTGGCGCAGAAGCTGGGGCGTGGCCTGTCCCTTGAGGACCTGGATGGCCTGCTCCTCGCCTACAGCTCCAACCAGTCCCACGCGGACAGGGTGCGGGTGAATTTCCTGCTGAGCAAGAAGGTCCCGGCGGACGTGAGTGCGTGGCAGCTCTCGCACGGCATTGCCACCGCCGTGCGGCCGGTTGTTGTGCCCGCCAATCCGGACCTCGGCATGCTGGGCCGCGTTTGCGTCCCGCTCATGGTCCGGGGTTTCCGGGTGGGCTACCTCTGGGTGCAGCAGGACTCGGCGGAGGAAAGCCCGACGGCGATCCTCACCCAGCTGCCGGGCGTCAACCACGAGCTTGAGCTGCTCTCCGGCCTCCTGCTCGACTCAAACACAGCCGAATCCGAATTCCGGCGGGGCCGCGAACGGGAGTTCCTGCTGGCATGCTCCGGAGAACCCAACGCGGTGGCAGCTGTGGCCGGTTGGAAGGAAGTCCAGGGCCGGGGGCCGTGGCAGATGGTCACGGTACTGGATGCCGACGGCTGGGCCAGCGGCCCCGACCCCATCGCATCCACCCTGATCCACCGCTCCACCGCGCTGCAGGCAACGGTGGGCATGGATGCCGCCCTCTTCAGCGCCGGCACTGAAACCCATTCGGTCGTGCTGTTCCGCGAGTCGACCGGCCGCGCCAACCATGCCCAGGTCCTGGTCCATTACCAGCTGGAGCTGGCCAAGCGCTCCGGCCGGCCCGTCCACCGGATCATCCTGGGCATCAGCGAGGGCTTCGCCAAGACCCGCCAGCTTACCGAGGCCTACCGGCAATCGCGGGTGGCAGCCCAGGCGGCGGCGGTGGATCCGCAGCTGGGCGAGTTGGTGGACTGCAGGTCAACCGGCGTGTACCAGCTCCTGGCATCGGCCGGGGGAGGTGTGGGGGCCTGGGCGGACTCGGGATCGGTGTACTTCCGGATGCTCGAGGACCATGACCGCAACGGCGAACTCATCCCGGTCCTGGAGCTGCTCTATGACAACGATGGATCGGTCCAGGACGTGGCCAGCAGGCTCCATCTGCACCGCAGCAGCATCTACAACCGGCTGGGGCGGATCCGGCAGCTCCTGGGAGTGGACCCCCTCAAAGGACTTCCCCGGCTGGAACTGCACGCCGCACTCAAGATGCGGCGGTGGGCGGCGAGGCCCAGGATCTAATGGCCGCGGCCACCTTCTGCGGACGCAGGTGCTGTGCCACGTGCCCTGCCCGGGAAATCTCCACGAAGCTCCCTTGCGCCACTACCTGCGAGAGCCGGAGCGACCAATCGGCCCCAGCCACAGGGTCGTGGTTGCCCCGCACCACCAGGACGGGAATGTTCACTCCTGCCAGCCGCGACTCTGTGGGATAGGCCATCATGACGGGGAGCTCGGTGAAGTACCAGCGCGGCCCACAGCGGAAGTAGTCCGAGAAGACCAGCCAGTTGGAGGACGCATTTTCGCGGAGGAGCGCGTCCAGGAAGAGGGCCAGGCCCTGCCGCCGGACGTTGCGGTGCCGCGAGTCCACAACGGGTCCCATCAGCACCAGCCGCCGTGCCTGCGCAGGTGCGTAGAGCGCGGCCTCGATTGCGAACTGCGCGCCCATTGAATGCCCCACCAGGATGTACGAATTGATGCCGCTCGCCTTCAGCGCCTGGGCGATGAAAGCGCCGTAGTCCGCCACGGACAGCTGCGTGCGGGGCTTGGGCGTCGCGGCGAAGCCCGGCAGGTCCAGCGAGTAGGTGGGGGCGGCGGTGGCGAGCTCGCCATGGAGCCGCCGCAGGTAGCGGTGGGAAACGCCGATGCCGTGGATGAGGATGTAGGCAGGTGCTGCCGGGGCCGCCGCAGCGTCCGGTCCGGGGGCGGGCGTCCCGTCAGCCCAGAGGATGCGGCCCTTTGAGCCGTTTGCTTCCACGTCGGCCGAGTGAAGCGCAACGTCTTTGCGGCGCCGCGGCCACGCCATGCCAGCCCGCACTATTCGCCCGCGCCGGCGTTGTCCCCGGCGTTCTTGCCCTGCTTGCGTTTTTGTTCCGCAAGCTTCTGCTTCTCGAGCCACATCATGATGTCGGCTGTCCGGATGCGCCGGTGCGAGCCGCGGTACTCCACCGGGATCTCGCCGCGGTCGGTCATGTTGCGCAGGTAGGTGTGTGAAATCCCCGCCAGCTCGGCAGCCTGGGAGGTGGTCAGCATTTCCTCCACGCTGCTCACGGTCACCGTTTCACCGCGGCCCAGCCTGGCGAGGAGATCCACGACGGCGTCACGTGCCTGCCCGGGCAGGCGGTGGACGGTGCCGTCCACGAACACGGTGATGTCATTGCTGTCCTCAAAGGCGCGGGTTAGGGCGCGGGCCTCACCGGCGGGCAGGCCGGCCGTGACGCGGGGGGCTATCAGTGCCATGGCCGTAGCCTATCCCAGTGCAGCCGGCGTGCCCGCGGGGGCGTCAGAGCCCCAGTTCCTCCAGCACCGGCAGTTTCTCCCGCACCCAGGCACGGGCTTCGGTGGCACTCGGCGCGGAGAGGGCCAGCTTGGCCAGCTCCTGGGCTTCGGACAGGGTCACCGTCTTCAGGACTGCGGCCACCGCGGCAAGTGAACGCGCCGTCATGGACAGGGTGCTGACGCCAAGGCCGGTAAGGACGACGGCGAGGGCGGGATCGGCGGCAGCCTCACCACAGACTCCCACGGGCTTGCCGTGGCCCTCCGCGCGGGACCCCTCGACGGTCAATCCAACCAGGCGCAGGACCGCGGGCTGCCACGGGGTGTTCAGGTTGGCCAGCGGGCCGAGCTGGCGGTCGGCGGCCATGGCGTACTGCGTGAGGTCATTGGTGCCAAGGCTGGCAAAGCCGACCTCGCGGAGGATCGCTTCGGCGGTGAGGGCCGCGGAGGGGACCTCCACCATGACGCCGGGGGTCTTGATGCCGGCATCTGCACACATGGAGGCGAAGCGTGATGCTTCCTCCGCCGTGGAGATCATGGGGGCCATCACCCAGACATCGGCCTGCGACTGCTGCTGGGCCAGCGCGATCGCTTCCAACTGCCGGTCCAGGACGCCGGGGGTGGTGAAGTCGGTGCGGTAGCCGCGGACACCCAGGGCTGGGTTGGGTTCCGTGGAGTCGGTCAGGAACGGCAGCGGCTTGTCGGCGCCGGCGTCGAGCGTGCGCAGCACCACCTTCTTGCCGGGGAAGGCATCGAACACGCTCTTGTAGGCAGCCGCCTGCTCCTCCACGGAGGGCTCGGTGTCACGTTCCAGGAAGCAGAATTCGGTGCGGAAGAGGCCTACACCCTGGGCTCCGAGCTTTGCGGCCGCTTCAGCGTCCTTGCCGCCGCCGACGTTGGCGAGCAGCGGCACCTGGTGGCCGTCCGCCGTCGCGCCCGTGCCGGTGAACTCGGCCAGCAGTGACGCGGTGGCTGCCCAGGCTTCCGCTGCTGAGCGGAGGGATTCGTCGGGGTCGGCGGTGATGCTGCCGGCTGCGCCGTCCACGTACACCTCGGTACCGTCCCGCAGTTCGTCAACGCCCACGGCGGCAACGACTGCCGGAAGGCCGAGGGAACGGGCGATGATGGCGGTGTGGGACTGGGGGCCGCCGCCGGCCGTAACGAGCGCCAGGACCTTGTTGGGGTCGAGCGTTGCGGTGTCCGCGGGGGCCAAATCCTCTGCCACCAGGACAAACGGGGTGTTGGAGGCGGGGATGCCGGGCGCGGGAACGCCCCGCAGCTCGGCCACGATCCGGGCGCGCACGTCAAGGACGTCCGTGGCGCGTTCGGCCATGTAGCCGCCCAGGTTGTGCAGCATCTCGGAGACCGAGGAGCCGGACTCCCAGATGGCGCGTTCGGCAGAGACGCCCCGGGCCACCAGCTTGGCCGCTCCCTTGATCAGCATGGTGTCCTTGGCCATCAGTGCAGTGGCTTCCAGGACTGCCTTGCCGTCACCGGTGGCATGCGTGGCGCGATCCTTCAGTTCATCGTGCACGGCCTGGGCGGCTGCCTTCAGCGCTGCGGTGGCTTCCTCGGCAGTGGTGTCCGGAGCCAGCTGTTCACCGGCGGGAGGCTCACTGATGGGTTTGGGCATCTGCCGGACGGTGCCGATGACGCGGCCTGGGCTGACGCCTACTCCTGGGAAGTTCTGCACTGAAGGTCCTCATTCTCTGCCGGTAGACAGGCCCGCCTGGTTCTCCGGCGCCTTGCCGGGGTCCGCCGGAGGACTGCTACGTCCAAGGGCAGGAAACGTGCCTGAAAAAATTGTATGTGATTCAGTTCATATAGCAACGCTATAGGTGCTAGGGTAGCGGTTATGAGTTTGGATGGCCAGCTTCCCCCCAAAATGCGGCTGCTCCGTGCTGCCGCGGAACTGCTGGCAAAATCCGCGGGAGCTCCCGTCTCCACCCGCCAGATCACCCAGCGGGCGGGTGTATCGGCTCCCACGCTGTACCACCACTTCGGTGACAAGGAAGGTCTGTTCGATGCCGTCGTCGCCGCCGGGTTCGAGGAATATGTCGCGGGCGAAAGGGACTTTGCCCCTTCCGGACAGCCCCTTGAGGACATCCGGAGAATGTGGGACAACCACGTCCAGTTCGGCCTGAACCAGCCCGAGCTGTACCTGGTGATGTTCGGCAACATCCGCCCGGAGAGCCGGCCCGCCATCGTGGCGGATGCCGAGGCGCTGATGGAGGAGATGCTGAACAAGGCAGCGGCAGCGGGCCAGCTGAATGTCCAGCCGCGGGAAGCGGCCAGGTCCATCCTGGCCGCCAACGTGGGCGTGACGCTGATGCTGATTGCGGAGCCCGCTTCCGAACGCAACCTTGAACTGTCCACCATGACCCGGGACGCCATGATCTTCGCGGTGTCCGCCGAGCCGGCAAGCGGCCCGGCCCCGGGCGGCAACGGGAAATCCTCGGTAGTGGTGGCAGCGATCGCCCTGAACGCCGCACTTCAGGCTTCGCACTCTGACCAGCTCTCAAGCTCGGAACTCAAGCTTTTCCTCGAATGGCTGCACCGGATCTCCACCAGCCCGGCCGGTTAGCCCACAACCCGCATCACCCAGCAGTACGTCGTCGTAATCATCGGACCAATCCTGCGGAGCAGCAGGAGTGACGGTTAGGAAATCACATGGCAACAGAGACAGTTGCAAAACCCCGCACCAGCGCGCGCGTGCACGTCCAGAAGTTCGGGACATTCCTGTCCGGCATGATCATGCCCAATATCGGGGCGTTCATCGCCTGGGGCATCATCACCGCCCTCTTCATCGAGAAGGGGTGGCTGCCCGTTCCGCAGCTGGGTGGTTTCGGCGAGACGGACGGAAAGCCGAATATCGGCCTCGTGGGCCCCATGATCACCTACCTGCTGCCCCTCCTGATCGGTTACACCGGCGGCAAGAACGTCTATGACGTCCGCGGCGGCGTTGTGGGGGCCATCGGCACCATGGGCGTGATTGTCGGCGCCGGCATCCCGATGTTCATTGGCGCCATGATCATGGGCCCGCTGGGTGGCTGGACCATGAAGAAGCTCGACATGCTGTGGGACGGCAAGATCCGCCCCGGCTTCGAGATGCTGATCAACAACTTCTCCGCCGGCATTTGGGGCGCCTTGCTGGCCCTGCTGGGCTTCTACGGCATCTCACCGCTGGTGACCGCCTTCAGCACGGCCGCCGGAAACTTCGTGCAGTTCCTGGTGCACAACGGACTGCTGCCGCTGACCAGCATCTTCATCGAACCGGCCAAGGTGCTGTTCCTGAACAACGCCATCAACCACGGCGTGCTCACCCCGCTGGGCGTGCAGCAGTCGCTGGACCAGGGCAAGTCCATCCTGTTCCTGCTGGAAGCCAACCCGGGCCCGGGCCTGGGCCTGCTGCTCGCGTACATGTTCTTCGGCCGCGGCGCCGCCAAGGCATCGGCTCCCGGCGCTGCGATCATCCAGTTCCTGGGCGGCATCCACGAGATTTATTTCCCGTACGTCCTGATGCGCCCGCTGCTGATCCTGGGTACGATCGCCGGCGGCATGACCGGCATCGCCACCCTGGCCCTCACGAATTCCGGCCTGGTGGCCCCCGCGGCGCCTGGTTCCATCTTCGCCGTCCTGGCACAGACCTCCCGGGACAGCTACTTCGGCGTGATCCTCTCCGTGGTGCTGGCTGCCACGGTGTCCTTCCTCGTCTCTTCACTGATCCTGCGTACCACCAAGCACAGCGACGAGGCCGACCTTGGCGATGCCACGGCCCGCATGGAGGCGATGAAGGGGAAGAAGAGCTCCGTTGCCTCCACGCTGACCGGTGCCGGCGCAGGTGCTGCCGCCGCTGGCCGCGGCGGGGTGGCCGTGCTGGCCGGGCCCGTCCGGAACATCGTGTTTGCGTGCGACGCCGGCATGGGCTCCAGTGCCATGGGCGCTTCGGTGCTGCGGAACAAGATCAAGGCGGCCGGCTTCCCGGACGTCAAGGTCACCAACGCTTCCATCGCCAGCCTCAGCGACACCTACGATGTGGTGGTCACCCACCAGGACCTGACCGAACGCGCCAAGCCGGTCACTTCAAGTGCCATGCACTACTCGGTGGACAACTTCATGAACAGCCCGCGCTACGACGAGATCGTTGAGCTGGTCCGCGAAAGCAACACCGAAGGTGCCGCGGCAACCGAAGGGCCCGACGCAGGAGCGGGCACGCCTGGCGGGGCCTCCGCGCCCGGGCCCGCAACCGCGGCAGCGTCCGGCGCCGGCACCACCCACGGTGCCCACGCCGCCGACGCGCGGGTTGACGCGGCGCCGGGTGCTGCCGCTGCCTCCGCCGGGGGCTCCCAGGACATCCTGGCCCGGGAGAGCGTGGTGCTGGCCGGTTCGGCCACCACCCGCGACGCCGCCATTGACGAGGCAGGCCGGCTGCTGCTGGCCCGGGGCGCCGTGGACGAGGGCTACATCGCTGCCATGCACGAACGCGAGGAATCTGTGTCCACCTACATGGGCAGCTTCCTGGCCATCCCGCACGGCACCAACGCCGCCAAGGACCACATCCGCAAGTCGGCGGTGTCGGTCATCCGCTACCCGGAGGGCATCGACTGGAACGGCAAGCAGGTCAAATTCGTGGTGGGCGTCGCCGGCATCAACAACGAGCACCTGCACATCCTGTCCTCCATCGCCAAGGTCTTCACCAACAAGGAGCAGGTGGCGCGGCTGGAAGCCGCAGGCTCGGTGGATGAAGTCCTGGACCTCTTCGGAAAGGTCAACGCATAGTGAAGGCAGTACATTTTGGTGCCGGCAACATCGGCCGCGGCTTCGTGGGCCTGCTCCTGCATGATGCCGGCTACGAAGTGGTGTTCGCCGACGTGGCGGAGGAACTGATCACCCGGCTCTCCGGGGCCAGCAGCTACGCGGTGCACGAGGTGGGGGAGACCCCGGCCGTGCGCACGGTGGACAACTTCCGGGCGCTGAACTCCAACGCGCAGGAAGCGGAGCTGGTCTCGGAGATCGCGACGGCGGACATCGTCACCACCGCGGTGGGTCCGCACATCCTGAAGTTCGTGGCGCCCGTGATCGCCAAGGGCATCGTTGCAAGGGAGCCCGGCCTGGCGCCCCTGCAGGTGATGGCCTGTGAAAACGCCATCAATGCCACGGACATCCTGGCCAAGGAGGTGGCTTCCCAGCCGGGAGCCACCGCCGCAGTGCTCGACGGCAAGGCGGTGTTCGCCAATACCGCGGTGGATCGGATCGTGCCTAACCAGGAGCCCGGGCAGGGCCTTGACGTTACCGTGGAGACCTTCTACGAGTGGGTCATTGACCGCAGCGCGTTCGGCGATTCCGCCCCCGTGATTCCCGGCGCAACCTTCGTGGACGACCTCTCGCCGTACATCGAGCGGAAGCTGTTCACGGTGAACACCGGACATGCCTCTGCTGCGTACCTGGGCTTCGAAGCGGGCGTGGAGAAGATCTCCGATGCCATGGCGGACCAGGATGTGGCCGAGGACGTACGGGCGGTGCTGGAGGAAACCAAGCAGCTCCTGGTGGCCAAGCATGGGTTCAGCAACGACGAGCAGGAAGCCTACGTCCAGAAAATCCTGGTCCGGTTCTCCAACCCGTACCTTCCGGACACCGTGAACCGGGTGGGCCGTGCTCCGCTGCGGAAGCTGAGCCGGCATGAACGGTTCATTGGTCCGGCTGCCGAACTGGCGGAACGTGGCGTGGTGCCGGAGGCGTTGCTGGGTGCCATCGCCGCCGCGCTGCGTTTCACTGATCCCGCGGATGCCGAAGCTACCGAGCTGGCGGGCATCCTGGGTTCGGCCAGCCCGGCCGATGCCACCGCAAAGATCACCGGACTCGAGAAGGACCATCCGCTGTTCAATGCCGTTGCCACCCTGGTGGAGGAGCGGCAGGCGGAAATGGCCAGCCCCCCCGCCTGACCGGCTCCGCCTTCCGGACTTACCGACGTACTGGATAAACCACGACGCCGGCATCCACCACTTGCATCCAGTGGCGGGTGCCGGCGTGGTGCGTTCCCGGCCCGGAAACGCCCGCTCACGTTTGGCGCCCTTTCCGGCAACGCCCGCTCACGTTTGGCGTGTTTTCCTGAAACGCCCGCTCACGTTTGGCGTGTTTTCCTGAAACGCCCGCTCACGTTTGGCGTGTTTTCCTGAAACGCCCGCTCATATCCTGTGCAAAGCTGGGCAGGTGATCTCCACCGACGGTGTCCCTCCCGCCTTGTTCACTGCCGGCGTCGCTGGCGGCACGTTCCGCCTCCGCCACGCCACCCGCGCGGACCTGGGCGCCATGGTCCGGCTGCTGGCCGATGACGCCCTGGGTGCCGGGCGCGAAACCGCGAAGGACATGGAGCCTTACGAGCGAGCTTTCGCGGCGATTGAAGCCGACCCGTCACATCTGCTGGTGGTGGGTGAGTTAGTGCCGACCGCCGGGGAGGCCGGACCGGTGGTTGCCACGTTCCAGCTGAGCTTTCTTCCCGGCATCTCCCGGCAGGGGGCCTGGCGCTCGCAGCTGGAGGGCGTCCGAGTGGGGACGTCGCTTCGAGGCCAGGGCATGGGCGCGCTGATGGTGGGCTGGGCCATCGCGGAGTCCCGCCGACGCGGCTGCACACTGATGCAGCTGACCACCCACAAAAGCCGGACAGCCGCGCACCGGTTCTACGAGCGGCTGGGATTCGAGGCCAGTCACGTGGGGATGAAGCTGCCCCTCTAAACCGTTGACCGTTAGGGACCCTAAATGTTAGGCTACCTAACGATGAACACCACCGATCCCCAGCTGCAGGAACTTGCCACCGGGTTCCGCGAAGCCCTTCGCCACAGTGTTTACCTGGTCCGGCGCCTCGACGCGGACGGCGAACTCAGCGCCGCCCAGCTCAGCACCCTCAAGATGCTGCTCGGCGAGGGCCAGCGCGTCGGCGAAATCGCCCGGAATCTCGGGGTCCGCGTGCCCAGCGCCACGGAGCAGATCATCAAGCTCGAACGCGCGGGCCTGGCCCGCCGCGAGCCGGACCCGGCGGACTCCCGTGCTGTGCGGGTGATCCTCACCCCCGAAGGCCGGGCCGCCGTCGACTCCGCCAACAGGCGCCGTAACCAAGTGATGGCCGAAATCCTCAGCACCCTCACCGACCAGGACCGCAAGGCCCTGGCGGAGGCGCTGCCGGTCATCGACAAGATCAACGCATCCCTCCAGAAATAAACCAGCCACATACTTAGGAGTACCCTCCATGGACGGCCAGCTCGCAGAATCACTGCAAGCACCAGAATCAACCCTGCAGGCGGAAAAGGCCTCATTCCTGAAGCAGCCGAAAGCAGTGTGGGCAACCGCGCTCGCGGCAGTGTTCGCCTTCATGGGCATCGGGCTGGTGGACCCCATCCTCCCGGCCATCGCCGCCAACCTGGACGCCAGCCCCAGCCAGGTGTCTTTGCTCTTCACCAGCTACTTCCTGGTCACTGCGCTGGCCATGCTGATCACGGGGTTTGTGTCGTCCCGGATCGGCGGCAAGAAAACCCTGCTGATCGGCCTGGCCGTCATCGTCGTCTTCTCGTCGCTCTCCGGCCTGTCCGGCAGCGTCGGCGAGTTGGTGGGCTTCCGCGCCGGCTGGGGGCTGGGCAACGCCCTCTTCGTGGCCACCGCCCTCGCCGTGATCGTGGGCGTGGCCAGCGGCGGCGCCGGCACTGCCATCATCCTTTACGAGGCCGCCCTGGGCCTGGGCATCTCCCTCGGCCCGCTGCTTGGCGCCCTGTTGGGCGGCTGGCAGTGGCGCGCGCCGTTCTTCGGCACCGCCGTCCTGATGGCCGCCGCCTTCATCGCCCTGTTCGCCCTGCTGCCCAAGACCCCGCTGCCTGAGCGCAAGGTGCGGCTGCGCGATCCCCTGCTGGCCCTGGGCCACAAGGGACTGCGGACGACGGCGGCAAGCGGCTTGTTCTACAACTACGGCTTCTTCACCATCCTGGCTTTCACCCCGTTCATCCTGGGCATGAACGCGTATGGAATCGGCGGCGTCTTCTTCGGCTGGGGCGTGGCTGTGGCGGTGTTCTCCGTCTTCGTGGCGCCGCCGCTGCAGGCCCGCTTCGGTGCCGTCAAGGTCCTGACCGGCACGCTGTTCCTGCTCATGCTGGACCTGGCCGGGCTGGGACTGGCAGCGGGGCACTCGGTGCCTGCCGTCGTCGTGCTGGTGATCGCTGCCGGGGCGCTGCTGGGCGTGAACAACACCATCTACACCGAACTGGCCATGGGTGTCTCGGACTCGCCCCGCCCGGTGGCATCTTCCGGTTACAACTTTGTCCGCTGGATGGGCGGCGCCCTGGCACCGTTCCTGGCGGCGCAGCTTGGTGAGCACTTTGGCCCGCAGGTTCCGTTCTTCGCCGGCGCCGTGGCCATGGTGATCGCCATCCTGATCGCGTTCGGCGGCCGTGGCTACCTGTCCTCGCACGAACCGCACGTGGTGTAAGCACTGCGCGTCAGGCAAGAATCAGCAAACCCTCCATCACGACTTGTGATGGAGGGTTTGTTGTTTTCCTGCGAAAAGTGATGGGGCGTCGCGGGGAAAGAAGCGGAAAGTGATGGGGCGTTACTTGGCCTTCGCCGAACCCTTCGGCACGAACAGAGTCTCCGCCTGCTCCAGGGACATGCCGTTGGTCTCCGGCACCCTGAACATGACGAAGAAGAAGGACGCGGCGGCGAACAGGGCGTACATGGCATAGGTCAGCGGCAACGATGCGGAGGCCATCACCGGGAAGCTGAGGGTGATCACGAAGTTGGCCACCCACTGCGCGGCAGCGGCCAGGCCCAGGGCCCGGGCCCGGATCCGGGACGGGAAGATTTCGCCCAGGAGCACCCAGACCAGTGGTCCCCAGGAGGCGCCGAAGCTGACCACGAACACATTGGCGGCTACCAGTGCCACGGGACCCCATGCGCCCGGGAGGGTGATGTCCTCGCCTGAGCCGGTGGCGGAAGAGAATGCCAGGGCCATGGTGCCCAGGGAGACGGCCATGCCTATGGAGCCCGCCAGCAGGATGGGCCGGCGGCCGATGCGGTCCACCAGGGCAATGGCCACCAGGGTGACCAGGATGTTGGTGACGGACGTGGCCACCGAGATGGCCAGGGAGTCCTTCTCCTGGAAGCCCACAGCCTTCCACAGGGTGGTGGAGTAGTAGAAGATCACGTTGATGCCCACGAACTGCTGCAGCACGGACAGGATGATCCCAACCCAGACCACTGCCTGCAGGCCCAGGGTCTTGCCGCGCAGCGAGCCCTTCTGGCCGGCCGCCTTGTCTTCTTCGATGGCTTCCTGGATCTCGCGGATGTGCCGGTCGGTGTCCTCGGCGGGTGCGATGGAGGTGAAGACTTTCCGGGCCTCATCCTCTTTCCCCTTGAACACCAGGAACCGCGGGGATTCCGGCAGGGTGAAGGCAATCCAGCCGTAGACGACGGCGGGGACGGCGGCAGCGAGGAACATCCACCGCCACGCCTCAATGCCCAGCCAGAATGACTGGTCCGCCCCGCCGGCGCTGGTGGCCAGGAGGGCGTCAGACAGCAGGGCGGCGAAGATACCGGTGGTGATGGCCAGTTGCTGCAGCGAGGCCAGGCGGCCGCGCACCTGCCGTGGCGAAATCTCCGAGATGTAGGCCGGGGCGATCACCGATGCCAGGCCGATGCCCAGGCCGCCCACCAGGCGCCAGAACACCAGGTCCCAGACGCCGAAAGCGAAGCAGGTTCCCACGGCGCTGACCAGGAAGAGCAGCGCGCCAAGTTTCATCGCGGGGATGCGGCCATGCCGGTCCGCCACCTTGCCGGCAAGGAAGGCGCCGGCCGCGCAGCCCAACAGGGCGACGGCCACGGCGAAGCCTGTCACGGCCTCGGACAGGGCGAATTCCCCCTTCAGGGCGTCCACCGCACCGTTGACCACTGATGAATCGAAACCGAAGAGGAATCCGCCCACCGCCCCCGCAAGGGCCAGCCAGATCACCCGCTGTGGTATCCCGGTATTGGTCTGCTCCTGTGCAGTGGGCATGGTTCTCCCTGGGTCTTGGTGTGGTGGATTCTGCGCGGACGTCGTCGGCTGCGGAACCGGGTACCTGCCCGGTGTGCTCCCGCAAGTGTTCCATGCCGCGGCCCCTCGATCCACCTGGGGGAATGCCGCCGCCCCGTTGACCTGCGCAAAGAAGACGACGACGGCGGGCCGTGCCGCCGTCGTCGTCTGACCCATGCGTTCCCGGGCTAGTGCGCCGGGATCTCCACGCTGTCCTTGTCCTGTGGGGACGCCTTCTGGTCGGTCAGCTTCTTCCGGGGAAGGGCGAAACTGATGAGGAACGCCAGCCCCGTCAGCGCCGCCGCCGTCAGCATCACGGTGTCGATGGACGTGGCAAAACCGTCCGTAATGGGCCTGGTGAGGGTGCTGTTGGCGGTATGCAGCCAGCTGGTGTCATTCAGGGAATCGTTTGACGCCCCGTTCTTGAAGAAGTCGTACAGCTTGGCGTTGGCGGGGTCCGACGCCACGGCGGGATCCTTCAGGACGGCCAGGTACGCCGGATCCGTGGCGGCGGCCTTCATGCTGTCGGCAATCCGGTTGGCGGCCAGGCTGAAGAGCATCGAGATGAAGACGGCGGTGCCCACCGCGCCGCCCATCGAGCGGAAGAACGCAGCGGAGGAGGTTCCCACGCCCATGTCCCGCGGCGGAACCGAGGTCTGCATGGCCAGGGTGAGCGGCTGCATGCAGAAGCCCAGGCCGACGCCGAAGAAGACGGCGATGAGTCCGGGAACCCACAGTTCGGTGTCCACCCCCAGTGAGAAACCCATGACCAGGGCGGCCGCGGTCAGGATGCCGGTGCCCATGATGGGGAAGATGCGGAACGTCCCGGACGCCGAGATGGTTCGGCCGGCCGTGATGGAACCGAACAGGATGCCCACCGTGAAGGTGATCATCATCAGGCCCGCCTGGGTGGGGGTGAGGCCCTTCACCAGCTGGAGGTACATCGGGAGCATGGCGATGGCGCCGAACATGCCGATGCCGATGATGAAGTTCAGCAGCGACGACAGCCCGAACGTGATGTTGTGGAAGAGCCGGAGCGGGATGAGGGCGTAGTCGCCGGCACGCTTCTCCGCCAGCAGGAACCAGGCGATGCCCACCACGCCCAGGCCGTAGCAGAGGAAGGAGTTCAGGGAGGTCCAGCCCCAGGTGCGGCCCTGCTCGGCGACCAGGAGGAGCGGAACGATGGCCACGGTGATGGCGGCAGCGCCCCAGTAGTCGATCTTCTGCTTCAGGTGCTTGGCGGGCAGGTGCAGGAACAGGAACACCACCGTCAACGCGGCGAGGCCAATGGGGATGTTGATGAAGAAGACCCAGCGCCAGCCGTCAAAACCCAGGATGTTGGCGGAACCGGCGAACGCACCACCCACCACGGGGCCCAGGACGGAGGAAATGCCGAACACGGACATGAAGTAGCCCTGGAACTTGGCGCGGTCCTTGAGCGAGACGATGTCGCCGATGATGGTCAGCGCCAGGGCCAGCAGGCCGCCGGCGCCCAGGCCCTGGATGCCGCGGGCAACGGCAAGTTCGGTCATCGAGTGCACGGACCCGGCGTACAGCGAGCCCACCAGGAAGATGAGGATCGCCGTCAGGTACAGCGGGCGGCGTCCGAAGATGTCGCTTAACTTGCCGTACAACGGGGTGCTGACCGTGGAGGTGATCAGGTACGCGGTGGTGGCCCACGCCTGCAGGGAGAGCCCGTCCAGGTCGTTGGCGATGGTGTAAATGGAGGTGGAGACGATGGTCTGGTCAAGGGATGCCAGGAACATGCCCAGCATCAGGCCGACCATCACGGTGACGATCTGGCGTTGTGTCAGGACTTCTCCGGTGCGTGGCGCGGCAGCGGCTTTGGACATGGGTGCTCCAAGGGGAAGAAAAGGATATAAGCAGCGATAGTTGCTTTCAGTAACTATCTTACCGGCTGTTTCCATTCCCCGCTCCGCGTTTTTCGCCGCGAAGCTTTGGCCGCCGTTCGCTAGGGTTCCACGAGGATCCCGTCCGGGTCGCACCAGACGGCGGCTCCGGGACGGAAGGTCACGCCGTCGATCACCACGTCCACGTCCACCTCGCCGGCACCGGCCTTGTGGCTCTTCCTGGGGTTGCTCCCCAGGGCTTTGACGCCGAGGTCCAGTTCCGCGATGGCCACCCGGTCGCGGATGGCGCCATTGATGATCACTCCGGCCCAGCCATTCGCCACGGCACTTTCCGCGATCATGTCCCCCATCAGGGCAGTGCCCAGCGAGCCGCCGCCGTCCACCACCAGTACCGCCCCGTTCCCGGGCGAGCTGAGCGTGGACTTCACCAGGGCGTTGTCCTGGAAGCAGCGGATGGTCCGGACCGGACCGCTGAAGTGGGATCGGCCGCCCAGGGACTGGAACTGCAGGGACACCGATGCCAGCCCGTCGCCGCGCTCATCATAGAGGTCCGCGGTGTTCACGGTTGCAGCGGATCCGTTTCCTGCTGTTGTGCTCACTTGGGCTCTCCTCGCAGTAGTGGTGGGTTATGCACATCCGGCACCTGGCGCGGCGCGGCCAGGTACCGCCCACGATAGTCTGATCCCACCGCAAACCGGCCGCACCAGGGGGAGCCCGCCATGAGTCTGTCCGACACGCCTGCGCCGTTGGAGCGCGCCTCCGCAGGGGAAGGCACGACGTCGGCGCTCGCCGAGCCCAGGGAAAAGGTCACCGCGCGCTGGGTCACCGGCCTGGTGCTGGTGAACGTGGGCATCAACGCAGCCTTCTTCGGCCCCATCAACGTCTTCATCGGCCAGCAGGCCATCAGCATCGATGCTCCCGCCAAGGAGGCCATCCTCTCGCTGGTGACTGCCTGCGGGGCCGCTGTTTCACTGGTGGCCAATCCCCTGTTCGGCGCACTCTCTGACCGGACAACTTCGCATTTCGGCCGCCGGGCCCCATGGGTGCTGGCCGGGGCTGTGCTGGCCACAGCGGCGCTCCTGGCCATGTCCTTCTCAAGTGCAGTGGCGCTCATGGTGCTTTTCTGGTGCCTGGTGCAGCTTGGTGCAAACGCCGCCTATGCAGCCATCACGGCGGCCGTCCCGGACAGGGTTCCCGTGGCCCAGCGCGGGGGAGTGGGCGGGCTCGCTGCCATGGGGCAGACCCTTGGCATCCTTACCGGAGCCGTCTTCGGCGCGGTGGTGTCGGGCAACTTCATGGTGGGCTACTGGCTGTGCGCGGGCGCTCTGCTGCTGTCCGTGCTGCCGTACCTGTTGCACCGGAACGACCCCGCGCTGCCGAAGGACGCGCCCACGAGGTTCCGGATCGGCAGTTTCCTGCGCGGCTTCTGGATCAGCCCCCGGCGCTACTCCGACTTCGCCTGGGCCTGGCTCACCCGCTTCCTGGTCAACGTGGGCAACCAGCTCACCATCGTCTACCTGCTCTTCTTCCTGCGGGACATCATCCACCACGAGGACCCAGCCGCCGGGGTGCTGGTCCTGACCGGCATCTACGCGGTGATGGTGATGATCACTGCCGTCCTTGCCGGACCCTGGAGCGACAGGGTGGGCAGGCGGAAGCCTTTCGTTATTGGCTCGTCCGCCACCATTGCCATGGCCGGCGCCATCATGGCGTTCTTTCCCGTGTGGCCCGGTGCGCTCGCCGGCGCTGCCGTCCTGGGCATCGGGTTCGGCGCCTACCTGGCCGTGGACTTCGCGCTGCTGACCCAGGTGCTGCCCTTCGCCGTCAGCCGGGGCAAGGACATGGGCGTCATCAACGTCGCCAACTCGCTGCCGCAGGTGGTTGCTCCGGCCCTGGCGCTGCTGGCCGTGAACTACGGGGGAGGGTACCGGACACTGTTCCTTACCGCAGCGGTCATTGGGCTGCTGGGCGCGGTCTTCGTGGTGAAGATCAGGGGCGTCGACTGACGCTTTGGGTACCTGAAGATAAGGCCGCTGACTAATTGGGGCATGGACCGGTGCCGTATAGTTGAGCCGGGCTGCAGGGCGGTACGGAAGTGGGGGCGCTCCTGGCCGCAGTCCCTAAGACACAACCCCGGAATGCTGATGCCCGAGACTTTTTCAGACCATCCGCCCATGGCCGCCAGGCCGTCCGCTCCACGCCAGCGCCTCCGCTACGCACGGATCCTGGACACCGCTGCAGGGTTTGCCCGCACGGGCCTGGATGCCGTGGAACTCTCCGAGGTCGCAGAAAAGGCAGACGTTCCGTTGGGCACGCTCTACCGCTACTTTCCATCCCCCAGCCATCTGATGCTGGCACTGTACCGGCAGCAGCTTGACGAGCTGCAGGCGGGTTCCCGTGGCTCGTCCCAGCGCTTCCGGGGCCGCGCACTTTCCGGCCTGCTCATGGAGATTTTTCACATGCGGGTCATGCAGCCCGCGGTGGAGCAGTGCCTCAGCCGGGGCGTGTACCTCCCGGAAAAGGACACCACTGAACTCCTGCGCGAGATTGATGCGCTCAGTGAGAAGTTGGTGGCCGGAGCCTGCGGTGACGCAGTCGGCGCAAGAGTCCTCCTCCTGACGGTCACTGGTCTGGTCCAGTCCGTGCGGAACCGCCGGCTCTCCCTCTTCGAAGCCGAGGAAGACCTCAAAAAGGCCTGCGGCCGTCTCTCCCCGGCTGCCGAATCCGGTTAACAGAGGGCCGATCCGCGTAACTGGTCTAGACCGGATCTGTATTAAATCCGCCATAATCACGTGATGCGGGCCACAATCTCCCCCGCCTAAACGTTTTGTCGCGTGCCGTGCCCTTCAAGACGTGCCCACAAGCCCATGTGGGGCTGCCTACCATGGAGGCACCGGAGCGGCAGGGCGGAAACATCCCCGGCGTTCCTACGGACCCGCCACCCCTGGGTTTCCTGTCGCACTACTTCCCTGCTTGGGCCCACCCGGGCTCCAGCCCCATGTGCCGTGCGCCCACGGCCAGCACCAGGAGACAATGACGTGTCCATTGACGCATCCACAGCCACCGACAATTCAGCAGCCACGGCCCTGACCGAAGACGAGATCTTTGGCGCACACCAGGGCGGCAAACTGTCCGTCACCAGCACTGTTCCGCTGTCCAACAAGCGGGACCTGTCCATCGCCTACACCCCTGGTGTGGCCGAGGTCAGCCGCGCCATCCATGCCAGGCCCGAACTCGCCCGCACGCTGACCTGGGCCGAGCGCCTGGTGGTGGTGGTCAGCGATGGCACCGCCGTCCTGGGCCTGGGCAACATCGGTCCCAGCGCATCGCTGCCCGTCATGGAAGGCAAGTCCGCGCTTTTCAAGACCTTCGGCGACCTTGACTCCATCCCGCTGGTCCTCAACACCACCGATGTGGACGAGATCGTGGAAACCCTGGTCCGCCTTCGCCCCAGCTTCGGCGCGGTCAACCTTGAGGACATCTCCGCCCCGCGCTGCTTCGAGCTCGAGGAAAAGCTGATCGAAGCCCTTGACTGCCCGGTCATGCACGACGACCAGCACGGCACCGCCGTGGTTGCCCTCGCCGCACTGACCAACGCCGCCAAGGTGACCGGCCGCAGCCTGGAAGGGCTGAAGGTAGTGGTGTCCGGCGCCGGCGCGGCGGGAATCGCCGTCGCCGAGATCCTGCTCGCAGCCGGCACCAGCGACGTAGTCCTGCTGGACTCGCGCGGCGTCATCAACAGCAGCCGCCCCGATCTGGCGGCTGATCCGGCCAGCAAGAAGGCGGACATCGCCGGCCGCAGCAACCCCCGCGCCGTCACCGGCGGCCCCGCTGAGGCGCTGGCCGGAGCTGACGTCTTCATCGGCGTCTCCTCCTCAAAGCTGGACGAGGCACACCTGGCCACCATGAACCAGGACGCCATCGTGTTCGCACTGTCCAACCCGGACCCCGAAGTCCTGCCCGAGGTTGCCGTGAAGTACGCCGCGGTGGTTGCCACCGGCCGCAGCGACTTCCCCAACCAGATCAACAACGTCCTGGCGTTCCCGGGCATCTTCCGCGGTGCTCTTGACGCCGGTGCGCGCCGCATCACCCCGGCAATGAAGCTTGCAGCGGCGCGCGCCATTGCAGAGCTCGCGGCTGAGGACCTGTCTGCCGACTACATCGTGCCCAGCCCCCTGGACCCGCGCGTTGCTCCGGCCGTCACCGCCGCGGTCGCCGCGGCGGTGGAAGCGGAGTAGGACTCCCTTCCCGTCGGGCGTTAAGGCGCTGAACCGGACCCTAGACTGGGGACCATGAGCTCCGAGACCGTGGTGACCATCCTGTGCGGCCTGGCGATCCTGGTGGGGGTGGCGGGCACCATCATCCCCGTCCTGCCCGGAAGTGTCCTGATCGGCGTGAGCCTGCTGGCGTGGGCCATCTGGGGCGGTGCCGGGACGGCCGGGTGGGTGGTCTTCGCGGTGGCCATGATCTTTGTCGCCGCGGGGATGACTGCCGGCGCTGTCCTCACGGGGAGGAAGCTGAAGCAGCACGCCATTCCCGGCCGCAGCATCGCAGTGGCCCTGGTGGCGGGCGTCGTGGGGATGTTCATCATCCCGGTGGTGGGGCTCTTTGCTGGCTTCGCCGGGGGCCTGCTGGCCAGCGAATTTCTCCGCACGCGGAACATCTCGACGGCGGCGCGGTCCAGTTTGGCGGCATTGAAGGCCACCGGCCTGGGGATGCTCGCCGAATTCGGGCTCGCCTGCCTGGCGGCCAGCACCTGGGTCATCGGGGTCTGGATAGCCGCCGCCAACGGCTGACTCTCAGAGCCCCAGTAGCTTAGAGGCCCAGCCCGCCGAGCTTGTCTCCCAGGCCGCCCGGAAGTTTGTCCCCCAGCCCGCCGGGAAGCTTGGACAGCAAGTCGGCCGGATTGATGCCGAGTTTGGACAGCAGTCCCGCATGCTGCTCGGTGTCCACCTGGTCCGGCAGCTCCGACTCCGCCTGCGAGGCCTTTTCCTGGTCTCCCTGCGACCGCAGGAGTTCGAGGATCTGGTTCTTGTCGATCTGCATGGGTTTCTCCTTCACCGCAGTGATTACTAAGGATGCTTGCCACCCTTCCCGAAAATGACGCCGGGGACAAGGCCTTCGGCGTTCATGCGTCCGGGACACGGGGCATCCAGCTGTGAACCCCTGCCGGTTAGCATGGAAGGATGAGCGCCGGGGACACCGCACCGATTTACTGGGACAGCCGCGACCTCACCCCCTTCGGCCAGGCCCAGCTGCGCACTCCTGTCCACGATCTTGCCGGGGGAGTGGGCGGCCTGCTGACAGGTGTCCTGGGCGGACGCAACCCGGCATTGCTGTCCATCGACGGCGAGGTGCCGCGGCTCAAGCGGCTGCTGCCCAAGCCGGCCAAGGTGGTCCACGAAGCCGTCTTCACCAGCCGCGAACCGGAGCGGCTGATCACCCTGGCCCGTGCCTACCCGGGCTGGGCCGGCCTTTGCTATCTGATGGCCGGGCTTCTGGTGTACAAGCACGGCGGCTACCTGCGTGCTTCCGAGCTCCTCCAGCGGGGGCTCACCACCAGGAACGATGACGAAGCGAATCGGTACTCATCCACATACCTCACCCGGATTGTCACCCGGATCGAGCTTGCCGAGCGGGTGGAGGTCCCGGTGCTCTTCAGCGAGGAATCGGTGTTCCTTGCCCTGGCCCACTCGTTACGCGAGACCGGACGCACGGAAGCCGCGCTCGACGCGCTCACCGGGCTGCCGCCGTCGCTCCCCATGGCGCTGGCGCGGTGCTCCTTGGCCCTCAGCCTTGGCCGAAGCCGCACCGTCATCGACTGGACGGAGGGTCTGCTGAACGCGGACGATCTCTCCGCCGCCCTGTTGCTGGTCCGCGCCCGCGCCCTGCGCAGGGAAGGCCGGCTGGACGCGGCGCACCAGGCGATCGCCGAAGTCCTGCGCCGGCGAAAGACGCACCTTGCGCTCCGCAACGATGCTTTGACGGACCGGGCGCTGCTGGTGCTGGAATCAAGCCGCCGGTCCCTCAACCCGCGCGACTGGGGACGCCGGCGCGGGGATGCGGAACGGCAGCGCGAACTCGAGGCGCCCGTGCCCATCCGCAAGGACGAGGAGATGCGGCGCATCTGGGAGCAGGATTGGAAGGAACTCAGCGGCGACTAGGGGACCGTCTGCAGGCTAGGCGCGTCCGGCCAGGAATGGCAGCAGCTGCTCGCCGAGCAGCACGGCTCCCAGCGCCACCATGATGATGCCGCTGGCCAGGGTCACTGCCCGCGCGGCCCCGGGCCTGCTCTGCAGCAAGGTGCGGGACAGCAGGGCCACCGCCGTGTAGACCACCCCGGCCAGCGCCACGAATGTCATCCCCAGCAGGCCTGACTGCACCGGCACGGGCAGCGAGGCATCGGCGCTGACGAACTGCGGAATGAGGGCCACGTAGAAGAGCAGGCCCTTGGGGTTGATACCGCTGGTGCCCATGCCCTGCAGGAAGGTGCGCAGCTGCGTTCCAGGACCGACGGCGGCGTCCGCACTGAAGCTGGCCGCGCGCCAGGACCGCAGGGTTCCCACGCCGAGCCACAGCAGGTAGCCGGCGCCGGCGAGGGTGATCCAGCCCAGGACGCCGGGCATTCCGGCCAGCACCGCGGCCAGGCCTGCCACCAGCAGGGCGGTGTGGAGGACGTAGCCGCCGCAGAGCCCTGCGACCGCGGGGACAAAACTGCGCTGCCTGAGGCCGGCCGCGATGGTGTACGCCCAGTCCACTCCCGGCGTGCAGGCAAGGGCTGCGGCCACCACCAAAAAGGCCAGGAACAGCTGCGGATTCATGGGGTTTCTCCTGTCGAAGGGCTCTCAGGAGCAACCATAGAAAGAATCCGGCCAAAAGTGCTGTCCTGTTTTCGCTCCCACCGCGATGGAGGCAGTATCTTTATTGCGTGCTTGATGGAATCGACAGAAATATTTTGCGCCACCTCCAGGAGGATGGCCGGATGACGGCTACCGCCCTTGCCGCGAAGGTGGGTTTGACGGTTGCGCCGTGCCACCGCCGGCTGCGGGACCTGGAGCAGTCCGGAGTAATCCGTGGGTACAAGGCTGACATTGATCCGGCCGCTGTTGGCCTGGGGTTCGAGGCGATCGTCTTTGTCACGCTCCGCCAGGTGGACCGGCCCACCATGGAGATCTTCGAGAACCGGGTGGCGGACAACCCAAACATCGTGGAAGCACAGCGTCTCTTTGGTTCGCCGGATTACCTGTTGAAAGTCATTGCCGAAGACCTGCCGGCCTACCAGCGCTTTTATGACAGCGAACTGACGTCCCTGCCCGGCGTGGAACGGCTGACGTCAACGCTGGTCATGAAGAACCTGAAGTCCAACGCCGGGCCGCCGGTGTAGCCTTGGCGGTGCTCTGTCTTCAGCTGTCCAGCAGCCCGGCAGTCCGGTACGGGATGACCTCACGGAGGAACATGCTCGTGGAGGTGCGGACAATGCCGGGGCAGAGGCGGATCTCCTCGGACACCCGGTAAAGATCGTCCGGGCTTTTGGCCACCACGCGGATGAGGAGGTCGGTGTCCCCGGCCGGCGCGTGGCACTCCAAAACTTCGGGGATCTTGCGCAGCGCGGCGATGGCCTCGTTCAGGTGGCTTTGGTCGAGCTCTGCGCTGACGGCTGCAGCCACGCCGCGGCCGAGCGCAGAAGGCAGTACCCGGCTGCTGTTGGGGCGGAGGGCGCCCGACGCCGTCATCCGCTCAAGGCGCGACTGTACAGTTCCGCGTGCCAGGCCCAGTTTCTGGGCCAGCACCATGATGGGGACGCGAGGGTCCGCATCCAGGGCGTTCAGGATGCGCTTGTCCGTGGCGTCCAGCTCCTGCAATCTGATCACTTCCTGCCTGGCTCTACGGCAGGATTTGATCAGAGTGACTAATCCAAGCCCTGCTTGTTGTTCCAACTGTATGAGGTCTGCTGGAATAGTGGCAACAAGGACAAAAGCTACCGCTGGTCCCGCAGGCTACAGGTTCCCGGCACACCACCCGGGGCGCTGGACACCGCTTCCCGCAAGGAGGCCGCCGCTGATTGAGGCTTGTTCACACCAACTCACTCTGCAAACACGGCAAGAGCCCCTGAGCTACCGACGCGTCGGATCTGACGAAGTCTTCGGTAGCTGAGGGGCTCTTGTGTTCTTCCGCCTAAGGTGGTGCCATGACCTCCGCCGGCCGCTTTGCTCCCAGTCCCTCCGGGGAGCTGCATGTCGGGAACCTGCGCACCGCCATCCTTGCGTGGCTCTTCGCCCGCTCCAGCGGCCGGAAATTCCTGCTGCGGGTGGAGGACCTTGACCGGGCCCGAGCGGGAGCGGAGGCGGAGCAGTTGCGGGACCTGGCCGCCATCGGCGTGACCGGGGACGGTGACGTGGTGAGGCAAACGGCGCGCGGCCCCCTCTACGCTGAGGCGATCGCCAGGCTCGAGGCGGCCGGGCTGACCTATGAGTGTTTCTGCACACGCCGGGAGATCCAGGAAGCGGCGTCGGCGCCCCATGCCCCGCAGGGCGCTTACCCCGGAACCTGCCGCAACCTGGGCCGCGCCGAGCTGGAGTTCAAGCGCTCCATCCGCCCGTCGGCTCTCCGGCTGCGCGCCGGTGTCGCTGAGTTCACCGTCCATGACGTCCTCCACGGCCAGTTCACCGGGGTCGTGGACGACTTCGTGCTGCGGCGGAACGATGGCGTCACCGCCTACAACCTCGCCGTGGTGGTCGACGATGCCGAGCAGGGCATAGACCAAGTGGTCCGCGGTGATGACTTGCTCCCGTCTACCCCGCGGCAGGCCTATCTCGCGTCCCTCCTGAATATTCCCGTACCGGAATATGCGCATGTTCCCCTGGTGGTAAACCGCGACGGCGCGCGGCTGGCCAAACGCGACGGTGCCGTCACGCTCGCGGACCTTGCCAGGACGGGAACACCGCTGGCGGAGGTTCGGGACCGGCTGCTCGCTTCCTTGGGACTGCCTCCCGGAACTCTGGACCACGCTTTGACGGCTTTTGACCCCACTAGCCTGCCGGCGAAACCCTGGGTCTGGGCTGGAGCGGCCCAGCCCAAGCTTTAGGCTTGGTGCATGTCAGACGAGTACATTCCGGATCAAAACGCTGCCCCCAGGTTCTCCGTGGAGACCGCCAAGGTCTTGGCGGAGGTGGCGCACAACCGCCAAAAGGACAAGCTCAAGCGGCCGTACCGCGAACACGTCCTGGCTGTGGGTGACGCCCTGGCGGACTTCGACGATGAGATCCGCATCGCGGGATACCTTCACGACATCGCCGAGGATACACCCATGACCCGGCAGGCCCTGTTGGAGATGGGCGTCCCCGAGCGCTCGGTGGACATCATTGAACGGGTCACCAACCGGCTGCACAGCAACCCGGATGACTACCTGTCGGGGATTCACGAGATTGCCCAGGACCATGATGCCGCGCTGGTCAAGATCGCTGACAATGCGCATAACTCACTGCCCGAGCGAGTCCAGGCGCTGGCGGAAAAGTGGCCGGATAAGCCGCCGGTCACCAAGTACCCGGATGCCCGGCCGGTGCTTTACGCCGCCGTTGAAGTGGAGGAGATCCGCAAGATCCTGGCCCGCGTCAATCCCTGGCTGCTGGAGGAGTTCGATGCGCAGTTGGACGAGGCGGACGATACCGACTACGAAAACCTCCGGTACGACGCCGGCCCCGGGGCTTAGACCCGCCCCAGCGACTCGATGTCCTCCAGGAAATCCGCCTGCACTTCGGGGCTCACGGTAGTCCGGGTGTCACCGATGGCATCGATGTAGTCCTGGGTGGAGGGACCCTTCCGCACCGCCTCGCGGACGGAAACTTCGCCTCCTGAGGCCAGCCCGCCGTCGTCGTACACCGCTTTTTCCAGCGCCCGCTGGGAGGCACTGCGGGCAGCGTACTCAATGTCCGCCGGGGAAAAACCCTCGGTGCGTTCCACCAGGAGCTCCACGTCCACGGCATCCACTACGGCCGCCGGGATGAACCGCTGCCACATCGCCTCGCGGGCCTGCCGGTCCGGCAGCCCGATGGGGATGACGTAGTCGAACCGGCCATGGCGCAGGAACGCGGAGTCCAGGGCGCGGATGAAGTTGGTGGCGCAGACCAGGAGGCGGCCGGGCTGTTCGCGGAACGCCGGGATGATCTTGAGCAGCTCGTTCGTCACGCCCTGCAGCGGCGACGGCGGATCACCGGCACGCTGGGAGGCGATCTCCTCCACCTCATCAATGAACACGACGGCGTGCTCCAGCTCGGCTATCTCCAGGAATGTTTCGCGCAGCGCCCCGGCCAGCCCCTGCGGATCCCCGGCCAGGCGGGAAGGGAACACTTCCACGAAAGGCCATTCCAGCCGCGACGCGATGGCTTTGGCGAAGGTGGTCTTGCCGGTCCCGGGCGGGCCGAAAAGGACGACGGCGCGCGGAGGCACCACGCCGAACTCGTCAGCCAGGTCCGCCTCGGCGAGTGGAAGCACCAGGCGGCGTTCGAGCAGTTCCTTTTCCTTGCGCATGCCAGCGACGTTTTCCCACAGGTCGCGCGCCAGGACGCGGCCGCCGAGTTGCCCCAGTGCGCCGAGTTCCTGCCGCTGGACCGGGATGGTGCGTTCGAAGTAGCGGAGGTTCTTCTTGAGCGCGAAGCCGCGGCCCAGGAACGCCTCCACCCGGGTTTCGGATTCCGGCATCAGTGCCGAGAGCTTGTTCAGGCCGTGCGGGGCCATGCGGTTTTCGACGGCGGCGAGCAGTGAGGTGCCGATGCCCCTGCCGCGGTACTCCGGCAGGGTGGCAAGGAACACGATCCAGCCTTGGTCGTGCGCGGCACGTCCGACGGCGGCAGCGACCACCTGGTCACCCTGTACCGCCACCACGGCGTGGTCTTTTTCGCACGAGGCGAGGACCTCGGACAGGGCATAGACCGGTTCTACGTTGTTGGCCTTCAGCGTCTCCCACAGGTGCAGGATGCCGTCCAGGTCGGCCGAATGGAAATCCCTGATCCGCCAGTTGGTCATGCTTGCTCCTGTTGGTTCGTCGTTGAGCCAGCCGTGTTCGGGTCAGCGTTTGGCACGTGGAAGTGAGCTTATGCGAAGCCGCCGTCCGGAAGGGTTGCAGCGGCGTTGCATGGGGGTCTTTCAGAGGCCCAGCGCGTCCATGGTGTGACGCAGGGTGTCCGCGGAATGCCGCAGCGCCGCCAGCTCGACGTCGTCCATGGGTGTTTCCAGGACGCGGTGCACGCCGCCCCGCCCCACCACGCTGGGGAGGGACAGCGCCACCCCGGAGATTCCGTGAAGCCCCGACAGTACGGTGGAGACGGGCAGGACGGCGTTGTCGTCGCGGAGCAGCGCCTCCACAATCCGGGCACCGGACAGGCCGATGGCGTAGTTCGTGGCCCCCTTGCCGGCGATCACCTTGTAGGCGGCCTGCACCACTTCCTTGGCAGTGTCGGCGAGGCATTCGGGCGTGAAGATCCGCTCGCCGTCGGCCGTCCAGTCGCGGATCGGTACCGGGCCAATGGTGGCGCCGGACCAGAGCGGGAACTCGGTGTCGCCATGCTCGCCCACCATGCTGGCGTGGACGCTGGTGACGGAAACCCCGGCCCGGCGGGCCAGCAGCCAGCGCAGCCGGGACGTGTCCAGCACCGTGCCGGAGGAAAAGATCCGCTGCGGGGGCAGGCCGGAAATGCGCTGGGCGGCCACGGTCAGGACGTCGCAGGGGTTGGTTACCAGGACATAGACGGCGTCCGGTGCCCGCTCAAGCAACGGAGGCATCAGCTGCTCAAGGATCCGCACATTGGTGCCGGCAAGGTCCAGGCGGCTCTGGCCGGGGTTCTGCTTTGCCCCCGCGGTGATGACCACGACGTCGGCACCTTCCGTCACGGCGATATCCCCGCCCCCGGTGACGGTCGCCGACGCCGCTGCGAACTGGCTGCCATGCGCCAGGTCCAGGGCTTCCGCCTCCGCCTTTGGGGTGTTGACATCATAGAGCGCGATATTGCTGGCCGAACCGCGGATCAGGGCGGCATATGCCAACGAGGTCCCGACACTCCCGGCGCCCACCACTGCGAGCTTGGATCCTGGCATGATGCCCTTCCTTTCCGGTGTTCGTTGAGTGTGTCATACCCGAAGAGTAGCGTGGCCCACATCACTCGACATCCCTTTAGGAGCCACCATGCCACACCTCGGACGCCGGCTCGCAGCTGTTACTGCGGCGCTGGCCATAAGCGTCACCACCGGGGCCGTGAGCCCTGCCGTTGCAACAAATCAGCATGAAGGCGACGAGCGCCACACCGGCAAGAATCCCACAGCCACCGGCTACGGCGGCGCCGTCAGCACTGTAGACCCGGAAGCGTCAGCGGCGGCCATCGACGTCCTCAGGCATGGCGGAAATGCCGTCGACGCCGCCGTTGCCGCGGCAGCCACCCTCGGAGTCACCGAACCGTACAGCGCCGGAATCGGCGGTGGCGGCTACTTTGTCTACTACGACGCCAAGTCCGGGAAGGTCAGTACCATCGACGGACGGGAAACGGCGCCGGCAGGGATCAAGCACGATGCGTTCATCGATCCCGCCACTGGAAAGCCCTACCCGTTTACCCCCGAGCTCGTCACCAGCGGTGTCTCCGTGGGCGTTCCGGGTACGCCCGCAACGTGGGAGCGCGCCTTGGAGCGTTGGGGCAAGTTCAGTTTGAAGAAGGCCCTGGAACCCGCCATCGAGGTCGCTGACCGCGGTTTTGTTGTGGATGATACGTTCCGCCAGCAGACGGCGGACAACCAGAAGCGCTTCGCAGCGTTTACATCCACGAAGGACTTGTATCTGCACGACGGGAAGCTCCCGGAGGTGGGGTCGGTGTTCAAGAACCCCGACCTCGCCGACACTTACCGGCTTCTGGCGGATAAGGGCATGGGCGCGTTCTACAACGGGCCTCTGGCGGAAGAGGTCGCCAAGACCGTGCAAAACCCGCCCAAGTCCAAGGACACTACCCTCCCCGTCCCCAAAGGTTCCATGACCACGGAGGACCTGGCCGACTACGAAGCGCTGGACCAGGACCCCACCCACGTGAACTACCGCGGCTATGACGTCTACGGGATGGCGCCCTCCAGCAGCGGCGGCACCACCGTTGGGGAGTCGCTGAACATCCTGGACGTGTTCGACCTGCCGGCACTGAAGGCCGACCAGCCGGCCGTGCTGCACCACTACCTGGAGGCCAGCGCCCTCGCCTTCGCGGACCGCGCAAAGTATGTCGGCGACCCCGCGTTCGTGAAGGTCCCCACGAAGGCCCTGACTGATTCCATCTTCGGCAAGGAACGCGCCTGCGAGCTCGACCCCAACCACGCGGCAACCAAGCCGGTGCAGGCCGGTAACGTCAGCTCCTACGACGGAACCTGCCCGGCGAAACCGGCCGCGCTCGCCGATGAAAAGGACACGGAGAACATCTCCACCACCAACATGACGGTCTCGGACAAGTGGGGCAACGTGGTGGAGTACACGCTGACCATTGAACAGACCGGCGGCTCCGGGATGGTTGTTCCCGGCCGCGGGTTCCTCCTCAACAACGAGCTCACCGACTTCTCCACGGTCTACAGCGCCACGGACCCCAACCGGATTGAGCCGGGCAAGCGGCCGCGTTCATCCATGTCGCCCACCATCCTGCTGGAGGACGGCAAGCCGTTCCTGGCGTTGGGCTCCCCGGGCGGTTCCACCATCATCACCACCGTCCTGCAGACCATCGTCAACCGCATTGACCTGGGCATGAGCACCCCCGACGCCATTGCGGCGCCCCGCGCGTCCCAGCGCAACACTGCCAGCGTCACTGCTGAGCCGGCGTTCATCGACAAGTACGGACAGGCCCTGACATCGCGCTTCGGCCACACGCTGACGCCATCGGGCGACTCGTTCACGTCCGCCTCGGAGATCGGGGCAGCCACCGCCATCGAGTTCCTGGAGGACGGGCGGACCCTGGCCGCAGCCGAGCCGGTCAGGCGTGGGGGCGGATCGGCTGTGGTGGTCAAGCCGTCGAAGTGACGGGCAGGAACCACCGTTAAACCCCGACGGCGGCACCTGGGCTCTGCGGATTCCAGAGCCCAGGTGCCGCCGTCGGACGTTTTGAGGCAGTTACTTCTTGAAGGTGTCAGCCGGTGCGTTGGCGATGACGGGGGAGGTTCCGGTGTAGCCGTCGCGGGTTTCGGCGATTTGGCGGATGCGGGTGCGGCAGGCGTACCAGCCGGCGATCATGAGGATGGAGGCGATGGCGGTGACGAGCATGGTCAGGGGTGAGTCGATGAAGACCATGATGAGGACCCCGGCGAGGAAGAGCAGGGAGAGGTAGCCGGTGTAGGGGGCGCCGAACATCCGGAAGGAGGGGCGTTCGACCCAGCCTTTGTCGGCCCAGCGTTTGAGTTGGATTTGGCAGAGGACGATGGTGGCCCAGGTCATGACGATGCCGACGGAGGCGATGTTCAGGACGATTTCGAAGGCTTCGGCGGGGACGAGGTAGTTCAGCGGGACGCCGAGGAGGGAGACGGTGGCGGTGATGGCGATGCCGCCGTAGGGGACGCCTGCTTTGTTCATGCGGGACGCGAAGCGCGGGGCGGAGCCGTTGACGGACATGGAGCGCAGGATCCGGCCGGTGGAGTAGAGCCCGGCGTTCAGGGAGGACAGGGCGGCGGTGA